>VXOJ01000007.1 GCA_009840115.1 Gemmatimonadales bacterium | reverse complement strand
GTTCGACGCCCCGCACCCGGCCCCGCCCGCGCACGCGGGCCGCGGCCCAGCCCGGCCGGAAGTCGATCCCCGCGGCCGACAGGGCGTCCACCAGTTCAGGGTCGTGCCCTTCGCGCCGGGCGTCGGCGACGACGCGCACGTCCACGCCGAGCGAGGCCAGGTCCGCCGCCGCCTCGAGCCCGAGGTCGTCGCCCACGCTGAAGGCGGCGGCCCCGCCCGGCCGCACGCCGTACGTCCGCGCGAGCCGGATCGCCGTGTCGGCCTGCATCACGCCGGGCCGGTCGTTGTGCTCGAACACGAGCGGCCGCTCGATCGAACCCGTCGCGGCCACGATCGTCCGCGCGCGGCACTCCCAGTGGACTTCCCCCCGGCCCGCTTCGGACGGCGCGTCTGGTCCCGCGAGCTGAAAGCCCGTGAGCAGGTTCTCCCCCCAGATTCCCGTCACCGGGGCATGTCGGAACACGCGCACGGATTCCATGCGCGCGAGCCGGTCGGCGAGGGCCGCCGCCTCCCCGGCCAGCGGACGACCTTCCCGCACCCGCCAGTCGAGATGCCCGCCCAGCCACGGCCGGCGCTCGAACAGGCACACCCGCAGGCCCCGCCGTCCGGCTTCGAGCGCCGCCGACAGCCCCGCCGGGCCGCCGCCGACCACCGCCACGTCCGCGTGCAGGTAGCGCTCCGCCCGCTCCCCCCCGTCCGCCCGCTCCGCCGCGTCCAGCCGCAACACGCCCAGGCCGGCCAGCGCCCGCATCCGTTCCTGGAAGAACCGGGCGGCCCACGCGGGGCGGTGGAAGAGCCGGTAGTAGAAACCCGCCGGCATGAACCGGTCGAGCCGGTCCAAAAACCCGAACGCGTCGAACCGGGGATCGCCGCGCACGTTTTGCGCTCCGACCTCCATCCCCTCGCGCAGCGGCGTCGTCCCCGCCGACTGGTTCGGCACGCCGTCGATCGAGACGAGCTGGCTCGACCCTTCCCCCTCCAGGTCGTACAGCCCCCGGGGCCGGTGATACTCGAAGCTCCGGCCGAAGGTGCGGACCCCCGCCCCCCAGAGCGCCGATGCGACCGTGTCTCCCTCGAACCCCTCCAGCGCACGCCCGCACCAGCGGAAACCGAGCGGGCGGGAACGGTCGAGGCGCTCCGTCGAAGAGGGAGGCAGCCGGCTCACGACGAATCTCCCCCGCCCGCGTCGCCGCCGCCGGGCCGCGTCTCCCGGTTCGTGGCCGGATCGCGCCACGTCGAAAACCAGACGCCGCAGCCCGCCGCGTGGTGCCACCACTCCTCCTGCGGCTCCAGGCGGTTCATGCGGAACTGCGCCCACCGGAGGTGCGCCTCGGCCCCCGTCGCGGGGCCCGCTCCGTCCGCGGGATCCGGTCCGGCCCCCGGATCCGCCTCCGTAGGCCGCGGCCCCCGCTCCGGTCCCCCGTACGTGAACTCGTACACGTCGCGCTTCCCGCACACCGGGCACGTCAACCGGAACGTCACGGCGCCGTCAGTCCCACTGCCCGTACTTCATCGTCGTGGCCGTCTCCCCCATGTACCGGTTCTCGAGGAAGCGGCGCAGGGCGAACGGGCGCAGGATCTCCGGCGCCTCCTCGCGCGCCATGAACTCGGCCATGTACTTGCCCGCCACCGGCCCGGACTTGAAGCCGAAGTAGCCCCAGCCCACGTCCAGGTAGAGCCCCTCGTGGGCGAAGTTGCCGTCGAGGATCGGCGCCATGTCCGGCGTCATGTCCGCGAGCCCCGCCCACACGCGCAGAAACCGCACGCCCTTCAGGCACGGCATGAAATCCGTCAGCGCCTCGGCCTGGTGCTTGAAGTAGCCCGCGGTGACGTCCGTCGTGTAGTTCACCTGCGGGTCCATGTGCGCGCCGGTCGCGATCTCTCCCTTCAGCGTCTGGTTCGCGTAGACGTGGTACGCCCCGGAACTCACGACGTGGTGCAGGAACGGCTTCAGCGGCTGCGTGACCATCGCCTGGATCGTGAGCGGGTTCACGGGCAGTTCGATGTCGAGCATGGCCGCGATCGCGGGCCCGTAGCCGCCCGCCATGATCCCGAGCTTCCGGCACCCGATCGGCCCCGCGCTCGTCCGCACGCCCGTCACCCGTCCGCCCTCGGTGTCGATCCCCTGGACCTCGACGCCCTGGTGGATCGCGGCCCCGTGCCGGCTGGCGCCCCGGGCGAGTCCCCACACCACCGCGTCGTGCCGCACCACGCCCCCGGGCGGGTGGTACATGCCGGCCTGGATCGGGTGCGCGGGCCGGTCCGACACGTCCAGCGCCGGGACGAGTTCCTTGCACTGCTGGGGGTCCAGCAGTTCCGAGCGCACGCCGCAGAAGTTCGCCGTGTTAATGGAGAGCCGGAACGCGGCCACCGCCGCCTCGCTGTGCGCGAGGTTGACGTTGCCGCAGTTGTGGAACATGAGGTTGAAGTCGAGTTCGTCCGTGAGGATGGGCCACAGCTTCAGGCCCTCGTCATAGAGCGGGACGTTCTCCTGCGTGCGCTGGTTGGCCCTGACGATCGCGGTATTCCGCCCGGAGCCCCCGAACCCGATGTACTCGCTCTCGAGCACGGCGATGTCCCGAACGCCGTGGTTCTTCGCGAGATAGTAGGCCGTGGCGAGCCCGTGGATGCCGCCCCCGATGATCACCACGTCGTAACGGCGGCGGAGCGGCCGCTCCGCCCACAGCCGGCCCGGCCGGAAGACGCCCGCCCCGAGCGCGGACTTCAGCCTCCCCAGCGGTCCGAGGTTCACGGAAGGCGAGTCGACGGGTGAGGGGTCAGCCGATGACCGAGTAGGACGAATCCGGGTTCATCGTCCGGAGTCGACTGAAGAATCCGAGGTCACAGTCCCGCCTCGTATACTTCATATGGAACTGTACCGGGTCCGCGTCGTGGTCGCGCCCGTCCTCGACCGCCTCTATCAGCTCCGCCATGAGCTGGCCCGCGACCGGCGCGTTCTTGAACTGGTTCCCGGACGTCCCCACCGCCATGTAGAAACCGGGCAGGTCCGACTTGTCATAGATCGGGATCCAGTCGTCCGACACATCATAGAGATCGACGAGTCCCTGTCGCGCCTCCGGCACCGGGAGTCCCTTCACCCGCTGCGCCTCGCGCAGGACCTGCGTCCTCCACTGATAACTGAAGGTGTTGTCATAGTCGTCCGGGTCCTCCACCCACTCCAGATCGTCGCACGGCGGATCCTCCGAACCGATCAGAATGTGATTGCCGATTTCCGGCCGCGAATAGCACCCGATATCGCTGTCCGAAATCAGCATCCCGACGACGTTATAGTCGACGCCCTCCGGCGCGGGGACGTGGCAGACCTCCTGCTTCAGCGCGCGCGTCTTGATGTTCATCCCCTCCTCGACTCCCGCCATGCGGTTGATGACGAAGGAGTGGGGACCGCCCACGTTCACCACGACGGGCGCCCGCGCCTCGGACCCGTCCTTGAGGCGGACGCCCGCGACCCTCCCGCCTTCCCGCAGGATCTCCGTCACCTCCGTGTTGAAGCGGAACTCGCCCCCGTGCGCCTCGCACCCGAGTTGGACGTTGTGGCAGCAGAGTTGCGGATCGTTGATGTAGCCGGACTCCGGGATATAGAGGGCGCCGGCCACGTTTCCGCCGGAGGGCCGGCCGAACCCCGGATCCTCCTCCGTCACCGGAGGCCCGAACTGCCGCGTGTCGAGGACGGAGAGCTTCTCCTTCATCCCCTCCGCGTCCAGGTCCTCGTACGCGACGTGGAGTTCGTCGAGACTCTCCTTCACCCGCTGCAGGTAGTGGTTCTTCTCCGTCTTCGTGACGAGGCAGCCGGTGTTGACGTAGCGCGCCAGCCCGGAGGGGTCCGGCACGCCGACGTACTTCCCCCAGTCGAGCCAGTAGAAGTAGGACTCGCGCGCCATGGCGACGCCGTCCGGGGTCGAATAGTGGAGGCGGATGATGGCGCAGGTGTTCGAGGTCGAGCCGTAGCCGGCGGCGGGGAGCTTGTCGACGTTGAGCGTCCGGAACCCTCGCTTGGCCAGTTCGAAGCCCGTGCAGACGCCGATGACGCCGGCGCCGATGATGATCGCGTCGTAGTCCCTGGCCATCGCCTCGCTCACCGTCTCACCCGCCGATGCGTTCGTACACCGCGTGCGAGACGCGCTCGCTCCCGTCCGCGTCCGTGCTCCGGTACTCGTTGTCGATCCGGTTTCCGTCCTCGGACAGGACGTTGATGATGACCTGCGTGACGCGGCCGTCCCGCCGGCTCGTGATCCGGTTCGTATAGCGGTCCACGACCTCCACCGCCGTCTCGACCCCGTCCCGCCCGGTCACGGGCCGGAATTCGCCGTCGAACATCGTGTCGTAACTCCACTTCGCCTCGCCGCCGCGGGCGTTGGTGGACTCGACGGTGATCTTCATCCCGCCGTCCCCCCAGGGTTCATAGGTCATGACATTGAGGGCCGGGGGCGGCGCGTCGGAGCGCAGCTTCCACACGCCGTAGCGGGGGTTGGCACGGTCGGCGGCCTGGTCCGCCGGGGTGCCCGGGTTGAACAGGAAGTAGTCGTAGATCGCGCGGGAGATCTGGGCGATCGTCGCCTCGCGCGCCGGGACCGGCCGGCCGGAGTCCTTCACGAACACCACCGTGATCACGTGCCCGGCCCCGTCCGGAAGGTAGATGTACCCGACGTCGTTGGTCGTCCCGCCGATCGTTCCCGTCTTGTGGCCGACCGGGGTGCCGGGCGGCAGTACGCCCTTGATGCGGCCGGTGCCGGTCTGGACGCGCAGCATGACGTCCTTGAAGACCTCCGTGTTCTTTGAGCCCAGCGCCTTCCCCGCCCAGGTCATGGCGAGCAGGTGCGCCATCGCGCGCGGCGTCGACGTGTCGCGCGCATCGGTCGAGAAGGCCTCCCGCGCCGCCCCGCGCTCGGCTGCCGTCACGTCGGCCGCCCGTTCCCTGAACTCCGCCATCGAGATGCGGCCGTCCGCGGGGGTCGCGACGCCGGAATAGTCGCCGATCAGCGACGACGTCGGACGGTCCACGCTCAGGCCGTCGACCTGAAGTTCCGCCATGCGCGCGTTCACCGCGTCGGGTCCGCCGGCCGCGGTGAGCGTGAGGTCCGTCGCGCTGTTGTCGGAGATGAGGAGCATCAGTTCGAGCAGGTTCCGGAGGGAGAGCGCCACTCCGGGGTCGTCGAACAGGTTCGAGATCGTGCCGCTGCCGGGATGGATGTCCGCGGGTTCGAGTTCGACCATGTCCGCGAGCGAGATCTCGCCGCGGTCGACCCGGGACAGGAGCTGCACCGCGATCGGGACCTTGTAGGTCGAGGCCATGGGGAAGCGCTCGTCCTCGTTGAACCACACGGCGCGCCCCGTCTCGATGTGAACGGCGCCCACGCCTACCGTGCCGCCGCTGCTGGGCGCCAGGCGCTCGATCTCCGCCAGAAGACGGCCGAGGCCCGGGTCCCCCTCGGGCGTGACGGACTGCGCCGCGAGCGGGACGGCGGCCAGAATCCCGATGGCCAACGTCGTCGCGGCAAGTCTCGTGAACGAATGTCGTGTCCGGACGCGCATCGATCATACTCCGTGGTTCGTTTGAGCTGGGTCCCGCTCCAGCCGGTACGGTAGCCGTTGCGGAACGCGGGGACGAGACCACCCGGGCCGGGTCGCCCGCAGGGCCGGATCGGTGACATACTCCGCGATCCACGCAGGCGAGAGGGAGACGATGCCGGAAGACAATGCCGTGCTGAAGCGCGAGGAACGCCGCGCCGCGGAGGCGGTGGACGCGGACCGGCTCTTCGCGCTTCTGGCCGACTTGATCGCGATCGAGAGCGTCGCGAACCGCGAGACGCCTGCCCAGGAGCGGGTCGCCGCCGAGATGCGAGCCATCGGTCTCGAGACGGACGTGTGGGAGATCGACTTCGAGCGGCTGCGCCGACACCCAGCCTACACCGCCGACGTGGAGCGTCACGAAGGTCTCGGAGTCGTCGGCAGCATGGGACGCGGCGAGGGCCGCACGCTGATCCTCAACGGGCACGTCGATGTCGTCCCCGCCGGCGAGGTCGAGCGCTGGACGCACCCGCCCTTCGAACTCACGAAGCGCGACGGGCGCCTGTTCGGGCGCGGGGTCGTGGACATGAAGGGGCAGGTGTGCGGCGCGCTGGCGGCTGCGCGGGCGCTGCGCGACGCGGGGATCGAACTGGACGGCGCGCTCCGGATCCAGAGCGTCATCGGCGAGGAGGACGGCGGCTCGGGGACGCTGGCCACGATCGAGCGCGGCCACACGGGGGACGGCGCGATCGTCGTCGAGCCGACGGAGTTCGTCATCGCGCCCGCGCAGGCCGGCGCGCTCAGCTTCCGGCTCACGGTTCCCGGCCTCGCCGCGCACGGGGCGATGCGGGAAGAGGGCGTGGACCCGGTCGAGAAGTTCATCCCCATCTTCCAGCGACTCCGGGCCCTCGAGGCGGACCGGAACCGCGACGTGGCCGACCCGCTCTTCCGCGGGGAAGCGCTTCCGTACGCCCTGACCATGGGACGGCTCCGGGCGGGGATCTGGCCCTCGACCGTGGCCGAGAGCCTCGTCATTGAGGGCCGCTACGGCGTCGCGCCCGGAGAAGACCTCGCCGGGGCGCAACGCGCGCTGGAAGACGCCGTGGCCGAGGCCACAGGCGGTGACCCCTGGCTGCGCGACCACCCGCCCACCGTCGAGTGGGTCGGGGCGCAGTTCGCCCCCGCCCGCACGGACACGAGCGACCCCGTGGTCGGCACCCTGGCCGGCGCCGTGCGGTCACTCGGCGGCACGGAACCCCGCGTCGGGGGCGTGCGCTACGGCGCGGACATGCGGCTCCTCGTCAACCACGGCCACGTGCCCACCGTGCTCTTCGGCCCCGGCGACGTCCGCGAGGCCCACCGCCCCGACGAGAGCATCCGCGCCGCCGACCTCGTCGAACTCGCCCGCATCCTCGCCATCACCGCCATCCGCTTCTGCCGCATCCGGGGCTGAACCCGAGTCCATGGCGCCGCCGACCGTGTCTCGGGGGCGTGGGCCATCCGCTCATGCCTTGCACTCAGACTCGCACAATTAAAGGTTGGGGCATGTTTTTTTATTAGCGGCGCACGCTATTCAAATCACTTAACCAGGCGCTGTCCCCATGATCCGCGGTGTGACCGGTCGCTACGAGACAAGCGCGGCAGGCGGCGAGACGGTCCGGGCGTTCGTCCCCGCGCCCCTTCCGCCGCAGCCGGACCTGGACCTGAAGACCCTGCTGGACCCGCTGGAGAAGGCGTCGCTGGCCCTCGGCAGTTTGGACAGCTTCGCCTCCCTCCTTTCCGATCCCCACATTTTCCTGTTCAGCTACGTCCGCAAGGAAGCGGTCCTCTCTTCCCAGATCGAGGGCACCCAGTCCTCGCTCTCGGATCTGTTTCTCTTCGAACTCGAACCGAAAACAGGTGCTCCGTTCGACGAGATCACAGAGGTGTCCAACTATGTGGCCGCCCTGGAACACGGGCTGCGGCGGATGCGGGAGGGGTTCCCGTTCTCCAACCGTCTCATTCGCGAAATTCACGCCACTCTGCTCCGTAGCGGAAGAGGCAACAAACAGGCTCCGGGGGAGTTCAGGCGCTCCCAGAACTGGATCGGCGGCACCCGGCCCGGAAACGCGAGTTTCGTCCCGCCCCCCGCGCATGCGGTCGAAGAATGCATGTCGCGGCTGGAACGTTTCCTGCACTTTCCCGCTGCGGGCCTGTCCCCGATCCTCAGGTCCGGTCTGGCCCACGTTCAGTTCGAGACGATTCATCCCTTCCTCGATGGGAACGGGCGCGTGGGCCGACTTCTGATCACCCTCCTGCTCTGCCACGATGGCGTACTGCGAGAGCCGCTGCTGTACCCGAGCCTCTATCTGAAGCAACATCGCGATACGTACTACGCCCTCCTCGATGAGGTCCGGCGGACCGGCGATTGGGAGCGGTGGCTCACGTTCTTCCTCGACGGTGTGGCGGAGACCGCGACCGACGCCGTCGCCAAGGCGCAGCGCATGCAGGAGCGGTTCGAGGAAGACCGCGCGCGGGTCGAGCGTTCCGGGCGGGCGGCGGGTTCGAGATTGCGTATTCACCAGGCGTTCCGGGACCGTCCGATCCGAGACCTCCCCGGCCTCGTCCGGCAAACCGAGTTGTCCTTCCCGACCGTGTCATCCGCGGTGAAGGCACTGGAGCGGTTCGGGGTCGTCCGGGAGATTACGGGCAAGGCACGCGACCGTGTCTTCGCCTACGAGCCGTATCTGGCCATTCTCAACGAGGGGACGGAACCATGAAGACCCGTGCAAAAGTGAGCCTGCGCGATTTCTTCGACGGCTCGGCGTTGCCGTCGCTCATCCTGATCATCGCGCTCGTCGCGGGCGGAGTCCCGCTCGCGGCGCAGTCATTCGCGGTCGAGGAGACGACGGTCGCGGACGTCCACGCCGCCTTCGAGTCGGGCGACCTCACCTGCGAGGGTCTGGTCGAGAGCTACCTGGCGCGCATCGACGCGTACGACCAGCAGGGGCCGCGGCTCAACTCGATCGCCGTCGTCAACCCGCGGGCCCTCGAGGAGGCCCGAGCCCTCGACGCCGCCTTCGCCTCCGGCGGCCTCACCGGACGGCTGCACTGCATCCCCGTCCTCCTCAAGGACCAGGTCGAGACAAGCGACATGCCGACGACCTACGGGTCGGCGCTCTTCGCCGGTTACATGTCGGAGCGCGACGGCACCATCGTGACGCGGATGAAGGAGGCGGGCGCCCTCATCATCGCGAAGACGAACATGGGCGAGTTCGCCTCGCGGTACGTGGGGTCCGGGTTCGGGATCATCCGCAACGCGTACGACCCGGGGCGGAACCCGAGCGGCTCCTCCGGCGGCACGGGATCCGGCGTGGCGGCGAATCTCGGCCTGATCGGCATCGGCGAGGACACGGGCGGTTCCATCCGGGGCCCGGCGGCCGTCGCCTCGCTCGTCGGCCTCCGTCCCACGCTTCCCCTCGTGAGCCGGTTCGGGATGATGCCCGCCAACCCCACCACCGACACGATGGGTCCGATGACCCGCACCGTGATGGACGCGGCCATCCTCCTCGATGTCATTGCCGGCTACGACCCCAACGACCCAGTGACGGCGTACTCCGTGGGTCAGGTTCCCGACTCCTACGCGGCCGGACTCGACTCGGGGGCGCTGGCGGGCGCCCGGATCGGCGTGATCCGCGAGCCGATGGACCGCTCCGTGGACACGACGTCGGACGGATTCCAGCAGGTGCGCGCCCGCATGGAGGCGGCGATCGGCGCTCTCCGCGACCTCGGGGCCGAGGTATTCGACGTTACCATCCCCGGGATCGAGCGGGTGAGCACCATCTTCGGCGCCAACTCCTACGAGACCGAGGAGGTCACCGACGCCTATCTCGCCGAACTCCGCGACCCGCCGTACCGCACGCTCGCGTCCATCCTGCTGAGCGGCCGCGTCAACCCGTGGCGGGCCGCCGGCATGGCCGATCTCCTCGGGAAGACGACCCGCGACCCCGGCTACCTCGAATACCTGCTCGACCGCGAGCAGGTCCGGACGGACGTCATCGCGACGATGGCCGAACACGACCTCGACGCCTTCGTCTACGCCACCTTCGACCACCCGCCGGCCCCGATCGCCGACGACGTGGAGACGAACCCCGCCCCGAACGACCGCTACGCCCTCGGCGACAACCGCTCGCTGAGCCCGCTGACGGGCTTCCCGGCGCTCACGGTGCCCGCGGGCTTCACGGACGACGGCCTCCCGGTGGGTCTCGAGTTCCTGGGCCGCCCCTTCACGGAGGCGATGCTCCTCGGCTTCGGCTACGCCTACGAGCAGGCGACGAATCACCGCCGCCCACCCCCCACCGCCCCACCCCTCGGACGTTGACTCGACCGACATGCACCATCATATTGCGCATGTGTCAAAATCATGCACACCCTAGAGAGGACAATGTCGAGGATTCACTTCGTCGTTAAGGAAAGCGCCAGGCTCCGCTACCAGGCCCAGGCGGACCGCGAGGGGAAGTCTCTCGGGCAATGGCTGCGTGAAGCCGCTGACGAGAGGCTGGCCGCCACCCGTCCGCGCAAGTTCACTCTGGAGGAACTGCGTGAGTTCAACGCCGCGTGCGACGCGCGCCATCCGCCCGGCGCCCGGGAGCCGGACTGGGAGGAGGCGAAGCGCCTGATCGAGGAAGGAAAGCTCAGTTCCGCGAGAAAGCAGGGCCTCCTTTGATCTTCGTCGACGCCAACGTCTTCATGTACTTCGTCTTCGATCCGACAACCGGTGTGAGGCCGGGGGAAGGAAACGATCGTGTCACGCATTCACTTCGTCGTTAAGGAGACCGCCAAGATCCGCTACCAGGCGGAGGCGGAGCGTGAGGGAAAGTCGCTCGGTCAATGGCTGCGCGAGGCGGCCGATGAGAAACTGGAGGCCGCCCGTCCGCGCCTGTTCACCGTAGAAGAACTCAAGGCGTTCGCCGCCAAGTGCGACGCGATGCATCCGCCCGGGGCCAGGGAACCGGACTGGGAGGAGACAAAGCGCCTGATCGGCGAAGGGAAGCTCAGTTCCGCGAGAAAGCTGGGCCTCCTTTGATCTTCGTCGACGCCAACGTCTTCATGTACTTCGTCGGTCCCGAAGATCCCCGCCGAGAGGAGGCCCGAGCCTTCTTCGAGCGGTCGAGGGAGCGGAATACCCCACTCGTGACGTCTTCCGAGATTCTTCAGGAACTCCTGCACGTCTACGTCAGCAGGGACCAGCAGTACCGACTGCGCCCGGCGTTCGATCTTGTTGAAGCCACCGTGATCGAGGTCTGGTCCGTCCACCGTGAGGACGTGCAAATGGCCTGTGATATGGTAGTCCGACATCCGGAACTCGAGGCCCGCGATCTTGTCCACCTCGCGTGCTGCATCCGGCGCGGGCCCGACGACCTCATGACGTTCGACCGGGCGCTGGCCGCGGCCTGGCGTTCCCGGTCGCCCCGGTAGCCGTGACAACAAGGAGAGCAGCGAGATGACGGATTCGTCGAGGCGGCGTGCGTCGCGCGCGCGGTTGGTGGTCGGTTTAGGCGTCCTGATGGGGCTTCCCGGAGCCTCACTCTCCTGGGCGCCGGAAGTTCGGGCCCAGGAGGTGGATCAGTCGCTTGTGGCGGAGGTCGTGGCCGGCCTGCCGCTGCGCGAGATCGGCCCCGCGCTGATGGGCGGGCGGATCGCGGACATCGCCGTGCACCCGCACCGAAGCAGCACCTGGTACATCGCGGTCGGTTCCGGCGGCGTGTGGAAGACGACGAACGCGGGCGTGACGTGGGACGCGATCTTCGAGGACGAGTCCGTGTACTCGATCGGCGACGTTGCGATCGATCCCGCCAACCCGGACGTGATCTGGGTGGGGACGGGGGAGAACGTGAGCGGGCGCCACGTCGGCTGGGGGGACGGCGTCTACCGCAGCCGCAACGGCGGAGAGACGTGGGAGAACGTCGGCCTTCGGGACTCGGAGCACATCGGGAAGATCCTCATCGACCCGCGCGACAGCGACGTGATCCTGGTCGCGGCCGAGGGATCCCTCTGGGCTCCGGGTGGCGACCGCGGCGTGTACAAGTCCACCGACGGCGGCGACTCCTGGCGGCTCGTGCTGGAGATCGACGAGAACACGGGCGTCACCGACATCGAGTTCGCGCCCGGCAATCCCGACATGGTCTACGCGGCCGCGTACGAGCGGCGCCGCAAGATCTGGGGACACCTCGCCGGCGGACCCAACTCCGGCATCTACAAGTCCACCGACGGCGGCGAGAACTGGCGCCGGATCACGGCCGGACTCCCGAGCGGCGATGTGGGAAAGATCGGGCTCGCCGTGACGCCCGCGAACCCCGAGGTCGCGTACGCGACGATGGAGGCGAACGACGAGGAGCGCGGCTTCTACCGGTCCCTCGACAAGGGGGAGAGCTGGGAGCGGCGGAACTCCTACATCTCCGGCGGCACCGGTCCCCACTACTACCAGGAGATCGAGGCCTCGCCGCACGACGCGGACGTCGTGTACCAGATGGACGTCTTCATCCAGGTCACCCGGGACGGGGGCGCGACCTTCGGCAACCTCGAGACGGCGCGCGACAAGCACAGCGACAACCACGCCCTGTGGATCGACCCGGAGGACCCGCTGCACCTGATCGTCGGCACGGACGCCGGGCTGTACGAGAGCTTCGACGACGGGCGTACGTTCCGGCACTTCCCGAACATGCCCATCTCGCAGTTCTACAAGCTGACGCTCGACAACGCGGAACCGTTCTACAACGTGCTCGGCGGCGCGCAGGACCTCGGCACCCTGTGGGGTCCCGCCCGCACCACGAACATCGAGGGCGTGCGGAACCGGGACTGGTACGTGCCCATGGGGGCGGACGGGTACGCGGTCCAGATCGACCCGCGGGACCCGGACATCCTCTACCTGCAGACGCAGCAGGGGAACCTCTACCGCTACGACCGGGGGAGCGAGGAAGCGCTCGACATCCAGGCGCAGCCCGCGCCCGGCGACCCGCCCGAACGCTGGAACTGGGACGCGCCGGTCCTCATCAGCCCCCACAACCCCGACCGCATCTACCACGGCTCGCAGCGCGTGTGGGCGAGCGACGACCGGGGCAACTCGTGGACGGCGATCAGCGGCGATCTGACGACGGACGTGAACCGCTACGAACTGGAGTTCATGGGCCGCGTGTGGAGCGTCGACGACCTGATCGACAACGGCGCCATGTCGAAGTACGCGACCCTCACCGGTATCTCCGAGTCGCCGGTGACGGCGGGTGTGATCTACACCGGGAGCGACGACGGCCTCATCCACGCGACGGAGGACGGCGGCGCCAACTGGCGGCTCGCTGGCGCTCTCCCCGGCGTGCCCGAGCGGACGTTCATCAACGACGTGGAGGCGTCCCAGTTCGACGCGGCGACGGTCTTCGCCGTGGCGGACAACCACAAGGAGGGCGACTTCCGGCCGCTCGTGTTCGAGAGCAACGACGGAGGCCGCACGTGGCGCTCGATTTCCGGAGATCTGCCGAACGGCACGATCCTGTGGGCGATCGAGCAGGACCACCTGAACCCGAACCTCCTCTTCCTCGGAGCCGAGTTCGGGATGTACGCGAGCGTGAACGGCGGCGAGAACTGGCACATGCTCCCCGGGCCCACGATCCCGCACCGTGACCTGGAGGTCCAGCGGCGCGACAACGACGTGGTCGGGTCGACCTTCGGCCGCGGCTTCTACGTGCTGGACGACTACACGCCGCTGCGCGAACTGGCCGGCGGGGAGAACACCGCGATGGCCGCCGCGGACGGTGGGGCGCTGTTCCCCGTTCGCGACGCCTGGTGGTACATCCCCTCGGTCCCCATGCAGGCGCGCGGCAAGCCGACGCTGGGGTCGGACGACTACACGGCGCCGAACCCGGACTTCGGGGCCGTGATCTCCTATTACCTGCCGGAGACACCGACGACGATGGCGGAGGCGCGCCGCGCCGCCGAAGGGGACGTGCGAGCGGCCGGGGGAGATGTGTCGTTCCCCGGCTACGACGTGCTGAACGAGGAGGCGACGGAGAGCGGCCCCCGGGCGCTGGTCGCGATCGCCGACGGGGACGGCCGAACCGTGCGCTGGGTCACCGGCCCCGCCGACAGGGGGCTCCACCGCGTGAGCTGGGATCTGCGGTCCCCGGCGCCCGATCCGATCGACCTCACGGTCCCCGGCTTCACGCCGCCGTGGGTGGGACCGCCCCAGGGTCCCCTCGTCGCCCCGGGCGAATACTCCGCGCAACTCGTCGTGGTCACGGCCGAAGGCGCGCGGGAAGTCGGACAGGCGCAGACGTTCGAGGTGAAGGCGCTGCCCACGGCCGAGCCGGGCACGGACTTCGGGGCCGTCGTCGCCTTCCAGAACGAGGCGTCCGAGTTGAGGCGCCGCATCGCCTCGGCGGGCGAGGAGGTCGGCCGCGCCCGCGACCGGCTGCGCCACATGCGGGCCGCGCTCCTCGAGGCGCCGGACGCCCCGCTCGAACTGTTCGGCGACCTCGATGCGCTCGGCGCGGGCCTCCAGGACTTCTCGATCCGTCTCTTCGGCGACCCGGCCCGGCAGCGCCTCAACGAGTCCACCGTTCCCTCGATCTCGAACCGCGTGGGACGGGTGATCGGCGGCCACTGGGACACGCGCCAGACGCCAACGGCGACGCACCGCCGCAACCTGGAGATCGCCGAGACGGACTTCGGCGCATGGATGTCGGAGTTCCGGAACTTCATGGACGGCGCCTTCGCCAACGCCGAAATTGCGCTCGAAGCGGCCGGCGCTCCCTGGACCCCCGGCCGCCGCCTCCCCGGCAGCTAGCCTAGCCCAACGCCGCCGGGGCCTCGCCGTCGGTCGTCAGTGGCCGATGGCGAGGCCGTCCTTGCGGGGGTCCGACGCGCCGGCCCAGCCGCGATCGAGCTTCATGACGAGCTGACCGCCGCCGAACGAGGCGCTCTCCCAGTCCACGAGTTCGTGGCCGAACGCGCTCATGCCGGCTTCGAGTCCGTCGGTCAGCCGCTCGACCGCGACCCGGAGCCCGCCCATGTGGCGGAAGCGGGCCGCGTCGATCGCCTGCTGCGGGTCCATTCCGAACTCGATCATGTTGAGGACGACCTGCGTGTGCCCCTGCGGCTGCATCGACCCGCCCATGACGCCGAACGCCATCAGCGGCTCGCCGCCCCGCGTCACGAAGCCGGGGATCAGCGTGTGGAAGGGCCGCTTGCCCGGCGCGACCTGGTTCGGGTGCCCCTCCTCGAGCGTGAAGCCGGCGCCCCGGTTCTGCAGCACGAAACCCGTCCCGGGGACGACGACGCCCGAGCCGAACGAGCCGTAGATGGAGTGGATGAAGGAGACCATGTTCCCGTACTGGTCGGCGACCGACAGGTAGATCGTCTCGGTGGCGGTCGCGAACTCGCCGGGCTCGACCCGCTCGGCGGCCACGGCCGGGTTGATGAGCGCCCGCCGCGACGCCAGGTAGTCCGGGTCGAGGAGTTGCTTCGGGTCGATCTCCATGTGATCGGCGTCCCCGACGTGCCGGGCCAGGTCCGCGAACGCCACCTTCTTGGCCTCGATCAGGTGGTGGAGGTACTCGGGCGAGTTATGGCCCATGCCCGCCAGGTCGAACGGCTCGAGCATCCCCAGCATCTGCAGGGCGGCCACGCCCTGGCCGGCGGGCGGCAGTTCCCAGATCGTCCACCCCTTGTAGTCCATCGACAGCGGCTCGACCCAGCGCACCTCCATCGCCGCCATGTCCTCCGGCGTCAGGTAGCCGCCGAGTTCGGCGAGTCCTTCGGCCACCCGCGTGCCCAGCTTGCCTCCGTACATCGCGGCCGGGCCTTCCGCCGCGATCGTGCGCAGGGTGCGCGCGAAATCGGGGTTCCGGAACCAGTCGCCCGCTTCCGGCGCCCGCTCACCGTCGATGAGGTAGGTCGCCGCGGCTCCGGGATCCGCCTGCAGCTTGCGCAACTGTCCCTGCCACTGCCCCGCGATGATCGGCGTGACGGGGAAGCCCTCCTCGGCCAGCGCGATGGCCGGCGCCACGAGTTCGGCGAGCGGGCGGCTCCCGTACTTCTCGTTGAGAGCGCCCCAGCCCGCGATCGCCCCGGGCACGGTCACCGCCCCCGGCCCCGAGCCCGGCACGCGGTCGTAGCCGTCCGCCCGGATCCGTTCCGGCGTCATGTGCGTCCCGGCGCGGCCGGTCGCGTCCAGGCCGACGAGACGACCCTCGTCCGCGGACCAGAAGAGCGCGAACAGATCGCCGCCCAGCCCCGTCATGTGCGGTTCGACGAGCGAGAGCACGGATGAGGCCGCGATCGCCGCGTCGAAGGCGTTGCCGCCGTCGCGCAGCACGCCGAGCGCGACGCTCGACGCCATGGGCTGGCTCGTCGCGACCATCCCGTTCGGAGCGTAGGCGGTGGATCGCCCCGCCATGGAACCCGGAGCATTCATCGCGGCCTCCTGACTTGACGAGTTCCTCAGGCTCTCCGCGTCCGCCGTGCCGCAGGCGGCGGCGGTCACGGGGAGGAGGGCGAGGACGAGAGTCGTGGCAACGTCGCGCATGCGCTTCATTCGGCTGATCCCCCTGGCTGATCCCTCTGAGGGTTGACGGCGGGCCCGAACCGGGCGCCGCACGCACACTACGGCTTCCATGCGGCCATGGCATCCCAGCGCGGGTGGCGCGTGATGTTCACCGGCTCCGATCCGTCCGCGCCCATCGCGTAAATCTCGGAGTTCCCGTCGCGCTTGGTCGAGAACAGCACGTATTCCCCGTCCGGCGACCAGCGCGGCAGTTCGTCCACCCCGGCGCGTCCCGAGAGGTTGGTCTGGCCGCTGCCATCCGCCCGCATCACGTAGATCTCGGCGTCGCCGATGTCCCGGTAGGACGTGAACACGATCCGCGATCCATCCGGCGACCAGGAGGGGGACCGCGCGCCGCCCTCGGCAGGGAGCCGCACGAGCCCCGTCCCATCGGCCCCCATCGTCCACAGCGAGAACTGCCGGCCTCCGTCCCGGTCCGAGGCAAACACGATCCGCGCGCCGTCGGGCGACCAGTCCGGGTCCACGTCGAAGGACGACGGGCTCTGCGTGAGGTTGACCGGATTCGATCCGTCCACGTCGATCACCCAGATGTCCGGATCCCCCGTGCGCTCGGAGACGAAGACCACGCGCTTCCCGTCCGGGGACAGGCGCCCGGACCGGTCATATGCCGTGTCCCGCGTCACCGGCCTCCAGTCCGAGCCGTCCGCGTCCATTACGAAGATGTCGGGGTTTCCGTCGAGCCAGCTCGTGAACACGATACGCGAGCCGTCCGGCGTCCAGCTGGGCTCGAGGCTCGTCTCCCCTTCCGGCGTGAGGGGCCGCTGCCCCGTCCCATCCGCGTTCGCCACCCAGATGCGCATGAACCTCTCGCGGATCGCGGTGAAGACGATCTCGCCCGACGCGGGCGGCTCGGGACCCGTCGCGTCCCCGCACCCGAGCGCCGCCAGCGATGCCAGCGTCATGCAAAGGCGTCGGGGCGCCTTCCATGCGTACATGACGTTCGTCCGTCCTCCAGGTCTCGGGAGATCCCGCGCGGCCTTGGCACGGGCTGCCATTCCTCGTTGCATCGGGCCGGGGTGCGGACGAGCTTGCCCACAGCGGTTCGGACCGACCCGGGAGTCAAAGATGAGACAAATCGTACGCTCGCACCAAGCCCTCCTGCCCGCTCTCTCCCTTTTCCTCGCCCCTTTTCTCGGTTGCGGAGAACCGGCGGACGATGCGGGAGCCGCGGCGGGCGAGGAGCCTTCCATGGACGAGGCCGAACTCGAACAGCGTGCGCGCGAGATCCACGAGCGCGTGCTCACGGTCGACACGCACGACGACATCCCTTACAACTTCGCCACCCCGGAGGTGGATCCGCTCAACGCGGACCGCCAGGTGAATCTCGAGAAGATGCGGGCGGGCGGGCTCGACGTAGGCTTCTTCATCGTCTACGTGGGACAGACCGAGCGCACGCCGGAGAACTACGAGGCGGCGAAACAGGGCGCGATCATGAAGTTCGAGGCGATCCACCGCATGGCGAACGAGATGTACCCGGACCAGATCGGGCTCGCCCACACCGCCGACGACGCGGAGCGGATCCACGCCGAGGGCCGGCTCGTCGCCGCGATCGGGATCGAGAACGGATACGTGATCGGGACGGATCTCTCCCTCCTCGAGCGGTACCACGAACTCGGCGCCCGCTACATCACCCTGGCGCACAACGGCAACAACGACATCGCCGACTCGGCGCAACCCAACTTCGCGTTCGGCGACACCCCGGAGGAGAACGGGGGCATCAGCGACTTCGGCGAGGAGGTGATCGCCGAGATGAACCGGCTCGGGATCATGGTCGACGTTTCCCACATTTCGAAGGCGGCCAGCCTCGAGGCGATGGAGCTCTCCGAGGCTCCGGTCATCGCGTCGCACTCCGGCGCCCACGCGGTGAACGCCCATCCCCGCAACATGGACGACGAGCAGTTGTATGCCCTGCGCGAGAACGGCGGGGTGATCCAGGCCGTGGCCCTGGGGGCCTTCGTGAAGTCGCCTCCTGAGGAGCAGCAGGCGGAGGTCACCGCGCTCCGGGAGTCGATCGGCTTCACGAGCTTCTCCCAGATGACGGACGAACAGCGCGTCGCCTTCCGCGAAGGGATGGCCGAGATCCGGTCGCGGTATCCGGCCGTGAACGTGGCGGACTTCGTCGACCATATCGACCATGCGGTCAACCTGATCGGCATCGATTACGTCGGGATCAGTTCGGACTTCGACGGCGGCGGCGGGATCGAGGGGTGGAGCGATGCCTCGGAAACGCTCAACGTCACGATCGAACTCGTGCGCCGCGGCTATTCCGAGGACGAGATCCGGCAACTCTGGGGCGGAAACACGCTCCGCATCTGGCGCGCCGCCGAGGAAGTCGCCGCGGACCTCCAGCAGGCCGGGGGCTGATGCGCGTCAGGACGCTCGCCGCGGTCGTCCCGCTGGCGCTGGCGGCAGCCGCCTGCGGCGAATCGCCGCGGGAGCCCGACGACACCGACGGGCCCTTCCGGGTCGGCGCGACGATCGATGTGGGAGCGGCCCCGCACGGCATCCGGTTCAGCCCGGACGGAGACACGGCCTGGGTCGCCTTGAGCGGCGAAGGCGGGATCGCGGTCGTGGATCTCTCCGAGTCCGCCGTCGTGGCGCGGTGGGAGGCCGGGGAGGCGCCGCTCGACCTCGTGCGCGTCGAAGGCGGCTGGCTGGTGAGCCAGTTCCGGGACTCGACGCTCATCCGGCTCGACGATGAGGGCCGGATCGTCCCCGGCGCCGTGTGGGACGTCGGAGCCGGGCCGTCGCTATTCACGCCCGGGACCGTGCGCGGAGAGACCTGGATCACGACCGAGTTCTCGGACCGGCTGTGGACGGTGGACACCCGCGAGGGCACGCCGCGGGGGTTCCACGCCACCGGCGATCGCCCCTATCCCGCGGACGTGATGTGGGACGGCTCCTACGCCTTCGTTCCCAACCTGGACGCGGGGTCGGTCTCCGTCATCGACCTCCTGAACGGTGAACTGGACGCCACGGTCGAAGCCTGTCCCGGCCCGCCGGGGGGCGCGCTCACGCCCGATCAGGTCACGTACATCGTCGCCTGCGGCGGGTCGGACGAGGTGGCCTTCATCAACACCGCGTCCTTCGCGGTCACGGGCCGCGTCTCGGAGGGCCTCGGCCCCCGGCCGTTCTCGGTCGCGGTGCCCGCGGACGGTCGCCACGCCCTGGTCAACAACGCGGGCGGGAACACCGTCTCCGTCATCGACCTCGAATCCCGCGCCGTCGTGCAGCGGCTGGAAGTCGGCGAGCAGCCCATCGTCCTCCGGGCGCACCCGGACGGCGAGCGCGTGTTCGTGGCGAACGAGATCTCGGGCACGCTGGTCGAACTCGCGCCGACCATGGGGTCGCCCGTGGTGGGGTCGGCCGCGGAGAGATCGCCCGCTCCGTCCGGGGAGGAGGCGGTGCTCAACGAGGTCGTCGTGCTCGGGATGATCCACTCGGGCCACGAGACCAGCGAGACGTTCAGTCTGGAAGTCGTGAGAGACCTGGTGCGGGAGATCGATCCGGACTACTGGCTGACCGAGATCCCGCCCAACCGCTGGGACCGCGCGTGGGCCGAGTTCGAAGCCACCGGGACGGTCGAGGAGCCGCGGGTCCGCCGCTTCCCCGAGTACATGGAGGGGCTCTTCCCCCTCTCCCGCGAACTGGACTTCGAAGTCATTCCGACGGCGGGGTGGACCGAGCCGATGTCGGACTTCCGGGCCGCGTATCTCGACGCCTATTCGCGGGACCCGGACCGGGCCGAGGGCTGGGCGGAATACCGGGCCGCCGCGGAGGCTTCAGCCGAGGCGCTCGCCACGGGCGCGGCGGACGACCCGCGCTGGATCCACACCGATGCCTACGACGAAGCCTACGACATCCGCATGCGGACGTACGCCCGCCTGTTCGACGCGGATCTGGGTCCCGGAGGGTGGGACGCGATCAACGCCTCGCACTGGGCGTACATCGAGGACGGGCTGAACCGGCATCGCGGCAAGGGCGTCCGTTTCCTCCTCACCTACGGCGCGGGACACAAGGGCCCGTTCCTCCGCGAACTCCGGCAGCGCGACGACATCGTGCTTCTGGAGGTGGGACCGTTCCTCGACCG
This sequence comes from Gemmatimonadales bacterium, assembly GCA_009840115.1. Taxonomy (GTDB): domain Bacteria; phylum Gemmatimonadota; class Gemmatimonadetes; order Palauibacterales; family Palauibacteraceae; genus Palauibacter; species Palauibacter irciniicola. The sequence goes on along the minus strand of VXOJ01000007.1, from coordinate 222,400 downwards.
GCTGGCTGCGGGCCGCTAGTCCCCGAGCAGGTTGATGATCGCGGACTTCGAGATCAGTTCCGAGAACACGTGCGGCTCACCGCCCGGCCGGTAGAGCACGTAGAAGGGGATGCCGTAGCGGCCGAAGTCGGCCAGGTAGCGGCCGATCGAATCGTCGCGCCGGGTCCAGTCCGCCCGCATGGCGATGACGCCGTGCTGCTCGAACGCCCCGGCTACTTCCTCGGTCTCCAGGAAGAGCGTCTCGTTGACCTTGCAGGTGAAGCACCAGTCCGCCGTCACGTCGACGAACACGTAGGTGCCCCGGGCCGCGAGTTCTTCCGCCCGCTCGCGGTCGAAGGGCTGCCAGGCGATGAGGCGGTCCTCCGGCGCGACGCCGATCGTGGAGGGCCCCGCTTCGGACCGCCCCGCAGCCACCGTGGAGACGGCCACGACCGTGAGCGCCGCCGCGGCGACCCCGGCCAGCCGGCGCGCCGGCCGACCGCGCTGCGCCCGGCTGGCGAGCCAGATCGCGAGGGCCACGGCCAGCAGTCCGATCTCGAAGAAGGCCACGCGCGGCGCCGACACCAGGCCCGACATGACGAAGAGGAGCCACACGAGCGTCGCCGCGAGCAGGAACCCCATCACCACGCGGAAGGTCGCCATCCACGGCCCCGGCCGCGGCAGCACGCGCCCCGCCGCCGGGAACGCCGCCAGGAGCAGGTACGGAGAGGCCATCCCGGTGCCGATCGCGCCGAACATCGCCGCCGTCGTGATCGAATCCTGCGTGAGCGCGAAGCCGAGCGCCGTCCCCAGGAAGGGGGCGGAGCAGGGCGTCGCCATCAGCGTGGCGAAGAAGCCGGTCACCAGGTGCCCTGCGAGCCCCTCGGACGGACCCGACGAGCCCACCTTCGCCAGCGTCCCCGGGAGGTGGATCTCGAACAGGCCCCACATGTTGAGCGTGAAGAGAAGGATCACGACCGCGAGCGCTCCGACGAACAGCGGTTCCTGGAACTGGATGCCCCAGCCCACCGCGACGCCGGCCGCGCGCGCCCCGATCGCCGCCCCCGCCAGCAGGAGGAAGGAGAGGATGATCCCCGCCGCCGTGGCGAGGCTCCCGGTCGTGAGCGCGCGCCGGCCCCCCTCCGCGCTCTTCATCAGCCCGAACACCTTCAGCGACAGCACGGGCAGCACACACGGCATCGCGTTCAGGATCAGCCCGCCCAGGAAGCCCAATAGGACGAACCAGAGGAAGCCCCGTCCGGCGCCCGCGACCTGCGATCCGCCGCCGCCCGTCCCGGTTTCCGCCGCGGCGAAGAACTCAAGGTTCGCGACTTCGCCTCCGGCCGCGATCGTCAGCCCCACCGTGGCCGGCGTCGTCACCGGTGCGAGGCACATTTTGTCGTCGCACGCCTGGTAGGTGACGTTCGTCCGGATGGGGTAGGTGCCGGTGGCCGCTCCCGCCGGCGTCGGCAGCGCGGCCCGGATGAAGATCTCTCCCTCGTACACGGAGATGGCGGTGGGCGCGAAGTCGAAGCGCTTCATCTCGCCCGGGGGATAGCGAGGCGTCTCCGGTGCCGGCCAGTCGGGCGGCGCTTCGATGTCGATCTCCGTCGCGATCAGGTAGTCGAAGGTCGGTTCGTAGCTGTTCGTGTGCCAGCCGTCCTCGATCGTGAGGCGCACCGCCAGGTCGGCGGCCTCGCCGGCGAGGTAGGCGGTGCGGTCGAGGGCGACGGCGATGTCCCCCTTCTCGAGGTCGAGCGCCCCCTGCCGCGGAAGCTGCGCCGCGCCCGGGGCCGGGAGGAGCGATCCCGCGACCGCGGCGCACACGCCCGCGACCACCGGCCAGGCGCGCCTGGCGCGGCCGCGTTCCCCTCCAGCTGTCCTGCCTCTTGAACCGACCCTCATTCGTCCCGATCCCCTGAACTCGAGCTTTCTGCACTGCGGCGGGAAAATTAGCCGCCCGGCCTCTGCGTCAAAACACCCGTCGTGCCCGCCGCGATGGACGCCTGCGATGGACGCCTGCGATGGACGCCCGTGATGGACGCCCGCGATTGACGCCCCTGTTTGCGGCGGACCACTCTTGAAGGAAGGAGGAACGTCCCGCACATCGGAACGGAGGCCGACATGAAACGCTGGGGTCTGCTGCTGCTGAGAGTGAGCACGGGGTGGCTGCTGGTGATGTGGGGGCTCGACAAGTTCGTGAACGTGGAGCACGGCCAGCGCGTGGCCGAGAGCTTCTATCTCGGGATCGGGTCGCAGGCGGTCGTCCAGAACGTCTTCGGCGGTCTGGAGATCGCCCTCGGCCTGTTCGTGGTGCTGGGCCTGTTGAGGAAGTGGGCCTACCCGGCGGCGTTCGTCGTCCTCCTCATCACGGCGCTCGCCGTGTGGCGGTCGATCCTCGATCCGTGGGGCTGGGTCCTCGAGGGATCGCAGGTCCTCTTCTATCCCTCGATCATCGTTCTCGCCGGCGCCATGGTCCTGTGGGGCACGATGGACCAGGACGAGTTGACGCTCGACGCCCGCATGGGCTGACCTGCTCGACCCGGCCCGGCGCGTTTCGAGGCGACGCGCCGGGCGGGCCGGGAATCAGCCGTGCTCCGGCTCGGGCCGGTGGACCCTGCCGAGCCGCCACATGCCGACAGCGACCAGCACAGCGACGATCGGCAGGCCGGCCGCCCCCGTGAGGACGATCAGCGAGGCCATCATGAAGGCGACCGAAGCGGCGATAAGGCCCGTGAGGAGCCAGCCGCCGAGCACCACCATGATGCCCGTCACGCGCTGGCCGCCGTCGATGGTCGTCCACGTCCGGTCCCCGAAGGAGGCGCCCATCGCGGCCATGAACGTGATGTAGGTGGTCGACAGGGGCAGCCTGTTCGCGGTGCCGATGGAGATGAGCAGCGCCGCGACGGTCAGATTCACGCTGGCGCGCAGCAGGTCGTACGGAGGATCCTGGGGATCCGGCGGGGGCGGTGCGGTCTGCACCTCGATATGCTCCCGGATCCTGCGCGGCGTGAGGCGCTTGGCGAAGAGGAAGCCGGAGTACCCCCACGTCGCGATCGACGTACCCAGCTTGCTGTCGCGGAAGCGCTGCGGCGTGTGGCTCTGGGCGGCCAGCCGGATCTCGGTGTCCGTCACCCGACGCGCCTTCCGGGACCGGATGAGCGCCACGGCCATGATAATGCCCGCCGCCAGCAGCGCCCACGGCGGCGTCGGCACCCGCCCGGAAAGGTCGACGCCTTCCACGAGCACCGCCTGGAAGGCCGCGACCGACGGACCGATGAAGTTGACGAGGTCGTTTCCGGCGAACGCCATGGACAGCGCGCCCGTGCCGGTGAGGACGATGACGCCGACCACCGTCCTGGGCCGCCGCCGCAGCGCGAGCGCAAACGCGCTCGAAAGGACGAATACGCCGGCGAGGATCAGGAAGATCTGCTCGCGCAGCATCGTCATCGTCCCCTCGCCGAGAAGCGCGGCGCCCTGCAGGCCCTTGAACAGCACGAAATAGGCCATCGCCGAGAACGAGACGCCGGTCCAGAGCCAGCCCCAGCGCGGAAAGCTCTCCTTCAGATCGAATCCGTACAGGATCCGGACCAGCCACATGATCCCGGCCGCACTCACGAAGGCGGTGATCACGGAGAGGAAGATGGCGGTGTAGATGCCGAGCACGGGCCCGGTGTTGATGACTGCCAGTGCCTCGCGGAAGCCGCCCGCCGTGGTCCAGAGGGCGACCGCGATCGAGGCGCCCACGAGTTCCGACACGATCGACACCGTCGTGCTCGTCGGCAGCCCGAAGGTGTTGAACAGGTCCAGGAGAAGGACGTCCGCCGCCATGACGCCGAGGTAGAGCGCGAGGATCGAGGTCAGGATGATCGTCCCGTCCACGTCGGTGAAGAAGCTGGGGTCGAACACGCCGCGCCGCGCCACTTCCATGAGGCCGCTGGAGGTGAACGCGCCGAGGAGGATCCCGATCGTGGCGATGATCATGATGAGGCGCCGCCGTGCCACCCTGGACCCGAACGCCGAGTTCAGGAAGTTCACCGCATCGTTCGCGACCCCGACCCAGAGGTCGAAGGTGGCGAGCCCGAGGATCAAAAGCAGAGCAATCGTTTCGAACAATGGATCAACGCCTGGCTGGGGCTGCGGACGTCCGGAACCGGGTCACACCGAGGTGTCGCGCACGGTGCGTTCAGCGCCAACCCTAGGCCGATTTCGCCACGGTGCAAGCGTCGTGACCAGACTGTTACGTCAGCGCCCTTCGGCCGCCGCCTGTTCCTGTCTCCCCGTCATTTCGGTATCCTCCGGAAGTCGTGATTCAACGAGTACGCCCCGATCAAACCGCAGGAGTCGAAATGCGGGTTCCCCCATTCCTGATGGAGCGGTGGCAGTCGACGTTCGAGCACCGCGTGGACTACAACCTCTCCGAGAGCGGCGTGCACCCGCTGACGCTGTCGGAACTGCTGGAACTCATCGACCTGGACCCGGGCGGCGTCCGCCTGGAGTACGGACAGAGCGATGGTTCCGACCCACTCAAGGCCGTGATCGCGGACCTGTACGAGGGGGCCGTTCCCGAGAACATCATCGTCACGACCGGCGGGGCCGAAGCGAACTATGTCGTGCTCTGGAGTCTGGTGTCGGCCGGGGACCGGGTCGTGGCTCTGGAACCGACCTACGGCCAGACGCCCGGGCTGGCGCGAGGACTGGGTGCGGACGTGGTCTCGTGGAAGCTCGATGAAGAGCGTGGTTGGCAGCCTGCGCCGGGCAGCGCCGCGGACGTCATCACGCCGGGGACGCGCCTCGTCATCGTCACGAATCCGAACAACCCGACGGGAGCGGTCCTCACGGCGTCGGCGATGGACGAAATCGTCGGCGCCGCCGAGGCGGTCGGGGCCTGGATTCTGGCGGACGAGGTCTACGTCGGGGCGGAGGTCGAGGGCCCGGAGACGCCGAGCTTCTGGGACCGCTACGACCGGGTGATCGTGACGGGCTCGCTCTCGAAGGCCTACGCGCTTCCGGGGCTCCGGCTCGGCTGGATCACGGCGCCGGCGCACATGCACGAGGAGTTCTGGGGCCGGAAGGACTACACGACGATCACGCCGGCCACGCTCTCCGACGTCGCGGCGCGCCGCGTGCTGAGCGCCGATGTGCGCCCCCGCGTACTCGAAAGGACCCGGGGGATCATCCGCGTCAACCTCTCCCGCGTCACCCGCTGGCTCGACGCCCGTGCCGACCTGTTCTCGTACCGGGCCCCGGATGCCGGCGCGATCTGCTACGTGCGCTACGGTCTCGACATCAACTCGACGGAGCTGGCGGAACGGCTGCGGGCGGAGAGGGGTGTCCTCGTCGTCCCCGGCGACCACTTCGGGATGGACCACTACCTGCGGATCGGCTTCGGAACCCCGGCCGCGGAACTCGACGAAGCGCTCGACCGCGTGGCGGCCCTTCTCGAAGAGGCCTGCGCTGCGGTGGCATAGGGACACGACAAGGGGTTCCAGGGTGCGGGCGACGGTCGAGGTCGAAGTCAAGCTGGCGGGAAGCGCGGCCGAGCTGTCCGCGGCGTTCGACGACTTGGGCGGACCCCGGCCGACGCGCGAACGACTGCTGACGGTCTACTACGACACGCCGGAGGGCCATCTCCGGCGTCGCGGTTTCGCCATCAGAATCCGGAGCGGAAGCGGCTTCCGGGAACTCACGCTGAAGAGGGATGAGGGGGACGGGCTGACCCGCGGCGAGTGGACGTCGCGCCTTCCGCTCGCGACCCGCGAGGATGAGACGCCGCGGGCCCTTCGACTCCCTCCCGACGCTCCCGTCAACGACCTCGGGATCGCGGATGCCGGCGCGCTGCGCCCCACCTTCCTGACGGACATCGAGCGCACGAAGAAGGAGGTCCGGACGGGCGACGCCCGGGTGGAGGTGTCGCTGGACACGGGGCGGATCTCGGCGGGCGAACGCGAGGCGCGGATAGCCGAACTGGAGTTGGAACTGCTGAGCGGGCGGGTGGGGGACATGCTGGCGGGTGCGCGCGCTCTCCTCGAGAAGCGTCGCCTAAGGATCGGGACGCGCTCCAAGGCCGCGCAGGGCACGGATCTGCTTCTCGGCACGTCGCCGCCCGCCGTCCGGGCGACCCGGGTGAAGCTGTCTCCGGCCGATTCGATCGATGGGGCGCTCGCAAAGGTCGTCCGCGCCGCGTCCATCCACGTGACGGGGAATCTCGCTCCGGTGCTGGAGACCGGCGATCCCGAAGGCATCCACCAACTGCGCGTCTCCCTGCGGCGGCTACGCTCTGCGCTTCGCTTCTTGAAACCCCATCTCGGATCCCGTGCCGCCGCCCTGAACCGCGAGGCCCGGCGGGCGCTCAAGCGGCTGGGCCCGGCGCGCGACCTCGACGTCTTCGTGCTCGAGACGTTGCCTCCCGTGATCGAGGCGAATCCGCGCGTCTCCGCGCTGCTCCGGCTTCGCGAGGCCGCCGAAGGCCGCCGGGAAGCGGCCCTTGCGTCGGCCCGGAAGTTGATCCGGGGCCGGCGCTTCAACCGGTTCGTCCTGGACCTGCTGCGGGTGGCGCACGGCGGCGGACTCGTCGTGTGGGACGCGGACGGGCCCCTCCCGAAGACCGCGAAGCGCAGGCTGAACGGGAGATACCGGAGCCTGATGAAGGCGGGGAGCGGGTTCGATCGCCTCACGGAGCCGGAGCGCCACCGGGTCAGGATCGCGCTCAAGAAGCTCCGCTACGCGTGCGACTACTCGCGGACCCTCTTCCCCGGCCCGGCGGTGGACCCGTACCTCCGACGTCTGTCGGCGCTGCAGGACGACCTCGGCCGCCTGAACGACGCGTCGGTCGCCCGGCTGATCTCGCAAGAATTGGCCGCGGCCGATCCACTCGCGGCCGCGGGAGCATCGCGGGTCGGCGACTGGTACGGCCGGTGGGCGCGCGAGGCGGAGCCCGGCCTCATCGAATCCTGGCGGGCCTTCGCCGCGACGGAACCGTTCTGGTAGCTCGTCCGCCCGGCGGTCCTCCAGACGGCTCCGCTACCCGTCAGGGGACGATGCGGGGACCCAGCGAACGGCGGTGACTCCGCACGCCGCGCGCGAAGAGGAGCAGCGTGAGGAGGAGCGCGGCGCCGCCGATGAGGAGCCGCACGGGATTGTCCGAAACCCGGTTTCCGGGGTTGTCGAGCAGGGCGTCGAACAGCGTGGGCGGATCGTACAGGACCCCGCCCTTGCCCACGCGGGAAACGGTTTGCGTGAGCGAAATGTCCAGGCGCGGATCGCTCTCGAGAATGAGAAAGTCCCCGAGCTTGCCCGGCTCCAGCGTACCCCGCGAATCTTCGAGTCCCAAGTGGCGGGCCGCCGCGCGCGGGGCGGCGTAGAGGGCGTCCTCCGCCGTCAACCCGGCGGCGACGAGCGCGTCCATCTCCTCGTGCAGCGCCAGCCCCGGCGCGAGCGCGCCGTTCGTGGCCGTAGAGACGGATCCTCCGGCCGCGTGGAACTCCCGCACGAACTCGTGGAGCACCTCCAGCGCCGCAGCCAGCCGTTCGGCCTCGGCGGGCGTCCGGTCGGGAAGGAGCCGGTCCTGAATGCGCTCCGTGACCATCGCATATTCGACGAGGCGGTTCATCCCGTGCGGGAGTCTGTAGGGCGCCGCCCAGCGCTCCTGCTCCAGGAGGCGTGGCGCGAACGCGGCGCCCCGGGCCCCCATCGCGCGGGCGGAATCCAGCAGCGCCTCGCGGTCGGCGAGCGTCGCCCGCGACCGCGCGACGACCTGGAGATCTCGCGGCTCGCGGCCAGGTGGCCCGCCCGCGTCGGGCGGCACCGTAGCGGCGAGCGCTTGGCCGAAGAGGCCGAGCGGGTACGGCGGCTCCTCGACGGGCATCGCCGGCCGCGGCGCGGGGATGCGCGCGTCATCGCTACCCGCCGGCGGCAGCGGCTCCCCCTCGGGCCCCTCCGGAATCTCCGGGACGGCCGCCGTCGTGACGCCGAGCAAAAAAGCCAGGTAGGCGGCCTGCTCGTTGCTCGGAACCTCCGCGGCCTCCCTCACGTCGATCAGCCCCGGCACGACCCAGAAGCCATCGGCGTCGAGCACCTCCACGCCCCCCGGCTCGGCGCAGTCGACCGGCGCGCCCACGCACGTCACCAGGCCGTCGACCACGACGAGGCGCCCGGTCGGCCACACGGCCCCCGTGCCGTCGATGATGTTCCCGTTGTCGACCACGATCGACCCCGGCCCGCCGCACGCCGCGAGGCCGGCCACAAGCGCGGCCATCGCCGCCGGGTAGCGTTTCGTTTCCGTCATGACGTTCCGGTTCCGTTCAGGATCTCCATCACTTCGCCGTGGAGCGCCGGCGCGGCTGCCACCGTCGACGCGCCGCCGATGGGATCGTCCCCTTCCCAGGTCGTGATCACGCCGCCCGCGCCGCGGATCACCGGGACCAGCGCCGCAATGTCCCACGGATGCATGACCGGATCGAGCATGATGTCGGCTCGCCCCGTCGCGACCATGAGGTATCCGTAGCAGTCGCCCCAACCCCGGTACAGTGCCGTTCTCGACCACAGCGCCTCGAACCCCGCGAGGTTCCGGTGCCGGCCGACCGCCCCCGGATCCGTCGTCAGGAGCATCGCCTCCGACAGCGAACGGTCTTCGCGGACCCTCACCGCTTCCCCGTTGAAGGTCGTCCCCGACGGGGTGCCGATGGCCAGTTCGCGCGTGATCGGCTGGTGGATCACGCCCAGAATCGGCTCCCCGTCGCGCAGCAGCCCGATGAGCGTCCCGAACAGAGGGACGCCCGCCACGAAGGAGATCGTCCCGTCGATCGGATCCAGCACCCAGACGTACTCGGCGTCGTCGTTCTGCGCGCCGAACTCCTCCCCGACGATGCCGTGGTCGGGAAAGCGCTCCAGAATCCGGTCGCGGAGCAGCGTCTCCGCGTAGCGGTCCGCCACGGTAACGGGCGACGCGTCCGTCTTGCACTCCACCGCCAGGTCGGGATGGCGGAACATGCCCGTGATCGCCCGGCCCGACGCCTCGGCCAGCTCCGCCGCGAATTCTCTCAGCGAATCGGGGTCCAACCTCTCCTCCGGTTTCGGGGTTCGAGCGCGATCCGGCCCACAGGTTAGTGTCGCGCCCGGGACGCGACACTAGTTTGCCGGACATGCTCAGGCTTCATCCGTACGAATACCACATGCCGCGCGCGCTCGACGATGCGCTGTCGCTGCTCGCCGCCCACGGCGACGACGCGATGCCCATCGCCGGCGGGACCGACCTCGTCCCCAACATGAAGCACGGGCTGTTCACGCCCGGCCACCTCGTCGCCCTCAGCCGCGTGCGGGAGATGCGGGGGATTGCCGCTACCGCGGAGGAGATCCGCATCGGGGCGGCCGAGACGCTGACTTCGGTCGCGACCCACCCGGACATCCTCGCGCGGATCCCCAGCCTGGCCCGCGCCTCCGAACTCGTGTCGGGTCCGCAGTTGCGGCGGGTCGGCACCATCGGCGGCAACGTCTGTCTCGACACGCGATGCGCGTACTACAACCAGACGAGATTCTGGCGGAAGGCGCTCGGCTACTGTCTGAAGAAGGACGGCGACGTCTGCCACGTCGTGAAGGGCGGCACCCGCTGCGTCGCGGCGCACTCGGCGGATACGCCGCCCGTGCTCGCGGTGCTCGACGCGGTCCTCGAGGTCGCGGACGCGGATGGGACGCGCGACGTGCCGATAAGGCGGTTCTTCACGTCGGACGGGATCTGGAACCGATCCATGGGGAGAAGCGAACTCGTCGTCGCGATCCGGGTTCCGCGGCCGCCCGCGGGTACGCGGGTCGCGTTTCAGAAACTCCGGCCCCGCGCGGCGATCGATTTTCCGCTAGCGAACCTGGCGGTGCGCGTCGGACGCGACGACGACGGCCGCGTGTCCGACTTCCGCCTCGTCGTCTCCGCCATGGGTGCATACCCTCGCCACGTGGGCAAGGTCGAGGACGCCGCCATGGGGAACCGCCTCGGTCCCGGCGTGATCGAGGCCGTGGCCGAGCAGGCGTTCCGCCAGTGTCACCCGCTCTCCAACATCACGGTCGACCCGGAATGGCGCCGCGCCATGATCCCCGTCCTCGTCCGCCGCGCCCTCAACGAGATCGCCGCCGCCTGACGACCCCTCTGTCCCCAAACAGGCGAAGCTCAATAGGCGAAGACGTCGGCGAGGGGGACGTAGGCCTCGCCGGCGAACGCGAGCACGTCGTCGATGCCGAACAGGATCTCGTCGAGCGCCGCGAGTTCCGAGTTGGTGAATCCCCGTCCTTCGGCATCGATGAAGACGGGCGCTTCCACGGTGCCTTCCACCAGCGCCTCCACGCGCCCCGCCTGGCGGATCTCGCCCGCCTGCGCCCCGTTCACCACGACGAGGTCGACGAGGGTCCGCCCGGCCGAGCCATCGATGTCCATGCGGAAGAGGAGATCCGCGTGCGACCCATCCGCCGACAGGTCGCCCCCGACCCGTAGCCGCACCTCCGTCCCCTCCGCCGAGAGCACGCGGTGCGTGGACGTGACGTACGTCATGCCGGCCGCGTCATCGAACTCCAGCAACTCGTCGAGTTCGAAGTCGAAGCGCCCGTTCTGGTCTTCCGCGAACCCCTCGGCGAGCAGGCTTACGGACACCCCGTTCGCATCGGAGGCGAAGGCGCCGTCCACGACGTAATCGGCGACGCGCCGGGCTCCGCCCCCGCTCGTATCGAAAGCCCGCATCCGCAACCGCGCGGACACCGCGTCGCTCTCGTCCATGAGGTCCACGAACCCGAACGGCCGCAGCGGAAGCGCGGGCAGGCCGGACGAAAGGTCCACCACGTACAATTCGAACCGGACCCCGTTTTCCGGGCCTCCGTCCCCGTACTCGACATACGCGTCGATGGACGCGTCGAAGACGAACTCCTTGCCGAGCACGTTGATCGGGAAGAGCGGCGTCCTGGCGCCCCGTGCGCGGCTCGCCGCGACGTTGGCCACCGCGCGTTCGAGCGAACGCGGCTCAAGGGTGCGGAGAAGATCGACCCGGTCCGACGAGCCGCGCAGCTGTGCGTGGGCCACGCGATTCGCCCGGGGTGCCGACAGCCCGAGCACCTCGGCGATCGTCCGCACCTGCGCCACGATCGCGTTGTCCGCCGCGAACCGGAGCGAGTAGATGGAGTTCGCCGCCAACTCCGGATCGAAGGGAGGATCGGGCAGCGGGGGTCCGATGATGCCCCGTTCTTCCGCACAACCCACGGCCGCCAGTACGAGCAGCCCCACTGCCAGGGCACGACATCTTCCCGCCACCGCGATCCCTCCCCTCATGGTTGAAGCGATTGGACAGGAGAAAGACGAGACGGGTGGGAAACGGGTCACGGCACGCCGCGGGCGGGACGACGGGGCACGGTCTCCACCGCGCGCGGGACGGCTGGTCACGGTCCCCACCGCGCGCATACCTTGGCGAAGCGTTCAAGAATCCGGCATTCGTCACTACGGCCCCCGGCCGGGGGCTCTTGATTCCGAGGAGGTAGGATGCACGCCTTGCCCGACCTGCCGTACGCCCACGACGCGCTCGAACCGACGATCGACGCGCGCACGATGGAGATCCACCACGGCAAGCATCACCAGGTGTACGTGAACATGCTGAACGGCGCGCTCGAGGGTCACGACGACCTCGCGAGCCTCTCCCTGGAGGCTCTCCTCGGCGGCATCGCCGACGTGCCCGAGTCGATCCGCGGTGCGGTGCGGAACCACGGCGGCGGACACTCGAATCACTCGCTGTTCTGGACTTCGATGTCTCCGAACGGGGGCGGGAGTCCGTCCGGCGACCTCGCGGCGGCCATCGATGGCGCCTGCGGCTCGTTCGACGACTTCAAGGCGGCGTTCCAGCAGGCGGGGCTCACCCGCTTCGGCAGCGGCTGGGCGTGGCTCGTGGCCGGGGACGGCGGCGACCTCTCCGTGTACTCCACCGCGAACCAGGACAGCCCGCTGATGCAGGGCGACACGCCGCTCCTGGGCGTCGATGTGTGGGAGCACGCGTACTACCTGAACTACCAGAACCGCCGGGCGGACTACCTCGCCGCGTTCTGGGACGTGGTGGACTGGGCCGCCGTGGCCGCCCGCTACGCCGCCGCCACCGGCTGACCGCCCCGAATCAGACGCCGCCGGCTTCCGGGGTCAGTCGCCGAGGCTGACCCCGATCGCCTGGGCGGTCATCACGATGTCGCCGTCCACAGGCACCAGCTTGGGGTTGGCGAGCGCCTCGGCGAGCGGGATCGCGCGTACGAGCGGCGGATCGAGCGCGACCATCGTCCCGAAACGTCCGCGGGCCACGCAACGCACGGCGGCCGCCCCGAAGCGCAGCGACATGACGCGGTCGTAGGAGGTCGGCGTGCCGCCGCGCTGCAGGTGGCCCAGCGTCAGCGATCGCGTCTCCTTCCCCGTGCGCCGGGCGATCTCGCGCGCCACCATGTCGCCCAGCCCGCCCAGCCGCTCCTGGTCGTCCCCGCCCCCGTGGACGGTCTTCGTCACCATCTCCCCTCCGGCGGGCTTGGCGCCCTCCGCCACGCAGACGATGCTGAACTCGCGCCCCGCGGCCTCACGCTCGCGGATCTTGTCACACACTCTTTCGATGTCGAAGGGAATCTCGGGGATGAGGATGACGTCGGCCGAGCCCGCCAGCCCGCTGTAGAGCGCGATCCATCCGGCGTCCCGTCCCATGACCTCCACCACCATGACGCGGCGGTGGCTCTCCGCCGTGGAGTGAAGCTTCCCGATCGCGTCGGTGCCCGTCGCCACCGCCGTGAGAAACCCGAACGTGAGGCTGGTGCCGCACAGGTCGTTGTCGATCGTCTTCGGCACGCCGACCACCGGGAGCCCTTGCTTCGACAGCCGGTGTGCGAGGTGGAGACTGCCGTCCCCGCCGATCGCGATCAACGCGTCGATGCCGTGCTGCCGGAGGCTCTCGATGACCTCGCCGGACCGGTCGCGCTCCTCGATCGAGCCGTCCGGCAGGCGCACGGGCCACGCGAACGGATCCGAGCGGTTGGTCGTCCCCAGAATCGTCCCGCCACGGTGCGTGATCCCGCGCACTTCATCGCTCCCCAGCGGAACCACCTGCCCGGGATCGTCCGCCAGCAGCCCCCCGTAGCCGTTCTCGATGCCCACCACGCTCCAGCCACGTCGGCGGGCGCTCAACACGATGGCCCGGATCACCGCGTTCAGCCCCGGCGCGTCCCCTCCGCCGGTGTTGATCGCGATCTTCCGGATCTCTCCCGCTCCGGCTGCCTTCTTCTCGTTCATGGCCCGATTATCGGCGCTTCCGGGGGTTGACGCTACGCTCGCACGTCGGCACCCTCGCTCTCCATGTCACCGCGCCGCCCGCTGGAAACGATCCTGTTCGATCTCGACGGGACCCTCGTGGACTCGACCCACCTCATCGCCGAATCCTGGCGCCATACGATGAGGACCCACTTCGAGGACCCCCCTCCGGACGAGGTGTGGCTGAGGACGCTGGGCCAGCCGCTGCGGACCCAACTCGGCTATCTCGTGGACTCGGCCGAGGAAGTGCAAGCCATGGTCGACACCTACATCGACCACAACTTCCGGGAACACGAGCGGCTCATCCGCTCGTTTCCGGGCGTCCGCGAGACGGTCGGGCGGTTACGCGAGAAGGGCGTGCGGCTCGGCGTGGTCACGAGCAAGGCGAGCGCCGGCACGGCCCGCAGTCTGGCGGCGTGCGCGCTGGATGAGGCGCTGTTCGACGTGATCGTGACGTCGGATGAACCCGTGCCGCACAAGCCGGATCCCGCTCCCATCCGGCTGGCGCTGGAACGCCTGGGAGCCGCCGCCGAAACCGCCGCCTACGTGGGGGACTCCGTGTGGGACATGCGGGCCGGACACGCGGCCGGCGTAACGACGATCGCGGCGCTCTGGGGTCCGTTCTCGGAGCGGGAACTGGTCGTCGAGCGCCCCCACATCATGCTCGACGCGATCGAGGATCTCCTGCGCTACGTCGCGGCGCCCTAGCAGTCCGGGGCGCCCTGGCCGTCGCGGCCGCCCGCCTGAGGCGTCTCTCGCCTCAGTTCCCGGCCGCTCCGGTCTCCGAAAAGGCGAGCCCCCCCTCCTCGAGCGAGCCGTTGGCCAGCGCGGCGGCGAGTGCCTCGTCGAGCGTCTCCACCAGGTGGAACTCGAGCTGCTCGCACACGTGGTCCGGGAGATCCTCCAGATCGCCCTCGTTGATCGCCGGGAGGATGATCTCGTTGATCCCCGCACGGGCGGCGCCGAGCACCTTCTCCTTCACCCCGCCGATGGGGAGCACCCGGCCGGAAAGCGTGATCTCGCCCGTCATGGCGACGTCGTGCCGCACGGGGTGGTCGCCCAGCGCGCTCACGAGCGCCACGGCCATGGCGATGCCCGCCGACGGCCCCTCCTTGGGGATGGCTCCGGCCGGGACGTGGATGTGAATCTCGTGATCCCGTAGCCGCTCCTCCGTGAGATCGAGCCCGTTCGCGTGGCTGCGCGCGAAAGTGAGGGCGGCCTGCGCGCTCTCCTTCATGACGTCGCCGAGTTGTCCCGTGAGCACGAGCCCCTCCTTGCCCTTCAGGACCCTCGTCTCGACGAGCATGATGTCGCCGCCCACGGGCGTGTAGAACATGCCCGTCGCCACGCCGACCGCGTCCTCCTCCATCTTTTCGGCGGCATGCACCTTCGGCCGGCCCAGTAGTTCGCGCAGGTCGTCCGCGTCCACCGCGGCTTCCGAGGATCCCGTCGCGATCTTCCGCGCGGACTTCCGGCAGACCGAACCGAGTTCGCGTTCAAGCTGCCGCACGCCGGCCTCGCGGGTGTAGCGCGTGATGATCGCCCGAATCGCCCCCTCGTCGACCTCGACCTGCTCCGGGAGCAGGCCGTTCCGTCGCTTCTGCCGGGGCAGAAGGAACCGGCGCGCGATCTCGAGCTTCTCGGCTTCCGTGTAGCCCCGGAACTCGATCGCCTCCATCCGGTCGCGCAGGGGTCCCGGGATCTGCTCGAAGACGTTCGCCGTGGCGATGAAGAGCACCTGCGAGAGATCGAAGGGCACCCCGAGGTAGTGGTCGACGAACGACTCGTTCTGCGCCGGATCGAGCACCTCCATCAGCGCGGCCGAGGGGTCGCCCTGGAAGGACACGCCCAGCTTGTCGATCTCATCGAGGAGGAACACGGGGTTCTTCGTCCCCGCCCGCTTCAGCCCCTCGATGATGCGGCCCGCCATCGCGCCCACGTACGTGCGGCGGTGTCCGCGGATGTCCGCCTCGTCGCGCGCCCCGCCCAGCGACACGCGGACGTACTTCCGGCCCATCGCGTCGGCGATCGAACGGGCGATCGAGGTCTTGCCCACGCCCGGCGGGCCGACGAAGAGCAGCGTCTCCCCCGCGCGGTCGTCGTCATATCCCGGCACGGGGTCGGTCCCGGCCTCGTCGGATTCCTCGGATTCATCGGACCCGTCGGAGGCCGTCGCGTCCGCCTCGCTCGGCGCCTCGCCATTCCCCGCTGCCTCGGTCTCCTCCCCGTCGTCGTCGGTCTCCCCGCCGTCGGCCTCCGCGTCGCCGGCGTCGCCCGCGTCCGCCTCCGCTTCGGCGGCTTCGCGCAACCGCGTCTCTTCCTGCAGCTTGCGAACCGCGAGGAAGTCGAGGACCCGGTCCTTCACGTCCTGAAGCCCGTAGTGGTCCCGCTCCAGGATCTCTTCGGCGCGGGGGATGTCCAGTCGTTCCTCGGTCGTCTCCGACCAGGGGAGGTCCGCGACGATCTCCAGGTACGTTCGCACGACCTGGGCCTCCGCGGACTCGCGCGGGATGCGTTCGAGACGCCGAAGCTCGCGGTCGACTTCCTGGCGCGCCTCCTCCGGCAACTCGAGCGCCTCGATGCGCTCGCGGAGGTCGTTCGCCTCCTGGGAGTCGATGTCCTCGCCCAGCTCCTTCTGGATCGCCTTCATCTGCTCGCGCAGGAAGATCTCGCGCTGTCGCTCCCCCAACTCCTCCTGGACCTGCTCGCGGATCTCCTCCTGCGCCTCGAGCAGGCCGATCTGCTTCTGCAGGTCCACGAGAAGCGAGCGCAGCCGCGCCTCGACCGAGAGGGTCTCGAGCAGTTCCTGCTTCTGCTCGACCTCGAGCTCCGTGTAGAAGGCGACGAGATCGGCGAGTTCGCCGGGCGTCGACACGCCGCCCAGCAGGTGATCGACGATTTCCTTCGGGACGCCGCGCAGGCGGCTGACTTCCGCGGCCCTCTCATGGACCTCCTTGTAGAGCGCCGCGAAGGCCCGCTCTTCGGCGTCGAGCGGGTCCATGTCGTCCATCTCTCGCGCGACGACCTCGAGGTAGCCGTCGCGCTCGTTGTATTCGAGGGCGGCGGCACGCGTGTCGCCCTGGATGACCATCTGGATGCCGCCGGGCACCTTCTGCATCTGCGCGATCCGGCACACGGTCCCGATGCGGTACAGGTGCTCCGGGTCCGGCCGCTCGACGTCAGCGTCAAGCTGGGCCACCGCGAACAGCAGCTTCTCGCCGGCGATCGCCCGGTCGATGGCCTTCATCGTCTTGTCGCGACCCGCGGCGATCGGGGCGGCCACGGCGGGGAACACGACCGTACCCCGGAGGGGGAGCACGGGCAGCCGCATGCGCTTGGATTCGGCCCGGCGCCCGGGTTCCGTCTCTTCGGCGGCCTCCGCCCCGGCCTCGGCGACCTCCACCTCGGCCTCGGCGATCTCCACCTCGGCGACCTTTAGTCCGTTTTCTTCGCTCATACTCGCGTAGCTTCTATGTCGTCGCGCGACGTGCGCGCCCAGTCGGATTCGCGTCTTCCGGTGCAGGTTTCGGGCCCGCCGGTTCTGCTCCCCTGTACCCCATGTCCGCCGGTTTGGCGCAAAGACGCTTGTAGAGGTCTGCCGATGCGGGCGGTGTGCGTCAAGACGGCAGCCAGCGGCGCTTGCTTGGCAGCCGTGCGGGATGTTGCCATCTTTAGGGCATGGCGAAACAGACACTGAGTGCGGGCGGTCGCAAAACGTCGACCGCGGACGAACGCTATTACCGGCGCGGGCTGGGTCTGAAGAAGGAGATCCAGCCGGTGATCGATTTCGAGTACGGGAGCGCCATCGTCTCCCTCATCCGGGAGCGGGACTTCGAGCTTCAGGCCGGGCGGATCCGCCTGCGCCTCGCGAAGAGTTCCGGTTTCTGCTACGGCGTGGACCGCGCGGTGGACTACGCGTACGAGTCGCGCCGCAAGTTCCCGGATCGGCGGATCCTGCTCGTGGGCGAGATCATCCACAACCCGCATGTGAACCGCCGGCTCCAGGAGATGGAGATCGAGTTCCTGTATCCTTCCGAGACCGGGGAGTTCGACTTCAGCGGCATCACCGTCGACGACGTCGTGATCATCCCGGCCTTCGGCGTGACGCTGCACGACTTCGAGGCGCTGCGGGCCCTCGACTGCGTCCTCGTCGACACGACATGCGGTTCCGTGCTCAACGTCTGGAAGCGGGTGGACGGCTACGCCCGCGAGGGTTTCACGTCGATCATTCACGGCAAGTACTGGCACGAGGAGACGCGGGCGACGAGTTCGCAGGTGCTGAAACACGATGACGGGAAGTTCCTCATCGTCCGCGACATGGAACAGGCCCTGCTCGTCTGCGCGTATATCCGCGGAGAAGGGGAGCGGGAGTCGTTCATGCGGACGTTCGCGGAGTCGGTGTCCCACGGGTTCGATCCCGACCTCCACCTGGAGAAGATCGGGGTCGCCAACCAGACGACGATGCTGGCTTCCGAGTCGCTGGCCATTGCGGCGAAACTCGGCGAGTCGATCGCGGACCGCTGGGGGTCGGAGGAGATGCCGGACCGGTTCCGCAGCTTCGACACGATCTGCTCGGCGACCCAGAAGCGACAGGACGCCGTCAAGGACATGATGCAGGATCCGCCGGACCTCATGGTCGTGATCGGAGGCTACAACTCCTCGAACACGAACCAGCTCGCGTACCTCTGCTCGCAGCACACGACGACGTATCACATCGAGGACGCTGCCTGCATCGATACCGTGCGCGGGCGCATCACCCACAAACCGCTGGGAACCGATGAGACGGTGACGGAGGCCGCCTGGCTGCCGGACGGGAACGTCAGCATCGGCATCACGGCGGGCGCCTCCACGCCGAACTCGAAGCTCGGGGAGGCGGTGGAGCGCATCCTGAGGGGCGTGGGCTACGACCCTTCCCGCCTGCTGTAGCGGGGGCAACCCCCCGCGTCACCGCCGAGAACGGATGCCGCCTCTCAGTCGCCGGCGAGCGCGGCCCGGAAACGGGTCCGGAGCAGGACCCCGTCCCGCGGCGGATATGAGCCCGATTCGGCGCTGAGCGCGACTTTCGCGACGCACACCACCGGGCCTTCCTCCTCGAACAGGGTTCCCGCCAGCGCGGCGACGTC
The DNA here is from genome assembly GCA_009840115.1 of Gemmatimonadales bacterium. GTDB lineage: Bacteria > Gemmatimonadota > Gemmatimonadetes > Palauibacterales > Palauibacteraceae > Palauibacter > Palauibacter irciniicola. The sequence continues at coordinate 203,998 of VXOJ01000007.1, read as the reverse complement.
CGGCCCCGCCGACCCTTCCCCGGCTTCGCCGCCGACCGTGAACGCGGCCTCGATGCCGGCCCCGCGCGCGATCGCGGCGATGTCCGCGTTGCTCCCGGTGAGCCCGGCCTGACGCCCCGTCTCGCCGAAGGCCTCGTTGTCGAGCACGAGGATGGCGAGGTTGGACGGGGCCTGGGCGGCGATCGCGGCGAAGCTCCCCACCCCCATCAGCATCTCCGCGTCCCCGGTGACGACGAGCACCCGCCGCGCCGGCCGCGCGAGGGCAACGCCGAGCCCCAGCATCGCCGCTCCGCCCATCGCGCCCCAGAAGTAGAAGTTGAGTGGCGAGTCGCCCGCCGCGTGACAGTCCCACGCCGGGGAACCGAGGCCCGCGACCACGGCCGCATCGCCGCGCCGGTCCAGGATCCCGGCAACGAGCGCGCGCCGGTCCAGCCTCGCGCCCCGCATCAGTCTCCGCCCGCGAACGACTTGGCGCCGATGATGTGCTGGCCGACGAGCACCGCGCCGGGGCGTCCGGTCTCCCGCGCCCACGCGGCGGCTTCCGCGAACGCCGGCGCCACCCCGGAGGCGGACTCCGGACGGAACACGTCCACTCCGAGGGCCGCGAGGAGATCGTGCACGGCACGCCCCACGGGGATCTGCCACGGGTTCCGCTCCTCGGCTTCGCCGCGCATGGAAACGAGGAGGAGGCAGGGAATCCGGCACACGTTCGGGAGCCCGAGCATGTTCACGATGTTACCGACCCCGCTCGACTGGATGGCGACGGCCGCGAGTTCGCCGCCGAGCCACGTGCCGCAGGCGAGGGCGATCCCCTCCTCCTCCGTCGTGAGCGTGATGAGCCGGATCCCGGGGTCCGCTTCGCACAGTTCGAGGAACCTCCCGAGACCGGCGTCCGGCACCGTGGCGACGTGACGGATGCCGAGGCCCGGAAGCGACCGGAAGACCTGCTCTCCCCAATCGGAACCGTCGGAGTCGCCGTACGGCGAGATGTCCGGGTCGTTCACTCTGCTCCACCTCGATCCGGGTCGGGGATGAGTGTCCCGTGTTCCGTCCCGCCGAGAATATGCGGCCACGTTCCGCCCGGAGCCATCGGGGTTCCGCCCGGAGCCACCGGGATTCCGCCCGGAGCCACCGGGATTCCGCCCGGAGCCACCGGCGAACAGGCATCGCGGCGGCCGCCGACAACCCGTACCCTCCGTCCCATCCCCTCGATCAACGAAACCCGGACGGAAACCGGCCTGCGTGTTCACGAGTTCCGAAGACGGCTACGAGGCGATCCGCGAGGGCGTTCGCGGCCTGTGCGAGCGCTTTCCGGGCGAGTACTGGCGCGACCGGGACCGCGAGAGCGCGTACCCGACGGCGTTCATCGAGGCGCTGACCGAGGCGGGATATCTCGCGGCGCTCATCCCCGAGGAATACGGGGGCGCCGGACTCGACCTCAAGGCGGCGTGCGTCATCCTCGAGATGATCCAGCGCACCGGGTGCAACGGGGCCGCCTGTCACGCCCAGATGTACATCATGGGCACCCTGCTCAGGCACGGGAGCGAGGCGCAGAAGCGGCGCTACCTGCCCCGGATCGCGGCGGGAGAGTTGCGCCTGCAGGCCTTCGGGGTGAGCGAGCCGACCTGCGGCACGGACACGACGCGGATCGCCACGACGGCCGAGCGTGACGGCGACGCGTACGTGATCCACGGGCAGAAGACCTGGATCTCCCGCTCCGAACACTCCGATCTCATGCTCCTGCTCGCGCGCACGACGCCCCGCGAGGAGAGCGCGAAACCCACGGCGGGGATGTCCGTGTTCCTGGTCGACCTGCGGGACGAAGTCGGGGAGTCCGTCACGATCCGGCCCATCGAGACGATGATCAACCACTCCACCACCGAGGTCTTCTTCGACGGCCTGCGCGTGCCGGCGGCGAACCTCATCGGCGAGGAGGGGAAGGGGTTCCGCTACATCCTCGATGGACTGAACGCCGAGCGCGTGCTCATCGCGGCCGAGTGCGTCGGCGACGCGCGGTTCTTCGTGGCCCACGCCGCGGAGTACGCGAAGGGCCGCGAGGTGTTCGGGCGCCCGATCGGGCAGAACCAGGGGATCCAGTTCCCCATCGCCGAAGCCCACATGAAGACGGAGGCGGCGGCTCTCATGGTCGAGCGGGCGGCGTCGCTGTTCGACGACGGGGCGCCGTGCGGGGCCGAGGCGAACATGGCCAAGTACCTCGCCTCGGACGCCTCGTGGGCCGCGGCCGACATGTGCATGCAGACGTACGGGGGCTTCGCCTTCTCCACCGAGTACGATATCGAACGAAAGTTCCGCGAGACCCGGCTGTATCAGATTGCGCCGATCTCCACGAACCTGATCCTGTCCCATGTGGCGACCCACGTCCTGGGTCTCCCGAAGTCCTTCTGAGGCGGCGAGGGCCGGCGATGGAGGGCGCGAGGGAGGGCGCGATGGAGGGTGCGGCGCGCGGCGTCGGGCGCACCGAGGAGGTCGTGGATCGGGCCTCCGCCGCGCTCGCGCGCGCCATGCTGGCCACGCTGGACCGGGACCCGTCGGCGCTGGGCGAGGGAGATCCGCTTCCGCCGCTGTTCCACTGGATGTACTGCCGGGAACTGGCCCCGGGCAGCCGGCTCGACGTGGATGGCCACCAGAAGCGCGGCGACTTCCTGCCGGCGCTGCCCTTCTCCCGCCGCATGTGGGCCGGCGGACGGCTCGGCTTCGAGGGGAGCTTGCGCGTCGGAGAGCGCATCCGCCGCCGCTCGACCGTCCGCGCGGTCACACCCAAGAAGGGCCGGAGCGGGCCGCTCGTCCTGGTCACGGTCGAGCACCGGATCTCGGGCAACGACGGGGAGGTCGTCGAAGAACAGGACCTGGTCTTCCTCGAGCGGCCCACCGAGCCGCTGGTGCTGCCGGACGTGTCGGGCCCAAGGGATGAGATGGAGTGGTCGGAGTCCATCACGCCGAACGCCACCATGCTGTTCCGGTTTTCCGCGCTCACCTTCAACGCGCACCGCATCCACTACGACCGGGCTTACGCGCGCGACATCGAGATGTACCCGGATCTCGTCGTGCACGGGCCGCTCACGGCGCTACTCCTCGCGGATCTCGCGGTCCGGCGCTCAGGGCGACCGCTGCGGACGCTGACCTTCCGGGCCCGCCGGCCCATGTTCGTCGACCGGACGATCGGTCTTCAGGGGAGGCGGGAGGGGGACCGCGCGCATCTCCGGGCGCTCGACGACACGGGCGCCCTCGCGATGTCCGCCGCTGCCACCCTGGCCTGACGTCCCGAGCTTCTCACCCCTTCGGGGCGTTGCTACCCCTGCGGGGCGTGTTGCAGGACGACGATCCCGATCGCCGCGACCAGCACGCCGCCAACCCGCCACAGGCCGGCGCCCATCCGGAGTCCCGTCTCCATCCCCTTCGCCGCGACCCCGGGCAGCAGCGCGTAGCACGCACCCTTCGCCAGCGCCAACCAGCCGTAGACGGTGAGGATCGTCGGCACGCCACCCCACACATTGTGGAAGGCGACGATGAAGGATCCGATCCCCATGGCGAGGAACGCGACCGTCAGGCTGCCGGCCGTACCCTTCGACTGCAGGTGCTCGAGGAAGGCCTTCCAGGCATCCGGTCGCAGGAGGTATGACACCCCCAGGACGATGAGGTTGATCGACACGAACACTTCCACCGCCCGCGTGAGGTCTTCCATCGGTTCCTCCCTTTCTCAGCTACGGGCCAAACGCTCGACCGAATCCCGGCCAAGCCTGGCCCGGTCGCGGTCATAGTTTCCTTTACCGTCTCGCTTTACCCTCGAATCTCGGCCAGCGCCGCCACGGCGCGTGCGTTGTCCTCGATCGTGTTGTAGAAGTGGGGGGAGAATCGAACGAGAGGTCCGCGATGGTCGACAACCACGTCGCGCGCGGCCAGGTGACGCACGGCGGCGGCCGCGTCTCCGTCGTGCTCGACGAGAACGAGGGCGGATCGCGCCGCCGGATCGGCGGCCTGGTGGAGCCTGTAGCCCAGATCCGACAGTCTCTCTCGCAAGTCGTTCGCCAGGAGCCGGTTACGATGTTGAATGGCCGGGATCCCGTACTCGAGGACGGTGGACAGCCCTCCCGCGGCCGTGTACGCGACGCCCGCGGCGGGGGTCCCCAGCTCGAAGCGCCTGGCGTCCGCCCGAGGGGTCGCATCGCGGATGTCGAAAAGAAACTGGTTTTCAACACCGAACCATGAGAGCGTGACCGGATCGATGCTAATGGAGGGGTTCACATGGAGATATGCCATCCCCGGACCGCCGCAGAGCCACTTGAGCGCGCCGCCGACGAGGAAGTCCACCCCCAGCGCCCCGGCGTCGATCGCCAGTTGTCCATTTGATTGATAGGAGTCCAGCAAAATGAACGCTCCGGCCTCGTGGGCGATCCGCGTCAGCTCGGCTGCGTTCTGCGTGTTGCCGCTCGTGAAGAAGACGTGGGACGTCGCCAGCAGCGCGGTGCGTTCGTCCACGGCGGCGCGGATCGATTCGAAGGGGACGTGAATCCCGTCCGGACTCGGCACAATCTCCACCTCGAGGCCGTTCGCCCGCTGCGACAGGAAGTGGTGGCCGACGGTCGGGAAGTCGAGTTCGGTGAGCACGACCTTGTCACGGCCCGTGCCCCGGACGCTGGCCGCGATGGCGCCCCACACGACGGAGACGGCGGCCGAAACGCTCGACATGAGCGCGATCGTATCGGCCTCGGCCTCGATGGTGTGCCCGAACTGGGTCCGGACCTCCTCGAGCTTGGCGACCCAGATCTCATACCAGGCGGCCGCGCCCATCTCGTGCCACAGGTCCTCGAAGCGCCGGCGCTCCTCGACCGAGCGGAGGGAGAGCGCGCCGAGGGAGTTGGAGTTCAGGTAGGTCTTTCGGGAGAGGATCGGAAACTGGCCCCGCAACTCGTCGATGCGATCGTCGAGCGGCAGCGCCGACTCCGCTACGGCGGCCGCGGCGGCCGGGCTGGCCGATCCCGCCGCGGTCGGGCTGGCCGATCCCGGCTGGCCCGGAATATCGTGTTTCGCCATGGATGATCCGTCGCATTCGGCCCCGCAGAAGGGGCCGCTTCTCGATTTCGAGGCAGGTCAGGCGCTCGAACGGCGCGACCGCAAGCACGCCGGTCCCGGCGGCGAACCGGATTGCCCCCGGTGCGAAGCCCGCATGGTGCGCTGCGTCGAGCAGCACCGGGCCCCCCGCTCCGACGACTCGCCGTTCCGGGTCCGCCTCGCGTGCCCGGCGACCGACTGCGGCGCGTGGACATCCTACAATTGGTAGAAGACGTCGACCCCCGACAACCCGCCCGCTACCACTCCATCTCGGGCAGCACGTCCGCCTGGAGGCGGAACATCTCGTTGATGGTGTGGACCGCGGCGCGGTAGGAGTCCGTCGTGGGATCGAGCAAGAGCGCCTGGAGCAGCGTCCCGCGGGAACCCTCGGAGAAGGCGTCGACGAGGAGGCGGTTGATCGACGTCTGGGTCCCGAGCAGTGCGAGGATCCCCTCGGGCAGCGGCTCCATGGCGGCGGGGTGGAGCCCGTTCGCGTCGGCGCGGGCGGGGACTTCCACCACGGCGCCCTCCGGCAGGCCCGGTACGTATCCCTCGTTCGGCACGTTCACCGCGTCGAGATGGGTGTCGACCCCGCACAGCACGCCCTCGAGCAGCGGGACCGCCAGTTCGCCGGACGGAGGGAGATTCTCGTCCTCCCCGCCGGGGTCGTCGACGTCGTCGCGCACGCGGGGGAGCGGGGACTCGGGAAACGCGGGCACGTCGGTCGGATTCTCGCCGAGGTTGTAGAGCCAGGTCGGGGTCTCTCCGGTCTCCCAAGGGGCGCCGTGCACGGGGTCGTAGAAGAACTGGAGGAGGCTGCTGCCGAGGAATTCACGCGCCCAGCCCAGGTACTCGCCGATGTGGTTCGCCCCGGGGCTGGGATAGCGGCCGAAGACCCGGAACAGGATCCGGCTCAGCGCGATCTCGTCCCAGTCGTGGAGCCAGTGCGCCTCCCGCTCGCGGCGCCGGAGTCTCGGGTAGAGGTCCTCGCCCGTCTCCAGGTCGCGCACGGACTCGAACCAGCTGAAGTGGTTGAGCCCGCTGGCCCGGGCGTCGAGGCGCTCGACCGGCAGCTCCAGGAGGCGCGCCATCTGTTCCATCCCGTGGAAGACGCCGTGGCAGAGGCCGACCACGCGCACCGACGAGAGCCGGCTCTGGGCCTCGCACAGCTTCGTGAGCGGGTTCGTGTAGTTGATGAGCCAGGCTTCGGGGCAGTGGACCTCCATCGCCCGCGCCAGGTCGACCGCCGGACCCATGTTGCGCAGGGCGTGGAACAAGCCGCCCGGTCCGCCGTTTTCCCCGTAAATCTGAGACGAGCCGAACGCGCGAGGGACGTGGAAGTCCTGGGCCCAGTAGAAGTAGCGGTTGATTTCGATGGCGAGGACCACCGCGCGCGCGCCGGGGAGCGCGGCTTCGAGATCCGTCGTCGCGGACACGGCGACGCGCCGGCCCAGCCGCTCCGCCACCGCCTCCGCGTATGCCCGCGTGCGGGGCAGTTCCGACGGGTCGATGTCGACGAGGACCAGGCTCAATTCCCGATCGCACAGGGGATCGCTGAGGAGGATGTCGCGGATGGAGGCGGGGCCGAACTCGCGGCTGCCGGCTCCGACGAGGACGATCCTGAGGGGGTCGCTCATGGTGAAGTCCGCGAGCGCGCTGCGGGGGAGGTGTCCGCGTGCGCGATGCGCACCGTGACGGCCCCCGCCGCGAGAGACACGACGATCAGCAGCACGCCCACGCCGGCCCGGCCCGTGAGCACGTATCCGATGCCGAGCAGGCTCGCGTAGACAAAGAGCGCGCCGAGCAGGAAGCCCGGCCACATGCGGCTCGCGGGCGGGTCCGTGGAGCGGACGCCGGTGCGTTCGGCCACCCGGTGCCACCAGCCGCCGGGATGCACGCGCCGGTAGAAGCGGTCCAGCACTTCGTCCGGTTCGGGCCGGGTGACGAGCACGACGGCGAGCCAGAGCGCGGTGCAGGCGACGAGGATGACGACCGCCCGGATGAGGTCCATCTCCGGCGCGTAGAAGCCGTCGATGGCCCGGATCGCCGCCGCGGGCAGCACGGGCTCGAGCGCGCCGAGCAGGATTCGCCCGTTGGCCAGGAGCACCGAGCCGGCCATGGCGGCGATCTCGGCCCACGCGTTCACCCGCCACCAGTACCAGCGCAGGAGCCAGACGAGCGCGACCCCAGCCGTGAGTTCGATGATGTAGATCCACCCCCGCTGGATCGAGTCCATCTGCCAGGCCACTCCCGCGGCGACCACCGCGAGCAGCACGACCATGATCCGCGACGCGGCGACGTAGTGTCGCTCGGAGCGGTCCTTCCTCAGAAAGCGGCGGTAGACGTCGTTCACCATGTACGACGCCCCCCAGCACAGGTGCGTGTCCATCGTGCTCATGAACGCGGCCAGGAAGGTGGCGACCATCAACCCCCGGAGTCCGGCCGGCATGAGTTCCCGGATCATCATCGGATAGGCGAGTTCGGGATCGGCGGCGAGCGCCGGGTCCATGGCCGTCGGCGGGAAGACGAGCAGCGACCCGAGGCCCACCACGATCCAGGGCCAGGTGAGGAGCACGGTGCCCGCGAAGGCGAACCACAGCGAGGCCTTCACGGCCTGCCGCTCGTCCCGTGTCGCGAACAGGCGCTGCGCCACGTAGCCGTCGCCCTGCCCGCTCCTCAGCCACAGGACGCCGATGAGGCACAGGAAAGAGACGATCTCGAGCGTGGAGGCGGTCCCGGCGGACGGCACGAGATCGAGGGCGCCGGGCGGGCCCTCCGGAACGGCTCGCACGGCGTCCGCCATCGCCGCCGGCCCGCCGAAGCGCGTGAGCACGATCCCCGCCAAGGTGATCGCCCCGAGCATGCCGGCGACGAACTGGAGGAGGTCCGTCACGACGACGCCCCAGAGCCCCGACGCGACCGTGTAGGCGAGCGCGAGGCCGACGCACACGGTCAGCGTCACGGCGGGGTCCCAGCCGAGGAGCACCCGGCTGAACTTCACCATCGCCAGCATGACCCAGCCCATGACGACGGCGTTCTTGAGCAGGCCCTGGTAGACGGCGGAGAAGCCCCGCAGCGCCCGGGCCGGGGCGCCGCCGTAGCGGATCTCGATGACCTCGGCGTCCGTGAGGACGCCCGCGCGACGCCACAGACGCGCGTAGAAGAAGGTCAGCATGAGGATCCCCGCCGCCTCGTACCACCAGAGCCAGTTGCCGTACACCCCCTGCCGGCGCACGAGGGCGGCCGTCGCGAGCGGGGCGTCCGTCGCGAACCACGTGGCCGCGATGGACGTGCCCGCGAGCCACCAGGGGAGCGAGCGGCCGGCGATGAAATAGTCCTCGACGCTGCCGCCCGCCCGCCGGGCGAACCCGAACCCGATCGCGAGGACGATCGCGCCGTAGACGCAGACGACGACCCAGTCGAGCGTGGTCAGCGCCATGAAATGACGTTGGAGAGGATGCGGTAGGCGCCCGGCACTCCGTACGGCAGTTGCCGGTGGAGGGCGAGCGCGAGGTAGGTGTAGCGCCCCTCGCCCACCGGAGCCGTGAGCCAGACGCCCTCCTGCGGCGCCTGGCCCGTGTCGTGCGTCTCCACGAGCGGGGTGTACGCCGGATCCCACTCGGTGAAGAACTTGGAGCCGCGCTGCTCGATCCACCCGTCGAAATCGGCTACGGCGATCCGGTTGGGCGCGGTCATGAAGGGGTGGTCGGGCTGGAGCAGGCGGACCGGCGCATCCTCCTCCGACACTTCCTCCGCTCCCCGTGGAAGGGAAGCCGGATACGGCGCCATCTCCGAAGGCACGTACTCCTGCGTCTGGTAGAGGACGACGAGGTGCCCGCCCCGGCGGGCGTACTCCAGGAGACGCCGGTTGTGTTCGACGAGGTCTTCGCGCACGGCGTACGCGCGGGTGCCCACGACGATCGCGTGGAACCCGGTCTCGGCACCGGAATCCGCGCCGCCGGCCGCATCCAGTTCCGCGAGCGCGGCCTCGTCCAGGAGTTCGACCGTCGCGCCGAGCGCCTCGATCCCGGCCGGCACTTCATCGCCGACCCCCATCACGTAGCCGACCCGCACGCCGTCCAGGTCGGCGACGGGAACCGACCGAACCGGCATGCGGGCGGGGCGCCAGAGCCGCGCGAGCGGCAGGTCCCGGTGCTCGATGGTCCGGTATCCCCGGCGGTGGTCCACTCCCCGCGCGCGGGCCACGGCCGCGACCTCCGCCTCGCCTCGCCATCCGGTCGGAGGCACGATGAGGAACGCCGCGTCCACGATCTCGCCCGGACTGCTGAAGTCGTGCTCCACCATGCCGGGAGTGCCGGGGATCGTCGTCCACCCCTCCGGCAGTTCGAGGCGAACAGTGGCGGAGAGAGGCGCCGCGTTCGCCACGACCCGCGCGCGCACCTCGATCGGCGCCACGGTCGGTTCCCCGGGCATGCCGTCGTCGCCGCCAGGGCCGTCCACCGGCACGATGCCCACGCTCGGCGCCAGGGAGACGGCGAGGACCGGCAGCGTCTCCACCCTCCTGGTCACGGAGCCGTAGGGCAGGCGCGCGACGGGGGCCGTAACCGGAACCGAGTGTGCGATGGCGTGCCCCCCGATGGCGAGTTCGACGCCCGCCGCCAGCGCCGGCCGCCGCCACGGGAGATGCAGGTCTGCCGAGTCCGAGACCTGGTAGTGGTTCTCCGACACGTCCCCGCGTCCGAAGTACGGTGCGGCCGGCGCGGCCGGGCCCCGGACCTCGATCGCCTCCGTCGAGCCGTCCGACCGACGCGCGATCCGGCTCGGCGGCGCCAGGATCTCGCCGCCGCGGCTGGCGATCCAGGCCGTGACCCCGTCGCTCTCCGCGGACGCCGGCGGCTCGACCCGGAGGTGGACCGCGGCCGTTTGACCCGGCGCAAGGACGGCCTCGCCGCCGATTCCCGGCCCCCCCGCAAGCTCCGCGGACACGGTGGTCCCGCTCGCCGCCAGCACGGCTTCCTCGAACTGTTGTTCCTTCAGCGAGAGGTGAAACCGCGTCTCCGGAGCGTCCGGCAGCGCGGCCATGGCCGCCCGGACCCATCCCAGCCCGCGGGCCAGGTCGGCGACGGCGCGCTCCGGGTCGCGGAAGTCGAACGCCTCCGCCACGGCACCCACCAGACGGTCCAGTTCGCCGAGCAGCGAGTCCGCCTCGGGAGAGGCCGCCTCGTCCAGGAGGGCGGGGAGTCCCCTCAGCGTCGTGTCGAGTCCCGCAAAAAACGAATCCGCAACTCTCGTCGTCGCGCGCGCCCCGGCCCCCGTCCCGCCGCCGGTACCGTCGAGGCGCTCGTAGAAATAGCGGCCGCCGCCCGTCCGCACGCGCCCCGCCGTCTGGGAACGCTGCAGGCCGAGCCCCCGGCTGGCCCAGTCCTGGTACGTATCGCCGAGCCACGGGCTCATCCCGGCCGCGGTCACTTCCACATCGTACGGCTCATCGACCCGAACCCCCCCGCGGAAGGTGCGGAGGACCCGCCAGGGCCGGAGTCCCTCTTCGGAGACCTGGCGCGGAAAGCGCGTCGGGTCCGCCGCCGCGGCCACGGCTTCCGGCGTCAGCAGTCCCGCCGCGTGGTGGTGGCCGTGCCCGTCGCGCGCCGACCCGTGAAAGCGGCTCACGACGACGAGCGGCCGGTTGAGGCGGATGACGCGGACCATGTCCTCGAGCACCGCCTCCCGGTCCCAACTGCGGAAGGCTTCGTCCACCGACTTCGAGTAGCCGTAGTCGACCGCCGTCGTGAAGTAGAGGTCGTCCAGGCCGTAGTAGCGGCCGGAGAGGACGAGTTCACGGGTGCGGATCAGGCCGAGGGCGTCGAAGAGTTCCGGGCCGATCGCGTTCGCCCCGGCCTCGCCGCGGTTGAGGCTGAGGAGGGCCGTCCGGGCGCCCCACCCCCGGCTGGCGAGCGTGAGCATGCCGGCGTGTTCGTCATCGGGGTGCGCGGTGACGTGGATCAGGCTCGCGGTCGTGGCGAGTTTGCGGATGCGGTGCCAGGCCCCCATGGCCCCGCGGTCCACGTCCAGCCGTTCCTCGCCCACCGGGGCCGGGAAGGCGAGGACGCGATCCGGCGCCCGGCCGGCGGGGTCCGACTGCGCCGCCGCCGCCGCAGCGGCCGCGAGGGTCGCCAGGGCCGCCACGGAAAAGACGGCGCCGAGTCCGGGTTGCCTGCGATCGATCATGGAACATCCAGGTCGGAGGGTCCGCGTTCGCATCGTGCCCGCGGGCGGAAGTCCGGGCAAGGAGACCTTGCGAGCGAGCCCAGCCCGCCGATACTCAATCGGATCGTTCCACGGCTGCCAACTCCGGACCGATGACAGACTCCGACATCCAGATCACGGTTGAGGGAACCCCGAACCCGCACGCGGCGAAGTTCGTGATGGACCGCGATATCCCCGGCGAAGGGAGCCGAAGCTATTTCGATCCCGAGTCCGCGGCCGAGGATCCGCTCGCCGCGCGCCTGTTCGAGGTGGACGGCGTCCGCGCCCTGCTCATCGTCGAGAACTTCATCACCGTGACGAAGACCGCCACGCTCGACTGGCCGGACCTGCTGGACGAGATCGAGGAAACCATCCTGAAGGCGCTCGGCACACTCACGTAACTGTCGTCCAGTCCCCTCATTTTGGGGGGTATCCGTGTGCCTCGAAGAACTTGCCCGCACGCCCTTATCCCCTTATGGCACAGCGTGTTGATACCTGATACACACCTCCCCGTAGGATCGTTTCCAGGCGATGGAACCATCGGCCTCAGGTCAATCACCGCGGGAAGGAGGAACATGCTCACGCTGCGCTGCTTCGGCGAAGTCGCGGCCTCGGACGCACGCGGGGCGAGGATCACGCTGCGGTCACGGAAGCACATGGGGCTCCTGCTCTATCTCGTGGCGCACCCCGGAACCGTTCACATGCGGGAGACGCTCGCCGACCTGCTCTGGGATAGTCGCGACCGGAAGGCGCGGCACTCGCTCAGCCAGGCGCTCTACGACATCCGGTCGTCCATCGGTCCGGTGATCGGCGTGGACGCCAGCACGGTCCGGCTCGTCCCCAAGCGGGTCACCTACGAACTCGACGCCTTCGAACGAGCGTTCGAGGCCAGGGACCACGAGACCGTCATCGATCTGTACCGGGGAGAGTTCGCCCCCGGCCTGCTCAACATGGGCGCCGACGAGTTCGAGCGCTGGCTGGACGGTGAACGGGAGCGTTGCCGCGTCCTGGTCGCCATGGCGCTCAAGAACGTGCAACAAGCGGCTGAGGAGAGGGGGGACTGGGACCAGACGTGCCTGGCGGCGCTCCGGCTCGTGAGACAAAACGAGTTCGACGAACACGCGCACAGCACCCTCATGCGTGCCTTGTGCATGAAGGGCGACCACGCCTCCGCCCTCGCCTACTACCGAGCGTTGGAGAAATGCGGTTGGGTCGCCAGCGCCCCCACGCTGACGGAAACGGCGGCGTGGGCCAGGGACCAGCTCGACGCCGCGCCGCCCGTCGTCCGCGAGCGCCGCGAACCGCCGATGTCGGATCGAGGAAGCGAGTTTCGCCAACTGAGCGTCGCTTTCCGTTCGTCCCGCGCCGTGCCCGTACGGCTCGTCCTGGCCGGCGAGCGAGGTCTCGGGCGGGAGGATGTCGTACGGAACTTTGCCGGACTCGTAACCAGCGGTGGAGGGTTGGTGCGGTGGCTCCCGCCCGATATTGCGGAGAAACGGGAGAAGCTGGCCTCGGAGTTGAGCCGACACCCCGGAAAGACCCGGCTCATCGTCATCAGTGCCGATGTTCGGGACTGGGCCGCCATTGATGATGTCATGCGGACCGCCGATCTGTCGGGCGACATGGTGGTGGGCTTCTCGAACCCGGAGGTGGCTCGGCGGGCGGAAGCAGCGCGTCTGGTCGACTTCGTGATCCCATTCGATCCACTCACCACCGACGTGTGCGCGGCGTCGCTTCAGGCCACTGAGAGGGGCTGCAGTCCTCCCCAGGCGGTCGAGAGCGCGAGGCTCTCCGGAGGGAATCCGGCTCTGGCCCGAGCTATCCTCAGGGCGTGGATGCGTCACGGGTTCAGCCCCGCGACCGCGAGCGACCGGGAATCGGGCGGGCGACTGGCCTACGAGCGGTCTGCCGAGGTTCGGTCGCTCGTCGGCGGTCAGCTGGAGACCCTCTCGCTCGCGGAGGTACGGCTGGCGACGACGCTCGCGTTGCTCACGCACCCTGCGCGCGCGCACGCCGAGCTGGTCGTGGCCGGACATTCGAGTCGGGAGGCCCTTGGAGGGCTTCGGGCCAAGGGCTGGCTACACTCCGAAACCGGCCAATGGACGGTGAGTCGCCCTCTCGCCGGCGCCGCGCTCGCGTGGAATCTGCGGCCGGGCGAGAGAACGAAGGTACACCTGGCGGCGGCTCGAACCCTCGAGAACGCGGGTCTCGGCGCGCGTGCGGCGGCCGCCTCCGAGTTCGTCGCGGCCGGAGAGTCCTCTCGCGCGTTCAGCGTGGCGTGCGAGGTGGCGCAGGAGGCTTTGCGGAGAGGCCGGTCTCCGGTAGCGGGCCAGGCGGCGGCGTTGGCGTTCGAGCATGCCACAGCCGGAACCGATCGCCTGCGCTCCGGTTTCCTCCTCTCGGAGGCCGAGTTTCAGCGGGGACGGTTTCGGCGGGCCATGGGCGTGCTGCACCAGATCGCCGCGGTTGCGGACACGGGAAACGACCTGAGCCGCGTGCAACTGGCGTTGGCGCGGGCGGACGTGGCGACGGGCGATCGCCTCACGGCGGGGTTGCGCCGACAGAATCTGGCGGAAGCTCGCAGTCAGGCGACGGACCCGGCGCTACTCCGCGCGCTGACCGTGCAGATGGCCGTGCTCGAGGCGACGGATACCGAGTCGCGGGGCACCGGGAACCCCGGCTTCGAGAGGATTCGCACGCATCTCCGCGGGATCGTCCGCGAGGACGCCGATTATGCGGGCGTCTGGTGCGACGCATTTCGGCTCCTCTTCCATCGGGTCGGGGGTCGAAGCGGTCTCGCGGAGGCTCGCCTGGTGCTCGAGACCCATCGTCACGGGCTCGGCCGGCTCGGCTACGAGGGCCTCAGGGCCGCTACCGCCGCGGAGTTCTGGGTGGCCATGCGGGGGGCGCGGCTTCACGACGCCCTCCAGTTGCTGGAAGACACCGCCGAGACCCTCAACGAGAACCGGCACGAATCCGCGAACCTCAACAACCTGGGCGCGGTCCTGCTCGAACTCGGCAACTTCGAGCGGGCGCTCGATGAACTCGGCCGCTGCCGCCGAATGGACGAGGCGCTTGAGACTCCACCCGAATCCCGGGCCTACGCCCTGCTGAATCAGGCGCAGTGCTTCTTCTTCAAGGGGGACTACGCTCGTTGCCGAGACTACATGGAGCCGTTACTCCGGCGTCCCGGGCATACGGATCAACATCCGTTCGGGGCGCAAGCATGGGCACTCAACGGCCTCCTGGCCATGACCGACGACGACCAGCGCGAGGTAGACGTCTGCCTCGAGTTGCTGGGGGATGGTTCCAATGGCGTCGGGGAGGACGACCTCTACCTGGTGACCTGGTTTCGCGCCGCGGCGATGGGGACTCGCGATCGCCGGGAAACCGTCGCCGATCTCATCGAAGCCGCCGACCATACCGCCGGGATCGACCGGCTGAGCGCCGAGAAGCTGAGAGTGTTGGCCGGCACCTATTCCCCACCCAACGGACCCGGCGATCAACGCGAGGCCTGCAGCTTCCTGCGGTCGGCCGGCGCCTCCTGGTTCGTCCGCTTCGCACACAACTGGCTGCGCGCGTAACCCGGAACTCTCCGCCCGCGTCCGAATCGGACTCCCTCGGACGTTGCTACTACGTACCTAGTTGACAGCGGCGCCCCGGCGCGTTTACGCTGAATCGGGAACGACGCTTCGCCCGGTCCGCCAGCGTTTCCGTTGGTGGCCGGCCGGGGCAGGCGACGCTGATGGTTCGGGAGGGAAAGGACCAAACTCGTGGAGATCAAGTTCACGACGCGGGAACTCGACCTCATGGCGGTGCTGTGGGAGAGAGGGGACTCGACCGTCGCGGAGGTGCAGGAACGCCTCGGCGACGAGTTGGCCTACACCACCGTGCTCACGATCCTCCGGACGCTGGAGGAGAAGGGGTACGTGGGGCACACCCAGGAGGGGAAAGCCTACCGCTATCACACGCTCGTGGGGCGCGACTGCGCCGGCGCGAGCGCGGTGCGCCGGCTGGTTCAGAAGATGTTCCAGGGGTCGCCCGAACTGCTGCTCACGCACCTCGTCTCGGACCGGGCGCTCTCGAAGGAGGATCTCGAGAACCTGCGCGGTCTCGTGGACGAACGCCTCAGCTCGAAGGAGTAGGGACATGGTCATCGCCTGGATCGGATACTGCTTGTTGATTTCAGGACTCCTCGCCCTGGCGGCCTTCGCCTCGGAACGGGCGCTCGGCCACTTCCGGAAGCCGGTGCGCTGGGCGTGGTTCGCGGCGATTGCCGGGTCCGTGACGGTGCCCGTCGTCGCCTTCTTCGCGCCCGGACTCCTTCCCGGTTTCGGCGCATCGTCGGCCGCTCCGCCGGCCGGGTTGGACGGTCTGGCGGTCGCGACCGCGACGCCGGCGTCGCCCGCAACGGCCGCGGCGGCGGGTGGAGGGTTCGATGCGGCGGCGGTCAGCACGGTGCTGGGGTGGGGCTGGTTGGCCCTGGCCGCCGCCATGATCGGCTATCTCGGGCGGATCTACGGCCGGCTGCGGTCGGAGATGCGGACGTGGAAGCCGGGCCGCGTGGCGGGATCGCCGGTCATGATCTCCGAGGAGCGGGGGCCGGCCGTCGTCGGGATCCGGCGCTCGGTCGTCGTGATGCCGAGGTGGATCCCCGAACTCGACGACCGGCTGCTCCGCTTGGTCTTCCTCCACGAGCGCGAGCATCAGCGCGCCGGCGACCATCGGCTCTTCGCGGCGGCGGTCACCGCGCTCGTCCTGATGCCCTGGAACCCCGTCGTGTGGTGGCAGGTGTCCCGGCTGCGGCTCGCGATCGAGTTCGACTGCGACCGTCGCGTGCTCGGGCGCGGCGAATCGCGGCGCGACTACGCGGACGCCCTCATCACCGTCGGGAGCCGCGTCTCCGGGTCGCTGCTCGCCGCGGCCGCCTTCGCCGAACGGAAGCCGGCCGTGGAGCGGCGCCTGCGCCGCATGACCGAGCCGCCCGCCAACCTGCGTCTGCTCCGAACGCTGGGCGCTTCGGGGCTGGCCATGGTCGCCGTCCTCTTCGTTCTGGGCTGCCCCGGACCCGAGAGCGGCACGAACGCGCCGGAAGCGCCGACCGCGACGGTGACCTCGCCCTCCGAAGCGAGTGACTGGGTGCCCCCGGTGGTGCCCGGCGAGGAGGCCGTGGGGCGCGGCGACCGGCCGTCCTTCATCGCGTTCGACAGGCCTCCGGTCCTACAGAACGCCGGGGAAGTGCAGAACGCGCTGGTGCAGGCCTACCCGCAGAACCTCAAGGAAGCGGGAATCGGCGGGCGGGTCGAGATCTGGCTCTACATCGACACGTCCGGCATGGTTCGGAACACGGAGCTCAAGACGAGCAGCGGCAGCGACGTCCTGGACGCCGCCGCCGCCGACGTCGGCGGAGCGATGCGCTTCGAGCCCGCGATGAACCGTGACCAGCCGACCGACGTCTGGGTCTCCCAATGGGTCACCTTCCAGATTGCGGCCGACGCGGACACTCCCCCCGCTCGTATCATTTCCGTAGGCGATGAGGGCGCTCCGCTCGTCGTCGTCGACGGCGTCATTCAATCCGAGGGCACGAGCCTGGGAGACCTCCAGGCCCTCGATATCGACCACGTCGAGGTCATCAAGGGACCGAAGGCTGTCGAGCTGTACGGCGAGCGGGCTGCGAACGGCGTGATCGAAATCACGACCAAGGACGGCGCCGCCGACAGCGACTCTCCACCCGAGCGGATCGACGCGGCCGCGGATCTCCTGCTCGGAGCTGCCCGGGCAATGGGCGCTCGGGGCACGGTTGCGGAGGGCCGCGCGGAGGCCCGCCGGGAGTTTACTGTCAGCGATGTGGCGCCCACCCCGGGACGCGAGCTCACGTCCGATGGAAGGCGGGCCATCATCGTGAGCGGATACATCGACGCTGATGGCACGCCCCGTCGTGTGGTGAGCACGGACGATCCGCTCATCATCGTCGACGGCGTCATCAAGTCCGACGACGTGACGCTCGAGGACGTCAGCTTCGGCAAGCTCGATATCGCCGACGTCGAGATCATCAAGGGCGAACGGGCCGTCGAGATGTACGGCGAGCGGGCCCGGGGCGGGGTGATCCACATCACGACGAAGGCTGGAGCGAAGAGCGGGTAAGGAGGAGTAGCGACATGGTCATCGTTTGGATCGGATACTGCCTGTTGATTTCGGGACTCCTCGCCCTGGCCGCCTTCGCGACCGAGCGGGCGCTGGGTCACTTCAGGAAGCCGGTGCGCTGGGGCTGGTTCGCGGCGGTCGTCGGCTCGGTGGCGCTCCCGTTCGCGGCGTTTCTCGCGCCCGGCCTCCTCCCGGGACTGGGCGCGTCGCCGTGGGGCCCTCTCGTGGAGTTGAGTGAGGCGGTGGTCGTGGCCTCCGCGCCCGCCGCGGCCGGGGCGGCGGACCCCGCGGCGTGGTTCGACGCCGGCGCGCTGAGCGCGCTCGCGGCTGGGGTCTGGGTATTGCTCGTGGTGGGGATGCTCTTCCACCTCGGGCGGGCGTACCGGCGCCTGCGGTTGGAGATGCGCACGTGGACCCCGGGTCGCGTCCTCGGATCGCCGGTCTTGATCGCGGATGGCCGGGGCCCCGCCGTGGTCGGCATCCGGCGCCCCGTCGTCGTGATGCCGAAGTGGATCCCCGAACTCGATGACAGGCTGCTGCGCCTGGTCTTCCTGCACGAGCGCGAACACCAGCGCGCCGGCGACCACCGGCTCTTCGCCGTGGCGGTCGCGGCTCTCGTACTGATGCCGTGGAACCTCTTCCTGTGGTGGCAACTCTCCCGGCTGCGGCTGGCGATCGAGTTCGACTGCGACCGTCGCGTCCTGGAGCGGGGCGAGTCCCCGCGCGACTACGCGGACGCCCTCATCACGGTCGGCGGCCGTGTCTCCGCGCCCCTGCTGGCCGCGGCCGCCTTCGCCGAGCGCAAGCCGGCCGTGGAGCAGCGGCTGCGCCGCATGACCGAACCGCTGGCGCGGCTCCGCATTCCGAGAACCCTGGGGGCTACGGGCGTGGCGGCGCTCGCCATCATTCTCGTCCTGGGTGTCCCGCAGCCCGAGGCGCAGATGGATGCCCCCGCTCCGGCGGCCGACGCCGATCAGAGTCTCGAAATCGAGGCGAGCCCGCTGTACCCCCCGGACGAGAGAGTCTCGCCGGCCGACCGGCCGACCTTCGTCGCGTACGACACGCCCCCCATGCTTCAGAACACGGGCGAGATCCAGCAGATACTCGAGAGAGCCTATCCGAGGAACTTGAGGGATGCAGGGATCGGCGGCCGGGTTGAGCTGTGGATCTACGTCGACCTGACCGGCGCCGTGGCCAACCACGAGATCAAGACGACCAGCGGCAACGAGGCCCTGGACCGCGCCGCCTCGGAAGTCGCCCAGCAGATGCGGTTCCGCCCCGCAAGCAACCGGGGTGAACCGACCGCCGTCTGGGTCTCCCAGTGGGTGACCTTCCACGTGATCTAGCGCGAGCCGGCGGGGCCCGCGGGCCCCGCCAGCCAACCATCCGTGGGGTGACGGTTTCCTTTGGAGCGGACGACGGCACCTCACCCGGAAGGAACCCATGATCCAACGAACCTGGCGTCATTCCCTGTCCGGCGCGGGGCTCTGTCTCCTGGCCGCGTGCGGGGGCGATGGCGAAGGCGGGGCGCCTGCCGGCGGGTCGGGGGCCCTGGACGGTCCCGACTTCACGATCGCTCCGGCGTATGAATCGCGCTGGATTGCCGGTTCCATGGATGGGGAAGACTGGGAGATCTTCGGGTCCATCGCCGACCTGGTCTTCAACGAGGCGGGCGATCTCTTCATCCTGGACGAACAGGCGGGGCACATCGTCGTGTTGGACCGGGACGGGACCTACCTTCGAACCATCTCCCGGCAGGGCGAAGGCCCCGGCGAGCTCACCGACCCCGAATCGATATCCCTGCTCGCCGACGGTCGTCTCGCCGTGTTCGACGGCGGGCGCAGCGGGATTCAGTTCGTCACGCCGGAGGGCGCATATGCGGAATCCGCGCCCTTCGATCCGACGCAGGGCGCGCCCACGGGCGTGGGCGCATGGCTCTCCGACGGGAGCATCATCACAAACCGCGAGTTCGTGGTGAGCGGGACGGCGGAGTCGATGTCCGTAAGCAGTTCCGTCGGCGGAACGGGAGACGAACCCGGACGCCCCATCGCACGCTACCGGCCGGAAGGGACTCGCGAGTTGCTCTACACGGCCTGGGAGCCGCCGCCGCCCACCGGAGATGCGGCCGAAGCCGGCGGAGGCAGCTTTTCCTTCAATCTCAGCCCGGTGAGGGCGTTCGACCCGGGGCTGCATTTCGCCGCGCTCTCGGACGGGCGACTCGCCGTCGTCGACTCCTCCGGGTACCGGATCAAGCTGATCGGCGAGGACGGCATCGTGGGCGAGATTCTGGAACGGCCACTCTCCCCGATCCCGGTGACGAGTGCCGTCCGGGATGCGGAGCGGGAGCGCCGCCTGGCCGAGCTCGAAGGGTCCGGGGACGCAACGACACTGTCCATTTCGGGGCGCCCGGACATCCGCATGCCTGACGATTTCGCGAGTCAGTTGCGAGAGGCGTTCCAGGCCCGCATCGAACGGATGACCTTCGCCGAGGTCGTCCCCGCCATCGATGCGTTGGCCGTGGACTTCGAAGATCGGCTGTGGGTGGCGCGGACCCCGCTACCCGACGAGGAGGGGCCGATCGACATCGTGACGCCGGACGCCCGCTACCTGGGCACGATCCAGCCGGGAGGACTCCGAATCCCCGACGCGTTCGGCCCGGACGGCCTCATCGCCTACGTCGACACGCACGATCTGGGTTATCCGATCGTGCGCGTCGTCCAACTGGCCCCGGATGCCCAACTGCGGACGGAGCACCCGACTCCGTAGAGCCAGCCCCCGGTCGAATCCTCGAAAGTGACGCGCACGCGGGCTGCCCCGTCTACTCACGGGCGGCGCCATGGTCTATTCTCTCGGTCCGCGCCCCGGGCCATTCAACCTCGCGGACGTTCACATGACAGAACCCCGTGCCTTCCTGCTCGCCGTCGCGCTGGCGGCGGTCTTGGGCATGGCTCCCAACAGAATGGCGGCTCAGGAGGCGGTGGAGGTCGCCGGAACCGTCGTTGACGACGGGACGGGTGAAACGGTCGAGGGCGCTACGGTTCGGCTGGCCGACGCCTCCGGTTCGGCTCGGGAGACCATCACGGGCCCCGACGGCACCTTCGCCTTCGCCCAGGTTGCGCCGGGCGCCTACATGCTCGCGGTGCGCCGCTTCGGGTACGAGCTGCTCAGTACGCCGCTGGAGATCGACGCGCAGGCGCCCCCGCGACTGGACGTACGCCTGACCCCGCAGGCGATCCCCCTCGAGCCGCTGGAAGTCGGCGTGGAAGGCCGCGCCCCCCGTCTCGTGGAGTCCGGCTTCTACGACCGGATGGAGGAGGGCTGGGGCGTGTTCGTCGAGCCGGCATGGATCGAGGCCAACAAACGGGGCTTCGTGCGTATGTCCGACTTCATGTCCACCCTCCAGATGCGCGCCCCTCTGCCGCGGTGCCCGAAGATCCCGGTATACCTCGACCGGCGGGCCATCGGAGCGGCGGACGGCTCGGGCACGAGCCGATCATACTCACTGAACCCGGCGGGAACCTTCCGTTCTCCGGAGGCGCCGCCCCCGACACTGCTGGAAGAGCTTTCGGTACACGAAGTCGGCGCCGCGGAGTTGTACCCACCCGGCTCGAAGATGCCGTTTTTTGCCTGGGACGGAACCTCCATGGCATGCGGCGCGATCATCCTGTGGTCCAACTGGACGGCGGAGACGCCGGAGATACCGCAGATCGAGGTCGAGCTGTGCGAGCCGGCTGGCCGGCCCGGCGAGGTGGCGGTGGACGGGTTGGTGGAAGACGAGGTGACCCGAGTCCGGCTACCCGCCGCGCACGTGTTTGCGTCTTACGCGAATCCCGCCGATCCCGGCGGCCTCGAACGCGTGGAAACCGTGGTCCGCACTGACTCGCTCGGACGATACCGGCTGTGCGAAGTCCCGGCCAACGTGACCCTGGAACTGACGGCCGCCTACGGTCCTCACCGAGGGGCGCCCTCGGTGCTCGTCGCCGAGGCGGGTGTCGAGGCAGGCCTCGCCGTGACCGTGACTTCGCCCGGGCGGATCACGGGCATCGTCGTGAACGAGCTCACCGAACACCCACTCGAGGCCGCCAGCGTGACGGTGGCCGGCACGGATGTCCGCGCCACGACGGATCGAGCCGGCCGATTCTCGCTGGAGGGGTTGTCGCCCGGAATCCACAGGATCAGCGCCCTCTGCGGGGGCTTCGACCTGAGAGTGCGGGAGGTGGAACTCGCCGCGGGGCAGCAGGCAAGCGTCGTGATCGGCCTGCGGTCGAAGGGAGCGGCAGGCCGGACGCGCTGCACCGCCTAGCGGGCCGCAGCCAGGGAAGCTACACCACCTTCTGCTTCCAGCGGCCGCGGCGGAAGATCGAGAGGCCGACGACGGCCGACAGCGAGTAGGCGATCGCGAACGACCAGAACACGCCCGTCTCGCCCCACCCGGCGCTGAACGCAAGCAGCGCCGCGACCGGAAGCTGGAAGAACCAGAACACGCCGATGTTGATCCAGGTCGGCGTCGCCGTGTCCCCGGCTCCGTTGAAGGCCTGCATCGTCACCATGCCCCAGGCGTAGAAGATGTACCCGTAGCTGATGATCCGGAGTGCGCGCACGCCCACGTCGAGCGTCTCCGGATCCGGGGCGAACGGCGCCAGAATCGGCCCCGGGAACGCCACGAAGACCACCGTCACCACGGCCATGAACAGCATGTTCCAGAAGCCGGTGAGGTAGACGGCCCGCTCGGCGCGGTCGGGCTTCCCGGCGCCGAGGTTCTGGCCCACGAGCGTGGCCGCGGCGTTCGCGAGGCCCCAGGCGGGGAGGATGATGAAGATGACCACGCGGATCGCCATGGTGTAGCCCGCGAGCGCGATCGTCCCGAACTCCGACAGAAACCGGATCGAAATGATGTAGCTGACCTGCGTTACGAGCATCTGTCCCACGCCCCCGACCGACACGCGCGCGAGCCGCCCGATCACGGGCCAGCGAACCCGAAGGTCGCTCCGCCGCACCCGAATGCGCTCGCCGCGTGACAGGTGCCACAACTGGTACAGGGCCCCGATCCCGCGCCCCGTCGTCGTGGCCACGGCGGCGCCCGGGAGCCCGAGTTCGGGGAAGATCCAGAGGCCGAACACGAGTACCGGATCGAGCACGATGTTGATCCCGTTCGCCAGCCACACCGACCGCATCGCCATCGATGGGTCGCCCGCTCCCCGGTAGATCGCGTTGTTCACGAAGAGGAGGATGATGACGACCATCCCGCCCAACTGGATGCGGGCGTAGGTGGTGCCCTGGGCGACGACTTCGGGTGATCCGCCCATGGCTTGGAGCAGCCACGGGGCCAGGATCGCGCCCGCGATCCCGAGGACCGCGGCGATGCCGACGCTCAGCACGATCGCCTGCACCGCGGCCGTCGCCGCCCCGCGCTCGTCCTTCTCGCCCGTGCGGCGCGCGACCATCGCCGTGGTGGACATCGCCAGTCCCACCGCGACCGAGTAGATGACCGCCAGCATCGCTTCGGTGAGCGCGATGGCGGCGAGCGCGTTGGCCCCGAGTCGGCTGACGACCGCCATGTCCACGAGGAAGAACAGCGACTCCCCCGCCATCTCGAGCACCATCGGGATGGCGAGCAGGAGCACGCCGCGGTTCAGGCTCCCGGACGTGAAGTCTTCCTGCGTACCCCACAACAGCGCCCGCACCGTTTCCCACACTCGGGAACGGCCGGGAGCCGCAGTTTCCCCTTCGGGCCGGCCGATGTCGCTCAAGGAATCGTCAGTACGTCCAGATCGCGATCAGGTTGCAGTCGGTGAGGAGCATGGTGTTCGGCACCTGGTTCATGATCTCCGGCGGCGCCTCGCTGCACCTGTACGCTTCGATGCCCCGAACGGTGTCGAACTTCAGTTCGCTCAGGTTTCTCCGATTGAACCCGAGGCGGCTGGCCGGCCGTCCGTTGAGGAGGATGAGCTGGTTCCGGCGGTACCGGATGGAGAGTTCCCGCTTGAACTGGAACACCTGCCCGAGGTGGATGAACTGGTCCATTTCCGGATGGGTCGCGAAGTAGCCCTCGTCGATGGATTGGCGGCGCTCATAGAACCCGGACGTGAGCAGGAACGGGTCGCGGCCGGTCACCCGCACCTCGATCGGCGCGAGCGCGATCGCCCGCGTGTTGAGTTCGACGCGGAATTCCGCGCGCTGGTCCGTGAGGATGTTGATCTCGGTCTCGAGGGGCGCGTAGCCGATGTGCGCGACGCGCAGGCCGTAGGTGAGCGGCGGCATCGAGCGAAACGCCACGCGTCCGAGCGTATCCGTGACCCCGGCGACGGGCAGCGGGGAGAAGTCGATCTGCGCGCCCGCCACCGGCCGCCCGTCCGCGGCGTCCACGACGGAGAGGACGACGAAGGCCGCGTCCCCCATGTCCACCTCGAGGTCGACGAACTGCGACCGATCGAGTTCGACCTTGCGCTCCTTCCCGCGCCGGGACCGGTAGTTCGGGCGCACCCGGATCTCCCGGAACGCTTCGAGGCCGCAGACCTGGTATCGCCCTCGCTCATCCGCTTCCACCCGCACGTCCTCCGGCGTCGGCATCCCGCGCTGGGCCTCGTAACGGATCAGCACCGTCGCCCCAGGCAGCGGGACCCGGCTCTCATCGTCCCGGATCATGCCCTCGATGCCGACCTCGAGTTCCGCCTGCCCGAGTTGCCTGCAGGCGCGGAGGATCCTCTCCTCTTCCTCTTCCTGTCCCGCGGCCGTCGACGGCGCGAGAGCGGCCGCCGCCAGCGCGAGAGCGGTTGCCGGCGCGAGGAGCGGCGCGCGGCCGTTCAACCGCCGGCCTCGAGCAGCGCCTTGAGGAGCCCGTTCCCGGCCTCGCCGAGACTGGTGGCGCCGCTGTTGTAGTTGCGGCCGAGCGCGACGCCGTAGCCGCTCTCGGGCTCGAACACGAGGTACATGTTGTACCCGGCCACGGAACCGCCGTGGCCGACGAACCGGACGTCGCGGCCGCCCTCGAGCGCGACGGGGCGGATCGAGAACCCGAGTCCGTACCCCGCGTCGGGGTCCTCGGGCGTCTGGACCGTCATGACCTCCCGTCGGGTCGTCGGCTCCAGGAGTTCGTGTTCGGTCATGCCCATGACCGCGGCCGCGAACGTCGCGAGGTCGCCGACGGTGGCGTACACGCCGCCGTTCGGCACCTTGTATCCGCGCCCCTCGTGCTCGAGCGCGGGGAAGTCGGCGTTCACCGCGCCGTCGCCTCCGTTCGCGAAGCCGACGGAGACCCGCCGCCACAGGTCGGGGCCGACGATGAAAGCTGAGGAGCGCATCCCCAGCGGCTCGAACAGGCGGTCCTCGACGAGGTCCATGAAGGACGTGCCGGCGGCGCGCTGCAGGGCGTAGCCGAGCACGCCGTACCCGATGTTCGAGTACTGGTATTGGGTGCCGGGCATCGTGTAGAACCGCGTGTGCGGGATCGAGGCGAGGATCTTGTATCCCCAGTCGTCGATCGGCCCCGCCGCGGCGCCCTCGAGTTCGGGCTCCCGGATGAGGCCGGCGGTGTGGCTGGCCAACTGCCGGAACGTGATCGGCTCCATGCCGGCCGGCGGGTCGCCGAAGCCGGTGGCCTCGGGCAGGTAGTCCACCACCGCGTCATCGAGCGCGACCGTCCCCTCCTCCACCAGGTCCGCCATCAGGATCGCCGTCACCGACTTCGAGATCGATCCGGTCCGGTAGATCGTTCGCACTCCCGCCGGCACGCGGTTCGCCGGGTCGGCCCAGCCGAACCCCTGCGCCCACAGCACCTGGTCTCCCTTGAAGACCGCCGCCGTGACCCCGCCGATGCCGTCCGCTTCGACGTCCGCCGCGATCTGTCGCGAGAACGCATCGATGACGCCCGCGTCCTGACCGGCGGCGGCGGACGGAAGGACGAGAACGGTGAGCAGGAAGACGATCGTCGCCGAGCGAAGGCGGTGCATCATGACGTTCTCCTTGCGTGGCCGACGGGTGGCCGGAAACCCCCCGCCGGGCTCGAATCCAATGCAAGGTCGCAGCTTCGCGCCCGCATCGGAAGCCTTCAGGCTGGCGGTCCAACCCCGACTCGCCTAGTGTGGCGCCCATGTCGCTTCTGAAGAAACTGATCTTCCGGATGGATGGGGCCGCGGACAGCGCCCGAACCCGGTTCAAGAGCGAGTCGGGGGCCACCTGGGAGGCCGAGTTCTCGATCTTCTCGGGCACGACGCAACAGTCGCCCCGACTGCTCGTGATGTTCCGGAACCGCGACGACATCACGATTCCCCAGCGCTACAACCAGGCGCCGCCGGGCATCTCCAAGGTGCCGAAGCAGGCCGTGACCGAGATGGACGAGGCGGGACTCCGCGCACTGCTCGCGCGCTCGGTGAAGGTATGAGCGGCGCGAGGGTGGATCCGAAGAAGGCGCTCTCCCGCACCTTCCTCGACGGGGGGATGGTCCGCTGGGAAGCCTACGTCTCGGGCGGCCAGCCGAATACGCCCCAGGCGGCCCGCATCTACTTCGTATGCCTCGAGGATCCCTTCGAGCCGCCGCGCTGGCTGTCGCACGAGAGTCGCAGCGTGGCCGAGGCGACGCGCGCCCTGGCCGGGATGAGCGACGCGGATCTTCTCGGGCTCCATTCCCGCTCGGCGCCTCTGGAGTGACCCTCCGGGGAGCGGACCGTCCCCGCCGGGTCCTAGTTCACGGTCACGACGTCGTACAGCCGCTCTCCGGGGGTTCCGTCCACGCCCTCGTAGCGATGCTCCACGAGAATCGACCAGGACCCGGGCTCGACGTTGTAGATGTTCGCCACGTAGGAGAGGGTCGAGGGCGTAAGGCTGTTGCAGCCCTGCCGGCCCGACACGATCGTGACGACGAGTTCCAGTCCGCCGTCCACCTCCCGCAGATCCGGGGACAGGTAGTCGCACCGCAGCCGGCCCACGATCTGGCCCGAAACGCGCATCGATCCGGGCCCTCCGGCGGCGCGCGCGAACTCGGGCAGGGCGGATCCCTCGCTGACCACGGACGTGAGCATGTTCCCCACGGTCGGGGAGACGCCGACCCCGAGATTCAGGCAGCCGGACAATCCGGAGAGGATGCAGACGACGCCGATCGCGCGGCGCGCTTGCCGGTTTCCCACGTTTTGCAAAACGAGACTCCGCGGCCGAAGAACCCTCGAAAGAGTGACAGCGGGCGGGAGGCTCTCGCAATACCGGTGCCCGCGTTACCTTCCACGCGTGGCTTGGCGACGTAGCGGCGGAGACCGCGGGATGCGAACACAGCGAGAGAGTCGGTCGGAGACGCAGGCTCGGAGAAGGGCCCGTTACCGGGCCGCGTCCTGCGTTCTGGCGGCAGCCGCGATCCTGACCCCGGCCGGATCCCGCCTGGCCGCGCAGAGCCCGTCCCCGACGCCTCCGCGGACTTTCGTGACGTGTCCGCCGGAGATGGATCCGTCCCTCACCGGTCTCGCGGGCATCGTCCGCGATACGCTCCAGGGCATCCTCCTTCCGGGGGCCACGGTCTCCGCGACCTGGACCGAAGGCGAGGGACGGCAGCGCACCGTCTCCGTGGAGGCGGACGGCGAGGGCGTATACGTCCTCTGCGGCCTTCCGCCGCTGGAAGACCTCACGGTGACCGCGGGGTTCCCGTCTTTCCGCACGGAGCCGACGCGGGTGAGCATCGAACCGGGCCCCCCCGCCGGGTGGGACATCCTCCTGGGCGTGGAGGAAGGCGTGCTCGCCAGCCTGCTCACGGTGCCGGGCCGGATCGTGGGCCGGGTGCTCGATCGGCGTTCCGGGCGTCCGATCGAAGCGGCGAACGTCGTTCTCTCGGACACCTTGTTGGCGGAGGACCGGCAGAGGATGACCGACGGCAGCGGCCGCTTCATGTTCACCGACCTCAGTCCGGGGATGTACCGCGTGACCGTGGATCACCTCACCTTCGATCCCCTGGACCAGCTGGTGCGTCTCCCCAGCGACCGGACCGTGCAGGTGGACTTCGAACTCAGCGTGGACCCGATCGAACTCGCGCCCATCGTCGTCACGGCGTTGCGGGAAAAACGATTGGAGTTGCAGGGATTCTACGACCGGCGTGAACTGGGCGAGGCGATCGGCGGAGGGGTGTTTCTCACGCGGGACGACATCCAGGACGCCGGCGCGATCCGGGTCACGCACTACCTGGGACGGATTCCGGGCGTGCGCACCGAGTGCACCGGAGGCGCGAACAACAACTGCACGATCCGCATGACGCGGGGCGCCCCGAGCCTGAGCAGTCGCGCCGAGTACGGGTGCCAGAACGCGAACGTCTACCTGGACGGCGTGCGCGTGATCCGCGACGGCGGGGGCGGCGACTCGATCGACAACTTCGTCACGCCGTCCGAGATCGCCGGGATCGAGGTCTATCGAGGCCCCAGCGAGTTGCCGGCCGAGTTCGGCGGGGCCGTAGGGCGCTGCGGCGCCATCGTCATCTGGACGGGGCCCGGGATAAGGCGGCGTTCGCCGTAGCAGCCCGCTATGTGGCCGGGCCGGGCGGAGCCGCCGCCGGGGCCGCCGCGAACGCATGCAGCGCCGTGGCCTTCGCGCGCACCGCGACGCGCACTCCCCGGTCGACGCCGAGTTCCTCCGCGGCGTCGAGCGTGACGAGGGCGACGAGTTCGACGGGACCGCGGAGCCGCAGCCGCACGAGCCCGCCCATGTCTCGCCGTTCCTCCACGGTCGCGACGACCAGGTTGCGTGTGCTCAGATCCGCCGGCGGGACGTCCGGGGGGCCGAGGACGAGGTCTTCCGGCCGGTAGGCGATCTTCACGGGCGTGCCCGGCGCCGCCTCGCCCAGGGTCACGAGGGAGGCGCCCCCGATGTCGACCGTGACCATGCGCTCGTGCGCCCGCGTCACGACGCCGGCGATCGTGAACTCCGCCCCGGTGACGCGGGCCGTGTAGACGTCCGCGGGATTCTCGTAGATCTCCTTCGGCGTACCCGTCTGGACCAGCTTCCCGTCTCGGATCACGGCGACCCGGTCCGCGAGGTGGAAGGCCTCGCCCCGGTCGTGCGTGATGAGAAAGACGCTCGTCGCCCGTTCTCGGGCGACACGCTCCAGGTCGTGGCGGAGATCGAGCCGTGAATCGGTGTCGAGATTCGCCGTCGGCTCGTCGAGGAAAAGGATCTCCGGGTCCAGAACCAGCGCCCGCGCGAGCGCCACGCGCTGCGCTTCTCCTCCGGACAACCGCGATATCGGGGCTCCCAGCAGGTGCGAGATCGCGAGTTGCTCGCACACGGCGCGCGAACGGGCGCGCGATTCGGCGCGGGGCACGCCGCGCAGGGACAGGCCCAGCCCGACGTTGTACTCGACGGAATCGCTCCAGAAGTGGGGGCGCTGAAACACGACGGCGGACGCGGCCCGCAGCGCCCGCTCCGCCGCCCGCCCCGATCCGCCGCGGAAAGTGACCTCTCCGGCGTCCGGCTTCTCCAGCATGGCGAGGAGGCGCAGCAAGGTGGACTTGCCGGCCCCGTTCGGCCCGAACACCGCGAGCATCTCGCCCTCCCGCAGTTCGATGCGATCCACCTCGACGGCCGTCCTGGCGCCGTAGACGCGGCGCAGGCCGACACCGCCGAGAAGCGGGCGGACGGCGGCGTTCACGCGGCCTGGCCGCGGCGGATCGTGCGCCGGCCGAGCAGGAGGAGCACCGCGTTCACGCACAGGGCGATGAGCATGAGGACGATTCCCATGGCGATCGCGACGTCAAAGTTGCCGCGCCGCGTCTCCAGCACGATCGCGGTCGTCATCACCCGGGTTTCTCCGAGGATGTTGCCCCCCACCATCATCACCGCCCCGACCTCGCTGATGATGGCCCCGAACCCCGCCGCCACCGCGGCGACGAGCGACGTCCGCACTTCCCGCAACTGCAGGACGATCGCCTGCCACCGGCTCGCGCCGAGCGCCCGCGCCTGGAGCGAGATGTCCCGGGGAATGTTCTCCACCGCGGCGAGGCTTACCGCAGCGATGTAGGGCCCCGCGAGGATCGCCTGGGCGCCGATCATGGCGGCCGGCGTGTAGAGGAGTTGCAGGTCGCCGAGCGGGCCCGCCCGCGACAGGACGAGGAAGACCCCGAGGCCGACCACGACGGGGGGAAAGGCGAGCCCCGCGTTGATCACGGCGACCAGGGGCAGGCGAAGCCGGAACCGCGTCAGCCCGACCGCGATCCCGATGGGGAGTCCGATGACCATCGCCAGGAGGAGCGCCGATCCGCTGATCTGCAGCGAGCGGAGGATGACGTTCCAGACGTACAGGTCACCCGACGTGATGAGCCGGAGAGCCTCGAGCAGCGGATCCACGAGCCGAATCTAGTTCGCGGGATCGTCGCCAGGCCACGGGGCGAAGAGGGCCTCGGGGCCGTCGCGCACCCGGAATTCCGCGATGGCGCGGCGTCCGTTTGCGGAGCGCAGCCAGTCCGCGAAGACGGCGGCGCGTTCCGGCCGGAGCGCGGCCCGCGGCGCGAGCAGCGAGTAGACGTTGCGCAGCGACGGGTGGCCCTCGACGAGCGCCTCCAGGTCGAGCGCCTGCGACAGCATCGCGAACGTCGCATCATCCGTGAGCACGTAGGCGCCGCGTTCGCTGGCCACGTGTAGCGTCGTCGCCTGTCCCTGCCCGGACTCCACGTGCCACGCGCCCGCGGCGGCCGCGCCGGCCTCGCGCCAGAAGGCGATCTCGCGGTAATGCGTGCCCGAACTGTCGCCCCGCGAGACGAAGCCGTGCTCCCCCCGCGCGAGCGCCGCGAACGCCTCGGACGGGGATGCGGACCCGCGAATCCGCGCCGGATCCGAGGGCGGCCCGGCAATCACGTATCCGTTGACGAGGACGGGACTCCGCCCCGGCGCGTGACCCGCCTCGACGAAGCGGGCCTCGGCCTCCGGCGCGTGCACGAGCAGGAGGTCCACGTCTCCCGTCCGGCCGAGTTCCAGCGCTTCGCCGCTCCCGGCGATGACCGTGCGCACCCGGAGCCCTGGATGGTCTTCGTTGAAGCGGGCGATCAGGTGTTCGAGCAGACCCGAATCGTAGGTGGAGGTCGTGGCGCCGAGCACGAACGTGTCCGCGTCCGTCCCGCACCCCCCGGCGCAGACGCCGCCGCCGAGCGCGAAGAGGAGGGCGAAGTTCAGCCGTGGCGTATCCACCGCAGCACCTGCGGCAGATTGGCGCGCTGGCCCTTCATCAGGATCCCGACCCGGAAGATGCGGCCCGCGACCCACGCCGCCCCGAGGACGAAGACTCCCAGCAGCACCAGCGAGGCGAGCCACTGCCACACCGGGACCGAAGTGGCGAACAGCCGCGCCGGCATCACCAGCGGACTGAAGAACGGCACGAGGGAGAGGATGACGCCCCACCCGGCGTTCGGACTCTGGATCACGCCCTGCGTCGCGATGAAGGGGAGGATGATCAGCATCGTGATCGGGAGCATCACCTGCTGGGCGTCGTGCTCGTTGCTGATCGTCGCGCCGGCGCCGGCGAACATGCCCGCGTAGAGCAGATAGCCGAAGATGAGGAAGAAGAACATCAGCACGAGCGCGCCCCACGGGACCGCGATGCTCGCGAGGTCGATCCCCGCCTCCGCCAGCGTGGAGGCCCCCGCGGTGAGGCCGTACACCGCCGCGAGCGCGAAGATCAGGGCCCAGACGGCCATCTGCGCGATGCCCACCGCCCCGACGCCCACGATCTTGCCCAGCATCAGCTCCCACGGGCGCAGCGACGAGACCATGATCTCGACGATGTCGGACTGCTTCTCCTCGAGGATCGCCCGCACGATCATCTGCCCGTAGATGAGCAGGACGAAGTAGAAGAAGAACGCGATGCCGAAGCTGAGCGCCCGGTAGATATCCTGGGACCGCGCTTCGCCGGACTCCGTGACGTTGATGACTTCGAACGAAGTCCGCTGGAGCAGCGCGCCGGGATCGATGCTCTGCACGCCGATCGAGCGCAGGCGCGCCCGCACCGATGCCCGCTGCAGGGCGCCCCGGACCGAGCCCTCGATGACGGAGGGAACGCTGGCCCGCGCGAGCAGCGTCGTCCGCCCGTCGTCCCCCTCCCCTTCGTTCGCCCCCGCTGTTTCGCCCGGCATCTCCGCGGAGCGCCGGCCCGCGCTCCTGGGGATCATCAGGAGCAGGTCGTAGGACGAATCGGAGAGCCGCGTCCGCGCCTCGTCGATCGAAAGCTCCTCCATGTCCGCGGCCCGCACGGCGTCGAGCGAGTCCGCGAGAAACTCCTCGACGAGGAGGTCTCCGATGAGCCCCGCGGGGTCGGCGACCCCGATGACCCGGCGCGCCTCGCCCGCATCCGTCGCGCTCCTCACGGCGAGGAAGCCGGCGAGGCCGCCGAGCCCGACGATCAGCACCGGGAGGCCCAGCGTGGAGAGGAGGAACCACTTCGACTTCACGCGCAGCACGAACTCCCGGCGGATCACCGCGGCGACCCTGGGCGTGAACGGGTTCATGCGGCCGCCTCGTCGTCTTCGCTCTCGTCCTCATGCGAGAGGCCGGCCTCGGTCGCCTTCTCGATGAAGATCTGGCGCAGCGAAGGCTCGATGAGTTCGAAGCGCGAGATCAGGGCGCCGCTGTCCACCGCCCGCCGCAGCAACGCCTGGGGGTCCGCTCCCTCCAGCATGCGGACTTCCACGTACGTGCCGTGCGCGGAGATGTCTTCGATGAGGTCCGGCGCATCGAGGAACGTGGGGTTCCCCTCGAACGAAAGCGCGATGTCGCGCCGCCCCGCCGCAGCCTTGATGTCGCGCACGCGGCCATCGAGCACCTTGGTCGCTCCCGCGATCATGCACACGCGCTCGCACAGGCGCTCGGCGTCCTCGATGAGGTGCGTGGAGAGCAGAATCGTGGCCCCGGCCCGCTGACGTTCCTGCAGGAGTTGCTTGAACAGTTCGACGTTCAGCGGATCGAGGCCGCTGAACGGCTCGTCGAGCACCAGCAGGTCGGGCTGGTGAAGGATGACCCCGAGGAACTGGGCCTTCTGGGCCATCCCCTTCGAGAAGGTCTCCACCTTGTCGTCCGCCCGGTCGCCGAGGCCCACCGCATCCAGCCCGGTCCGGGCCCGCGCGAGCGCCTCCTTCCGCTTCAGACCCTTCAGCTGGCCGAAGAACGCGAGGTGGTCGGTGGCCGTCATCTTCTGGTACAGGCCGCGCTCCTCCGGCAGGTACCCGATGCGTTGGCGCATGGCCTCGACGTTGGGAGAGCCGAAGACATCCACGGAACCGGCGTCGGGCCCGATGATGTCGAGGATGATCCGGAGCGTCGTGGTCTTTCCGGCGCCGTTCGGGCCGATGAGCCCGTAGATCGATCCGCGCGGGATCTCAAGGTCGAGGTCGCGGACCGCCATCTTCTTGTCGAAGCGCTTCGTGACGCCCCGCAGGCGAATGGCCGGTGTATTCACGGCCCCGATCATACGGACTGCCCGGACCCGTCGCCACGCAGCCGCCCCGTCGATATATTGAGGATTCCCCTCGCTCAGCCGAATCCAACCCTCCATGGGGAGGTTAGATGGCGATCTTCCGCGTCCTTTACTACCGCGACATCACCGTAGGAAGCGGTGGTCGTATCACGATTCCGTTGGAGATGCGCGACCACATGCGTCTGACCGATGGCGATGCGTTGAAGGTTCGCCTCGAGGAAAGCGAATCCGGCCAGCGCCAGTTCACCGTCTGGAAGACGGAATCCAGCCCCAACATCTAACCCGAGTTTCCGGCCGCGTCGCGGCGGTCTCCGTAGTTGATGGCCATCGTGCCCATCATCAGGTCTTCGTAGCCGCACTCCACGAACCCGGCCGCTTCCATCCTGCGGGCCATCTCGCGCTGGTCCGGAAACCTCCTCAGCGACTCGGGAATGTACACGTAGGACTCCGGGTCGCGGTGAATCGCCCAACCCGCGATCCGGGTCGAGACGTCGAGATACCCGAGGTAGATGCGGCGCAGCGCCGCGGAGCGCGGGTGGCCGAAGTCGAGCGAGACGAGCCTTCCGCCCGGTCGCAGGCAGCGGAAGCTCTCGGCCAGCGCGGCATCCAGACCGGCGAAGTTCCTCAGCCCGTAGCTGACGACGACGCGGTCGAACGCGCCATCGGGGAAGGGCAGACGGAGCGCATCGGCTCCGATCCAACCGGCCAGATCGGGGCCCGGTCTCGCGCGCCCCACGCGCATCATCTCCGGCGTGAGATCCGCGGCGACGACCCGGATCTCGAACGCGTCCCGCGCGGCGCGGTCCAGCGCTCCGCGGGCGAGGTCTCCCGTGCCGGCCGCGAGATCGAGGACGCGGTGGCCCGGGCGCAGGTCGGCCCGGGCGAGCAGCCGGCGCTTCCACCGGCGGTGGAGGCCCAGCGACATGACATCGTTGGTGAGGTCGTAGCGGTCGGCCACGCCGGTGAACAGCCGGCGGACGTAGCGCCGCTTGTCCGCCGGCCGTTCGATCTGGCCGGAGATGCGTCGATTGAGCTTCAAGGGGCGCCAAGTTAGCGCCGGTCGTCCTCCTCCGCTGCCGTTCCGAGCAGGTCCAGGTCGCGCACCGTCTCCACGAGTCGGATGAACTCGCCGCGGTAGCCCCGCGGATCGTCGCCTCGCCCGCCTTCGGCCAGCGAGATGACATCATCCGGCGAGAGCCCTCCGGCGTGGGGCGAGTCTCGCAGCAGCATGCCGAACCCCGCCACGGCCGCGGCGAAGCGGAAGCTCCGCGAGGGCGACCGGGAGCGGTCCGCGACCGCATGCGCCAGGAGCCGGCTCTCGGAGCCGTCCGGGTCCTTGTACCGGACCTTCACGTAAAGCAGTTCGTCCTCGAACGCGCCCGGGGCCGCTTCGACGGGCGGCGTCGGCTCGGCGGCAGGCTGGTACCGCAACGGATCCACGCCGCGCGGGACCGGGAGGCCCGCGGGCACGACCTCGTACAGCGCCGTCACCGTGTGGCCGGCCCCGAGTTCACCCGCGTCCTTCGTGTCGTCGTTGAAGTCCTCGTCGGCGAGCAACCGGTTTTCGTACCCGATCAACCGGTACGCGGCCGCGCGCGCGGGGTTGAACTCCACCTGCAGCTTCACGTCCTTCGCGACCGTGAACAGCGTCCCTCCCATCTCCTCCACGAGCACCTTCCGGGCCTCGAGGAGGCCGTCGACGTAGTGGAAGTTGCCGTTCCCGCGGTTGGCGATCCCCTCCATCTTCGAGTCCTTGAGGTTCCCGGTGCCGAAGCCGAGGACGGTGAGGAAGATCCCGCTCTCCCGTTCCCTCTCGATGAGGCGCATCATCGCCTCGTCGCTGGAGGCGCCCACGTTGAAGTCCCCGTCGGTCGCGAGAATGACGCGGTTGTTGCCGTCCTCGATGAAGTGCTTCCGCGCCACGTCGTAGGCGAGCGCGATCCCGGCGCCGCCCGCCGTGCTTCCGCCGGCCTCCAGCCGCTCCACGGCCGCCAGGATGCGGCCGCGCCGGTTCCCCGGCGTCGAGGGAAGCACGAGTCCCGCCGCGCCGGCGTAGACGACGATCGCGACCCGGTCCTGCGGTCTGAGCTGCTCGGTGAGCAGGGCGAAGGCCTTCTTCAGCAGCGGGAGCTTGTCGGGCGAAGACATCGACCCCGATACGTCGAGCAGGAAGACCAGGTTGCTCGGCGGCAGGTCCTCCGTGTCGACGGAGGGCGCCTTGAGTCCGATCCGAACGAGCCGGTGCTCCGGCTTCCACGGCGCATCCCACACCTCCGTGAGGACCTGGAAGGGATCGTCCCCCGCCGCGCCGTCCCACTCGTACGGGAAGTAGTTGATCATCTCCTCGATCCGGACCGCGTCGACGGGCGGCCGTTCCCCCGACTGGATGAAGCGCCGGACGTTGGCGTACGACGCGCGGTCCACGTCGATGGAAAAGGTGGAGAGCGGCGACTCGCCGACGCGGCGGAAGCCGTTCTCCTCGATCCGGGCATACGACTCTGTGTTGAATAAGGGGTGCGCCAGACGCGCGCCCCTGACAGAGGTGCTGATGGACGAGGGGCCTCGCAGCACGCTGAAGGGCGGCTCGGCCGGGTGACCCGCTGGCTGGCCTCCCGGTAGCCGATCAACCGGACCGTGACGACCTGCTCTCCCGCCGGCACGCCCCGGAGGGAATAGCGGCCCTCCCCGTCGGTCAGCGTGCCGATCGTCGTCCCCGCCACGAAGACCTGCGCGCCGGCGACTCCGGCGGTGGCCGTCGCATCGGACACACTCCCCTGCACGGTACCCGTCTCCGCCCGGGTCCCGGACTGGGCGTGAGACGGAGCCGGGACCATGGTCGCGAGAATCAGCGCGAGCAGAGCGCCGATCCGGGATCGGGTGCCGTGAACGTTCGTCGTCGCCATGGTCGCGTTGTCTCCTGTCCGGGGCCGAACCTGGGAGCCGCGAAGCCCCCGCCATACACCCGTAGACGCCACGAACGGAAAAAGGGTGACACCGGGGTCTGCGGCCGCGTCGCGGATTCGGTCCGGGCTGGTATATCTCCAAACGATGGTATACCATGTATACATGCCTCTGCCCCGCCCTCTCTGCACGCGCGTCTCCCGCGACGTCGAGTCGGAACTCGAACGCGTGTTCCTCGAGCAGCAATGGACCCCTTCGGAGGGACTCAGGAACATCCTCCTGGAGTGGCTCGCGCTGCAGAGATTCCCGCAGATCGAGTTCCGGGAGACCCGGGCGGGCCGGCGGGCGGCCTTGCGCGGCGGGCCGGAGGTATGGGAGGTGGCGGCGGCGGCCGGACCCGGTCGGGCGATGAGCGCCGCCGTGGGCCAGCGCTTCGCCGGGACCAGGACGGAGGCGCTGGAGGAAGCGCTCGCCTACGCCAAGGAATACGCCGACCTCATCGACGCCATCGTCGCCCGCGAAGAACGCCTCGCCGGCCTCTAGCTAGACCTTGGTGAGGGCCTCGAGGAGGACGCGGGCCTTGTGGCGGGTCTCTTCCCATTCGCGCGCGGGTTCGGAGTCGTAGACGATTCCCGCGCCCGCCTGCGCGTACACGCGGTCGCCGACGGCGAGCAGCGTGCGGATCACGATGGCCATGTCGAGGCTCGTCGCGCCGTACCCGACGTAGCCGGCCGCTCCGCCGTACGGTCCGCGGCGGGTCGGCTCGAGTTCGTCCAGGATCTCCATCGCGCGCACCTTCGGCGCGCCGGTGAGAGTGCCGGCGGGGAAGCAGGCCTTGAACGCGTCGACGGCGTCGGCTCCCTCCCTCAGCGATCCCGCCACCTCGCTCACGAGGTGCATCACGTGGCTGTAGCGCTCGATCTCCATGAAGCGCGACACCTCGACGGAGCCGGGACGCGCGACGCGGCTCACATCGTTGCGGCCGAGATCGACCAGCATGAGGTGTTCCGCCCGCTCCTTCTCGTCGGCGAGCAGGTCGCGCGCGTGCTGATCGTCCTCGGACGGCGTGGCCCCGCGCGGCCGCGTCCCGGCGATCGGGCGCACGGTCACGATCCCGTCTTCGACCCGGACCAGCGTCTCCGGGGAGGAGCCGATGAGGCGCATGCCGTCCAGTTCGATGAAGAAGAGGTAGGGCGACGGGTTGCTGCGCCGGAGCGCGCGGTAGAGCTCGAGAGGATCTCCGTCGTAACGGGCGCCGGCGCGCTGCGAGACCACGACCTGGTACGCGTCGCCCGCCACGATGTACTCGCGGATCCGCTCGACGGCCGCCTCGTAGTCGTCCCGCGAGCGGTTTCCGGCCACCTCCGGCGCCCCTGCCGCACCGTTGCCGAGCGGCCCCAGCCCGTGCGGGTCTTGCAGGCCGCGCACCCAGTCGGCGAGCCGGTCCGCGGCGTCCCCGTACAGTTCGGCCGGATCGTCGCCGGGCGTGACCGGCACGGCCGCCACGGCGATGGCCCGCGAATAGAGGTTGTCGATGATGAGCATGTGCTCCGTCGACATGAAGCAGGCGTCGGGCACGCCGAGGTCGTCGGGCGGCGCCCCCGGCAGGTGCTCGAGCCAGCGCACCGTGTCGTAGCCGAAGAAGCCGACCGCGCCGCCCCAGAACCGCGGCAGGGCAGTGACTTCGACCGGTTCGTAGCGGGTGATCCAGGCCTCGAAGGCGCCGAAGGGATCGCTCGTAGCTTCGGGCTCTCCCCAGCCCGCGCCCGGCGTCCACCGCCGGATCTCCGGCCCGTCGAGTCGCCAGGCTTCCCGGGGCTCCGAGCCGAGGAAGCTGAATCGCGCCCAGCGCTCACCGCCCTCAACCGACTCGAGCAGGAAGGAGAACGGCCCCCGCCGGAGCTTCGAGAACGCCGTGACCGGCGTGTCGAGGTCGAACGGGATTTCGAGGGCCACGGGCACCATCCGCCCGGGCTCGGCGAGGCGGGAGAATTCGGCAAAGTCGGGGATGACGGAGGCGTCGCTCATCCGCCCAAGGTAGCAGCCCCCGGGGGGGACGGGGACCGACGGGGACACGCGCCCGGATCACCTTGTCGGGCGTAGGCTTTTCGTCTACTCTCTCAGGTCCGGCTCGATCCGGCGAGAACAGTTCCCGTCCCCCGACGGGGTTCAGGTCCAACCGCGGGCCGAGGATTGCTCGGCAGCCCAATGAGGAAGCGATGAACACCAGCGATTACATCTCTCAGGTCGACAAGTGGAGCGCGCACAACTACCACCCGCTTCCCGTCGTGCTCGAGCGCGGCGAGGGCGAGTGGGTGTGGGACGTGGAGGGCCGCCGGTATCTGGACATGCTGAGCGCCTATTCCGCGGTGAACCAGGGACACCGTCACCCCCGCATCATCGAGGCGCTGCGCGCGCAGGCGGAGAATCTCACGCTCACGTCCCGCGCCTTCCACAACGACCGCATGGGGCCGTTCCTCCAGAAGCTGTGCGAGATGACCGGGTTCGAGCGCGCGCTGCCGATGAACACCGGCGCGGAGGGCGTGGAGACCGCGATCAAGGCGGCCCGCAAGTGGGGCTACACCGTGAAGGGCGTGGCCGAGGACCGGGCCGAGATCATCGTCTGCGAGCAGAACTTCCACGGCCGGACGACGACCATCGTGGGCTTTTCCTCGGATGAGGGATCCACGTTCGGGTTCGGTCCGTTCACGCCGGGCTTCGTGCCGATTCCCTACGGCGACACGGACGCGCTCGAGGCGGCGATCACGCCCAACACCGTCGGCTTCCTCGTCGAGCCCATCCAGGGAGAGGCGGGCGTCGTGGTGCCGCCCGACGGCTTCTACGCGCGGGCGCTGGACATCTGCCGGACGAACGACGTCCTCATGATCAACGACGAGATCCAGACGGGCCTGGGGCGGACCGGCAAGCTGTTCTGCGCCGACTGGGAGGCCGACCGCGGCGATATCATGATCGTCGGGAAGGCACTCGGCGGGGGCGTGTTCCCCGTCTCCGGGATCCTCGCCAACTCCGGGATCATGGACGTCTTCCATCCGGGAGACCACGGCTCGACGTTCGGCGGGAACCCGCTCGGCGCGGCCGTGGGGATGGCGGCGCTGGACGTGATCCGGGACGAGGATCTGCCGGGCCGCTCGAACGAGCTGGGCGCCTGGTTCAAGGGAGAACTGGAGGCGATCGACTCGCGGCACGTGGACCACGTGCGCGGGCGCGGCCTGTTCATCGGCGTGGTCGTGCGGGACGAGTCGGGATCGGCGCGTCCGTTCTGCGAGGCGCTGCAGGCGCGCGGGATCCTCGCCAAGGAGACGCACGAGCAGGTGATCCGGTTCGCGCCTCCGCTCACGATCGAGAAGGCGAGCCTGGAATGGGCGCTGGAGAACATCGCCGAGGTGCTGGAGGGCGCGGCGGTCGCCGTCGCCTAGCGCGCTCGGCGCCTGACCGGGAGCCTCGACCGCTCCCGGAACCCCGCCACCGGTCGACCGGCCGCGGCGCAGCCCCGCCGCGGCCCGGTC
Source organism: Gemmatimonadales bacterium (assembly GCA_009840115.1). Taxonomy (GTDB): domain Bacteria; phylum Gemmatimonadota; class Gemmatimonadetes; order Palauibacterales; family Palauibacteraceae; genus Palauibacter; species Palauibacter irciniicola. Next base: position 164,725 of record VXOJ01000007.1, on the reverse strand, counting down.
GTCCCCCGGATCCGCCCGATCCTCGCGCAACCAATCCCCGGTTGCCTGTGTCACCGATTCAGAAGCAGAAGAAGCGGAAGAACCGACGTGTACCCGGAGACCCCGGCACGGTGACGGAACCGCAACTCATTCAGCGGCTCAGGGACGGAGACCAGGACGCGGCGCGCGCGTTGTACGACGCGCACGTCGACCGGGTGTTCCGGATCTGCTACCGGTTCGCGGGCGAGGACCACCTCGCCCAGGACTTCACGCAGGAGACGTTCGTGCGGGCGTTCACGAAGATCGACACGTTTCGCGGCGAAGCCGCGTTCGGGACGTGGCTGGGATCGATCGCCACGACGGTGTCGCTGAACGGGCTCCGCAAGGTGAAGCGCTTTCGCAGCCGCGAGACCGCGCTGCACGAGGACCTGCGCTCCACCCGCGGCCTGAGCGGCCTCGAGCCCGACGTGAAGGAGCGGCTGCACCGCGCCATCGACGAGCTTCCCGCTGGCTATCGCACCGTCTTCCTGCTGCACGACCTCGAGGGCTACACGCACGAGGAGATCGGGACGATGCTCGGCATCAAGGCCGGGACATCGAAGTCGCAACTCTTCCGGGCGCGCAGCCGCCTCCGGGAGAAGCTCGCGGATTTCGCGGGAGAATGGGCATGCTGAAGGATCGCATGGACGACGTGAGCCGCTTTGCCCGGTTCGTCCGCCGGGAGGCGGCCGACTACCACGACCCGCCGGAGCCCCCGGTCGAGGCGATGTGGGCCGGGATCGAGGCGCGGCTCGAGGCGCCGCCGGTGCCCGACTCCGACTCTCCCGGGATGGTGGACATGACCGGCGCGGTGGCCGGCGTCGGCGGTGCCGTCGATCGCCCGTTCGATGTGCTGGGCTACCACGACCCGCCGTCCGCGCCGCGCGAGGCGATGTGGGAACGCATCGAGGCGGAGTGGGTCGCGCGGCAGCCGGAGGACCCCGGCGCGCGCACGGCGACTCGCGGCCCGCTGCGGCTGATCGTGGCCCGGACGCTCGGGCGGCGACCCGGCCGGACGACCGTGTGGCTGACGGGCGCCGCCGCGGCTTCGGTTGCGCTGGCCGTGGCGCTCGACCGGGGCGCACAGCTGCCGGTGCCCGCCGAGCCGGAAACGGTCGCCGCGACGACGACGACACCGACCACGGCGACACCGGTGACGGCGACGCCGATGTCCGTCGCCGCGACCGATTCCGGGCCCCTCGCGCCGACGGCCGCCGAGCAGGCGCTGGCGCTTTCCGTCGTTGAGGAGCCGCTGGAGACGACCCGGCAGTTCGCCGCGGCCGATCCGCCGCCGGCCGCCGATCCGGTCCCGGCCGTGACGCCGTCCCGGCCCGCGGCGGACCCGCCGGTCCGAGACGCCGCCGACGAATACGACATGTCCCGGATCTCCCGTCATCTGGACCGGACCCAGGCCCTGCTCGTCGCGTTCCGCACGGACATCGGAACCGACGAATCGCAGCGCGACCTGGCCAGGTGGGCGCGCGAGTTCCTGGTCGAGACCCGTTCGCTGCTCAGCACGCCCGCCGCGGAAGGCCAGCGGGAGCGCGCGCTGCTGCAGGATCTCGAACTCGTCCTCGTGCAGATCGCGCGCCTCGGCCCGGACGCCCCGGACTTCGAGCGCGACCTGGCCCGCGAGAGCGTGGAGCGGCAGGGGACGTTGCTGCGGCTTCGGTCCGCAAGCGGCACGTGAATGGAACCGTACGGAGGCATGACATGAATAATCGCGTAAGACACCTGACGTGGACCGGGCTGCTGCTGGCCGGCCTCACGACCGTGGACGCCGCGCCCGCGCGCGATGCGCTGCCGGTGCTCGGGGCGAGGACCCTTGCCGCGCAAACCGTCCAGCAGGAAGAGGTGGCGCGATTCCTCGAGGCCCGCCGCGCCATCAACGCGGAGGAGTTCGAGCGCGCGGTGGCGCTCTTCCAGGCGGTGCGGACCGAATCCGCGCTCGTGACGCCCCGGTTCGAGCCCGATTCCTACTACTGGGAGGCGTTCGCACGCTATCGCCTCGGCGACCTGGCCGAGGCGCGGTTGCTGCTCGAAATATTGATGGTCGGGTTCCCCGAGGCGCGGCCGCCTGAGGCTCGCCAGGGCTCTCGCCAAGCCAGGGAGGCCGGGCGGCTGTACCACGACGCGCGGGCCCTGGACTTCGAGATCCGGAGCCAGCTCGCGTCCCAGGGCGACGCCGACGACGCGGAGCGGCTGCTGCGCGAGGCGGAGGAGACCCTCGACATCTCCGCCACGACGCCCGGCTTTCGCGTGATGCCCATGGAGGTGGCGGGCCGCACCGTCACGCTTCCCGTACGAGTGGCCGACCTGACGACTGTCCCGGACTCGCTGGCCGCCGATTCGCTGGCCGCCGCACAGGGCGAGCCGGACCCACGGGACCCACAGGACGCGGAGGAGGCGGGCGACCCACAGGACTACCTCCAGCGGTTGGCGGAGTCTTCGGAGAGCATCACCGACTTCGAGCGGCAGGTGGCGGACTACGCGCGGCTGGCCTCGGACGTCGATCTGCTGCAGGTCGACTGGCAGCGGGCGGAGTACCAGGAGGCCCTGCGCGCCGCGTCGCAGGAGCGGGGGACGTGCGACGACGTGTCGGTGCAGTTGGCGGCGCTCGAAGCGGTCATGCGCTACGAGAACGAGATCAACCGGATGCAGGTGCTTCGCGATGTCCTGGCCCGTGACGACGAGTGTTCGCCGCGGCTGCACGAGGAGGCGGTCCAATTCGTCGCGAGACAGGGAACCCGGGAAGCCGAGAACGTTCTCCGCGGCATCTTCGAGACTCATTCGGAGAGGTCCGTCCGCAGGCACGCGCTGCAGGAGATGTGGCGTTTCAGCTCCTGGGATGCGTACCAGGTGCTCAAGCAGACGCTCGAGGACTCGGACGACTACGCCATGCAGAGCGATGCGATCGAAGGCCTCCGCCGGAGTTCGTACGAGGGAACGACGACCGGTGCCGCCTGGATGCAGTACGGCCTCCGCAACGGCGCCGTGAATGCGCTCGTCAACGCGGCCCTCGATGATTCCAAGTCGGAGACCATCCGCCACGCGGCGATCAGAGCGGTGGGCCGTCGGGATGACGTGCAAGCCGCCGCCTTCATTCCGATCTACGAACGACTCGACTCGGATGACCTCAAGGAGACCTTGTTCTGGGCCGTGCAACGAAAGGTGCGCGAAGAAGAGGACATGGAAACCGCCGCCTGGGCGCGCTCCGTCGCCTTCGACGCGGAGGAGTCCGAAGACGTGCGCGAGGAAGCCTTCACCGCGTGGGCGGGTCACCCGACGGTGACGGTGGCGTACCTCGCCGACCTCTACGGAGAGATTTCGGAGCCCTTCCTGAAGATGCAGGCCATCTACGCCATCTTCGAACGGGCCGATGCCGACTCCGAAGCCCCTCGGGTCCTGATGGAACTGATCCGCAACGAACCGGACCACGAGGTGCGGGAACGCGGCATCTACTGGCTCGGCCGCACGGGATCCGAAGAGGCGGTGGACTTCCTCCTCGAATTGCTGACCCCCCCGGCCGCCGATACACTGCCTCCTACGGTCACCGATACGGTGCCCAGGCGACCCGGATAGGACACAGCCAAGGAGTCCCCATGAAGTTCGCGCGCGCGGTGCCCGGCTTGATCCTGCTCCTCGCCGCGACGGCGGCCCCGAGCGTCGGCCAGGTGATCGAAGGGCCCGACGGACCCGTCGAGTTCGTCGGGTTGAAGGAGTGGACCGCGCGCGAACTCTTCGACGCGATTCAGGAACTGGCTCCCGACCTGCCGTTCCACGCCTGCGCAGCCGTAATGGAGCGCGACCTCGGATTCGCCGACGCGGCCGCCATGTCGTACCGCACCATGGGGTCCGACGAGGTCTACACGGTCGTGGTCGGCGTCGAAGACGCCACCCGCGTCCGCCCTCGCACGATCGGCAGCGACACCCTCGTCCTGCCGGAGGCCCTGGAGAGCCTGAAGGCCTTCGCGGAGGAGAACCCCGGGCTGCTGAGCAGGGCAGCTCAGGTGCTCTACGCACGGGGCGATGCCGATCGCACCGCCGAGGTGGCCGAATGGATGATGGGAATCGACGCCGGAGACCTGGCGCAGGTCTGGAGCCTGCTCGACCGCGTGGACCGGAGGCGCGACGACCGCCTCGCCCGCGAGCTTCTTGCGAGAGACTCCTCGTGGCAGACACGCGAGGTCGCCACGCTCGTGCTCAGCAACTTCGTGGATCGCGACGCGACGTGGCACGCGCTGGTCCTTGCCGCGACGGACCCGGTGGACCGGGTCGGCGGAATGGCCGGCGGCGTGCTCCGGGGGCTGACCGCCTCCGACGACTCGCTGCGCCCGGTGGACTGGACTCCGGCGGAAGAGCCTCTGCTGGCGATCTTCGGCGGGACGAGGCCGTGGCAGTTCGCCACGACGCTCCGGGTCCTCCTCGCGACGGGCGTCGCACCCGAGTTCGGCCGGCGGCTGGCGCGGGAGCGCCCCGATCTCCTGCTCGCCTACGCGGGAGCCGAACACCGCGGCACGCGCGCGCCGGCCATCGCCTTCCTCGAGGCCATCAGCGGCGAGGACTTCGGCACGGATGTCGAGGCCTGGGCCGCATGGATCCACGGCCAGCCGGACTGACGCGCAACCAAAGCCGCCGCTGACCGTGTCCCCGATTCGGCAAGACTGAACCGATCCGGGGGAGAGCGTCATGCGTCAGTGGTTCCGTGCCGGTACGTGCCTTCCGCTCCTGGCTCTTATCGCCGTCTGCGCCTTTGTCGCCGCCTGCGGTCCGCGCGATGCCGGGGGGCCGGGTGCTTTCACGCCCGAACTCATCAGCACGGCGGCCGTGCCGCTGAGCGAAAGCGAAGAAGTCGCGCTGCTCGCGGACGAGCGCACGGCCTGCGTCATCGATTCCTACGAGGGGCAGGTGCGCTGCGTGACGAGGGAAGGCGGCGTCGTCGGAGTCTTCGGGCGCGAGGGCGAGGGCCCCGGCGAGTTCATCGATCCCGCGTATCTCTCACGCGGGGAGGCGGGAACCGTCGGTGTGGTGGATTCCGACCTGGGCCGCTTCACGGTCTTCGAGCCATCGGGCGCTTGGGTGTCGGATGTGATGCTGCCGGAGGTGTTCCAGCCCTTCCAGTCGTTCGGCACCGCGATTTCAGGCGTGGCGCTGGACTACATGGTGATGCTCGGCCGGATGTCCGGATCGCTGATGACCCGGTACGACGTGGACCTCGCCTCCGGGGAGGTCGTGGGGCAGGAAGAGTCGCCGCCCGGGCCGTGGGACATCGAGTGCGGGCAAGTTATCCACGGCATCCCGGACCCGGCCGGGGGCTGGGCGTTCGTGGCCTGCGAAGGGCATCTGATCTTCGTCGGCGGCACCGGTGAAGCAACGGTGCTCCGCGCGCCGCTGTACGTCCCGGAACTCCCGAACGAGCAGGACGTGGCCCGGACGGAAGAGGAACTCCTGGCCTTGAACCGGTCGCAGGGTCTCCCGCGCACCCCCGCCACCGACGAGGCGTTGGAGCGCTACCGCGCCACTCCGAAGAACTACTACCTGCGCACGGGCGAGCAGGTGTTCGACGCTGCCAACCGCTACTGGATCGCCACCCAGCGCGACCAGCACGAATGGTCCTGGCTGGACGTGTACGAGGATGCCGCCTACCTCGGCTCGGTGCGGGTCAGGGACCGGCTCCGGGCCTTCGACCTCCTGGGCTCGACGCTGGTCGTGCTGGTGGACCGGCAGGCCGGTCCGGACGACGGCGACGGCATTCCCGATCGAGCCCTCGACTGGTACGACATCGCAGACCTGCCCTTCGCCCGGTGAAGCGCCGCACACAGCCGTCGCGCCGCGTACAGACGCTGAGCCGCATACCGATCCTGGCGGCGGTCCTCGCCGCCTGCGGGGGAGACCCCGGGCCCGCCGACGACATCGGGGTCCAGGTCCGGGACAGCGCCGGCGTGCGGATCGTCGAGTACGCCGGCCAGCCGGAGGGCGAGGCGCCCTTCGCCCTCGCGGCGGAACCGCGGTACCGGCACGGGGCGAATCCGGGCGACTACGAATTCCAGTTCGTCGACGCCGGCCGGCTCCTGCCGGATGGAGGCGCGGTCGTCGCCTGGTACAGCGGCATGGTCGTCCTGAGTCCGGACGGCACGACGCACGAGGTGCTCGCCACCGCTGGAGAGGGGCCGGGCGAAGTCATCTCCCCCCACGCGGTGTTCGTCCTGGGCCAGGACAGCGTCCTCGTACCCGATGATCGTCTGTCCCGCCTCACGCTCTTCGTCGGCGACTCGGTCGCGCGCATTTCGAGCCTCCCCCGGGCGGGGCACTTCGGCGTGGCCGGGATCGGCTCATCGGGCGAACTGCTGCTCTGGAACCGACACCCCGCCAGTCTCTGGATCGACATCGACACCGAGTGGCTCGCCGGGCACATGACCCTGTTCGATATCGAAACCGGCGCCCTCGACACCGTCGCGTCGTACGACCACTTCCCGAGTCAGCGGTCGGGGGAGGAGTCCCCGATCATCCGGCCCATGGGCGAGGTCACGGTCGCCGCAGGGCGGTTCGTCTACACCCGATCCGACCGGCCCGAGATCACCTGGCGTCTGCCCGACGGCACGATATCCCAGATCGTGCGCTGGCGACCCGGGCCCAACCTGCTGGCCGAGGAACTCCTGGAGCACGGCGAGACCTACATGCGGATGCTCTACCGCAGAAATCAGGTAGGGTCCGAAGCCCGGCGCGAGGATATCATCCAGGAAGACATGGCCGCGTACCGCGCCATGATCGGCCAGCCGGTCCCGTTCTTCGGCACCCCCTTCGCCGACGCCGACGGCAACGTATGGCTGCCCTCCTACCGCCCCGCCTACCCCGAAGAGGGCTCCCCCTACACCATCATCTCCCCCGACGGCGAGTGGCTGGGACAGGTCGAGACCCCGCCCCGGTTCCGAATCCTCGACGTGACCGAAGACCTCCTCCTCGGCGTCCTCCGCGACGACCTGGACGTAGAAAGCGTCGCCGTGTACGAGCTCATCTCCGCGCAACCAAGGCGTCGTTGATCGTGTCTCCGGTTCGGTGCGGCTGAACCGACCCCGCCTTCCTTCCCTGGACACGTCATGACAATCCGAATCGCGCGAACGATCTGGACGCTGCCGGCCACGCCCGCGCTCATCCTCGGCTCCCTCTGTGTGGCGTGCGGCGGCGACGGCGGCGGAGGCGGCGGAGGCCCGCAAAGCACGGTGCGTGATAGCGCCGGGGTGACGATCGTCGAGAATCGGCGCCCTCTCCCGGAATCGCGGCTGGGCTGGCGGGTTGGCCTGCAAGCCACCGTGTCGATCGGGACGGCGGAGGGCGACCCCGCCTACGAACTCTTCCGGGTCGGCGGTGCGATGCGCCTCTCGGACGGACGGATCGTGGTCGCCAACGCGGGGACCGGGGAGCTTCGCGTATACGACGCGAACGGTATCCACCTCGCGTCGTGGGGCGGCCAGGGGGACGGTCCCGGCGAATTCGGAGCCATGGCTCCAAGTGGACTGGAACCGTGGCCGGGCGACTCGCTGATGGCCAGAGATCCGTTCAGCGGCCGGATCTCCATCTTCTCCATGGATGGAACGTTCGGTCGCGCTCTCAGGCCGGAGGGCGGCTACCAGTCGGTCGTCGGACCGCTGCCCGACGGGAGCGTCTTCGCCGCCACGCTCACGACGTTCGAGCGCGGCGAACCGGGCACCTCGGAGATCATCCGGCCGGATGTGGAGTACGGCATCCTCGAGGCGGACGGGAGCGTGCAGCGGGATCTGGGCGCGTACCCCGGATCGGAACTGTACATGGTCAACACGGTCGACGGGTCGCCTTTTCCCCGCCCCTATCCCTTCCGCCGAAGCTCGTTCGAGTTCACGTGGGGGGATCTGGTCGTCATCACCTCGAACGACCGCTACGAGATCCGCGCCTACCGGCCCGACGGGTCACTGGCGAGGGTCGTCCGCCGCGACCACGAGGTCCGCGCGCCCACCAGGGGAGACCTGCGCGACGCCGTGGCCCGGCAGAACCCCGACCGGCCCGAGGCGCTGGACGCGGTCGCCGATATGCCGCTCGTCGAGGCGTTTCCCGCCTTCGCCGAAGTGCGTGTCGACCGGCTGGGTCACCTCTGGGTCCGGGAGTACCGGCTTCCCGGAGAGGAGCACCGGCTGTGGACCGTGTTCGATCCGGAGGGCCGGGCCCTCGGTCTGGTGGAGATGCCCGGGAGCTTCAGCGTCGAGGAGATCGGCGAGAACTATATCCTCGGATCGCGGGACGACGAACTCGATGTCGAGTACGTGGAGTCCTGGCCCCTCGACCGCTCTGGCTCGTGAAGCCTGGAATCCCGGTCCCGGTCGCGGCCGCGCTGCTCGCGGGCGTCGCCGCGTGCGCGGATGAACCCCCCGCTCCACCTCCCGAGGTCGCGGTCTTCGAGGGGGTGATCGACCTGGAGATCGGCGAGGTGGAGGGAGAAGATCCCTACCTGTTCACGACCATCGGCTCCGTGGTGGCGGACGACCGCGGGAGGGTGATCGTCGCGGACTACCAGACGCACGAGGTGCGGGTGTTCGAGGCGGACGGGCGCTTCGCCTTCCGTCTGGGAGGTCAGGGGGACGGTCCCGGCGAGCTGACGAACCCCTGCTGCATGACGTTCGGGCCCAATGGCCTCCTGTGGGTGCGGGAGAGCGCCCGCTACAGCGCGTTCAGGCTCGGCGACGACGGCGCGGAGTACGCGCGCAGCCTCAGGAGCGTCAACGCCTCCTTCAACCTGGTCGCTCCGGTCACCTTCGATGCGGAGGGCCGGCTCGTGGATCTGGGGACGGCGGCCGGCGAAACCCGGCTCACGCGCTTTCACCTGGGTCCGGGCATGGCCGTGGACACGGTCCCGATGGGGACGGCCGAGGAGCAGGCCACCGGCTTCAGCCCGGTCGACATCCGAATAGGAGAGCAGGCCGCCACGTTCTACCTCTACCAGCCCTTCGGTCCGCTGTGGATTCACGGGCACGGGCCGGGTGGCCGGTGGGCCACGGCGGTCAATTCCGCCTACGCGGTCACGCTCCACCACCCCGATGGGAGCACGTCGACGATCGAGGCGCCGCTGCAGGGGCCCGAGTTGAGTCCGGATGAGCGCCGTCGCGCCCAGGCGCGCATCGACCAGGAGAAGGAGAGGTTCGACCTGCGCGACCACCCGTTCGGGGTTCCCGACCGCAAGCCGGTCCTGGCCGAACTCTTCTTCGACCGCGCCGGCCGGCTGTGGGTGGAGAAGACGGGGATCGACGGAGATGAGATGCGCGAGGCCGACGTCTACCACGAGGGCACGCTGGAGGCCCGATACCGCTGGCCGCGCCGCGTCGAACACCTCGCGTATCCCGCCTGGGCCACCGAGACGGAACTCTACGGCACGACGCGCGACTCCCTCGACGTCCGGCGCGCCGCCCGCGTCCGCTTCACCCGAATCCCGTAACCTGCGCTGCGGCTCGCTCCCGTTGCGGGCGGGGGCTAGTTTCGGCGCGCGGATAGCCCGGCCCCATCTCCGTGGGGCCCGACCGGTTTCCGGTGGCACCTTCCACGCGAACCTCGGGAACGGAGCGGCGTAATACCGGCGTGATGAACGGCATCGAGCGCGAGAAGATCGGTCCGCTGACGCTACGTCTGTGGGGGTTCTTGACGGCCCTCGCCGTGTGGTCGCTCTATCTGCTGACGATCGCGCCGACGACCGGTTTCTGGGACACCTCGGAGTACGTGACGACGGCGCACATCCTCGGGCTGCCGCACCCGCCGGGGAATCCGGGGTTCGTCCTCGTCGGGCGCGTGTGGACCATGCTCCTCGAGTTCACGGGGCTCCCGGTCGCGCTCCGCATCAACATCCTCAGCGCGACGCTCTCCGCCGGGGCGAGCTTCTTCTCCTTCCTCGCCGTGGCGCGCATGGTCGCGCACTTCCGGGAGAACCGGCACGAGATCCTCGTGGCCTCGATGGTCGCGGTGTGGATCGGGGCCACGGCCTTCACCGTGTGGACCCAGTCGAATCTGAACGAGAAGGTCTACACGCTCTCGCTCTTCGTCGTCTCGCTCGTGAGCTACCTGACGATGCTCTGGGTGGACGAGGCGGATTCGGCGCGCGGGAACCGGCTGCTCGTGCTGATCGCGCTCCTGCTCGGGCTGGGCTGGTCGAACCACACCATGTCGCTGCTGCCGGGCCCGGCGCTGGCGTTGTTCGTGCTCCTCCACCGCTGGCGCGCGGCGCTGAACCCCCGCGTCCTCGGACTCGGCGTGGCGCTCTTCGCGGTCGGCTACTCCGTGCAGCTCCTCTTCGTCCCCATCCGATCGGCGCAGAACCCGATCATCGACGAGGCGGACCCGGAGTGTGCCTCGCTCGTCTCGGCGGTCACGCCGAAGGTGATCGAGGACCGTTTCGGGAACACCAAGTTCTCGGTCGCGTGCGAGCCGCTCGCGCTGTCGCTGATCCGCGACCAGTACGGCCCGGGGCCGATCACGCAGCGCCAGGCTCCGCTGTCCGCCCAGTACGCGAACTACTGGCAGTACTTCGACTGGCAGTGGGCGCGCTCGCTGCCGCCGGCCGGCCGGGTCGCCGCGAGCATGCTCTTCCTCTTCCTCGCCCTCGTCGGTCTCTGGACCCACTTCAAGAGCGATCGGAAGACCTTCGTCTACGCGGGGACGCTCTTCTTCACGGTCACGCTCCTGCTCGTCTTCTATCTCAACTTCAAGTACGGCTACTCGCTGTACCTGGAGGAGGTGCCGAACATCCTCCTGCACGAGGTCCGGGAGCGCGACTACTTCTACATCATCGGCTTCCAGTTATGGGGGATCTACGCCGGGCTGGGGCTCGTCGCCCTGTGGGGCAACTGGACGGCCCAGGCCCCGCAGAGTAGCGCGGTGCCCCCGGAACGGACGCGTCTGCCGCGGGAGCGCCCGTCCGGGTTCGGCGCACGGCATCGGAAGGCGGCGCCGATCCTTGCCGTCGCGTTCGTCCCCTTCTTCTTCAACTTCGCGCGCGCGGACCGGTCGGAGGACACCGCGGCCCGCGACTGGGCGTACAACATCCTGCAGTCGGTCGAGCCGTACGCCGTGCTGTTCACGAACGGGGACAACGACACCTTCCCGCTCTGGTACCTGCAGGAGGTGGAGGGGATTCGGCGCGACGTGACCGTCATCGTCCACTCCTATCTCGGGACGGACTGGTATCCGAAGCAGTTGCGGTCGCTGACGACCCCCTGCGAGCCGGGGGTGTCGGCGGCGGACTCCCCGACGACCATCGTGTGCCAGCGGCCCTTCGACGGGGATAACGCGGCGAGCCCGTACATGGACGCGGCGGCGCCGGCCCCGACGCGCTCGATCATCGCCCTCAGCGACGCGCAGATCGACGGGCTCGCGCCGGGGATCGCGGTCGCCCGGGACACGGCGTTCCAGGTCTCGAGCGCGGTGACGGCGGCCGTGCGCGGCGGAGACTCGATTCTGTACCCCGACATCCTCGTGTTCCACATCATGCAGCAGTCGCTCGGGGACCGGCCGGTCTACTTCGCGGCCACCGCCCCGCCGGTGTACGGGAAGTGGGGATTGCAGCCGCACCTCGTCCGCCACGGGCTCGCCTTCAAGCTCGTCAATGAGCCGCTGGAAGAGACGGGCGATCTCGTGAACCTGCGCGAGTACATGCCGAACACGATCTCGCCGACGTGGAACGACCGGGCCCGCACCGAGGAACTGCTGTGGGAGGTGTTCGAGGTCGAAGACGTGCTGGAATGGGAGGAGTGGCCGGAGCCGTCCACGCAGTCGAGCATTCCGGCGCAGTACTACCTCGCGTACTACCTGCAGGGCATGACGGAGGAGCACCTCGGCGACGTGGAAGCCGCCGAACGGGCGTACCAGCGCGCGGACCGTTTCGGGCTGCTCGCCGGACTCGGCGTGCCGTAGCCGTGAGCGGGATCGAACAGGAAAAGGTCGGCCCGCTGACGCTGCGGGTCTGGGCGTTGCTGACGGCGCTCGCCGTCTGGGCGCTCTATCTCCTGACGCTGGCGCCGACGGTCGGTTTCTGGGACGCGTCGGAGTACGTGACGACGGCGCACATCCTCGGACTCCCCCACCCGCCGGGGAATCCGCTCTTCGTGACCGTCGGCCGCGCGTGGGACCTCCTGACGGGGTTCACCGGCCTCCCCGTCGCGCTCAGGATCAACGCGCTCGGCGCCACGCTCTCCGCCGGGGCGAGCTTCTTCTGGTTCCTGGCGGTCGTCCGCATGGTCGGGCGCTTCCGCGAGAACCGGCACGAGGTGCTCGTCGCCGCGGTCGCCGCCGTGTGGATCGGGGCCACGGCCTTCACCGTGTGGACCCAGTCGAACCTCAACGAGAAGGTCTATCCCCTCTCGATGTTCGTCGTGGCCCTCGTGAGCTACCTGGCGATGGTCTGGATGGAGCAGGCGGACACGGTGCGCGGGAACCGCCTCCTTGTGCTCATGGCGCTGGTCCTGGGGCTGGGGTGGGCGAACCACACCATGTCGATGCTGCCGGCGCTGGCGCTGGCCGCGTTCGTGCTGCTGCACCGGTGGCGGGCCGTCCTGAACCCGCGCGTCCTGGGGCCCGCCGTCGCGCTGCTCGCCGTGGGCTACTCCATGCAGTTCCTCTTCGTCCCCATCCGCTCGGCGCAGAACCCGATCATCGACGAGGCGGACCCGGAGTGTCCCTCGCTCGTCTCGGCCGTCACCCCGCGGCGGATCACCGACGCCCATGGACAGAGCAAGCTCGCCGTGGCGTGCGAACCGCTCGCCCTGTCGCTGATCCGCGACCAGTACGCGCCGACGCCGATCACCCAGCGCCAGGCGCCGCTGTCCGCCCAGATGGCGAACTACTGGCAGTACTTCGACTGGCAGTGGGCGAGGTCGCTGCCGCCGGGCGGCCGGCTCGCCGCGAGCGTCCTCTTCCTCTTCTTCGCGCTGGTCGGCCTCTGGACCCACGTGCGGAGGGACCGGAAGACGTTCGTCTACGCGGGCACGCTCCTCTTCACCGTCACGCTGCTGCTCGTCTACTACCTCAACTTCCGGTACGGCTACTCGATGTACTGGGAGGAGGCGCCGAGCATCGCGGCGCACGAGGTCCGCGAGCGGGACTACTTCTTCATCATCGGCTTCCAGTTGTGGGGGATCTACGCCGGGCTGGGGCTTGCCGCGCTGTGGGGACGGTGGACGGCGTCGGCCCCCGCGCGCGGCCCGGACCGGTTGCCGGCGGGGTTCGGCCCCCGGCACCGGAAGGCGGCGGCGCTTCTCGCGCTCGGTCTCATCCCCTTCTTCTTCAACTTCGGCCAGGCCGACCGGACCGGGGACCGCGCCGCCCGCAACCTGGCGTACAACATGCTGCAGTCCGTCGAACCCTACGCCGTCCTGTTCACCTACGGCGACAACGACACCTTCCCCCTCTGGTATCTGCAGGAGGTGGAAGGACTCCGGCGCGACGTGACGGTCATCGTCCAGTCGTACCTCGGGACGAACTGGTACCACAAGCAGTTGCGGCGGCTCACGAAGCCGTGCGAGCCGGGAGAGTCCCCGGAGGATTCTCCCACGACGATCGTGTGCCAGCGGTCGTTCGATCCGGAGACAGCGGCGGATCTGTACGCGGAACTGGACGTGACGCCGCCGACGCGCTCGGCGATCCCTCCGTCCGATACCGGGATCGATGCCCTCTCGCAGGGACAGCTCATCCCGGAGGACTCGACCTATCGGCTCTCGGACTGGATCGCGGGCCCGCTGCGGGAAGGCGACGTCTTTTCTCCGGCCGAACTCCGCGTGCTCCAGATCGCCCGGCAGGCGCTGGGCGACCGGCCGGTCTACTTCGCGGCGACCGCCTCGCCCGTGTACGGCAAGTGGGGACTGCAGCCGCACCTCGTCCGGCAGGGGCTCGCCTTCAAGCTCGTGGACGGGCCGCTCGAGGAATCCGGGACGCTCGTCGACCTGAGCGAGTACCTGCGAGGCTCGGCGTGGCCGACGTGGCACGACCGGACCCGCACAGGGGAGCTGCTGAACGACGTGTTTCTCGTCGAGGACCTCCTCGCCTGGGACGAGTGGCCGGATCCATCCACGAGGTCGAACATCCCGGGCGTGTACTTCCTGGCGCACCTCACCCATGGGATCTCGGAGGAGTTGCACGGAGATCCGAACGCCGCGGAGTGGGCGTACCGGCGGGCGAACCACTTCGAGAGGCTCGCCGACCTCGACTAGCGCGCCACCTCGACCAGCTCGCCTACATGGGGCGGATGGCGCCCAGCAGCGTGACGATGAGGATCAGGGCGCCGTTGATCGAGGCCACGATCGCGTTCGTCTTCCGGAACTTCACGAACGACCCGCTTGCCTCGCCCGCGTTGGCCGAGGCCTCCGCGGCGCGCGCAAGCCGTCCCGAGTTGGGGATCTGGACCGCGACCGCGAGCGCGAAGGCGATGAGCCCCAGCACCTGCATCTGAAACTGCCAGTGCGGCGTGAGCCGGAAGACGCCGTAGCCGCCCAGCCCGGCGAGGCCGAAGCCGGAGATCGTGGTCAGCAGCATGCCGAGAAGCCCGGGGCCCCTGAGCAGCCGGTGGCCGGCGCGATACATGAACGCGATCACGTTCCGGTCGCCCGTCCTGTTGGCCCGGACGCCGAGGATCGCGAGCGAGAAGGTGACGCCGAACCACAGCGCCAGCCCGATCAGATGCAGAAAGAGCATCACTCCACGCATGTCCATGCGCGCAAAGTCCGGGCGGCGTGCGCACGGGTCAAGAGACCGCGATTGACGCGGGGCGGGGCCCGGCGGCAACGTCCGGCATGAGCACGATCGCGCAGACGAAGCGGACCCCGCTCCCCGCGGCGCTCGAGAACGAACTCGAACGGGTGTTCGGCGACCGGTTCACGACGGCCGAGGCGATGCGCCGGCAGCACGGCGAGGGCGAGTCGTTCCACGCGAACGAACCGCCCGACGCGGTGGTCTTCCCCGAGTCCACGGCCGAGGTATCCGCGGTCGTGCGCGCCTGCCACCGTCACGACGTCCCGATGATCGGCTTCGGGGCCGGGACCTCGCTCGAAGGGCATGTCGCCGCGCGGCGCGGGGGGGTGACGATCGCGACGAGCGGCCTCGAGCGCCTCGTCGAACTCAACCCCGAGGACATGGACTGCCGCGTCGAGGCGGGGATGACGCGCAGGGCGCTGGAGCAGCACCTGAAGGGGACGGGCCTCTTCTTCCCCATCGACCCGGGCGCCGACGCGAGCCTGGGCGGGATGGCCGCAACCGGGGCTTCCGGGACGACCACGGTCCGCTACGGCACGATGCGCGAGAACGTGCTCGGACTCACCGTCGTGCTCCCGGACGGCACCGTGATCCGGACCGGCGGGCGCGCGAGAAAGTCCTCCGCCGGCTACGACCTCACGCGGCTTTTCCTCGGCTCGGAGGGCACGATCGGGATCATCACGGAAGTCCTCCTCCGGCTGCACGGGATCCCGGAGGCGATCGCCTCGGCGGTGTGCTCCTTCCCGACGCTGGCCGACGCGGTGGACGCGGTGATCTACACGATCCAGAGCGGGGTGCCGGTCGCGCGGGTCGAACTCCTCGACGACGTGCAGATGGACGCGGTGAACCGGTACTCCGACTTCGACTACCCCGTGCGTCCGACGCTCTTCTTCGAGTTCCACGGGACGGCCGCCGGCGTCGAGGAGCAGTCGACCGAAGTGGGCCTCATCGCGAAGGAACTCGGCGGGACGGACTTCGAGTGGGCCACGCGGGCCGAGGATCGGTCGCGGCTGTGGGCGGCGCGACACGAGGCCTACTACGCGTCGCTCGCCCTGCGTCCGGGAGCCCGGGGGTGGGCGACGGATGTCTGCGTCCCGATCTCCTCGCTCGCCGACTGCCTCCTCAAGACCCGCGAGGACATCGACGCGGAGGGCCTCCTGGCGCCGATCGTCGCCCACGCCGGAGACGGCAACTTCCACGTCCTCTTCATCATCGATCCGGAGGATGAGCGGGAGATGGCGCGCGCGAAGCGGGTGAACACGCGCATGATCGAGCAGGCGATCTCGGTCGGCGGCACCTGCACCGGCGAGCACGGGGTCGGCTACGGCAAGGTCCCCTACATGCGGGCCCAGCACGGAGACGCGGTCGACGCCATGCGCTCGATCAAGGAGGCGCTCGACCCCAAGGGCCTCATGAACCCCGGAAAGGTGGTCGCATGAAGATCGACAACCGCATGTGGCTGGCGGCTCTCGCGTTCGCGGCCTGCGCTTCGCCCGAGAGTTCCCCCGGGAGCGGGGACCCGGCCGCCGGAGGGGAGGGTGTCGCGGACCTCGTCATCCTCGGCGGCCGGGTCATGGACCCGGAGACGCGACTCGACGCCGTGCGCGACGTCGCGGTCGCCGACGGTCGTATCGCGGCCATCGCCGAAGGGGGCGTCGCGGGACGGGACACGATCGACGCCACCGGCCTCGTGGTCGCGCCCGGCTTCGTCGACCTGCACGCGCACGGCCAGGACACGGTGAGCGCGAAGCTCCAGGCGCTGGACGGCGTGACGACCGCCCTCGAGATGGAGATCGGCGTGTACCCGGTGGCCGAATGGGTCGCTTCCCGCGAGGGGACGGCGCCCATCCACTTCGGGGCGACGGTGAGCCACCCGGGCGCGCGCACGAAGCTGCTCGCGGGCTTCGATGTCGGCCACTCGGTGATGACGCCGCCGGGCGAACCCAGCCCCTTCGAGTTCGAGGCGGTCTACGGGGCCGTCGACGACGACCAGATGCTCGAACTGAACGGGCTCATCGCGTCGGGCCTGGAGGAGGGCGGGCTCGGGATCGGGTTCGGCATCACGTACACGCCGGGCGCCTCGCGGACGGAGATCTACCGCGTCTTCCAGCTCGCGGCCGCGCAGGGGGCGCCGGCCTACGTCCACATCCGGGGCGAGAACTCGGGCGGCACGCTGGGGGCCTTCCAGGAGGTGATCGCGAACGCGCTCTCGACCGGCGCCTCGCTCCACATCGTCCACATGAACTCGAGCGCCGACGAGATGGCGCGCATGACGCTGGAGATGATCCGCGGGGCGCGCGAGCGCGGGATCGACATCACGACGGAGTCCTATCCCTATACGGCGGGCTCGACGCGGATCGAATCGGCGCTGTTCGACCCGTGGGAGGGCGCCTCCGACGACGAATACGGCCGGCTGCAGTGGTCGGGGACGCCGGAGCGACTGAACGCCGCAAGCTTTCGGCGCTACCGGGAGCAGGGCGGCTGGGTCGTGATCCACGGGAGGAGCGAGGAGACGAACGAGTGGATCGTCGCGCAGCCCGACGTGATCGTGGCGAGCGACGGGATCCCGTACCTGTACCAGGCGATCCACCCGCGGGGCGCCGGCACCTATTCGCGGGTGCTCGGCTACTACGTGCGCGAGCGCGGGGCGCTGAGCCTGATGGACGCGCTCGCGAAGATGACGATCCTGCCGGCGCAGCGGGTCGAGGGCTTCGCCCCGGTGATGGCCCGGAAGGGCAGGGTCCAGGTCGGCGCGGACGCGGACATCGTCGTGTTCGATCCGGAGACGATCATCGACCGCGCGACGTACGCGGACCCGGCCGCGCCCTCGGAGGGCGTCCACTACCTGCTGGTCGAGGGCACCGCCGTCGTCCGGGATGGAGCGATCGTGCCCGGCGTCTACCCCGGGCAGGCGATCACGAGCGGCGCCCGGTAGCCGGGTACTAGAGGTTGGCGAGCGACCTCAGTTCGTCGACGAGTCGGGACCGGATCTCCGCGTCGCGGCACAGCACGAGGATCGTGTCATCTCCGGCCACCGTCGCGAGGACGCCATCGAGATCCGCCTCGTCGAGGGCGATCGCGACGGCGTTCGCGCAGCCGCTCATCGTGCGAATGGCGAACAGCGCGTTGCCCGGGCCGATGTCCAGCGCCAGCTCGCTGAGCGTCGCCGCCAGCATGCGGTGGGGGTCGGGCGGCGCCGTGTCCCGCCCCGGGCGCTGATACCGGGGTCCGCCGGGGCCGGGCCGCTTCACGATCCCGAGGCGCTGGAAGTCCCGCGACAGCGTCGTCTGGGTGGTCGAGATTCCCTCTCGAGCGAGCGCCGCGACGAGTTCGATCTGGCTCCGGATCGGCCGGCTGCCGATGATGTGAAGAATCGCCCGTTCGCGGGTCCTGCGGCGGTCGGGCGTCATGCGAGCACCGCGTCGAGCAGCCGTTCCTCGAGGTGGGCCCGCCGGATGGGCGGATCGGTGCGCCTGTCGAGCCAGGCTTCAAGCGCCGCTACCTCGCGGTCGACCTCCTGCAACTGCTCCAGCACGCGCGCCGGCGCCGGCCCGCCGGGCGAATCGTGCGCGGCGACGGCGGCATCCGGGCGCAGCACGTCGTGCACGTCGTCACCCGCGGACGGACAGCACGTCCTCAGCGTCTCGAGGTCCAGATCCCACAGTTCCACGCCGCCCTCTTCAGCCATCCGTACCGCCTCTCCCGCCTGCTGGTGCGCCCTCCGAAACGGGACGCCGCGGCGGACGAGATGATCGGCGAGCTCGGTGGCGGTCAGCATCCCGCCCGCGAGCGCGGCCTCCATCGCGTCCGTCCGGTAGTTAACGCCACGCGCGACCGCAATCGCCGCCGCGAGGGACCAATCCGCCGTGTCGAGCGTGTCGAACAGGCGTTCCTTGTCTTCCTGAAAGTCGCTGTTGAAGGTGAGCGGAAGACCCTTCATCAGCGCGAGCAGCGCCGTCACGTTCCCGATCGCCCGGGCCGACTTCCCGCGCAGGATCTCGGCCGCCTCGGGGTTTTTCTTCTGCGGCATGATGCTGCTGCCCTGCGCCACGGAGTCATCGAGCTCGATGAACCCGAACTCCCGCGTCGACCAGAGCACGACCTCGTCCGCCCAGCGCGACAGGTGCACCGACAGCATGGCGCACGCGTAGGCCGCGTCGAGCACGTAGTCGCGGTCGCCGACGATGTGCATGCTGTTGGCGAAGGTGCGGTCGAGCCCGAGCAGGGCGGCGCTGCGGGCCGGATCGATCGGGAACGACGTGCCGGCGAGCGCCCCGGCGCCGAGCGGCGACACGCCCGCCAGCCGGTGCGCCGCCCGGAGCCGGTGCGCGTCCGCGGCGAGCGCGGCCACGTGGGCGAGCAGGTGGTGCGCGAGGCTCACCGGCTGCCCCCGCTGCAGGTGCGTGTAGCCGGGCAGAAAGGTCTCGCGGAACGAGACGGCCTGGCCGGTCAGCACGCGCTGCAGCCCGGCGACGCCGGAGAGGACGTCCTCGAGGCGCTCGCGCACGTACAGCCGCAGCGCGATCGCCGTCTGGTCGTTCCGGCTCCGCGCGGCGTGGAGCCGCTTTCCGGCGTCGCCCACGCGCTCGACGAGCGTGCGTTCGATCCATGTGTGCACGTCCTCGTCCGGGCCCGCGACCTCGAGTTCCCCGGCCTCCACCTCTCGCAGGATCTCCGACAGGCCGGACAGGATCAGATCGCTGTCGCCCCGGGAGAGGACCTCCGTCTCGCGCAGCATGCGGGCGTGCGCGAGGCTCGCGAGAAGGTCGTGCCGGACCAGCCGGCGGTCGAACGGCAGCGAGTTCGTGAACTCTTGAATCGCCGGATGGACGGACCCCTCGAAGCGACCGCCCCACAGCATGTCATCCGGCATCAGAACCCGGCGTGCGGCATCGGACGGTTCAACCCGAGCCGGATGCCACCGCCCGCCCCGGCCGCTGCATGGGCTTCGACGAACTGCGGACGGTCTCGACGGAGGCGGTCGCGGCCCAGTCCTGCCCGTCGCCGGCCGCTCGCGCCCGCACCCGCGCGGCGAGACTCGAGGGGAGGCCCCACAGGCGGACGAACCCGCCCGCGTCGGCCTGGTCGTAGACCGAGTCCTCCTCGAACGTGGCAAGATCTTCCCGGTACAGCGAGAAGCGGGACGTGCGCGCCACGGGCATCGCGGAACCCTTGAACAGCCGCACGGTCACGTCTCCCGTCGACATGGCGTGCGCCTCGTGGAGGAACGCGTCGAAGGCGGCCCGCAGCGGCGAGAACCAGAGCCCCTGGTAGACGAGTTCGCCATACCGGTCGGCGATCCCGCGCTTGAAGCCTGCCGTGTCCCGGTCGAGCGTGAGCGCCTCGAGGTCCGCGAGCGCGGCGAGCAGGACGGTCCCGGCCGGCGTCTCGTAGACCCCGCGGCTCTTCATTCCGACGAGCCGGTTTTCCACGAGGTCGACGCGCCCCACGCCGTGGGCCCCGGCCGTCTCGTTCAGCCGCTGAACGAGCGCCACCGGGTCGAGCGCTTCGCCGTTGAGTGCCACCGGCACGCCGCGCTCGAACGAGATCGTGACGTCCTCCGGCGTGTCCGGCGCCGCGGCCGGGTCCACCGTCAGTTCGCGCAACTCGTCCGGCGTCGCGGCGGTCGGATCCTCGAGGATGCCGCCCTCAAACGAGGTGTGCCACAGGTTCCGGTCGATGCTGTAAAGCTTCCGGGGGCTCCCCGGTACCGGGATGTCGCGCTCCGCGGCATACTCGAAGGCGTCCTCGCGCGACGTGATCTCCCACTCCCGCCACGGGGCGATGACGGTCAGGTCCGGCGCGAGCGCCTGGTAGGCGAGTTCGAAACGGACCTGGTCGTTGCCCTTCCCGGTGCAGCCGTGCGCGACGGCGTCGCAGTCGAACTCGCGCGCGACCTCGACCTGGGCGGCCGCGATCACGGGCCGGGCGAGCGACGTCCCGAGCAGGTAGCGTCCCTCGTACACGGCCCCTGCCTTGAGCGCCGGGAACGCACACTCGGTGAGGAACCGCTCGCGCAGGTCGACGACGCGGCACGCAATGGCCCCCGTCGCCAGCGCCTTCTCGCGGATCGCGTCGAAGTCCTCCCGCTGTCCGACGTCCACCACGGCCGCGACCACTTCGCAGTCGTAGTTCTCCTTCAGCCAGGTGACCATCACCGATGTGTCGAGGCCGCCGGAGTACGCCAGGGCGACCCGCTTCACCTTCTTCGTCGGGCGCTTATTCATGCGTCGATCCTGAAATGGCAGGTGGAGGAAATCGTTCAAGAGGCGGGAAAATATACAAGATGGTGAATAAATATGCAACACAGGGGCGCAGCACGAGAGTCAGTGCGGGCGATGCGCCTTCACCCTGTCCGGATCGGTTTCCAGGCGGGGCCCGCCGATGAGGTCGACGCAGTCGGGCACCGCCGCGAAGACCGCGTCCAGACATTCGGCTACGGCTTTGGGCGACCCCGGGAGGGTGATGATCAGCGCCGAACCGCGCACTCCCGCGGTCTGGCGCGAGAGGATCGCGGTCGGCACGTGGGGCCGGGAAACCGCGCGCATGGCTTCGCCGAAGCCGACGAGCTCCTTCTCCAGGACCGCGGCGGTCGCCTCCGGCGTGACGTCGCGCGGGGCGGGACCGGTGCCCCCGGTGGCGATGACCAGGCAACACCCGACCGCGTCGACCAGCTCGACGAGCGTCGCCTGGATCAGCTCCTTCTCGTCCGGGATGACGCGGGCGGCCGCCTCCCAGGGCGAGGTGAGGACGTCACGCAGATACGCTTCGACGGCCGGACCGCCCCGGTCCTCGTACTCGCCCCGGGCGGCGCGGTCCGAAACCGAGACGATGCCGATCCGGGCGATGACGGCGCCCGGCCCTGTCGATGAATCGTCCATGGCCCCTGGCGGGCGGCTAGACCCGCACGGCCAGCCCGTCGTGGAGGGCGGTGCGGTAGGCCTTGAACGCGGGCACGAAGCCCATCAGGAATCCGGCCGTCACCACGGCGCCGAGGAGGAGCAGTTCGATGGGGCCGGGCGGCCGGATCGGGATGAAGAGCCCCACCTGCGCCTCGACGATGGACTGCCCGGCCGCGAGCAGTCCGTACACGAGCGCGAGTCCCGCCAGCGCCCCCGCCCCGGCCAGGCACACGGACTCGAGCACCAGCAGGGCGAGGATCCGGTTCGGTCCGGCTCCGACGGCGCGCAGGATTGCCATCTCCCGCCGCCGCTCGTTGAGCGACGTGTAGAGTGAGACCAGCATCCCCAGCAGCCCCACGAGAACGACGAAGATGGCCACCAGTCGGAGGCCGGTCTCGGCGTAGCCCAGGCCCTGCCACATCTCGTTCAGGGCGACTCCGGGGAGCACGGCCATCATCGGCTCGTCCTCGAAGTCGTTGATGTCGCGCTGCAACTGGAGCACGTCCCGGCGGTCGGTCGTGCCGACGAAGAACGACGTCACCTGCGAGATTTCGACGTCCTCGATCGAGATGTCCTCCGCGTGAGCATGACCGTCGTCCGCGGCGGCCGCCTCCACCTCCTGGTCGTGCGCGTGGCCATCGTCCGCGGGGGCCGCTTCGGCCTCGTCGTCGTGGGCGTGGTCGTCTTCGTCGTGGCCGTCGTCGTCGTCCTCGTCGTGGGCGTGGTCGTCTTCGTCGTGGGCCGCCTCGGCCTCCTCGTCGTGCGCGTGGTCGTGCTCGTCATCCGACGCCGGGGGCGCGCCGTCCTCCCAGTGGATGGCCTCCATGCCCTCGAGGGTCACGTAGATGGCGCGGTCGACGGGCGTGAACGTCTTGTCGAGGATGCCCACGACCGTGAAGGGCATGTGGTCGTGGGTGATGAAGCCCAGTTCGCCGAGCCCGTGCGTCACCGAAACCTCGTCGCCGAGCGCGTAGTTCAACTCGGCCGCCACGTCCGCGCCCAGCGTCACGTCGAACAGGTCCGCGTTCGGCCGTCCCTCCGCCAGCGCGATTTCCTGACCTCCGCGGTAGCGGTAGTGCCGATAGAAGTCCTCGTTCGTGCCGACGACCCGGAATCCCCGGTGGCTGTCCCCGAGGCTGTAGGGGATCGTCCACTCGACCGCGGGGTGCTCCGCCCACTCCCTGTAGGCCTCCCACGAGACGTTTTCCGTCGGCGCTCCCATGCCGAACACCGAATACAGCAGCAACTGGATCGTGCCGCCCTTGGTGCCCACGATCAGATCCGTCTGGCTGATCGTGTTGGAAAAGCTCTCGCGCATGCCCACGCGCACGTTCTCGACGCCGATCAGGAGGGCGAAGCTGAGGGCGATGGAACCCACCGTGAGCGAGGTGCTGAAGGCGCGGTTGCGGAGCGACTTGAGGGCGAGGTCCAGGACGAGCATCAGAGCACCGCCTTGTTGACGTCGGGGAGCGAGATGGTGCGGGAGAACATGCCCTCCAGGGTGCGGTCGTGGCTCACGAACACCAGCGTGGAGCCGGCGCGCTCGCACTCCTGGAAGAGCAGCCGGAGGAAGGCCTCCCGGCGGTCGAAATCCAGGGAGGAAGTGGGTTCATCGGCGACGATGATCTCGGGCGACCCGATGAGCGCCCGGCAGGCGGCGACCCGCTGCTGCTGGCCCACCGAGAGTTCCGTCACCGGCTTCTTCAGCAGGTCGCCGATGTGGAGATGATCGGCCAGCAGCGCGGCGGTCTCCTTCACGCCCGCGCCGTCCAGCCGGGCCCGGCGTCCCGCACTCATACGCGCGGGGAGCGCGATGTTGTCGAGTACCGAGAGGTAGGGGATGAGGTTGAACATCTGGAAGACGTAGCCGATGTGCTCCGCCCGGAAGGCGTCCCGCTGGGCGCCCGAGAGCGACGCGAGGTCTTCGCCGAGCACCCGGACCTCGCCTTCCGTCGCCTCCAGGACCCCCGCCAGCACGCCGAGCAGGGTGGTCTTGCCGCTCCCGCTCGGACCGAAGAGGAACGCGCGCGCCCCCCGCTCGAGGGACAGTTCGCCGATGTCCAGCACCCACGGGCCGCGGCCGTAGCGGAAGCGCAGACCCCGGACGTCGATGGCAAGGGTCATCCGGTCAATTCAGCCGGCGGCCGCTCAGCGCGGATCAGGGACCGTACGGATAGACCTGCTGGCCGGAGAGGGTGAAGCCGACGTAGCCGTACACGCTCTCCGTCAGCTCGATCTCGAGCACGCCCTCGACCCACACCGGATTCCACCCGTCCAGCTTCGCCCGCTTGCCCTCATCCATCTCGATGTAGACGAGCTGGTTGGGCGGGGGCGGCGGCGTGTGGATGCAGGCGCCGACGTAGGGCACGAGGAGGAATTCCGTGGCCGAGGACGCCCAGTCTTCGAGCGGCACCGTGAACCCGGGGATCTTGACGAGCTTGCCCGCGAGCGCCGCCAACTCCTCGCTCGGTTCGCCGGTGCGGTAGTCGAGGCTGGCCAGGAGGCGCCAGCCCACCTCGGTCGGCTCGTCGTCGGCCGCTACGGTGGGCGTTGCGTCGGCCGGAGGCTCCGTGACGGCCTCCGGAGGGCCGCCCGCGCCGGCAAGCGTCACCACGAACAGCATGGCGGCGGCTGTCGAGAGAAGTCTGCGGCTCGCGTCGATCATCGGAAAACTCCGGTTCTGAAAGTCCTCGGTTCGCTCAGTTCGATCCCCGGGAATCCTGCCGGTCATCCTCGGAAGCCGGCCGCGACAGCGTAGGATACTTGATACCCAGTTGATCAAGATACGTGTCGAAGCGCGTCTCGTCATAGTAGTACTGCTTCAGGAGCGGACGGAACGTGTCCATGATCTCCCGGTTGAGATCGATCGGGGGCGGGTCGTCCGGGCCGATGAAGGGAACGTACTCCACGCCCGCGGTCTGTTCCTCCCGGAAGTAGGTCCAGGCCTCGTCGACCAGTTCGGGCTGGGCGAAGAGCTGGAGTGCGGTGCGGGCCATGACGCGCGCGCCGGCGACCGCGCCCTTGTGCGCGATCGGGGTGGCCATCGCCATGGCGCTCGACCAGTGGTGACCCGGCAGTCCCGGCACATTCGACGGGAAGCGCAGGGTCACCGTGGGCACGTTCCACGAGATGTCGCCGATGTCGTCGGATCCGCCGCTCCGGCGCGGCCCCGGCTCACCCAGGGGTGAGAGGGCGATCGGCATCCCCGACGGGACGCTCCCCACCGATTCCTGCACCGCGCTCGCGAAGTCGTGGTCGTCGTCGGTCCACTCCGGAAGCCCGACGTCCTCGATGTGCTCGTACATCGTTTCGGCCACGACCTTGTTGAAGTGGCGGGGCCAGGCGGCGCCGATGATCCGGTACGACATCTCGGTGTCCGTCATCAGCGCCGCGCCTTCCGCGATGCGGATGGCCGTGTCGAAGTTGCGCTTGATGTCCTCGTAGTCCATCTCGCGGATGAAGTACCAGACCGACGCGCTCGGCGGCACGACGTTCGGCTGGTCGCCGCCGTCGCTGATCACGTAGTGGGAGCGCTGGTCGGGCCGCAGGTGCTCGCGCCGGAAGTTCCAGGCCACGTTCATCAGCTCGACCGCGTCGAGCGCGCTGCGGCCCCGCCATGGCGCGCCCGCGCCGTGGGCGGCCTCGCCCTCGAAGGTGAACTCCACGGAGACGAGCCCGGTGCCGCTCCCCTGGCCCCAGTTCACCGACAGGTTGCTGCTCACGTGTGTGAAGAGCGTGACGTCGATGTCCTCGAGATAGCCGTCCCGCACGTACCAGGCCTTGGAGCCCAACTGCTCCTCGGCGACGCCGGGCCAGAGCACGAGCGTGCCCCCGATGCCCTCCGCCTCCATGACGTCCTTCAGCGCGAGCGCGGCCACCACGTTCACGGCCTGCCCGGAGTTGTGGCCTTCGCCGTGGCCGGGCGCGCCCGGAATCAGGGGGTCGTGATAGGCGACGCCGGGCTTCTGGTTGGCCTTCGGGATGCCATCGATGTCGGACCCGAAGGAGATGACCGGCGACCCGCTGCCCCAGCGCGCGAACCAGGCGGTCGGGATGCCCGACGGCGCGTACTCGACCGTGAAGCCGTTGTCCTCCAGGATACCGGTGATGTAGGCCGACGTCTCGATCTCCTGCTGCCCCAGTTCGGAGAAGGAGAAGATCTTGTCGACCATGACCTGGGCCAGCTTGGCGCGCTCGAGCACGCCCGCTTCCACGCGGGCCACGAGCGGCGCCAGTTCATCGTCGGAGAGGCCCTGCGCGACCGCCGTGGCGGCGGGGGCGCTGAGCAGGGCGACCAGCGTCGCCGCCAGCGTTCGTCGACTCATCTTACCCATTGACGCACCCGGAAAAAGGGACCGAAAGGCAATAACCACGTAGCATAAGTGCGGACGGCCCGCGTCGGAAAGTGGGATGTCAGACGGAGCCGGCGGTCCTCGTGAGCCGGTCCTCCTCCGCTTCGACGACCTCCCGCGCCTGGAGACTGTGGACCGTGTGCCGGCGGTGGCGGAGGGCGATGATCGCGTCCGCGGCCGCGGAGGCCGCGGAGAGCGTCGTCGTGTAGGGCACGCGTCGGGAGACGGCGGCGCGGCGGATCATGTAGTCGTCGTACTGGGCGTGCTTGCCGAGGGGGGTGTTCAAAAGCAGTTGGACGTCGCCCGAGACGATGCGGTCGAGGAGGTTCGGACGCCCCTCGTGCACCTTGAGGATACGCTCGCACGGCACGCCGCGGCCGCGCAGATACCGGGCCGTCCCCTCCGTGGCGAAGACCGTGAAGCCCAGTTCGTGGAAGCGGCGCGCGATCGGGACCATGTTGGGCTTGTCCTGGTCGTGCACCGTGATCGCGACCGCCCCCTCCGTCGGCAGCCCCTGGTAGACGGAGATCTGGGACTTCGCGAACGCGAGGCCGAAGCTGTCCGCGTATCCCATGACCTCGCCCGTAGACCGCATCTCCGGCCCGAGCACGGTGTCCGCATCCGGGATCTTGTCGAAGGGGAGCACCGCTTCCTTCACGGAGACCTGGTGCGGGACCAGTTCGTCCCCGAGTCCGAGGTCGGCGAGCTTCACGCCCGCCAGCACCCGTGCGGCCACGCGCGCGAGCGGAACCCCGGTTGCCTTGCTCACGAACGGCACCGTGCGGCTCGCGCGCGGGTTCACCTCGAGCACGTAGACCGTCTTCTCGTGCACGGCGAACTGCACGTTGATGAGGCCCCGGACGTCGAGCGCGAGCGCGAAGTCCCGCGTGAAGCGGCGCATGGCCTCCATGTCGACGTCGCGCAGGAGGTAGGGCGGCAGGACGCAGGCCGAGTCGCCGGAGTGCACCCCGGCGTCCTCGATGTGCTGCATGATCCCGCCGATGAGGACCGTCTCCCCGTCGCACACCGCGTCGACGTCCGCCTCGAAGGCGTCCTCCAGGAACCGGTCCAGGAGCACGGGATGTTCCGGAGAGGCCTGCACCGCGCGCGCGAAGTACTCCCGCAGCGAGACCGGATCGTAGACGATCTCCATGGCGCGGCCGCCGAGCACGTAGCTGGGCCGGACGAGGACCGGATACCCGATGTCCTCCGCGATCTCCAGCGCCTCCCCGATGCTCGTCGCGGTCCCGCCCGGCGGCATCGGCACCCCGAGTTCGCGGCAGAGTTCGTCGAAGCGGCGGCGGTCCTCGGTGCGGTCGATCGACTCGACGCTCGTCCCGAGGATGGGGACGCCGAGTTGCTCGAGCTTGCGCGCGATCGTCAGCGGCGTCTGTCCCCCGAACTGGACGATGACGCCCTCCGGCTTCTCCTGCTCCACGATCGCGAGCACGTCCTCCACCGTGAGCGGCTCGAAGTAGAGCTTGTTCGAGATGTCGAAGTCGGTGGAGACGGTCTCGGGATTCGAGTTGATCATGATCGTCTCGAACCCTTCGTCGCGCAGCGCGAGCGAAGCGGAGACGCAGCAGTAGTCGAACTCGATGCCCTGGCCGATGCGGTTCGGCCCGCTGCCGAGGATGATGATCTTCCGCCGGTCCGAGCGCTCGGATTCGTTCTCGTCCTCGTAGGTCGAGTAGAGGTAGGGCGTGGCGGCGGGGAACTCGCCCGCGCAGGTGTCGACCGTCTTGTAGACGGGCCGGAGCCCCGCGGCCTGGCGCACGTCGCGCACCTCGGCCTCCGAAATCCCGCGCAACTGTCCCATCTCCGCGTCGCCGAAGCCGATCCGCTTCAGCCGTTCGACATCCGCCGGCGTGACCTCCGCGGCCGCCGCGAAGGCCTGGCCTTCGCGCACGAGTTCCTCGAGCTGGGAGAGGAACCAGGGGTCGATCCCCGTGATCCGGTTGATCTCGTCCACGGAGAGGCCCGCCTGGAAAGCGCGGTAGAGCTGGAAGGGGCGCTCCGGCGTCGCGGTGCGGATCGCGGCCCGTACGGTGTCGACGGCGTCGTCCTCGAGGCGGTCCGCGTCCGGGTCCGGGGAGGGCAGCCACCCCGACCGACCGTTCTCGAGCGCGCGGAAGCCCTTCAGCCACGCCTGCTGGAACGTGCGGCCGATCGCCATCACCTCGCCCACGGCCTTCATCTGCACGCCGAGCGTGGCGTCCGCCTTCGGGAACTTCTCGAACGCGAAGCGCGGGATCTTGACGACCATGTAGTCGAGCACCGGCTCGAAGCAGGAAGGCGTCACCTGGGTGATCGCGTTCGGGATCTCGTCGAGGCGGTAGCCGACCGCGAGCTTGGCGCCGATGCGCGCGATGGGGAACCCGGTCGCCTTCGACGCGAGCGCCGAACTCCGGGATACGCGCGGGTTCATCTCGATGACGAGCATCTGGCCCGTCGTCGGGTGCACGGCGAACTGAATGTTGCAGCCGCCCGCGTCCACGCCGATCTCGCGGATGCACGCGATGGCCGCGTCCCGCATGGCCTGGTACTCGCGGTCGGAGAGCGTGAGCGCCGGCGCGACGGTGATCGAGTCGCCCGTGTGCACGCCCATGGCGTCGAAGTTCTCGATCGAGCAGACGATGACGACGTTGTCCGCCTGGTCCCGCATCACCTCGAGTTCGAACTCTTTCCAGCCGATGATGCTCCGGTCGATGAGCACCTCTCCGATCGGCGACGAGCGGATGCCGGAGCGGACGAGGTCCTCGAACTCCTCGCGGTTGTAGGCGGTGCTGCCTCCGGTGCCGCCGAGGGTGAAAGACGGCCGGATGATGGCGGGGAATCCGGTGTCCTCGACGAGCGTTAGCGCCTCGTCGAGCGAGCGGGCGAAGCCTCCCGCGGGCAGTTCGAGCCCGATGCGCTGCATGGCTTCGGCGAACTGCTCCCGGTCCTCGGCGAGCTGAATCGCCCGCACGTCGGCGCCGATCAACTCCACGCCGTGTTCGTCGAGCACGCCGCGTTCGGCCAGTTCGAGCGCGACGTTGAGCGCCGTCTGGCCGCCCATGGTCGGGATGAGCGCGTCGGGCTTCTCCGCCTCGATGACCCGCGCGACCCAGTCGGCCGTGAGCGGCTCGATGTAGGTCGCGTCGGCGATGTCCGGGTCCGTCATGATCGTGGCGGGATTCGAGTTCACGAGGATGACTCGATATCCCTCCTCGCGGAGCGCCCGGCAGGCCTGCGTCCCGGAGTAGTCGAACTCGCAGGCCTGGCCGATCACGATCGGGCCGGAGCCTATGAGAAGAATCGAGGAGATGTCGTCGCGGCGTGGCATCGGGCGCGCAAGCTATTCGGTCGGACGGCGGATCGCAGCCCCCGGCGGCGCCGCCGCCGGAGGTGGAGAGAAGATGGCGGCTATCGCATGAGAAGCGAGATCTCCCGCAGGACCCAGACGGGTGCCGGGCGACCGTCGCGGAGAGCGGGGGCGAAGAGCAGGCCTCGAGCCGCGCGCATGGCCGCCGCGTCGAAGGCCTGGTCGCCGGATGAGACCTGGATCGCGGTCGCCTCGACCCTTCCATCGGTCCGCACGAGGAGCCAGATGGAGGCCGCGATGTCCGCGTCCAGTCCCTCGCGGCGGATCACCGGCAGCAGGGTCGTCGCGAGCGCGGCCTCGGCATCGGTGTCCCACACGAGGCGGGCCGCCTCATCGACGGCGACGTATACGGGTCCCGATGCCCGGAGTTCCGCCAACTCCGCTTCGCCCGCGGCCCGGGCCAACTCGATGCTGGCCAGCGAGTCGCGCCGGGCGGCGGCGATCAGCGAGTCGCGCCGGGCCGCCTCCAGCGAATCCCGGAGCGCGGCGGCCCGCTCGGCTGCGAGAATGGAGTCGCGCCGCGCGGCCGCGGCCCGCGCGATCGAGTCGCGTCGCGCGGCCTCCCGCAGCGCCCTCGCGATCGAGTCCTGCCGCGCCGCCTCTCGCTGCGCCCTCGCGACCGAATCCCGGCGCGCGGCTTCCCGCTCGGCCGCCGCGATCGAATCCCGGAGCGCGGCGTTCGCGGCCGCCGAGTCGGCGACGAGCGGCTCGGGCGGGCGCATCGCGCGGGGGATGGGGAGGAAACACGAAGCGGCCCCCAGCGCGGCCAGCGTCACCAGGAGGATCCGTCCCCCGCGGCGCCTTCCCCCCATTACGGGCGGCTAGCTCTCTCCGCCCCGCTTGGCGCCTTCCTTGCGCCAGGCGATCGATGCGAGGACGGCGAGTCCTCCCCAGACGAATCCGAGGATGAGGACCATCATGATGATCGTCGTCGTGGTCATGCTCCCCCCGGGCCGTTCAGGCCGAGATCTTCCGCCGCGAGCTGCATCGCGGCGATGACGAAGGCGATGTGCTCGCCCATGTCTTCGCCCAGTTCAGCGCAATTCTCCAGCATTTCGTCGCGGCTGATCGCGGCGGCGAACGCCTTGTCCTTCATCTTCTTTCTCACCGACCGGGTCTTCATGCCGGCGAGCCGCGTCGGCCGCACCAGCGCGCAGGCGGTAATGAAGCCGGTGAGTTCGTCCACGGCCCGGAGCGTCTTCGACATCCGCGTCGTCGCTTCGACGTCCGTGTAGTCCGCGTGGGCCATGATCGTCTCGAGGATGTCCTCGTCCACCCCCTTCTGGCGGAGGATGGCGACCCCGGTCGACGGATGCTCCGCGTCGGGCGCGTGGTCGTGGTTGGGCCAGCGCTCGTAGTCGAAGTCGTGCAGCAGCCCCGCCACACCCCAGCGGTCCTCGTCCTCGCCGTACTTCCGCGCGTAGGCGCGCATGGCCGCCTCCACCGCCAGCATGTGGCGCCGGAGCCCGGGACTCTCGGTGTATTCGTGGACGATCGCGAGCGCCTCATCCCGTGTCGGGAGCATCCGCCGTCACTCTCCTTCGGTGGTGTCGCCGGCCGTGTGGCCGTCCGCGCCTCCGGCCGTCTCGTGCAACGCGTCCAGAAAGCGTCGAGGCTCGCTCTGGCTGACGAGGAGCGAGTACCCGTCGAGCGTGGGAATGTACACCACCCGACGACGATCCGTGAGGTAGAGGAGCGCCTTCTCTCCGCTGCGGAGCCGGAACCAGCCCGCGGAGTAGTTTCCGAGCGCCGTCCCCATCGTGCGCCGGCGAGGGACGAGGTCGGGTTCGCCGCGCAGATCCACGATCCGGGCTTCGTCGAGTTCGAGCCGGTCGAGCGGAATCGTCCGCCCCCAGAGGTCTCCCACCAGCTTCAGGCCCGCCGGCGACACCTCGGCGCGGCTGTTCCTCGTGGACCAGGCCGCCCAGCCCAGCATGAGCGTCACGCCGATGAGGACGACGATGATGATGATGAAGAACCAGAGGATGCCGCGCCCGGAGGCCGGCGGAATCGGAAATACCTGCATGGTTATGTGCCTCGCACGTTGGAATCGAGAAGGGCGGCCCGCTTCAGCGCGTCCCGGCCGAAGCGGTCCGCCAAGGCGTCCATCGTCTTCGCCAGCTCGCGCCGGCCCTCCCCGTCGGTGGCGGCCGGGTCTTCGTCGCCGAGGAGCCCGAGCTGCTCGTCTTCCGGATGGTCGAAGCCGGAAAGGCTGACCCCAATGAGCCGGACGAGGCGGCGGGGATCGTCGGCCTCCCGGAACAGCTCCCGCGCGACGGGCCAGATGGCTTCGGTCATGTCCGCCGGCCGCTCGAGCGTCCGCTGGCGCGTATGCGTCTCGAAGCCGTCCCAGCGCAGCTTCAACTGGACCGTGCGCCCCGCGATCCCCTTCCTGCGCAGCGACCGCCCGACCCCTTCGCAGAGGGCGAGCAGGGTCCGCTCCACGCGGGCGCGATCCTCGACATCCTGCGGGAAGGTCACCTCCTTGCCGAGCGACTTCCTCCCCGGCCTGGGGTCGACCCTCCGCACGTCGAGGCCGTTCGCGAGTTCGTGCAGACGCCGCCCCAGCTTGCGGCCCAGGGACGCCTCGAGGAACTCGGGCTTGTTGCGCGCCACGTCCCCGATCGTCCTGAAGCCGAGTTGGGCCAGCCGGGCCTGCACCTTCGGGCCCGCCCCCCAGAGACGGGACACGGAGAGCGGAGCCAGGAACTTGCGTTCGGTCCCCGGCGGCACGACGACGAGCGCGTCCGGCTTCCTGAGGTCGCTCGCGACCTTCGCCACGTACTTGTTCGAGGCGACGCCGACGGAGGCCGTGAGCCGCTCCTCCTCGGCGATCCGCTGCCGGATGCGGGTCGCGATCTCCGGTCCCGTGCCGAACAGCCGCCGGCTCGCCGTCACGTCGAGGAAGGCCTCGTCCAGCGAGAGCGTCTCCACCTGGTCGGTGAAGGAGCGGAAGATGTCGAAGACTCGCCCGGAGATCGCCCCGTAGAAGGCGATGCGGGGGCGCACGTAGACGCCGTCGGGGCAGCGGCGCCACGCCTGCGAGATCGGCATCGCGGAGTGGATCCCGTAGCGCCGGGCCTCGTAGTTCGCCGTCGAGACGACGCCCCGGCCGCGGCCCTTGCGCGGGGCGGATCCGATGATGACCGGCTTGCCGCGCAGCGACGGGTCTTCGCGCACCTCGACCGCGGCATAGAACGCGTCCATGTCCACATGGAGGATCGTCCGGGACCGCGTCTCAGGCTGCGGCATGTTCTCCCGCGCCTCCCCGCACGTCCTGTTCGTCCAGGATCCGGCGGGCCCGCCCCGGGGCGTCGCTCACGAGCCCGTCCACGCCCCAGTCGAGGAGCCGCCGCATGTCATCGGGGTGGTTCACGGTCCACACGAAGACGCCCATGCCGTCGGCGTGAGCGCGGCGGACGAAGCGCGGCGTGACGATGCGCAGCGCGCCCTGCCGCTCGGGCAGCATGGCGGCCGCGCAGCCGGCGGGGGCGAACCGGCGGCCGAGGCCGACCTTGCCGAGAAGTACGTATGTCCGGAGTTCGTCCTGGTAGGCGCAGTGCCAGCGGGCGTGCCGGCTGGCGGGCTCCACTTCCTCGCGCTCGAAGCCGCCGACCAGGATCCGCTCCCGGTCCGCGCGATTCCCGCTCCGCTGCAGCCACGCGCCCAGTTCGTGCCCCGCCGCCTCCGACTTGATCTCCGCGATCACGGGCAGGTCGCCCACCGCCTCGAGCACCGCCTCGAGGGTGGGGATGCCGACACCCGTGCCCCGGAAGGGAAAGGTCTTCCCGTGGTCCGTCGTGAAGCGGTACCCGGCGTCGAAGGCGCGCAGTTCGTCCCGCGTCAGCGCTTCGACATCCCCCGTCCCGTCGGTGGTGCGGGGGAGGCTCGGATCGTGGATGACCATGAGGCGGCCGTCCGCGCTCCGGTGCAGGTCGAGTTCCACCGCGTCGGCCCCCACGCGCACCGCGTGCTCGAAGGAAGGGAGCGTGTTCTCCGGGGCGAACGCCGCCGCCCCCCGGTGGCCGATGACCCGCAGCGGGGAGCCGGGACCGAACAGATCGTCGGGCAGCACCGGCGGCTCAGGAAGCCACGCGCCGTGCCTGGGCCCGTCCGAGCGCGATGGAGAGTACGATCCACATCCCGGCCAGCGGCGCCGTGGACATCGCGACCCACGCCAGTGTCAGGCCGAGCATCGCGAACAGGCTGTCGATGCCGGCGCCCGCGAGGTCGCCGCCCCGGTACAGGAAGACGTCGACGATCGGCTTTCCCTTGTACTTCTCCGCGGGCGGCACGACCGAGAACAGCGTCTCGCGCGACGGCCGCGAGATCGCGTACCGCGTCGCCCGGTGGACGGCCTGGAAGATCATCATCACCCCGTAGATCGGCCACACGGCGAGCACGACGAATCCGAGCACGGTGACGAGCGGCAGGATGGCCAGCGTCCACCCGACGCCCAGTTTCCGGATCAGGTGGGTCGTGATGAAGATCTGCGTCAGCAGGGTTCCGAACTGCGCCAGCGAGTCGAAGTCGGCGAAGCTCCCCACGCGCTGGCTGAACGTGTCCGTGGCCTCGAGGATGACGTTCGCCTGGGTGAAGTAGATCAGGGTGTTGGAGATCGCCATGAACACGACCCAGAGGCCGACGCCGAGCAGGTAGGGCGAGGTGAACACGGCGCGCAGCCCCTCCAGCGCCCCGCCTCCGATCCGCGTGCCCCCATCGCCTCGCCGCCGGGGGCCGGTTTCCGCCGCCGTCGGTCCGCCCGCCGGGCCCGCGCCGAGCCGGGAGAGGTCCGATGCCCCGGCCCTCCGGTCGAGGATCAGCATGACGGCGATCGCGAGCGCGAAGCAGCCGGCCCCGATCAGCATGAGGCCGGCGGGCAGGTAGGGACTCTCGGTGAGTCCGCTGACGAAGCTCGCGCCGCGCCCCCCGATCAGTGCGCCCAGCGTGCCCCCGATCCCGATGAAGGGGAACATCCGCTTCCCCTGATCGACGTCGAACACGTCGACCATGAAGGACCAGAATACGCTGGTCGAGAAGAGGTTGATGACGCTCAGCCACACGTAGAAAGTGTAGCCGACGCCGCGCGCGAGACCGGTCTCCGCGTCGGTGCCGATGAGGCCGCCGCCCGCCCGCACGTCCTGGATCAGCAGCGTCGCAAAGCCGATCAGACAGGCGATCACGAACAGGTACGCGATGGGGATGAAACGCCGGCGATTCGTCCGCGCCACGACGCCCCCGAATACGAGGACGGCGAACAGGGAGGCCACCGAAGTCACGGCGAAGAGCCAGCGCAGGTCGTCCATCCCGCGGGCCACCCCCATCGCCTCGCGCACGGGACGGAGGAAGAAGTAGCCGCAGAGGACGAGGAAGAAGAAGAGCGCGGACAGTACCGCGAGACTGAATTCGCCCCGCCGCATGTTAAGGATCCGCCGGGCGGCGCCGACGACAGATTGCAGGAAGCTGGCCACGTTCGCTCTCACCGTTAGGTTCCGGGATCTTCTGAAGAGAATCCCTTTTTCCATCGACCGGCAAGCAGAGCCACGCATGACCCCGCCTCCGGAGAGCGAGCGGCGCACGTTTGCCGCACGGCTGACGGGCGCCCGCCCGGGAGAGGCGGGGCTCGTGCTCCTGTCGGCCCTCTACTTCTTCTTCATCCTGTCGGCGTACTACGTGATCCGGCCCATCCGCGAGGAGATGGCCGTCGCGGGCGGGGTCGAGAACATCCCCTGGCTCTTCACGGGTACGCTGACGGCCATGCTTCTCGTGCACCCGATCTTCGCCGCGGTCGTGTCACGGTGGACCCGCCGGCGGTTCGTGACCCTCACGTACCGCTTCTTCATGCTGAACCTGCTGGTCTACTTCGTGCTGCTGAGGGTCGTGACCGACGGCGACGCTTCCGTATGGATCGGCCGGACCTTCTTCGTCTGGATCAGCGTCTTCAACCTGTTCGTGGTCTCCGTCTTCTGGTCGTTCATGACCGACATCTTCCGGGAGCGCCAGAGCCGCCGCCTGTTCGGCCTCATCGGAGTCGGCGGCACCGTGGGGGGGATCGTCGGGTCCGCGATCACGGCCTTTCTGGTGGGGTTCCTGTCGCCCGCGACGCTCCTCCTGTTCTCGGTGCTGCTGCTCGAGGGCGCGGTCGTCTGCCTCAAGGCGCTCGACTCGCGCTGTGCGACCCGCGCGGCGGCGGTAGAAGGCTCGGGTGGCGGCGGCGAGGCGGGTGATGTGATCGGAGGCACGGCGCTGGAGGGGATCCGGCGGGTGCTCGCGTCGCCCTACCTCCTCGGAATCGGCGCCTT
Source organism: Gemmatimonadales bacterium (assembly GCA_009840115.1). Taxonomy (GTDB): domain Bacteria; phylum Gemmatimonadota; class Gemmatimonadetes; order Palauibacterales; family Palauibacteraceae; genus Palauibacter; species Palauibacter irciniicola. The sequence continues at coordinate 129,033 of VXOJ01000007.1, read as the reverse complement.
CATGCTGCTGTTCACGATCGGTTCCACCTTCCTCTACAACATCCAGGCGGACATCGTCTCGCGTACCTTCGCCACCGGGGCGGAGCGGACCTCGGTCTTCGCGCGCATCGACCTCTCGGTGAACATCCTCACGCTCTTCACCCAGCTCTTCCTGACGGGTCGCATCCTGAAGTGGCTCGGCGTGCGCCTCGCGCTCGGCATCCTGCCCGTGCTCAGCGTTCTCGGCTTCCTGGCGCTGGGAGCGGCACCGGTCTTCGCCGTATTCGTCGTGTTTCAGGTGCTGCGGAGGGCGGGGAACTTCGCGCTCGCGGTGCCGACGCGGGAGGTGCTCTACACCGTCCTTCCGCGCCGGGACAAGTACAAGGCCAAGAACTTCAACGACCTGTTCGTCTACCGGGCGGGCGACCAGATCGGGGTGTGGTCCTTCGCGGGACTGCGCGCGCTGGGGATGGGAAGCTCCGCGCTGGCGCTGACCATGGTCCCGCTCGCCGGACTGTGGCTGCTGATCGCGCTGTGGCTGGGAAGGAAGCAGGCGGCCTTGGCCCGGAGGCCCGACGCCGCTCAGGCGGAGGTGGCCGCGGCCGGCTAGCGGGGGTTCAGACGGCGCACAGCTCCACGGCTTCGCGCAGCGATCGCAGGGGATCGCCGCTCCGCGGGATGAACTCGTGGGCCATGAAGCCCTCGAAGCCCGTGTCGGCGATGGCCCGCACGATCGGGGGATAGTTCAGCTCCTGCGTGTCGTCGATCTCGGCGCGCCCGGGGACGCCGCCGGTGTGGTAGTGGCCGATCCAGGGGCTCGCATCCGTCAGCGTGCGGATGATGTCCCCCTCCATGATCTGCATGTGATAGACGTCGTAGAGGATCTTCACGCGCGGCGAGTCGACGGCCCGAATGACCTCGAGCGCGTAGTCCATGCGGTCGCCGATGTAGTCGACGTGTCCGCCGGGCTTCGAGTTGAGGACTTCGACGAGGATCGTGACGCCCTCGGATTCGGCGATCGGGGCGCACGCCTCGAGGCAGCGGATGGAGTTCTCGATCCCGACGCCGTTCTCCATCCCGCGGCGGTTGCCGAAGAAGCAGATCACGTTGGGGACCGAGACGCGCGCGGCGTGCGGAATGTGGCGCTCGAAGGCCTCGATGATGCCGGCGTGGTTCTTCGTCTCGTTGAGGCCGTCCTCGATCGTCCCGGCCGCCACGTCGCCGCACGAGACCGTGAGACCGTGGTCGTGCGCGACGGGCCATTCCTCGACCGTGAGCAGGTCCATCGCGGTGAGGCCCATGTCGGCCACGCCCCGGCAGAAGGGGACGAGGGGAATCTCCTCGAAGCACCAGCGCGCCACGGACTGCGTGATGGCGTTGGCGGACCGGCGGGCGCTGCGACCCGGCGCTCGTGGCCCGTCGGCGAGCGCCGATGCGGGGTTCGCCGTGCCGCCGACGAGCAGACCGAGCGAGGCGGCACCCGTAGCGCGCAGGGCGTCGCGGCGGCTGACCGGCTTCCGGTTGCGGGGTGGGGCCGGATCAGCCATCGAGCGCGTTGAGGTGCTCGTAGCTCGCGCGCACCGACCCCATCGGGTCGGCGGGCGCGTCATGCTCGACGAAGTAGTGGATGAGCCCCGCCTCGTCCGAACGCTCGAAGATCGCCGCGAAGTCGATGACGCCCGCGCCCACGTCCGCCATCTCGCCATCTGTCGTGCGGTCCTTCACGTGGCAGAGGTCGAAGCGGCCGGGATACCGGCTGATGTAGTCGAACGGGTCGGCGCCGCCGTGCACGAGCCAGTAGAAGTCGACCTCGTAGGTGACGAGTTCGGGGTCCGTGTTCTCGATCATCACGTCGAGCAGGCGGAGACCGTCCACCTCTTCGAGCTCGAAGTCGTGGTTGTGATAGGCGAACACGAGCCCGGCCTCCCGGCAGCGCGCCCCGAGCCCGTTGAACTCGTCCGCGAGCCGCCGGTATCCGTCCACGAGGGCCGTTCCCGTGGCTCCGTCGTTTCCCGGCCGCTCGGGGCCCGCGAGGTAGGGGAGGACGAGGTACCGGTGTCCGATCTCGGCGGCCGCGGCGGCGGCCTCGTCGAAGCTGGACCGGAGTTCCTCGAGCGACAGGTGGGCCGCGGGGGCGGTGAGGCCTTCCGCTTCGAGCGCGGTCCGGATCTCGGCCGGCGAGCGGCCGAAGTAGTCGGCGAACTCCACCTCGCCGTAGCCGATGCGCGCGACGGACGCCAGCGTCCGCTCGACATCGCGCGCCATCAGCGAGCGCACCGTGTAGAGTTGGAGCCCCCACGCCTCGGGGAGCGTCCGGGCCCCGGGAAGGGTCCGGGCCGCGGCGGGCGCCGCGCGTCCGGCACCGGCGAGGAGGAGGCCGGCGCCGAGCGAGTTCTGTACGAATCTCCGTCTGTCCATGCGCGCAATATGTCGCCCGCCCCGGCCGGCGTCGAACCGCTGCTCGAACGCCGCGGGGCTTTTGCCGCGGGCTGCCGGGCCTATGTTGGCGGGGCGCGGCGGCGCCTCCGCCGTCCGCGCGCGTCGATGCGGGCCGGGAGGAACGACTGTGAGACGGCGCAGGGCTCTCGAGATCATGGGCGTGGCCGCGGGCGCGCCGCTGCTGGCGCCGGGGAGCGCGGTGGCGGAGGCCCTGGCGCTCGGGCAGCGCATCCGGTCGGTGGCCGGCCCGGTCGGCGGCGCGCCACCCGCGACGCTCACGCCCGCGCAGGCGCGGACGGTAACGGCGCTCGCCGAGGTCATCATCCCCCGGACCGACACGCCCGGCGCGAGCGAGGCGGGCGTTACCGCATTCGTCGATGCCCTCCTGACCGGTTGGCTGGACGCGCCGGACCGCGACCGTTTCCTCGCCGGCCTGGACGAGGTGGATCCCCTCGCCCGGGCGGCCCACGGCGCTGACTTCGCCGACTGCACGGGGGCTCAGCAGACCGAACTCGTGGCGCGGCTGGACGAGGACCTCGACCGCCGCCGCCGGGATCCCGGGATCGACGAGACGCAGACCTTCTTCTACGACATGAAGCGCTTTACGCTCGCCGGCTACTTCACGTCGCAGCCCGGCCTGCGCTCGCTGGGATACCGGATCATCCCCGGCGCCTTCGAGGGGTGCGTGATCCTCGACCAGTACGGCACCGGCGAAGGCCGGCCGGGCGCACGGCGCAGCCGGCAGAGCCGCTCCGGAGAGCAGCCGTGAGCCGGCAGGAGGTGTGGGACGCGATCGTCGTCGGGTCGGGGATCACCGGCGGCTGGGCCGCGAAGGAACTCACCGAACTCGGCCTCCGCACGCTCGTGCTCGAGGCGGGGCCCATGATCGTCCCGGAGCGGGACTACACCGAGCACGTGCCCCCGTACCGCATGCCGTACCGCGGCTGGAACGACCGCAAGGCGCTCGCCGCCGAGCAGCCCGTGCAGCGCGAGTGCTACGCCTGCGACGAGATGGGCCGGAAGTTCTTCGTCAACGACATCGAGAACCCGTACACGACCCCCGACGAGAAGCCCTTCCTGTGGATCCGGGGCCGCCAGGTCGGCGGACGCTCGATCATGTGGGCGCGCCAGTCCTACCGTCTCAGCGATCTCGACTTCGAGGCCAACGCGCGCGACGGGATCGGGGTCGACTGGCCAATCCGCTACGCGGACCTCGCCCCGTGGTACAGCCACGTCGAGGCCTTCGCCGGCATCAGCGGCCGCCCCGAAGGACTCCCCCAGCTGCCGGACGGCGTCTTCCTGCCGCCCATGGAGATGACCTGCGTCGAGAACGCGGTGAGGGAGGCGATCGCGCGCGACTTCGGCGACACGCGGATGATGACGATCGGGCGCACCGCCGTCCTCACCCGCGACCACAAGGGGCGCAGCGCGTGCCACTACTGCGGCCCCTGCCACCGCGGCTGCCGCACCCGGAGCTACTTCAGTTCGCTCAGCGCCACCCTCCCCGCCGCCGAAGCCACCGGGCGCATGACGCTGCGCCCGGACAGCGTCGTGCACAGCGTGATCTGGGACCCCGCCCGCGGCCGGGTCACCGGCGTGCGCGTCATCGACCGGCAGACAGGAGAGGATCTGGAGTTCCACGGGGAGATCGTGATGCTCGGCGCCTCGGCGCTGGAGTCGACCCGCATCCTCCTCCATTCGACGTCCGCCGACTTCCCGGACGGGCTCGCGAACTCCAGCGGGGTCCTCGGCCGCTATCTCATGGACCACACGATGAGCACCGGGGCGAAGGCGAAGTTCCCCGGCTGGGAGAACCACGGCTACACCGGCCAGCGTCCGAACGGGATCTACATCCCCCGCTTCCGGAACGTGACGGAGCCGTCGCCGGACTTCATCCGGGGCTACGGCTACCAGGGCTGGTCCACGCGGCAGGGCTGGAGCCGCGGCCTCGACATGCCGGGCTTCGGGGCCGACTACAAGCGCCGGCTCACCGAGCCCGGCGTGTGGGAGTTCGAACTCGGCGCCTTCGGCGAGTGCCTCCCGCGCGAGGAGAACTACATCGAACTCGACCCGGAGCGGGTCGATGCGTGGGGAATCCCGGCCCTCCGCATCCACTGCGAGTGGAGCGACAACGAGCGCCGGATGATGCGGGACAGCGCGGACCGCGCCGCCGAAATGCTGGAGGCCGGGGGCGGAGTCGACGTCGAGTTGCTCACGGATCTCACCGCGCCGGGCCTCACGATCCACGAGATGGGGACGGCGAGGATGGGGCGGGATCCGGCGACCTCCGTCCTCAACGGCTACAACCAGGCGTGGGACGCGCCGAACCTGTTCGTGATCGATGGCGCGGCCATGTCCTCATCCGCCTGCCAGAACCCGTCCCTCACCTACATGGCCCTCACCGCCCGCGCCTGCCACTACGCGGTCTGGGCGAAGAACCGCAACGAACTCTAGCAGACCCCTCTCCCGTCATCTTGATCCACGACCGGTGTTGAGAAGATGGATCTCCGACGGCGAGGTCCTGGGCATGAGCGCCGTGGCCTGGACGGAGTTCCTCTGCGGTCCGCTGGTTCCCTCCACGCTTGCGCTCGCGGCTGACCTGATCGGTCCGCCTACCGAATTCACGCCTGGAGAAGCCGCCCTGGCCGCTCGTCTGTTCAACGATTCGGGGCGGCGACGGGGGTCGCTGCTCGACTGCATGGTCGCGGCCACCGCGCTCGGGGAAGGAGCGCAGATCGCCACAGTGAACGTAAAGGACTTTCGACGCTTTGAGCCCTTCGGGCTGCGATTGGCCTGACGTCGTCCGGCGGGACTAGGTCGATCGGGCGAGCGCGTCGGCGATCTGCTCCATCTCCGCCATCGTGTTGTACATGTGGGGGCAGAGGCGGATGCCCGGGAACACACCCCTGCGGAGCGCTCCCGCGACGCCGTGCTCCTCGTAGATCCGGTTGTAGATCTCGCTGTGATCGTCGACCCCCAGTTCGGCGATGACTACGCCACCGCCGAGGCCGGGTACGTCGGACGTGTGGAACTTCACGCCGGGGATGCGCTCGCGGATCGCCGCCTTGAGCCCGGTCGCGAGGGCGCGCATGCGGGCCTCGATCGCCGCGGCCCCGATCGCCTCGTGGAAGTCCACCGTCGTCCCCATGCCCGCCACTGCGGCGTCGTCCCGCTGGCCGTACGTGCCGAACTTGTCGGCTCCGCCTCCCGCGACCGCGCCCTCCCAGCCCACGCCGACGTCGCTCGGCCACAACTCCGCCACGCGCTCGGCCCGGACATAGAGGACGCCGGCTTCCTTCGGCCCGCAGAACCACTTGTGGGCGCTCCCCGTGTACGAGTCGCAGCCCATGTCGTGCAGGTCGACTTTCACCGCGCCGAAGCTCTGGGCCCCGTCCATGTGCACGTAGATGCCGCGGTCGCGCGCGATTCGGCACAGGCGCCGCGCCGGCAGCTCGACTCCCGAGATGTTCGAGATCTGCGTGACCGCGAGGACGCGCGTGCGGTCGGTGAAGGCGCTCACGAAGGCGTCGATCAGCTCGTCCTCCGTCTCGGGCACGGGCGGCGTCGTCACGCGGATCACCTTGTAGCCCCAGCGGTCGGCCCGGACGTCCCAGGCCACGTTGTTCGTGGGATGGTTCTGGTCCCACAGCACGACCTCGTCTCCCGCGCCCAGCGTGAGCCCGTTGATGACGGTGTTGTTGCTCTCGGAGGTGTTGCGGGTGATCACGATCTCCTCGGGCGAAGCGCCGAGCAGCCGCGCGAGCGCCTCGACGGACTTGTCGGCGAGCGCGTTGAACTTGGCCCGGTTGTGGAACGAGGCGTCCCGGTCGATGTCGCGCGTGTACGCGAATACGGCTTCCTGCACCGGCCAGGGCGAAGGGCAGAGATTCGCCGCGTTCACCAGGATGAGGCCGGGCCGGAGCGGGAACTGGGACTTCACCATCTCCCAGAAGGACTCGTCCTCCGTCCCCATGAAGTCTCGCCGTGCCGACAGTTCCGCCGGGCTGAGGCCGGGCCTGGACGGCGCCCGTGTCCAGGCCGGAGTCGCCGCGAGGGCGGCTCCCGCCGCGGCGCGCTTGAGGAATCGTCGGCGGTCGGGCAGGCGGGTCGCGTCGGTGGGCGAGCGGGTCGTCACGGAAACCTCCCGGCTTGTGGGCCGCCGCATCCCGCGCGGCAGCCGCAGTCGTTCAAGAATCCAACATAGGGCCCGTGCCGCCGCGCGGTCTATGCACGCGGCGTGGCGCATCCCATGTTTCGAAAGGCCCCGCGCCCATCACACCAGGAGGTACCCATGGACACGCGCGCCCCCCTTTCCCGCCGCGCCCCCTTCCCGAATCCCGTCACCCTCGTAGCGCTCTGCGCCCTTGGCGTGCTCTGCAGCGTCCCGATCCCCGGCTCGGCGCTGGTCGCCCAGGAAGCGAACGGCGCGCTGGCGCTGGAATCCTGGCTCGACTGGGAGCGGGTCCAGGATCCCCGGATCTCGCCGGATGGCGGCGCCGTGGTATACGAGCGTCTGTGGGTCGACAAGATGAACGACGCGTGGGAGTCCTCGATCTGGATCGTGAACCCGGACGGCAGCCGTCCCCGCCACCTCGTCGACGGGTCCTCGCCGCGCTGGTCTCCCGACGGCAGCCGGCTCGCGTTCCTCGCGCCGGACGACGAGGGGAACACCCAGATCTTCGTGCGCTGGATGGATGCCGAGGGCGCCGTCTCCCAGGTGACGCGGCTCACGGACAGTCCTTCAAATATCGCCTGGTCTCCCGACGGGACGCGCTTCTCCTTCACGATGCGCGTGGGGGCGGAGCAGCCCACGGCGCGCCACTGGTCCATCTCGCTCCCCCAGCCGGAGGGGGCGACGTGGACGCCGGGGCCCCGGATCATCGAGCGCCTCGTGTATCGGCAGGACCGCATCGGTTTTCTGGGCGACAAGTACCAGCACATCTTCGTCGTCCCCGCCGAAGGCGGTACGGCGCGCCAGCTCACCGAGGGCGACTACAACTTCGGCGTCCCGACGTGGGAGCCGGACGGACAGTCGCTCCTGTTCAGCAGTCTCATCATCGAGGACGCGGAATACCGGTGGCAGGAGACCGAGATCTATCGGCTCGACGCCGAGTCCGGCGAACTGAGCCAGGTCACGACGCGCAAGGGCCCGGACAACCGGCCGGTGCCCTCGCCGGACGGGCGCATGATCGCCTACGTGGGACACGACACGACGACCTTCGACTACATCGAGTCCGCCGTATACGTGATGAACGCGGACGGATCGAACCCGCGCGCCCTGACGGCCGAGATGGACCGCAGCCCCGGGGCGCTGCACTGGGCCCCGGACGGAGGGGGTGTCTACTTCGACGCCTCCGCGGACGGCTATCGCAACATCCACTACGCGTCGGTGGACGGCGACGTGCGGGCGATGAGCGAGGGCCCGCAGATGTTCGGCGTCAACGATGTGAGCGACGGCGGCATGGCCGTCGGGATGTGGGGGGACGCGCACGAACCCGGCGACATCTACGCCTTCCCCGTCGACCGGCCCGATCGGCGCACGAGGCTGACGGATGTGAACGCCGACGTGCTCGCGGGCGTGACTCTGGGCGAAGTGGAACAGGTCTGGAGCGAGTCATCCCATGACGGCCTCGCGATTCACGGCTGGGTCATCAAGCCCCCGGACTTCGACGCGTCGCGGCAGTATCCGCTCATTCTGGTGATTCACGGCGGCCCGCACGGCATGTACAACGGCGGGTTCAACTTCTCGTGGCAGGAGCACGCCGCGAACGGCTATGTGGTCCTCTATACGAACCCGCGCGGAAGTTCCGGCTACGGGACGGAGTTCGGGAACGCGATCCAGTACGACTATCCGAACCACGACTTCGACGACCTGATGTCGAGCGTGGACGAGGTCATCTCCCGCGGCTACGTGGACGACAGCAACATGTTCGTCTACGGGTGCTCGGGCGGCGGCGTGCTCACATCGTGGGTCGTGGGGCACACGGACCGCTTCCGGGCCGCGTCGGCGAACTGTCCGGTCGTGAACTGGTTCAACTTCCCGAACGAGGTCGACGGCAACTACCTGCGCTGGTACGCGGACTTCCAGGAGTTCCCCTGGGTGGACCCGAGCGAGCACATCCGCCGCTCGCCGATCACCTACGTGGGCAACGTCACGACGCCGACGATGCTGATGACGGGCGTCCTCGACCTGCGCACGCCGATGTCGCAGACGGAGCAGTTCTACCAGGCGCTCAAGGCGCAGAACAAGCCGACCGCGATGGTCCAGTTCCAGGGCGAGTGGCACGGCACGTCGCGCCTGCCGTCCAACTTCCTGCGCACGCAACTCATCCTGCGGAAGTGGTTCGAGCGCTGGGGCACGCACGACGACGAACGCACCGCCGCCAGCCAGGGCGAGTCGTAGCCGGAGCGCGTCAGGGCAGGAAGGCGGTTTCCGAGAGGACTTCGTCGAGACCCGAGATCAGGAGGTCGGCGTCGGCTTCGGAGAAGACGAGTGGGGGCTTCATCTTGATCACGTTGTGATCCGGGCCGTCCGTGCTGAGCAGGATCCCCTTGTCGCGCATCCGCTGGACGGCGGCGTCGGCGAGGTCGGCGGCCGGTTCGAGGTCGTCGCCCTCCCGCACGAACTCGATGCCGGTGAACAGACCGCGGCCGCGGGCGTCCCCGACCGGGGCGTGACGGTCGCGGAGGTGTTCCAGGCCGACGAGTAGACGCTTGCCGACGACGGCGGCGTTCTGCCGCAGTCCCTCGTCCTCGATCACGTCGAGGACGGCGAGGCCGATGGCGCAGGAGACGGGACTCCCGCCGTAGGTGTTGAAGTACTCCATCCCGTTGGCGAAGGACTCGGCGATGTCGCGCGTCGTGATGACCGCGGCGAGCGGGTGGCCGTTCCCGATCGGCTTGCCGAGGGTGACGATGTCGGGGACGACGCCGTGCTCCTCGAAGGCCCAGAAGTGCGACCCCACGCGGCCGAAACCGACCTGCACCTCGTCGGCCACGCATACGGCGCCCTGCTCGCGGGCCGCAGCGTAGGAAGCCGCGAGGTATCCGGCCGGGAGCGGGATCTGGCCGCCGCAACTGAGGATCGACTCGTGGAAGAAGGCGGCCGCCCCGGGCGGGCGGTCCTCGAACCAGGTGGGCTCCGTCTCGAGCGCCCGCGCCGCCTCGCCGACGTGTGCCGCGTACAGGGGTGCCACCTCGCGTTCCGGCCCGCGGTGGATGCCCCGGAACAGGTCCGGCATCGGCGCCATCCGGACCCAGGGCCGGAGCCCTTTCCCGCCGGGGCCGTTGAACTTGTAGGGGCTCAGGTTGACGACCGAACTCGAGTTCCCGTGGTACGCCCCGCCGAGGACGACCGCGCCCACCTTGCCGGTGTGCGTGCGCGCCATGCGCAGGGCGAGTTCGTTGGCCTCGGTGCCGGAGCACACGAGGAAGCACACGTCGAGCGGGGCCGGGAAGAGGGCCGCCAGCCGCTCCGTGTATTCGAGGATGGTCTCGTGCAGATAGCGCGTGTTCGTGTTGAGCGCGGTCATCTGCCGGCGCGCCGCCTCGTTCACGCGCGGGTGCGAGTGTCCCACGTGCGCGACGTTGTTCACGCAGTCGAGGAAGGGCTGGCCGTCGATGTCGTAGAGCCGGGCACCCCGGCCGCGGACGATGTGGAGCGGTAGCTGGTACGAGAGGCTCAGCGAAGGGCCGAGCCGCCGGTCGCGGTCCTCGACCAGGGCGGCGTGGCTGCGCGGTCGCGGCGCCGCGGCCTCCCCCGGCAGTCGAAGCAGGTGGTTGGGGTCGGGGCTCACCGCCGTCCAGACGCCGCGGGCGCTCGGCGCGGCGACGCCCGGGAAGGTTCCTTCGTACCCCAGGGGATCGAGGAGGATCTGGAAGTGAAGGTGCGGGGCCCAGTCGCCGTTGTCCGGCGGGGCCCCGATCCAGCCGATCGTCCGGCCCGCCTCCACGACCTCTCCGGGCGCCAGGTTCGGTAAGGATTCGGGCGACAGGTGCCCGAACAGCGTCCGAACGCGGACGGGCTCATCCGCCTCTCCGACCGCGTCCTCCAGTTCGTGCTCGAGGATGATCGTGGGGCCGTAGTCCAGGCGGTCGGCATTGTCGCGCACGGACACGACGCGGCCCCCGAGCGGCGTGAGCACGGGTGTCCCCGGCTCCGCGAACAGGTCGACCCCGAGGTGAACCGTCCGCCACTCGTCCATCTCGTTCGCCGGCGCGCGGAAGGCCTCGCCCGTGTACCACCATCGCACCTCGTCGTAGCGGCCGATGCCGACCGCCGCCCCCGCGTCCCGCATCTCGTCGAACAGCCGTTGCGAGAACGCGGAATGATCCGTCGGATCGAACGTCCCGCCGTCGTCCCCCGACTCGACGCTCAGGTCGAGCGTGACGATGGGCGCGGTGCGCGGATCGGGGTCGAGCACCGGCGCGGCGCCCCGGGCGGCGCGTTCGAGCGCCGCGATGACCCGGGCCGTCGAGGCACAGGGCGCGTGCCCGCAGGCCTCCCGCAGCCGGTAGCGCCCCAGGTTCGGCGGTGTCGCGTCCAGCCGCTCGAGCACCTCCCAGGCCGGTGCCTGGCTCACGAGCAGGTACTCGTTGTCCGGCTCCTGGGCGCCACGGACGGACGAGATGGTCACGCTCAGCGCGAGCCGCAGCCGCGCCAGTTCGTAGAGGACATCCGCTTCCGCCTCCACGACCTCATGCTCCGCCACGTACCCCCGCGTCACGTCGCAGAAGGCGGCCACCGGATCGCGCGTCGCGAACCCGGCGTAGGCACAGGCCACGGCGAGGTTCGCCACCGTCCACGAACGGACCGTGTCGCCGAAGTCCACGACGCCCACGAGGTGGGGCGCGCCGCCCTTCATCCGCCCCGGATCGACGTGAATGTTGGCCGGGTTCGCGTCGTTGTAGATCAGGCTCTCGCGCAACTCGCCTGCCCGTGGCCGCACAACCGCCGCGTGCCGCTCGAGAATCCGGGCGACGACTTCGCGCCGGCCCGGTTCCCGGATCGCGCCCAGGTTCTCCGCGATGAGCGAGGCGGCGCGGCGCAGGTCCCAGATCATCGGGCGGTCCGCGCCCGCCAGCTGCGACGAAGAACGATCGAGGATCCCGGCGAGCCGCCCGATCTGTCGGCGCAGTTCGGGTCCGTGCGGCCGGAAGCCGTCCAGCGGAATGCCCGGGACCGGCTCCAGGAACCGCGCGAAGTGAGTGCGCCCGCCGATCGCGTGTTCGACTAGACGCCCGCCCGCCGATACGTCCGCGCCGGCCTCCTCGCCCTTCCCGGCGGGGCGCCAGTGCGGAAGCGCGAAGCAGGCCTGGGACTCCGAGAGCGCCGCCAGCAGGGCCGCTTCCTCCTCGAGGACGGCGCGGTCTTCGAGCAGGTTCGAAACCTTCAGGTATCCGCGGACCCCGGAGCCGCCGGGGCTTCCCTCCGCGCTCCCCTCGGAGACTTTGAACACCCGGTCCCGCTCGCTGGCGCATTCGCGGGCCGTCCCGTCCACACCCCAGTGCGTCCGGACGAGCCGCGCCGCCGCTTCCTCCGAAAAGGAGGGCCTCCCGGCCGCGTATCCGGCGTCGAGCGTCTCCATGGAGGCCGAAGCTCCCACGCTGCCGGGACCGGGTCAACCACGCGGGTTGTTGCCGCCCGCGTCCGTCGCACCGAGCTTCCGGGTCCGGTCGAACCGCATCCGTACACGGAGGATCACGATGTCGCTCCGCTCCGCCTTGTTCGTTTCGATCTTCACCGCGGCCGCCGCGACCGCCGGCTCGCCGGCCCTCGCCGCGCAGGATCGGGTGTACGCCGTCGCTGCGCCGGCCGAACTGGAACTCGAGGTGGGAGCGTCGTTCCAGCTCACCGCGGAGATCCAGGGAACCGCGGAGGAGGGCGCCGCTTCGGAGGTGCGCTGGTTCGCCGCGGACGATGGCGTGACAGTGACGGACGGCGGCGTGGTGACGGCGGTGCGGCCGGGCGAGTCGCGCGTGGCGGCGATGTTCCGCGGCCAGCCGAGCTGGGTGACGATCCGCGTGCCCCGGCTCGAGCCCGCCCGAATCGAGGCCCGCGTCGCCGGCCCGGTCTATGCGGGCGCGACCGCCGCCCTTCACCTGGAGGCCTACACGGAACCGGGCACCGCGGTGGACGATGCCGAGTTCGCGTTCGCCTCCGCCGACCCGCGTGTCGCGACGGTGGAGGGTTCCGGACGCGTGCTCGGCCACGGGCCGGGACAGACGGTCATCACCGTTTCCGCCGGAGACGCCTCGACCCGGATCGACGTAACCGTCGAGCCGAACACCGCCGAGGACTACGAACTCGTGGCTTCCGGGGATGTCAGCTCGCTTTCGACGGGAGATGTCGCGGCGTTCCGGCTGGCGGGCCGCGACGGGGACGGCGGCGAGATCCCCCTCGCGCCGCTCTGGAGCGTGACGCCGAGCGGGGCGAGCGTCGAACCCGTCGACGGCCGCGGGCTGTTCGTGGCGGAGGAGCCGGGGACGTACCACGTGACCGCGATCGCGGGACCGGCCATCGCCCGGACGGTTTCCGTGCGCGTCGGCCCCCGCCGCCACACCGCCCGGCTCGAACTCGTGGGGAGCGGGATCACGTCCACGCACCGCGCCGGCGACACGTGGGTGTTCGAGGGCGTGGACGGGCGCGACTACGCCTACCTCGGCACCTTCTACCACGACTGGATGAAGGTGTGGGACGTGACGGAGCCGGCGCAGCCGGTCCTCACCGACTCCATTCAGCTCGATGCCCGCCGCATCAACGATGTGAAGATCCACCCCGACAACCGTCTCGGGATCGTCACCCGCGAAGGAGCCTCCAGCCGCAGGAACGGGATCGTTCTCCTGGACCTCTCGAATCCCGCCCATCCGGAGATCCTCTCCGAGTACACGGACACGGTGACGGGCGGCGTGCACAACGTCTGGATCCTGGGGGACGAGGATCTCGTCTACGCCTGCCACAACGGGACGAGCGAGATCGTCATCATCGACATCTCCGATCCGGCGAACCCGCAGGAGATCAACCGCTGGGCGCACGACGAACCGGTGCGCAGCCTGCACGACGTGATCGTCCAGGACGGGTACGCGTACGCGTCGTTCTGGAACGAGGGCATCTACATCCTCGATGCGGGGGCGGGCACGCACGGGGGCACGGCCCGCGACCCGAAGCTCGTCTCGCGGTGGGTGTCGGGGCAGGGGAACACGCACGTCGCCTGGCGTCACGGCAAGTACCTGTTCGTGGCGGCCGAGATCTACCCGTCCGACTGGGATCCGAACGCGTTCGGCCCCATCGAGGCGCGAGGTTACGTGGAAGTGCTCGACATGACGGACATGGAAGACCCGGTGAAGGTCGCTCACTACACCGTGCCGGAAGCGGGAGCCCACAACCTGTGGAGCGACGACCGCGACCGGCTCTACGTTGGCTACTATCAGGCGGGGCTGCGGGTGCTGGACATCTCGGGGGAACTGCGCGGCGACCTCTACCGCCAGGGCCGCGAGATCGGCGCGATCAAGACGTCATCGCCGGACGCAGCGGTGCCGAACTGGTCGATGACGTGGGGCGCCCAGCTGTTCAAGGGGCGGATCTTCACCTCCGACCTCCACTCCGGCCTTTGGATCGCCCGCCTCGTCGAGGAGGAACTCGTCCCATGAGAACGATCGCCAGAACCATCGTCGCGACGGCCGCCGCCGTCCTCATATCCGTCTGGCCGGCTTCCGTCGCCGAGGCCGTGGCCCAGGAGGCCCCTGCGCCGGCCCCCGGACAGAACGTGACCCTGGTCACCGGAGCCACCTCCGGCCTCGGCCGCGAACTCGCCCTTCGTCTGGGCGCGCGGGGCGATCACGTCATCGTCCACGGGCGCAACGAGGAGCGGGGCGCGGAGGTCGTGGATGCGATCAACGCGGCGGGGCCCGGGAGCGCCCGTTTCTACCGCGCCGACTTCGCGTCGCTCGCGGAGGTCCGCGCGTTCGCCGAGACGCTGCTGGCCGACTACGAGCGGATGGACATCCTGATCAACAACGCGGGCTTCGGTTCCGCGCCGGATGAGCGGTGGGTCACCGAGGACGGGCACGAGTACCGCTTCCAGGTGAACTACCTCTCCACCTTCCTGCTCACGCACATGCTGATGCCGCGCCTGCTCGACAGCACGCCGTCGCGCATCGTGAACGTGTCGTCGGGCGCGCAGACGCCGATCGACTTTGACGACGTGATGATCGAGAACAACTTCAGCGGGCGCCGCGCCTACGCGCAGAGCAAGCTCGCCCAGATCATGTTCACGCACGATCTGGCCGACGACCTGGCCGGAACGGGCATCGTGGTCGGCTCGCTCCACCCGGCGACCTACATGCCGACCGGCATGGTGCGGCGGTTGGGCGCGACCCCGCGCTCCACCATCGCCGAGGGGGCCGATGCGGTGATGCAGGTCGTCGACTCGGACGATTTCGAGAGCGGGCAGTACTTCAGCGGTCTCAGGCCGACCCGCGCGAACGACCAGGCCTACGACGCCGGGGCGCGCGCCCGACTCAGGGAGTTGAGTCAGGAACTCACCGGCCTCACCTGCAGCATGGGCCGCTGCCGGCTGGATCGCTGACCGGCGGGCGGCTCCGCCGGAGCCGCTCCGCCGGAAACGGTCCTCCTAGCGCTCCAGGGCTTCGAGCGCGGCGAGGATGTCCGCGTGCTCGGGGCGGACGCGGTAGTCCACTTCCGTGAAGCTCCAGCGCACCGTGCCGTCCATGTCGATGACGTAGGTCGTCGGGTGCGGGATCTGGCGCCCGCGCCCGTCCTCCTCGTTCAGGAGGCCGTAGCGGTACGTGATCGCGGAGCCGTCATCGGACAGGAGCGGGAAGTCGAGCGCATAGTCGTAGTCCTCGAGGACGCGGTCGACCATGAGCCCGATGTCCTCGGGGCTGTCCGGGGCGATCGCCAGGAGCTGGGTCCGTTCGCGCTGTTCGGGCGTCATGAAGTCTCGCAGCTCTCCGAGCTGCTTTGCGCAGTACGGTCACCAGTGGCCGCGGTAGAAGAAGAGAATGACGTCCTTCTCTCCGCGGTAGTCCGAAAGCGTGATCGGCTCGCCCGTGCTTGAAAGGGCCGTGAAGTCGGGAGCCGGATGGCCGGCGAGCACGCGCTCGAGGTCCGCCGGGGGCAGGTCGTGCCCGTCCACGGGGCCGAGCGCCACCTGGGCCGCCTCCTGCGCCGCGGCCTCGTCGGCTCCCGCCGCCGCAGAGGTGTCCGCATCTGCGGTGTCTCCCCCGGCTGAGCAGCCGGCCGCTCCCGCCGCCAGCGCGATTCCCGCCGCCCACAACCGGGCGTGACGCGCGTCCATTATCCGCATCTTCCTGTCTCCCTTTTTCTCTTGAGTGCGCCCGCGAACGCCGCCGCCGTCCGCCGACTCGGCAACCCTATCGCACCGGGGGGCCGCGCGACAGAAGCGGCCGGCAACGTGATGAGTCTCCGTTGACCGGCTCCGCCATCCTGTAATAAGGAGCGTCTGGCTCGGCTCGAAGGCTACTTCGAAGCCATGGGGCTGGGAGACCCCCCGCTGCGGAAGCGAACCGCCAAGTAGGCGGAGCCGCTAGCGGCCGCGGTAAACGGGGGCGCGCTTCTCGGCGAAGGCCTCCAGGCCCTCGCGCCAGTCCTCTGAGGCCATGCAGGTGAAGAGCGCCTCGGCCTCCAGGCGCAGCGCCTCCTCCGGATCGACGGATTCCGCGCGGTCGAGCAGGCGCTTGGCGAGGCGCATCGAGATCGGGGCGTTGCGGGCCAGCCGGCCGGCGAGATCGAGCGCGGCGGGGAGGACCTCCTCCGCGGGGAGCACCTCGTTCGCCAGCCCCCACGCGCCGGCCTCCTCAGGGGTGAAGTAGCGCCCCAGGAGGATCAGTTCGGCCGCGCGCGCGTGTCCCACGCGCCGGCGCAGCGTGTAGGCCGTGCCGCCGCCGATGAACGTCCCCAGCGCGACCTCCGGCATGCGCAGCTTCGCCTCCTCCGCCACGATGACGAAGTCGCACGAGAGGGCGAGTTCGCAGCCCGCCCCGATCGCGTGTCCGTTCACCGCCGCGACCACGGGTTGCGGCAGCGTCTGGATCGCGCGGAACACGCGCTGGCTCGTCTCGATGTAGGCGTGGCGCTCCGCCATCGACGCCTCGTGGTCGCGGTGCGCCTTGAGGTCCGCCCCGGAGCAGAATCCCCGCCCCGTCCCGGTCACGACGACGACGCGCGTCTCGAAGTCCGCTCCGATGCGCGCGAGTTCGGCTTCCAGCGCCTCGTACATGGGGAGGCTGACGGCGTTGAGACGGCGGGGACGGTTGAGGCGGAGGATCCGGACGGGACCCTCCGCCTCGACCAGGAGCGGGACTTCGGCGGCGGCGCTCAGCTTCCCGCGTCGTCCGTCGTCGTAACGGGCTTCGCCGGCTTCACGTGCATCTCGAGCCAGCGGTCGGTCTCCCACAGGACGTGCAGCACCGACTCGCGCGCCGCGTAGCCGTGGCTCTCGGCCGGCAGGAAGACGAGCCGCGCCGTCGCGCCCAGCCCCTTGAGCGCCGCGTAGAAGCGGCGAGACTGGATGGGGAAGGTGCCGGAGTTGTTGTCGTCCTCGCCGTGGATGATGAGGATGGGCTCGTTCACCTTGTCGGCGTGCATGAAGGGCGACATGTACAGGTAGAGGTCCGGGTCCTCCCAGAAGAGCCGCTGTTCCCGCTGGAAGCCGAACGGCGTCAGGGTACGGTTGTACGCGCCGCTGCGCGCCACGCCGGCCCGGAAGATGTCGGAGTGCGCGAGCAGGTTGCCGGTCATGAAGGCGCCGTAGGAGTGTCCGCCGACGCCGACCCGGTCCGGATCCACGACCCCGCGCCGCACACCCTCGTCGACCGCCGCCTGGGCGTTCGCCACCAACTGCTGGCGGAAGGTGTCGTTGGGTTCCGCGTCGCCCTCGCCGATGACCGGCATCGACGCGTTGTCGAGCACCGCATAACCCCGGGTCACGTACGGCACGGCGCCGCCGTAGGGGATCCGCGTGAACTGGTAGGGCGAGTCGCGCCGCTGGCCGGCCGCCGCCGCGCTCTTGAACTCGGTCGGATAGGCCCACACGAAGGTCGGGAGCGGACCGTCGCGCTCCTGGTCATAGTCCGCCGGCAGGTAGAGCGTGGCCGAGAGCGGGATGCCGTCCCCGCGCTCGTACTGGATCGCTTCCTTGCGGATGCCGGCGAACTGCGGGTACGGGTGCGGGAATTCGGTCACCGCGCTGATCGTCCCTCGCTCGAGGTCGCGCAGGAAGTAGTTCGGGGGCTCATCCACCGACTCCCGCCGCGTCATCAGCCGCCCGTCCTCGAGGAGCGTGACCACCCCCTCGTAGTAGGGCGCCTCGGAGCGGAACAGCTCCTCTTCCTCGCCCGTGTCGAGGTTCCGCTTTCTGAGGAAGGGACGGTTGCCCTCGGGCGAAGCGCCCTGCCCCGCCAGGTAGATTGAAGACCCTCCGTCGGCGGTCATGAGGACGCCCTGGCCGCGCGCGTTCATCGTGAACATCGGGAAGCCCGGGTCGTTGTACCGGTCCTCCGTCTGCAGGTCGAAGATCAGCTCCATCTCGCCCGGCGCGTCCGGATCGATCCGGTAGGTGCGCTGCTGGCGGGTGGAGAACCAGTTCTCGTTCACGAAGGCGAATCCCTCCTCCGCCCAAATCACGCCGCCGTAACGGAGCGGGAGATCCGCGATCGCGACGGGCTCGCCGGAGAAGGGCGCCGCGTGCATGAACACCCGGTCGCGGATGTCCGCCTCGGCGAGGGCGTCGCCGCCGTCCTGCGCCTCCGTCCAGTACAGCGTCGCGTCCGCGTCGGCGCGCCACGAGATCGACCGCACGCCCGTCGGCACCGATCCGAACGACGTGGGGACGCCGTCCTGGAGCGGGAGTTCCGCGACCTGGTGCACCACGTTCCCCTGCGCGTCCCACACCTCGATCGTGCGCGGGAAGCGGGAGGCCGGCACCTGGTACGAGTACGGCCGGTGCGTTGTCTGCACGAGCAGGTGCTCGCCATCCGGCGACGGCGAGGCGCCCGAAAAGATCGACGGATCGCCGACCATGGCCACCGACCCGTCGAGGCCGACGCGGGCCAGCTGCGCCGTCGAGTAGTACTCGTAGAGCGCCTCATCGTGCTGGTCCTGCAGCAGATCCTGATATGTGCGGGCGGGCGCCGCCTCCCCCGACGTCTCCTCGATCATGGGCGCCGTCGGCACCATCGGCTCCGCGGGCGCCGGGCCGCGGCCCGGCGGCACCGCCATGGCGTAGAGAAAGTCCCCTTCCGGCGACCAGTTGAACGGGGCCCCGAAGCCCACGTTCACGAGGTCGAGGTCCGACAGCCGCCGCGCCGCCGCGGAGGGGACGTCGAGTATCCAGAGCTGCACGGCCGAGTCGGTGTCGTGCGTGAACGCCACCGTGCTACCGTTCGGCGACCAGCGCGTGTTGCGGATGCGCGGGTTCGCCGGCAGCCCGGTCACGGCGCGCTCTTCCCCGTCGAGCGTGCGAAGCCCGAGACCGTTCGAGGGCCGCGCGCGGCTGGGGCCGTTCGTGCGCGGGTTGATGCGCAGACCGGCGATCCGCAGTTCCGGCGCCGCCACCTCGGCGATCGACGGCAGGCTGGGCCGCATCGTGAGCAGCATCACCGATTCGTCGGGGCTCAGGCTGATCCCCGGCGTCGCCGGGGCATCGACGAGCGCGGCGAGTTCGGCGGCCGGCGTCTGGTATCCGTCCGCACCCTCCTGCGCGGCGGCATCCGTCGCGGCCGCGGCGAGGAGAAACGCGAAGGAGAGGGAGAGTCGGAGGACTCGGGGACTGTAGTCGTGTCGCATTGTAGACGCTCCAGCTGATGACCGAGGTCGCCCGAACCGGTGATCGGGACGACCTGTTGTCGTGCCCGGAAATAGTCCGAACCCCCCATGGCACACGCAAGACGCGGCAAGGGCCAGGTCACGCTGCCGAAGCCCATCCGGGAGCGGCTCGATCTCAAGGCGGGCGACCGAATCGCATTCGGTCGGACGTTCCCGCGGGAACGTCTGCGTACCATCCTCCGCCATTGCCGCCCTGTCAGTGCGCACCGCACGTTTGACGGGCTCAGCGACTCAGCCCGCGCAAGGCAGAGGAGGATATGATGGTTTCCGCCCGCCGCTCCGCCCGTATCACCGGGGTTCTCGCGCTCACGATCTTCGCCGCGCTCCTCGCGGTCCCGCACGCCACCGCCCAGGAAGGGACGATCGCGCTGGTCGGAGGCCAGCTGCTGGACGGATACGAGGTGCCTCCGATCCATCATGCGACCGTCGTCATCGAGGGGAACCGGATCGTTGCCGTGGGGCCCGCGGCCGAGATCGAGATCCCGCCGGACGCGGAGGTCATCGACACCCGGGGCAAGACGATGATGCCCGGGATGGTCGACGCGCACGTGCACATCATGATTCTCGGACACGGCGAGTACGCCGACTGGTTCCCCTGGTTCGAGGGGAACGACGACCTCGTGTACGAGACGTCCGCCAAGCAGTTGCTCGCGGCCGGTGTGACCGCGGGGGTCGACCTCGCGGCGCCGATGTCGAGCCTCGCCTTCCGCGACCGCGTGAACCGCAACGAGGTGCCGGGTCCGCGCCTCCTCGTCAGCGGCCCCTGGGTCACGCGCTACGCGTGGAACTTCCTCCCGGATGAACTCCGTGTCCTGCACCGCACGCCTGAAGAGGCGGCGGAGCGGACGCGGATGCTGATCGATGCGGGAGTCGACGTGATCAAGACGTGGATCGGCACGACCGAGGAGGACATGCGGGCGATCAAGGCCGTGGCGGGTCCGGCGGGCGTCCCCATCCACTGCCACGTCTACGAGGAGGAGGTCGTGTGGGGCGCGATCCGCGGCGGCTGCGACGTGCTTCAGCACGCGGGCTCGGGCGGCAGCGTACCCGCCTACTCGCAGGAACTCGTCGACTACATCGCGATGGAGGGGATCCCGGTCGTACAGACGATCTCGCATCGGATCTGGGTCTATCCCGCCACGCTCGAATTCCCGGAACGGCTCTGGGATCCGGACATCATCAACAGCTTCCCCGAGCCGATCCGGGAGCAGGTACTGAGCTCCTACACGAAGGACGACTTCTGGCGGAAATCCTACTTCCGCAGCACGCCGCGGCAGATACGGAACAGCGAGCGGGCGTCGCGCCAGTTCATCGATGCGGACGCCCTGATGGCGATGGGCACGGACACCGGGTCACCCCTCAACTTCCACGCGGAGTCGGCGTGGCGTGAGGTGTCGGCGCTCGTCGACATGGGGATGACGGAGATCGAGGCGATTTCGTCGGCCACCAAGGTTGCGGCGGAAGTGCTCGGGCTCCGCGAGACGGGGACCATCGAGCCCGGCAAGCTCGCGGACATCATCGTCGTGGACGGCAACCCGCTGTTCGACATCAACGTGCTAGGCTACGTGACCGACGTGATCAAGGACGGGATCGTCTACAAGCGCGACGGGGTGCCGGTGTGGGAGATGGAGAGCGCGCGGACCAGCACGAGCGGGCGGTGATGCGCGGGGCCGCGGCGGCGCGGGTCCCGGGGCGGCCGACCCTTCCGGGGCCGGCCCCGGCACTTGCGGCCGCGCTGGTCCTCGCCGCTTGCGGCGTGGGGCCCGAGTCGGCGGACGACGGCGCGACGACCCGCACCGGCGGCGCTCCGTACGACCTCGTGATCGTCGGCGGAACCGTTGTCGACGGGACGGGGGCCGACCGCTTCACGGCCGATGTCGGCATCCGCGATGGCCGGGTGGTCGAGGTCGCGCGCGACGGCGGGCTCTCCGGGCAGGGGGCCGAGGAGATCAACGCCTCCGGCCTTATCGTCTCCCCGGGGTTCGTCGACCACCACAACCACGTCCAGAACCAGGTCCACCGGCGGCCGCTGGCCGAGAACTTCATTCGCCAGGGCATCACGACCATCCTTCCCTCGCTTCACAGCGGCGACCAGCCGTACCCGCTGCGCGACTACATCGACGATCTCGAGGTCGCCCCCAACATCGGCTTCTTCGCGGGCCACACCTGGACCCGCGAGCAGGTGCTCGGGATGGAGGACCGCGCGCCGACGCCGGAGGAACTCGACGAGATGCGCGACCTCGTGCGCGAGGCGATGGAGGACGGCGCGCTCGGGCTCGCGACCGGACTCCTCTACGTCCCGGCGAACTACGCGGAGACCGAGGAGGTCATCGAGCTGGCGAAGGTCGCGGCGGAATACGGCGGCATCTACTACACCCACATGCGGGACGAGGCGCGCGGGCTGCTGCCGGCCGTGCGCGAGGCGATCCGCATCGGCGCCGAGGGCGGGTTGCCCGTCCACATCAACCACTTCAAGGCGATGGGGGTGGATAGCTGGGGGAAGACGGTCCAGTCGCTCGCGCTCGTGGACTCCGCGCGCGCCGCGGGCATCGACGTAAAGGTCGACGTCTACCCATACACGGCGGGAAGCACGGGCTCCGGCGTGCTCTTCCCGCAGTGGGTGCTGGCGGGCGGCATCGACTCGTTCCGGGTCCGTGTCACGGACCCCGAGACGCGGGCGCGGATGGAGCCGGAGATCAGGGAGTGGATGCGCCGCGACTGGACGGGTGGAGACCTCTCACGCATCCAGTTCCGCACGCTCCGCGCCTTCCCCGAATACAACGGGAGACGGATGTCGGACCTCGCCGCGGACCGGGGGCTCCCGAACAACGACGCCACCGGCGTCCAACTCGCGATCGAACTCCAGTTGGCGGGCGGGTTCAGCGCCATCTACCACTTCATGGACGAGGCGGATGTCATCCGCATTATGCGGCACCCGCAGGCGATGTTCGAGACGGACGGCGACCCGGTCGGCTACGGGCTCGGCTTCCCGCACCCGCGGAGCTACGGAACGTTTCCCCGCATCCTCGGGCGCTACGTGCGGGAGATGGGCGTGCTCACGCTGGAGGAGGCGATCCGGAAGATGACCTCGATGTCGACGGACGAGATCGGCCAGTCCGAGCGCGGCCGGATCGCGCCGGGCATGTGGGCGGACATCACCGTCTTCGACGCCGACCGCATCATCGACCAGGCCGACTACGTGGACCCGCACCGCTACTCGGTCGGCATCCACCACGTGATCGTGAACGGCGTCCCCGTCATCCTCGACGGCTCCGTCACCGGAGCGAAGCCGGGCCAGGTGCTGAAGGGCCCCGCCCGCCACCTCACCGAAACCCGCGGCTAACCGGCCGGGTCGGCCTCCGGGTCGCCCGTCCGTTGGCCCAGTTCGGTCTCGAGCATGAGCAGGGCCGACTTGTCGTCGCCCGCGAGCCGCAGCCGGTCGACGATGTCGGAGATCGTCTTCTCCTCTTCGACCTGCTCGTTGACGAACCACTGCAGCATGACCTGGGCCGGATAGTCCGCCTCGTCCATCGCGAGGCGATAGAGGTCGCCGATCATCCCGGACACCTTCCGCTCGTGCCCGAGCGCCTTCTCGAACACCTCCAGCGGCGTGCCGAACTCCGAAGGCGGGGCATCGATCGCGCCCAGCGACACCCGTCCTTCGCGATCGTGGATGAAGTCGAAGATGCGAAGCGCGTGCGCCCGCTCCTCCTCGGCCTGCGCGCGCATCCAGTGCGCGAAGCCCGGAAGCCCCTCGTCCTCGAAGTGCGCGCACATGGACAGGTAGACCTGGCTCGCGTACAGCTCCTGCGTGATCTGCTCGTTGAGCGCCGCCTGCATCGTGGTGCCGATCATCTGTTCCGCCGTTCCTCTCGTCTCGTCGGGGATGCGCGCCGCGACGGAGATATGCGCCACGCCCGCGCCGGCCCGAATCTCGTTTCCCGCGTGTCGGACCGCCAGCGACAAGTGGTTGCTCCCCTTTGCCGGCGGCGGCTATCGTTGCCGCGCTCACGGCCGGAGTCCCTGCCACAATACCGAGGCTCCGGTGATTCCAGCCGATTCCGCCGCCGCGCCAGGCGCGAGCGGCTGCCGAAGATATCCATGGCCGACAACACGAACACGGATTCCGCCGCCGATTCGGGCCATCCGCCCGGCCTGATGGACAAGCTCGTGTCCCTCGCCAAGCGGCGCGGGTTCATCTTCCAGTCCTCCGAGATCTACGGAGGCGTCGGGTCGGTGTACGATTACGGGCCGCTCGGCATCGAACTCAAGAACCGCATCCAGGATCTGTGGTGGCGCGAGATGGTCTACCGCCACCCGAACATCGTCGGGCTCGACGCGGGCATCCTCATGAACCCCGAGGTGTGGGTCGCGAGCGGGCACGTCGGCGCCTTCACGGACCCGCTCGTCGAGTGCCGGAGTTGCCACCGCCGCTTCCGCGCGGACGACCTGCCGCGGCTGGAGGCGGGCGAGCCCGAAGCCCAGCAGTGCGGGGTGTGCGGGACGACCGGCGAGTGGACCGACCCGCGCCAGTTCAACCTCATGTTCAAGACGTTCATGGGGGTGGTTGAGGACGAGGCGTCGACCGTCTACCTGCGGCCGGAGACGGCGCAGGGGATCTTCGTCAACTTCCGGAACGTGCAGGAATCCGTGCGCCAGAAGGTTCCGTTCGGGATCGCGCAGGTGGGGAAGGCGTTCCGGAACGAAATCACGCCGGGGAATTTCATCTTCCGCACGCGCGAATTCGAGCAGATGGAGATGCAGTTCTTCGTCGCGCCCGGGACGGAGGACGAGTGGTTCGAGACGTGGAAGACGCGCCGCATGGCGTGGGTCGAGACGCTGGGCATCCGGCCGGAGCGGCTGCGCTTCCACCGGCACGGCCCTGACGAGCTGGCGCACTACTGCAAGGACGCGTCGGACATCCAGTACCGGTTCCCGTTCGGGTGGCAGGAGTTCGAGGGAATCCACAACCGGACGGACTACGACCTCGGGCGTCACCAGGAACACTCCGGGAAGAAGCTGGAGTACTTCGACCAACCCGCGAACCGGAAGTACGTGCCGTACGTGATCGAGACCTCGGCGGGCCTCAGCCGTACCCTCCTGGTCGTGCTCGCGGATGCCTACGATGAAGAGGAGGTCGGAGGCCAGAAGCGCGTAGTGCTGCGGCTCAAGCCGTCGCTCGCGCCCTACCAGGCGGCGGTCTTCCCGCTCGTGAAGAAGGACGGGATGCCGGAGATCTCCGAGAAGCTGGCGGACGATCTGCGCGGCACGTTCAACGTGTTCCACGACATTGCGGGGTCGATCGGCCGGCGATACCGGCGGCAGGACGAGGCGGGGACGCCGTTCTGTCTCACGATCGATGGCCAGACGGTCGAGGACGGGACGTGTACGGTGCGCGACCGGGATTCGCTCGAGCAGACGCGCGTGCCGCTGTCGGGCGTCGCGGCGTGGCTCGGCGCGGCGATCGCCGGCGCCTGATCGGCCGGGCCTGCGCGTGCCGTTTCGCGTAGCGGAGATCCGCGACCGGGCCCAACGCCTGCAGAGCGCCCTGGCGCGCGCCTGGTATCGGCTCCGCAGCGGGCTGGACGAGCGGTCGTCGCTCGCGTCGCTGTACCGCCAACATCGGCTTCTCTTCAGCCCCGGAGTGCTTCAGGCCATCCAGCGCGACCTTTCCGAGGCGCAGGGAGATGAGCGCCGGCGCCTGAAGGCGCTCTTCAACTGGGTCGCGGGCCAGCAGATCGAGGCCGAACTTGCCCCCCTGGACGACGAACTGCGGTCGTGGGAGACGGAGGCGACGGTCACCCTCGCCGAACGGGAGATTCCGCTGAGACGCGTCCCGGACTGGATCGTGCGCGCGGAGGACCGGGGCGAACGGCTGGGGTGGGAAGCGGCCCGCCACCGGCGGATCGAAGAGGCCGCGGCGCTTCGGCTCGATGTCGTGCACCGGGGACGCGAGGCGGTGGTTCAACTCGGTCTCGGGGGATTCACCGAGGCGCGGGAGCGGCTGGCCGGCCTGGACCTGCAGCGCGTGGAGCGCGATGCGGCGGCGATCCTGGAGGGTACCGAAGCGCGCTACCGGCGGATGTTCGCGGCGGAGGCGGAAGCTCGCCTCGATCCGCGCGAGGGGCCGCCCTCGCGAGCCGACGCGCGGTGGCTGATGGGGATGCGCTGGCTCGGGCGGTACTTCGAGATCGAGCCGTTCGCCGCGCATCTTCGCCGCGCCATGGAGGGGATGGGACTGGGTCGGGTGTTCGATCGCTCCGTGCGCGTCGACATCGACCGGCGGTCGCTCAAGGACGAGCGGTCGTTCACGGCGGTCATCGACGTACCCGGGGACGTGCGGCTCGTCGTGTGTCCGCTCGGCGGCTGGATCGACGCGCGCCGCCTGCTCCACGAAACGGGACACGCGCTCCACTACACGCACGCATCGGCCGCGCTCTCGTGGGAGGAGCGGGTGCTGGGCGACGATTCGATCGGCGAGTCCTTCGGGCTGGTGTTCGACTCGCTGACGCTGGATCGCGGATGGGTCGAATCCGCGACGGGACTCGAGGGCGCCGCGCTCGAGGACTATCGGCAACTCGCGGCTTTCCTGAGGCTCTACCGTCTGCGCCGGGATGCGGCGCGGCTCCTCTGGGAGGTGGAGCTGGCCCGGGCGGCGCGGCCGGGCGAGCAGGCCGGCGGATACGCCGAACTGCTGAGCGAAGCGACCGGGTTCGCGCACCACCCGGGCACCTTTCTGACGGATCATCGTCGGGGCTTCCAGGCCGCGCGGCGCCTGCGGGGCTGGATGCTCAGCTCCATCATCATCGATCGCCTGAACAAGCGCTTCGGGGCCGAATGGCACCGCAGCGTCGCCGCGGGAAAGTTCCTGCTCGAGGTCCTTTCGACCGGCCGGCGCGAGGATGCCGCGCAGCTCGCCCCGCAGTTCGGCGTGGAGGGGCTGACGCCCGAGACGCTGCTCGAGCGGGTCGAGCGCTGGCAGTGAGCGGACGGCGGTGAGCGGGCTGCGCTGGCCCGGCCGGTTCGCGCTGGGCGCGGCGGCCGGGGTCGCCGGCGTCGCGTGGTGGCTGGCCATGACGCGCCGCAACGAGGCGCTGGTGCGGCCGCCCGTCCGGGACGGCTCCGGCGAGGCGCTCCCCGGCGGCGTCATCGAGTATTCCGACGGCGAGAGGGTCGAATACGTCGACGCGGGGTCGGGGGATGCGCTCGTCTGGGTCCCCGGCGCGGACGGGCCGAAAGAGACGTTCCGCTATCAGCTTCCGAGCTTCGCCCGGCGCCATCGCGTCGTGTGCGCGGATCTGCGGCGCGAGTTCCGGGAGACGGCCGACTTCGACCGGCTCGTCGACGACGTGGCCGAACTCGTCGATGCGCGCGGCGTCGACCGCTTCGTGCTCATCGGGACGAGCCTCGGGAGCGCGATCACGATGCGCTTCGCGAGCCGGTTTCCGGAGCGCGTGCGGGGGATCGTACTGTGCAATCCGCTCGCCCGCGTCTCCTACCGCCACGTCGGCTTCAACCGGGCCGCGCTCATCCCCCTCGCCATGCTGACGACCCGCTATCTCCCCACGGAACTCTCGCGCGGCCTGGCCCGAACCTGGAGCCGTCTCGGGGTGTGGATCTTCGACGACTCACCGGGCCGGGACGCCCTGATCGAGTATGCGCTCTTCACGGGGCCGCGGACCGTCCGCCCGTCGGTCTCCGATCGCCGCGTCTCCGGCCTGCGGCGGGTCGATCTGCGAACGGATCTGGCGGACATCGCGGTGCCCGCGCTCGTGGTGAAGGGCCCACGCGACGAGTATTGTCCGGTGGACTGGGCGCGCGAAATCACCGAACTGCTCCCCGACGCCGAGTACGTCCCCATTCCCGGCACCGGGCACTGCTCGCACATCTCGCGTCCCGGCGCCTTCAATGAGACGCTGGGCGATTGGCTCCAGCGGCTCCGGGCGCGCGAAGAAGAGGAAGAAGAGTCAGTCGAGAGAGGCGACGCATGACGAATCCCGTCTTCAGCTCCCGGGCCGCGATGATGCTGGCCATGCTCGGGATGGCCGTCGGAACCGGCAATATCTGGCGCTTCCCGCGCATCGCGGCCTCCAACGGGGGCGGCTCCTTCCTCGTCGCCTGGGTCGTTTTCCTCTTCCTCTGGTCCGTGCCCCTGATCCTCGCGGAGTTCGCCGCCGGCAAGGCGACGCGCTCGGGTCCGATCGGAGCGTTCACGAAGCTCGGAGGGAAGAAGACCGCCTGGATGGGCGCCTGGATCGCCTTCATCTCGACCGCGATCATGTTCTACTACACGGTCGTGATGGGCTGGACGATCCGCTATCTCGTCGGGGCCGTCACCGGAACCGTGCCGACCGCTCCCTGCGAGGTCGGGGCCGCGGCGTGCGTCGGGCCGCAGGAGTACTGGGACAGCTTCATCGGCTCACCGTGGCCCATCCTCACGCACGCGATCGCGATCGGGCTTGCGGTGATCGTGGTGCTGCGCGGCGTGAAGGGAATCGAGCGTGCCGCGCGCTTCCTCATTCCGAGCCTGTTGCTGCTCGTTCTGGCGCTCACCGTGCGAGCGGTCACGCTTCCGGGGGCCAGCGCGGGCCTCGCGTTCCTCTTCACGCCCGACTGGGCGCAGTTGGGCGACCCCACGATCTGGCTCGAGGCCCTGACTCAGAACGCCTGGGACACGGGCGCGGGCTGGGGGCTGATCACCGCGTACGCCGTCTACATGAAGAAGCGCGAGGACACGACGCTGAACGCCTTCATGCTCGGGTTCGGGAACAACTCCGTGTCGCTGCTGGCCGGGATCATGGTGCTGTGCACGGTGTTCGCGATCCTGCCCAACGCGGCCGACCAGATCGTCGGGGCGGGGAACGAGGGACTGACGTTCATCTGGGTGCCGCAGCTCTTCGGGCTCATGCCGGGCGGGTCCGTATTCATGGTCCTCTTCTTCCTCGCGCTCGTGTTCGCGGCCTGGAGCAGCCTGATCGCGATGATCGAGATGCCCACGCGGGTCCTCGCGGATGCGGGGATCGCCCGCAGGAAGGCCGTGCTGACGATCGGCGGCCTCGGGTTCATCCTCGGGCTGCCGTCGGCGATCTGGATCGAGGTGTTCCGCAACCAGGACTGGGTGTGGGGCGTCGGACTGATGATGAGCGGCCTCTTCTTCTCGATCATGATCATGCGCCACGGCGTGGACCGCTTCCGCCGCCGGCTCGTGAACAGCGAGGGCAGCGACCTCGTGGTCGGGAAGTGGTGGAACGTCGTGATTCGACTCGTGGCTCTGCAGGCGGTCGTGATCACGGTGTGGTGGCTGTGGCGGTCCGTCGACCTGAACGACCTCGCCGGGTCGTTCACGCTGTTCTCGGAGTTCAACGTCGGGACGGTGCTCATCCAGTGGGCGATCGCGATCGCCGCCTTCCTGGGCCTCAACCGCTGGCTGGCCGCGAACGCCGCGGGCTCCCCGGCTTCGGCCGAAGACGCCTGACGGGGGCGGCGACCGTTCGATCGCGCGGTGAACTTCAACCGATTCGAGACGGCGGCCCGCCGCATGTGGCACGAGATCCCCGCCGAGGCGCGGGAGGGGGTCGACGGGCTGACGATCGAGCCGGAGGCCGCACGTCACCCGGACTTCCACTGGGTGTACACGATGGGGGAGTGCCTGACGGAGGCGTGGCCGAGCGGCGCCGGGGGGGACGGCGATGTGCGTTCGGAACTCGTTCTCTATCACGGTTCCTTCCGGGCGCTCGCCGAGGAGGATCCCGACTTCGACTGGGAGGGCGAGCTGTGGGAGACGATCCTGCACGAACTGCTGCACCACCGGGAATCCGCCGCCGGTGAGTCGGGGCTGGATGAGGTGGACTGGGCGAACGAACAGAATCTGCGCCGGCTCGCGGGCAAGCCCTTCGACCCGGACTTCTGCCGGGCCGTGCCGTCCGGCCCGGACGGGGTCGTGAAGCTGGAATCGGAGCTGTTCGTCGAGTCGGTGATCCCGGAACGCGCGGATGAAGCCGTGTTCGAATGGCGCGGGCGACGCTACGCCGTGGAGGCGCCCGTGTACGCGAACCGCGCCTTCGTGGAAGTGCCGAACCTGGCCGGCGGCCGTCTGTGCGTCATCATCCGCCGCCGGTCTCCGTGGTGGCGGTTCGGGCGCGGGAGGAACTACCGGCCCGCGGAAGTTTCCCTCCCGGCGTACCCCCTCCCCGGCGAAGACGGCTGATGCCGCTGTTCGGCAGCTTCCGGATCGGACGCTGGTTCGGCTTCCCCATCCGGATCGACTATTCGTGGTTCCCGATTGCGGCGCTCGTGATCTGGACCTTCACCACGCGCGAATTCCCGCGCGCGCTGCCCTTCTATCCCTCGTCCACGTATCTGGCGATGGGAACGGCGGCGGCGCTCCTCTTCTTCCTCTCCGTGCTCCTGCACGAGCTGGGTCACGCCCTGGCGGGGCGGGCGCGGGGCGTGGAGGTCGAGCACATCACGCTCTTCATCTTCGGCGGCATCGCGCAGGCGCGCGACGAGGCCCGGCGTCCGCTGGACGAGTTCGTGCTCACCGCGGCGGGTCCGCTCGCGAGCCTGGCCCTCGCCGCAGCGTTCCACGGAGGGCGCGTGGCGGCGGAGGCCTGGGCCGCCCCGGCACCGGCGGTCACGGTGCTCGGGTTCCTGGCACTGCTCAACTTCGTGCTCGCCGTCTTCAACATGATCCCCGGCTTTCCGCTCGACGGGGGCCGGATCTTCCGCTCCATCGTGTGGGCGGTCACCGGCGACCTCGTCAAAGCCACCCGGTGGGCGACGCAGGGGGGACGGCTGTTCGGCGGCGCGCTCATCGTCCTCGGGCTCTTCAACCTGAGCCGCGGACAGTTCATCTCCGGCGTGTGGGCGGCATTCATCGGCTGGTTCGTGGTCAACGCGGCCTCGTCGAGCCTGCGGCACTTCGAACTCCGCACGCTCCTGCGCCGGATCCCGGTCGCGACGGTCATGAACCCCCGCCCCCGCATGATCGAGGCGGAGATGCCCGTGGAGCGGGCCATATCCGACTACTTCCTGCGCGGACGGGAGGAGGCGTATCCGGTCGCGCGCGACGGCGACCTGGTCGGCGTCGTCGAGGCGCAGGCGGTATCCGCGGTGAGGAAGGACGCGCGCGCGACGACGCCCGTCGCGGCGGTCACGCGACCCGCCGAGGAGTTCCCGGTGGCCCGTCCCGACGAATCCCTGGCGGAAGCCCTGTTCCGGATTCGAGTCCGGGTGTCGTACCTGCTCGTGATCGAGAACGGGTTCGTCGTCGGCGCGCTCGACCCGCGGGAGGTCAGCGCGAGAGTGCAGCGGCTGCAGCGGGCGGGGCTCGTGTCGCTGGACGAAAAGCCGCCCGCCGCCCGGGGGGCCGCCTCCGGAGAGGACCTCGGCCCACCGCCCGCCAAGAGCGCCTGACGCCGTGCCCCGGCCACGTTCCTGGAAGGCCCGTTCCGAGTTGGCCGCGGCCCTGTCGCCGCGACTTGCCGCCCTCTATCCGGACCTCACCGTCTCGCTGGACTGGGAGACGCCGCTCGAGTTGATCGTCGCGACGGTGCTCTCGGCCCAGTGCACGGATGAGCGCGTGAACCGGGTCACCCGCACGCTCTTCCCGGCCTATCCCGACGCGCCCGCGTACGCCGACGCACCGCTGGAGGAGTTGCGGGAGGCCGTGCGCCCGACGGGGTTCTTCAACAACAAGGCGCGCCACCTGAAGGGGCTCGGACGCCGTCTGGTCGACGTGTACGGCGGAGAGGTCCCGCGGACGATGGAGGATCTGCTCACGCTCCCGGGCGTCGCCCGGAAGACGGCGAACGTCGTGCTCTCCAACGCGTTCGGGCTTCACGAGGGCGTGGTCGTGGACACGCACGTGAAGCGGGTCACCCACCGCTTCGGCCTCACGAACGAGGTCGATCCGCCGAGGGTGGAGAAGGACCTCCTGAGGGTGCTGCCGCGGGAGGAATGGCACCCCTTCGCGTGGCGCTCGATCCTGCACGGGCGCACCGTGTGCTACGCTCGAAAGCCGCGTTGCGCCGAGTGCCCGGTGGCCGATCTGTGCGCGAGTGCCGGGAAGTTCGGGTGAGGTGACCGTCGCCCGCGATGCCGCCGCGCTGAAGCGGGAGGTCCGCGCCGCCGCGCGGGCCGCCGGGTTCGACCAGGTGGGGTTCGCTCCGGCGGCGCCCCCGGCGCACGCGGGCGCATACGAGGCCTGGCTCGCGAACGGCTACCACGGCGAGATGGCCTACATGGCGCGCGAGGACGCGGTGCGCCGCCGCCTCGATCCGCGAGAGGCCCTTCCCGGCTGCCGGACGCTCATCGTCGTGAGCCTCCTGTACGGCTCGACGCCGGCCGGCACGGCGACGCCGGACCGGCGGCGCGTCGGCCGCGGGGACGCCGCCCGGCGCCGCCGGCTGCCGGTCGTCGCCCGCTACGCGCTGGGCCGCGACTACCACGACGTGTTCGAGGAGCGGCTCGACGCGCTCTCCGCCGCCATCGAGGACCTCTCTCCCGGCGCCCGCACGAAGCGCTACGTCGACTACGGCCCCGTCCTCGAGCGGGACCACGCCCAGCGCGCGGGCCTGGGCTGGATCGGCAAGAACACGATGCTCCTCCACCCCGACCTCGGTTCCTACTTCATGCTGGGAGAGCTGCTCACGGACCTCGAGATCGAACCCGATCCCCCGTTCGTCCACGACCGCTGCGGCACCTGCCGCCGCTGCATCGACGCCTGCCCGACGGACGCGATTCTGGACGGCCGGCTCCTCGATGCGCGGCTCTGCATCTCCTATCTGACGATCGAACTCCGGGGTCCCATCCCCGAGACGCTCCGCCCCGCGATCGGAAACCGGGTGTTCGGCTGCGACATCTGCCAGGAGGTGTGTCCCTGGAACGCCGAGGCGCCCGTGCCCGCGGAGGCGCCGTTCGCGCCCCGCCCCGGCCAGCCGATGCCGCCGGAGGATATGATTGCGTGGGCCAGGGAACTCGCCCCCCTCGACGCCGACGAGTTCCGCACGCGCTATCGGGGGACGGCGTTCAGCCGCCCCGGCCGCGAGGGGCTGCTCCGGAATCTGGCGGTCGGCCTCGGCAACTCCGGCGGGCCCGGCGCGCGCTCCGTCCTGCGACGTCTGGCGGAGGACCCGTCGCCCCTCGTCCGGGAACACGCCCGGTGGGCGCTCGACGTACTCCAGCGTTAGGTTGGAAGCCCGCAGGGAAACGCAGAGAACCGAGGAGAAAAACGCATGCCGGGTTATGCGGTCCTGGGAGAACCGTGGTGGATCGCCCTCGTGTGGATTCTTGTCGCGGGGCACCTCACGAACATGGTCAACACGCTCTATCTGCACCGCTCGGCGACGCACGGCGGCGTCGTGTTTCATCCGGTCGTCGAACACGCCATGCGGTTCTGGTGCTGGCTCACGACCGGGATCGTGACGAAGGAGTGGGTCGCGATCCACCGAAAGCACCACGCCTACGCCGACCGCGAGGGCGATCCCCATTCGCCGACGCTCGAGGGTCTCGCGAACATCGCGTTCGGCGGGCTCTTCTTCTATCGGAAGGCCGCGCAGGACGAGACGCTGCTCGAGAAATACGGCAAGGGGACGCCCGACGACTGGGTCGAACGAAACGTCTACACCAGGCGCCGTGGCCTGGGGATCAGAATCATGCTCGTCCTCAATCTGTACCTGTTCGGGCTCATCCCCGGGCTCATCGTCTGGACGTGCATGGTGTTCTGGATGCCGCTCACGGGGAACATCATCAACGGCCTCGGACACGCGCTCGGCTACCGGACCTTCGGGACGCGCGACGACAGCCACAATCTGTATCCGTGGGGGATCTGGATTCTCGGCGAGGAACTCCACAACAACCATCACGCGGACCCGCGCTCGGCCAAGTTCAAGGCGCACTGGTGGGAGTTCGACATCGGCTGGTTCTACATCCGGATCCTGAGCGTCCTGCGGCTCGCCAACGTGCTCTACGCGCGCACGGCGACCCCCCGGGAATTCGCGGCGAAGTTCTACCGCGATTCGGCGGACCGCATGAACCGGCGTCTGGACAGGGCGCTGTCGCGCATCCAGCGGACCCGGGAGGCCGGACTGCGGCGCATCGAACGCGCCCGCGAGGAACAATCCCTCAAGCGTCTCGACCGCGCCGCCGCCAGAGCGCGGGCCCGGCTCGATCGGGTCCGGCCCGGCAAGTTCGCGCGCGTGGCCCGGGCGAAGGCCGAGGCCGGCGCCGAACTCGACCGGGCTCGGGAGGCGGCGCGCACCCGCATCCTCCGCGCCGCGGAAGCATGATCCTCGAAAACCGGCCCGCCACGGACTGACCCAGCTCACCGCCGACTGACCGGGCGCTTGTTGACGCCGCCCCGGGCTCCGTGCATCTTCCGAAAAATCATTTTTAGCCTAGGCTAAAAATCGCTCCGGGCCGCGGCCCGGATGGGCGTTCGGGGGAAAACCGGAGAACGAGTGAAGCCGGATAGGTTGAGTCGACGCGACTGGCTGAAGCTTGGTGCCGCGGGGGTGGCCGGCGTATCGGGCGCGACGGTGCTGGACCTGGCGTCCCGGGGCGGCGCGCGAGATGCCCTGGCGGCCAGCGGCGCCATGCCGCGCGAGCCGGGAGCGGACGCCGCCGCCGCGGGCCCGCACGCGGGACACCAGGAGGCGATGGGGATCGTCGGCATGCCCGGGCCCGACGGAGCGTTCGATCCGGCGGCCTTCCTCACGGACTTCGACTACGGGGAGGTCACGACCCGCGCCGACGGCCGCGTCGTGCGACGCTGGCAGATGGTGGCGCTGGACCGGGAGATCGAGATCGCGCCCGGCGTCTTCTTCCCGGCGTGGACCTACAACGGGCAGGTGCCGGGCCCGACCCTGCGCTGCACCGAGGGGGACATCCTCCAGGTCGAGTTTACGAACGCGGGCTCGCACCCCCACACCATCCATTTCCACGGCACGCACCCGCCGGAGATGGACGGCTTCGAACCCATCGTGGAGCCGGGGCAGCGTTTCACCTACGAGTTCGAGGCGAAGCCGTTCGGGCTCCACCTGTACCACTGCCACACGATGCCGCTCAAGCGGCACATCCATAAGGGTCTGTATGGGGCGTTCATCGTCGATCCGCCCGAAGGCCGGGAACCGGCGCGGGAGATGGTCATGGTGATGAACGCGTTCGACAGCAACCTGGACGGCGACAACGAGGTGTACGCCGTCAACACGTCGGCGTTCTACTACCACCACCATCCCGTGCGCGTGGGCGTGAACGACCTGTGCCGCATCTATCTCGTGAACACGACCGAGTTCGACCTCATCAACTCGTTCCACCTGCACGCGGGCATGTTCAAGGTGTTCCGGACCGGTACGCGGCCGGACCAGTACGAACTCACGGACACGATCATGATGTGCCAGGGCGAGCGTCACGTCCTCGAGTTCCGGCTCGAGAACCCCGGCATGCACATGTTCCACGCGCACCAGAGCGAGTTCGCGGAACTGGGGTGGATGGGCTTCTTCGAGGCGGTCGAGCGGCTCGCCGCCGGCGAGGGCGTGCCCGTGGGCCCCGCGCCGAGCGATGTCTGACGAGCGGTCCGAAGCCGCTCCGCGCCGGAGCGGCCCGGCGCGCTGGGTCCTGGGCCTCTTCCCGCTCGCGCTGCTGGCGGGGCTCGTCGCGTTTTTCTTCGGCGCCGATCCCACGGCCCCCTTCCGGGACGCCTTCCCGCCCGTCGAGGACCTCACGATCGAACGCGTGAGCTTCCCGGAGAACGGCGTCATGCGCGTGCACGTCGTGAACGGCGGTCCCGAGGCGGCCACCATCGCGCAGGTGATCGTCGACGATGCCTACTGGCAGTTCGAGATCGATGGCGATCCGACCCTGCCGCGTCTCGCCCGCGCCACCCTCGAACTGGACTATCCCTGGGTCGAAGGTGAACTCCACGTCATCCGGCTGGTGACCTCCACGGGACTCACCTTCGACCGCGAGGTGGCGGTAGCGACGCTCTCGCCGCGCCCCAACGCGCTTTACCTGACCACTTTCGGGCTACTCGGCCTCTACGCGGGCGTGATCCCCGTCCTCGTCGGCCTGTTGTGGTATCCCTTCCTGCGCCGGATCGACCGCAAGTGGATCCACTTCTATCTCAGCCTCACCGTGGGCCTGCTGGCGTTCCTCGTCGTCGATGCGTTCGAGGACACGCTCGAGGCGTCGGCGCTCGTGCCGGAGGGATTTCAGGCCGCCGGGCTCATCGCCGTCGGGGTCATCGGCGCCATCGTCGGCCTCAGGGCCCTCGGTAACCTCGGACGCGGCCGGAGCGGCGGAGACTCCGCGGGCGCGGGCGGCGGTGGGCCGAGCCCCGGGCTCACGGTGGCGTACCTGATCGCCATCAGCATCGGACTGCACAACCTCGGCGAGGGGCTCGCGATCGGGGCGGCCTTCTCCCTCGGCGAGATCGCGCTCGGAAGCTTCCTCGTCATCGGCTTCGCGCTCCACAACACGACGGAGGGGCTGGCGATCGTCGCCCCCGTCGCGGACCGGCGGCCGGCGCTGCGGCACTTCGCCTTCATGGGCGGCATCGCCGGACTGCCGACCGTCCTGGGGGCGTGGGCGGGCGGTTTCTCCTACTCGCCGACGCTGGCGACCTTCTTCCTCGCCCTCGGCGCCGGAGCCATCCTGCAGGTCATCGTCGAGGTCACCCGGCTGATCCGGAAGAGCTGGCCGCAGGGCCTGTTCACCCCCCTCAACGCCACGGGCCTCCTCCTCGGCCTGCTGGTCATGTACGGCACCGCGCTCATGGTGACCGCCTAGCCTGACGGCGTAGACCGGTGTGGTGTCACACCAAAGGAGGCACGATGCTCGGCGGCAGAAACCCCGGCCTCGGTCTGGCCATCCTTCGCGTCGCGGTCGGACTGATCTTCGTGATGCACGGCTGGCCAAAGCTGGCCGGCGGCATCGAGGGCACCGCGGCCTTCCTCGGGTCGCTCGGCGTCCCGCTCTCGGCGATCGGGGCGTGGGGGATCGCGCTGGCCGAGACCCTGGGCGGCGCATGCCTGATCGCGGGCCTGTTCGTGACGCCCTTCGCCCTGCTCCTCGCCGCGCACATGCTGGCGGGGATCTTTCTCGTGCACCTGGCCAACGGCTTCTACGTCGTGGGCCCGGGCCAGGGAGGCTACGAGTTCAACCTGCTCCTGATCGCCGCCCTGCTGACCCTCGTGCTGGCCGGATCGGGGATCGCGACGCTCAAGAGCCTCTTCACGAGCGACGTCGAGGTGGTGATCGACTGAGACTTGGCGTCAGTCGCCGGGCGGAGGGCCGAGCGGGCTCGGCTCGCAGTTCTCCGTCTCGCGGGTGTAGGCGATGCTGGAGATCTTCCAGCCGTCGCTCGTGCGCACGAGGCTCACCGCGTCGATCCCGCAGTGGCTGAACTCGCCGTCCACGTGGAAGTCGTAGGGCGTCCACACGACGGCGATCGGACCCTCGATCATCACGTGCGGTTCCCACATTCGCTCCAGCAGGGCGGGGCCCGGCTGACCGATGGAGGCGGCGAACTCGGTGCCGGTGCTCTCCCGGACCTGCACGCCGTCCGGGGTCTCCGCCGTAGCCACGAAGGTGGCGCCGTCGGTGAGCAGGCCGCGGATCGCATCGCCGTCGCGGGCCGCCATGGCGTCGAACAGGGCCTGCACGGCGGCGACCGCCCCCGCCTCGGCGTCATCCTGCGCGGCGGCGTACGCGGGCGCGGCGAGGGTCACCGCGGCGAGAAGCAACATGGCTTCGAACTTCTTCATGAGATTCTCCCGATTCCTGTGGTCGGTCGTCGTGGACTTTCCCGGCCTCAATACGCGGCCGTGCGAAACACCGGCTGGAAGAGTCGGGTGCGGTGCGCGCAGACGGGGTCCGCGGGGCACGCCGCGCAGTCGGGTTCCGTCATCTCCGGGCAACGCGTCCGGTTCTGAAAGAAGAACCAGTCCACGGCCCCCATGGAGCGCCCGCTCAGCCGCCGGACCTCGCCCACCACCTCGTAACAGGCGGCGCGCACGGCCTCCTCCTCCTCCGCGCTCACAACCTCCCGCTTCGCGAGCTTCGCGGCCAGCGTCTCGTCGTTCACGGAGACGACGCCGAGCCGCAGGCAACTGCGCTGGCAGTGATAGTCGACGATCGGCGGCACGTCCTCCGCCTTCCCGAGCCGCAGGAAGCGTTCCGGCCGCTGGTTGAGGATCGCCGCGAGGAGGGCGGACTTCTTCCGCCACGGGTCCTCCTTGTAGCCGCCGACCGCATCGAGACGCGCGAGGAAGCGGGCGAGGGGTCGCTCCGTGGCGTTGGCTTCGGCCAGGAGCGACGCCGGGGTCAGGCCGAGGCCCAGCATGTCGCGGCCGTACGCGCGCGCGCACGCCGGATGGAGGGTGCCCGCGGGGAGCGGGTTGTGCCCGCCGTCGTCCCGCAGGCGGTGATCGAAGTCCGCGTCGTCGAGAGCGGCCTGACCGGCGGGGGCGAGTTCGTCCGGGGCTTCGCGGGCCCAGCGCCGGTAGGCGGCCCACAGGTAATCGCTTCCCTTGCGGGTCCGGCCGTCCAGAGAGGCGATCATGGGTTCGCCGTAGCGGCCCGCGCGCTCGTGCCAGAAACCGAACTGCTGCACGGTCCCGGCGAAGAAGAAATCGAGCGCCGCCGGATCGCCGGGTTCCGGAAAGTCCGCGCCGGTGAAGTCGAACGCCGCCGCCTCCGGGGCCGTCGCGATGACCCCGGCCACCCGCCGAAAACGGTCCCGGTCGAGGCGGACCCGAGCATCTCGCGGCGCCGGTGGAGGCGGACTGTCCGAGAGGAGCGGCGCCGGACCGATGTCCGTCACCGTCTCCGCGGCACAGGCCGCCGCAACGCGCGCGGCGATGGCGGGATGGTCGCCGGCCGCGACCCTGGCCAGCGCCGTCCCGCAGAAGGTGTCGCCGGCGCCCGTCGGATCCACCTGCTCGACCTCGGGGGCGGGGACGTCGATCGCGTGGTCGCCCAGGACGACGCGAGCCCCGCGCGGTCCCCGGGTGACGAAGACCGCGCGCCCCGGCGCGACCGCCACCCGATCGAGCGACCCGAAGAGGAGACCGGCCTCCTCTTCGTTGCAGAAGAAGTAGTGGGACGCTTCCACGACGCGCTCGACGACCTCCGGGTGCGCGCGGATCCCCGGCGCGTACGTCCCGCACCCCACGCGCACGCCCGCCGCGGCCAGCCGCCGCGCGAACCCCAACTGCAGCTCCGGGTCGAGGAGGGGGACGACGTACGCGAAGGCCCCCGGCCCCGCGTCGGGGATGTCGCCGTAGCGGATGTCCCCCTCGGAACCGCGCACCGCCTGGCGATAGACGGTCCGGCCGTCGGGGAAGTACTCGATCTCGAAGTGCGGGAGCGCGGAGGGCGGCACCGGCGGCCCCCGCCAGTCGAGGAGGCGGTCCGCCGGCTCGAGTTCCGCCGGCATGGGATCGGGGCGCGGCGCGACGACCGTGACGGCGGCTCCGACCCGCTGCGCCGCGAGCGCGGTGTAGAGTCCCGCGCCTCCGGCGGACCGCACGGAGCGGCCGCCGAGGTGCAGGAGGTCCAGTGAGGGGCTCCCGACCACGAGGAGCCGTGGCCGGGCGCTCATGCCGCCGGCGTCAGTCGCCCTGCTGCTGGTCCGTCGTGATGCGCCCGGCGGCGCCGGCGGGCCCGTTGTCCCAGTCCTGGGCGCTGGAGATGTTCGGCACGCCCCAGTCGTCGCCGTTCCAGCCCTGGAAGCCCTCCATCCGGAAGGTCCACAGACCCGTCGTCATGTCGCTCACCACGATGAGCCCGTCCGCGTTCCGGATGTCGACCCCGAACGTGCCGTTGAAGACAGGGGTCCGGTCGACGTTCGGCGGCCCCAGGTAGGTGTCGTAGTGGCCCACCGTCATCGGGTTCTCCGGGTCCATCATGTTGAACACGACGAGCCCGTCCAGGTAGCCGGACACGAACACGAGCGGCCAACGCACCTCGTGGTTGTGCACGAGGTTCTTCCAGTTCGCCGTCCACGCCGCGATCGGGCGGTTGATCGCGGACACCTCGCCGTTCAGCCCCGGCCTGAGGTCGAAGATCCTGAGCGGCGCGTACTGATACTCCGTCTCGGCGATCGCGAAGTTGCCGTCCGGCGTGGGCGTGAACGTGTGGCCGCTCCGAATCCCGGAGACCCCGACGATCTGCGTCAGAAGCTGGGGATCCTGGAGATCCGACACGTCGTAGATGTAGTAGCCGCCGGTGCCGCCGCCGTAGAAGCGGTCCGTCCCGGTTTCCGGGTGGTAGCCGAGATAGAAGTCGTGGTATCCCCGCCGCCGGTTCCCCTCCATCCCCTGATCCGGGACCGGGATCTGCGCCACCATCTGGTCGCCGCGCCCGTCGACGAGGGCGCCGAGGTCGTAGACGGCCGCGTACGGTCCCGAGACCGTGGCGACGAGATACACGTTCATGTTCGAGTGCTTGTAGATGAAGATGTTGTGGAAGCCGCCGGGGAGATCGGGCTCCTTGATGCGGGCCACCTCGCGCACCGTCGAGGCGTCCGGCAGTCCCGTGACGTCGAGGACGACGGCCCCCATGTCGGAGTCCGGGCCGCCCTGCCCGAACTGGAGCGACTGCACGACGTAGTAGCGGTCGCCCCACTTGAAGTGCTTCACGTCCATCCCGCCGGTGCGCTGGTGGAGGTCCTGGTCCTCGATCCGCCACTCGTAGAGCACCTCGGGGTTCTCCGGGTCCTCGATCGAGACGATGTCCAGCCCTTTCGGGCCGACCGGTCCGTACTGCATGCGCGCCACGTACGCGTAGGGCCGGTGCATCTCCTGCTCGATGTCCATGTCCGCGATGCTGAGCCGGGGCCCGAGCGGAATGTGGCCGAGCACTTCCATGTTCCGGCTGCCGCGCTCGACCACCCCGTCGATGAGCTGCGCGCTCAGCGCGTGCGGCGCGGCGAGAGCCGCTCCGAGCACGGCGGCCGCCGAGAGTGTCAGGGTCCGATTTCCAACCTTCATTCTTTCCTCCGTTTTCGAACTGGCGGCCCGCGAGCTAGCCGGGGTCCACCGTGAACAGCATGGACATGCCGGCCTCCAGGTGCTCCGCAATATGGCAGTGCGCCATCCAGCGGCCAGAGTTGGAGGCCTCGAGCAGGATGTCGAACGTCGACCCGACCGGGATCACCATCGTGTCCTTCCATGCGAGATTGTCCGACGGCACCCCGTCCCTCGCGAGAATCAGGAAGCGCTGCCCGTGGATGTGGATCGGGTGCTGCATGGGGTGGAACGAACGGCGCTGGTTGTGGATCCGGATCTTGAGGATGTCCCCCTCCGCGAAGCGCCAGTCGATGTCCCCGTTCTCCTTCCCCGTGCGCGTGTCGCGCATGATCCACGTCAGGTTCTCCGACGTCGAGAGGTAGTTCATCATCGGCATCGCGTCCGTCCATTCGACGGGCGGGAAGTACAGCGTGTCGATCGCCATCACGGCGACGATGTCGCTGGGCAGGTCCCCCACGCGTGCCGTGAGTTCGATCTCGTGGTCGACGGGCCGGTCGAACTCGGCGCGGTAACGGTCGATGTCCTCGATGACGTCCGCGTGTTCGCGCAGCGTGGAGAACGCGTCCCCGTGGTCCTCCGCGACCGGTTCGTCGAGGACGGTGATGATCCCGAGCGTGTCCGTCTGCGGATAGAAGCGGCCGTTGAAGTGGTCGATGGCCTGGATGGGGTTGAGGAGCGCGTACGTGCCGGGTTCGTCGAACCGCGCATCCACGATGTACCGCTGGGCGGGGGCGAGGACGACGTTGGAGACGAAGCTCTCGCGCTCGAACTTGCTCACGTCGGCGCCCACCAGCTTCATCTCCGCGCCCACCAGGACGAGGTTGAAGGTGCGCGTGTTCGCGACGTTCGTGAGATAGAGCCGGCGGACCTCGCCGCGGCGGACCGTGGCCTCCCAGCGCGGCTCGCCGTTCACGAGCAACTGGTTCCCGAACCGGCCCATCAGCGTCTGGATGGCGGCTTCGCGTCCCCAGGGGAAGAGTCCGCCTTCGTCGACGAGCAGGTCGTCGAGCATGAGGAAGTCCTCGCCGTTCGCGGGGCCGTAGTAGTCCGCGGCAGGCGCGTCGACCAGCATGTTCCCGTACAGGCCGAGGTCCTGCTGGATGTCCTCGCGGTGGTGCGGGTGGTACCAGTAAAGACCGGCGTCGGGGAAGTAGACCCGGTACATGAACGACTCGCCCGGGGCGACCGGGTCCTGGGTGACGCCGGGCACGCCG
This sequence comes from Gemmatimonadales bacterium, assembly GCA_009840115.1. Lineage (GTDB taxonomy): Bacteria > Gemmatimonadota > Gemmatimonadetes > Palauibacterales > Palauibacteraceae > Palauibacter > Palauibacter irciniicola. Next base: position 87,505 of record VXOJ01000007.1, on the reverse strand, counting down.
TCGAACTCGTTCTCGAGTCGCAGGCCGTGCCAGTGGACCGCCGTGGGCAGGTCGATGTGGTTCGTGAACAGGACGATGATCTCCGCGCCCTGCGGGACGCGGATGAGGGGTCCGGGATACTGCCCGTTGAAGCCGTACATGGTGAAGGTCCGCGTCCCGATCGTGCGCCGGACGAACCCGGCCTCGAGACGGAGCGTGTCGCCGTCGGCCATCTCCACGACCTCGCGGAAGACCGCCTCCGGAAGCATGGCGGGATCGTGGCCGGGGTCGGGCAGGTACGGGGTCACTCCGGGGACGGCGCCCATCAGGCCCGGGAGCATCATCGGCATCGGGATCGGCTGCGGCGGCATCCGCCACACGGCCCCGATGCTGTCCGTCGCCATCATGTGGCCCGCGTGCTGTTGCCCCGCGGCCGGGGCGAGGCCCAGCCACAGCGGTGCGGAGAGGGTCGCGGCGACGGCCAGGTAGCGCACTGTCCTCGGTCGCCGCCCGGGTGGAATCAGAAGTAGAGTTGGCAGTTCATGGCCTCGAACGGGCCGTGGCCGGCCATCGTGTGCAGCCGGCCGGAGGGGGAGAGGCCGGTGAGCACGATCGGCCCCTGCCAGCGCTCGACGTCGGTCGACGCCTCCTCGCTCACGAACACGAGGAACTGGTTCCACGCGAGCCGCGCCGTGAGCCGGTTCTCTTCGCCGAGCGTGCCGAGCTGCACCCACTCGTCGAGTTCGGGCTTCGCGGCCCACGCGACGTAGACCGCCTCGCCGCGGCGGCGCAGCCGGTCGACCTGGATCTCGACGTCGAACGTCTGGAAGCCGCCGTCGTCCACGGTGATCTCGAACGGCGAGCCGGGCTGCGTGAGCGTCATCGACCCGCGGCTCCCGGGGGCGCTCTGCGTGCCCGAGAGGGGAACCACTTCGGGCGTGACGAGGCAGGCGTCGATCCGGGGCGTTGCGTCAACCCACGGCGCCGCGCCGGCTGGAGCCGGGATGTCACTCGGCCCGGCAGCCCGTGCCTCGCCCGATACGAGCGAGCCGAGGGCGATCGCGAAGACGGCGGTGGCGCCGATCGCGCCGGTGTGCGGTTTCATGCGCTTCATGTTCGAAAGGTCGATTCCGGCGCCCCGCCTTGCAAGCGCCGGCGGCCGGGCGCGTGCACCCGGCGGTCGACCCCTCAGTCCGACGCGGGCCGCCCGGCCCTCCCGCGTCTGCCGCTGCGGCCGTCGGGCCGGCCGGTCTCGGCATCCGTGAGATCGAGGCCCAGGTCGAAGGTGGCCGCGTATCCGTGGTCCGTCTCGCTGACCCGGGCCATCAGGCTCTCGCCACCGTCGCGGCGAAAGATGCCGTCGTCCGCGTTGGTCACGGGGCGCCGCCCGCGCGCCGCGTACGGCGCCTGCGCGTGCACTTCGTCCGTGAGCGCCTCGTCGAAGTAGAGCTGCGAGGTGAACTCGTACGGCTGGCCGGAGACGTCGGTGCGCACCTTGAAGTGTACGTGCACGGCGCGCCCGCGGTACCAGCCCGGAAAGATCGTCGTGAAACGGGCCAGCCCCTCCTCGTCCGTGCGCTGGTAGCCCCGGAGGAAGTGCCGTTCCCTCGCCGATTCGGGCGCGCCGTCGTCCTCCACGCCCGAGTACACGCCGTCGGCGTCGCACTGCCACACGTCGATCAGCGCGCCGGGAAGCGCCGAACAGTCGCCCCGGGAGATTTGCGAGAGGTTGAACCCGAGCGTCAGCGGGATGCCCTCGCTCACCGTTCCGGTCGACGGATCGGACCGAATGTCGGAGCGTTCGAGCCGCGCGTCGACGAAGAACGGCCCTTCGGTCTGTTCGGGCTTCGCCACGCAGGCGGGCAGCGCACGGGCGATCCCGTCCGCCTGGGCGGCGAGAGGGGTGCCCGTTCCCAGAACCCACCGACCGGCGGCCAGCGCCCCGCCCCCGACGCCGAGGGCGGCGAGAACCTCGCGCCGCGTCAGTACCCGACCCCGTTCAATGTCCTCGTGCTCCATTGCCGCACCTCCAGAGTCTCCGGGTCCCGTCCCGGGCGTCAGTCGCCGTCCGGCTCGTTCTCCTCGATGATGACCTCCCGCCGCGAGGTCCGCGCCCCGCCGCCGCGCCCCGATCCGCCGGTCCCGGGGCGCGCCCCGAAGTTGCCGTACAGGCCGCTGAACCCGCCGCCGGATCCGCTCATCACCTGGATCGTGCCGCGCTCGATCTGGGCGTTGAGCCGCTCCCGGACCCGGGCGATGAGGCTCCGCCTCACCGGCGGGATGAGCAGCAGGATCCCGGCGATGTCCGTAATGACACCCGGGGTGATCAGCACGATGCCCGCGACGAGGATCAGGAGCGCATGGACGAGCGACTCGCCCGGGAGCTGGCCGCCCTGGAGTTCGTCACGGACGGCCAGCCAGCCCCGCAGACCTTCGCGCCGGGCGAGCCACGCGCCGGCGAACCCCGTCCCCATGACGAGCAGAAGCGTCGGCCCGAGCCCGAGCAGACCGCCGATTTGAATGAGGAGCGCAAGCTCCACGACGGGCACAATCGTGAACAGCAGGAACAGCCGCAGGAGCATGGTCAGAACCGCGGGGTCGTCAGAATCCGGACACCGTCAGAAGCCCATCATCGCCCGCACGGCCGGGTCGATCCTCTCGGGCGTCCAGAACGGCTTCCACACGAGGCTCACGACCGCCTCCTCCACCCCGTCCACGGACTCCGCCGCGTCCTTCGCGCCCCCGAGAATCTGTCCGCCCGCGGGGCAGCCGGGGCTCGTCAGCGTCATCGTGACCTTCGCCTCGCCCTCCTCGACCTCGACATCGTACACGAGTCCGAGATCCACGATGTTGATGCCGAGTTCGGGATCCGTCACGGTGCGAAGCGCGGTCCGCACCTTCTCCGCGATCTCCGGCGGGGCGTCGTCGGCCGAACCCATGCCGTCCATCGGGTCCCTCGTATCCTTCGTTTCCATCGTATCCGTCACCTTTCAGCCGTGTCCGTCACCGATCCACTATCCGACCAGCTCGCCGGGGCGCACGCCCGGCTTCTCGAATTCCTTCAACAGATCCTCCACCGTGGGGCGCGCGCGCACCAGCGCCCGGCAGTCCTCCATCGCGCCGGTCGCGTTGATGAGGATCGTGCCGGTGAGCCGGTTGTCCGTCACGCAGTACACGATCGACCGGCCGGAGCCGAGTTCGCCGGAGACGATCGTGCGGTCCACATCGGCCGTCTCTCCGAACACGTTGATGCTCAGGTCGAACACGTGCGTGAAGAAATAGGAGAGATGGTCGAACGTCTCCCTCGCGCCGGCCATGTTGCGGCCCGCATGGCGCCCGTGCGCGCGGGCGTGGTCCCAGTGCTCGAGGCGCGAAAGCCCGCCTCCCATGGGGTCCGGGAAGCGGGCCACGTCGCCCGCTGCGTAGATGTGGGCGGCCGTCGTCTCCGCGAACCCGTCCACCACGATCCCGTCCTGGACCGCGAGGCCGGCCTGTGCGCCGAGCTCATCGTTCGGCGACATCCCGACGCCCACGATCGCGAGGTCGGCGGGAATCTCCTCGCCGCTGTCGAGCACGACCCGCGCGAGACGTCCCTCGCCTTCGAAGGCGGCCACGCTCGAACCCATCATGAACCGCACGCCGCGTTCCTCGAAGTAGCGGCGGAGGAAACCGGCGATCGTCTCCGGAAACACCCGGGCCCAGACGCGCGGCTCCACCTCCGCGACGACGGCATCCACATCGAACTTCGACAGCGATGAGGCGAGCTCCATCCCGATGAAGCCGGCGCCGACGAGCACGACGCGCGACGCCCCGTGGGCCATCTCGCGCAGCTGCTCGGAGTCGGCCGCGGTGCGGAGGGTCGACACGCCGGGGAGATGGCTTCCCGGCACCTCGAGCCGCTTCGCCCGCCCGCCGGTGGCAATCAGAATACGGCCGCCTCGAATCGCGTCGCCGCCGGCCGTGTGGACGGTCATGGAGCGGGCATCCAGACGCTCCACCGCCGCGTCCGTGAACAGCTTGAGCCCGTCCGCCCGCTCCTCGAACCAGCGCGCGGGCTTCACGTGGAGCAGGGTCCGCGGCGCCCCCTCCGCCTGCAGGAACTCCTTCGACAGGGGGGGCCGGTGATAGGGAGGGTCCGGCTCCTCGGCGAACATGGCGATCGAGCCTTCGCGGTCGATCTCCCGGATCCCGTCCACCGCCGAGACCGCCGCGAGGCCGCCCCCCACGATGACGTAGTCGAAGGTCCGCATCGGTCGTCAGCCTCCTCCGTCTTCGGCCGACTGGTCGTGGACGATGAGCCAGGCCCCCTCCACGTTCAGCAGGACGAGCGTGAACGGTCCCGTCGACGTGACCGCCCCCTCGCGTTCGAGGACGTAACGCGCCGTCGCCACGCCGACCCGCTCATCCACCTCCCGAACCCGCAGGCCCTCGAAGCGGAGGCTGTCCCGCGCCGCGCCCTGCGCGAATCCCGGGGCGTATCGCTCCCGAATCCCGTCGTAGCCCTCGATGAGTCCCGTCGATCCGATATAGGTCGTCGTCGGAGATGGAGAGTAGGCGCTCATGAAGCCGTCGAGGTCGCCCCCGTTCCACGCCGCCGCCTGCCGGTCGAGCAGGGAGGCGACCTGCTCGGCGAGATCGGGCCCCTCGTCCGGTGCCGGAGCGCCGTTGCTGTCCAGCCGCACGAAGCGGCAGCCCCCTGTCACGAGTCCGGCGGTCAGGGCGACCGCCGTCGCCGCCGCGAGCCCTGAACGTCGCCTCCGGCTCGATCGGTTTCGGGTCATTCGTCTCACTCGAGTGCGCGCGTGAACAGTTCGACCGAGGCGTTGATCGCCTCGTCGAGTTGAGGCGTCGTCCCCGCGAACGGGTGTCCCGCCTGGAACGTGTGCGTACCCCCTTCTACCCCGACGAGCCGCGCGAGGTCTCCTACCGCGTCGGCGATCCGCCAGGCGTCGCTGAACGGTACGGACTCGTCGGCCGTCCCGTGCACCACGGCGACCGGAATCCGCAGGCTCGCGGCGCTGGCGAGCACGTCGAGGCGCTCCCGGTTCGCGCGCATGTCGTCGAGCACGTTTCGCTCGAGCGGCATGTCCTGCTTTGTGCGCGCGTTGGGGATGATCACGGTTTCCCCGGCGTCCCACCGGTCGGCGAAACTCTCGTAGCGCGTGACCGAGGAGATCGAGGCCCACGTGACGAGCGCCCGGACCTGCGACCGGAGGCCCGCCTTCAGGATGCAGGTGGCGCCGCCGCGGCTGTGTCCGAGCAGGCCGAAGCGCGTGGCCGCGGCAACCTTGACGTCTCCAAGCCGGCCGCTTGCGAGGCCGTCGAGGATGGCCTCGAGGTCCCACAGTTCGCGCGAGAAGGTGTTGTGGCTGAACGCCTCCAGGTCATCGAAGTCCGAGTCGCGTACGCCGGAGCCGTCGAAGTTGAAGGAGACGACGGAGATCCCGGTCATCTCGGCGAGTCGTTCGCAGAGATGGGGGAAGAAGCCCCAGTCCTTGAACCCCTTGAAGCCGTGGCAGACGACGATCGCGGCGTCGGTCGCGGCAGGACCGCCTTCGGTGGAAGCGGCGGCCGACCAGTAGTCGCCGCGGAGACCGGCGCCCGGCGGCGTGAGTCGAAACGGGGTGCGCGTCACGGTCCGCGGCATGTCTTCACCGTCCGCCTTCATCCCGCTGCCGCTGCGGCAGCCACATCGCGTCCTCGCGGCCGGCGCGCCGGTTCGTGGCCCGGGCGAGGGTGAACAGCAGGTCGGAGAGACGGTTGATGTAGGGGACGACGACTTCGGCGAGGTCCGGCTGCTCGTCGAGGAGAGCCGTGACGCCCCGTTCGGCCCGCCGACAGACGGTGCGCGCGACGTGCAACTGCGCGGCGAGGGGCGACCCGCCGGGCAGAACGAAGGCCTCGAGCGCGGGAAGCTCGGCGTCCAGCCCGTCGATCCAGGCCTCGAGCGCGTCGATCCGATCGGCGGAGAGCGCGGGAATGGTGCCCTTCCGCAGCAACCGGTCGGGATTGGCGGCGGCGAGGCGGGCCCCGATCGTGAACAGGTCCTCCTGGACGGCGCCGAGGGCCGGCCCGGATTCGCCGAGCGTCGCGCCGTCCGGGTCGAGGGCGAGCGCCACCCCGATCACGGCGTTGAGTTCGTCGACGGTGCCGTACGCCGCGACCCGCGCATCGTCCTTCGGAACCCGCGCGCCGCCGAGGAGCGTGGTCTCTCCTCCGTCCCCGCCTTTGGTGTATATCTTCAATCGGGATCGGCCATCATGAGATTTGGCCGCGTGCCGCGCGTCGTGCGCCACGCTGATGGGCGAACCTTAACAGCCCGCGGCGAAACGCCGCCACCGGGAGCCGCCATCGGGCACCGCCAACAGGGAGCCGTGACGTGAAGACCGACCGAAGCGATGTCCGGCCCGAGGACCTTCAGTCACGAAGAGCCTTCATCGCGACGGCCGCGGCCGGGGTGGGTGCCGTCGCCGCGGGATCGCTCGGCGCGTGCAGTCCGGACGGCGAGGAGGCGGCCGCGGGCGCATCGGACAACGGAGCGCCGAACAACGGAGCGCGGGACGCCGGCGGCGGGATCGTCGTGGCGCGCGGACCGATCGCTGTGGAGGCCGGAGTCGGGGCCCTCAGGCGCGGCGGCAACGCGATCGACGCGGCCATCGCGACGGCGTTCGCGCAGTTCATCACGACGCCGTTCTCCGCCGGCGTGGGCGGCTTCGGCTGCATGGTCGTGTACGACGCGAGCACCGGACGCGCCACGTCCATCGACTTCCACGGGCGCGCGGGGACCCGGGCCACCCCCGACATCTACCGCAGCGCCCTCGAGGGGCGGATCTACGGGCACGCCGACCGCTGGAAGGTGCGCGGCGACATCAACCAGATCGGCTACAAGGCCGTCGTCACGCCCGGTACGATCGCCGGCCTGTGGGAGGCGTGGAGCCGGTTCGGGACCCGGCCGTGGGCGGAACTCGTCGAGCCGGCGATCCGGCTCGCGTACGACGGGTTCGAGATCCCCGGCGCCCTGGCGCGCGGCTTCACGACCCGGACCGAGTCGTCCTCGGGCGTCGTCCCGTTCTTCACCAAAGTCCGGACGACCGAGGCCTCCGCGCGCATCTTCCTCAACGACGGCATGCCGTGGCGGGCGGGGGAACGGCTCGTGCAGCGGGACTACGGCCGCACGCTTGAACTCATCGCTGAGGGCGGCGCCGACGTGGTCTACCGGGGCGAGATCGCCGAGCGCATCGCGGCGGACTTCGAGCGCAACGGGGGCCTCCTGACGATGGCCGACCTCGAGGCGTACGCGCCCGATGTCTACGACCCGGTGCACGGCACGTACCGCGGACACGACGTGTTCTCGAACGCTTTGCCCGGCAGCGGCGCCCAGGTCATCGAGATCCTGAACCTCCTCGAGGGCTACGACGTGCCGGGTCTCGAACACGGGAAGGCGGACCACGTGGAACTCCTGGGCCGCGCCCAGATCCTCTCCTTCATCGACCGGCGCCGGTACCACGGCGACCCGAAGTTCATCGACGATCCGACGGACATCCTGGTGTCGAAGGACCGCGCCGCCGAACTGAGGGGCTTCATCGACCGGCGCGAACTCCCGCCCGACGTCGTCGAGGAGCCACCGGAGGGACCGGACACGACGCACCTCTCGACCGCGGACCGGGCCGGGAACTGCGTGGCGCTCACGCACACGCTGGGCTCCGCCTCGGGGGTCGTCACCGAAGGTCTCGGCTTCACGTGGAACAACTGCATGTTCCAGTTCAACCCGGTCGCCGGACGGCCGAACAGCATCGAACCCGGAAAGGCGCGCATCACGGGGATCTCGCCGGCCATCGTGCTGCGGGACGGACAGCCGATCCTGGTCACGGGCGCGGCGGGCGGCACCCGCATCCTGGGCGCCGTCCAGCACACGATCAGCAATACGGTGGACTTCGGCATGTCGGCGCTCGAGGCCGTCTCCGTCCCGCGCTGGCACTGGGAGGACCACCTGCTCGAGTTGGAGCCGCAACTGTTCCATCACCTGAGGGAGGAGTTGGAGGGACGCGGCCTGGAGGTCGCGAACGACGCCTTCGTCGCACAACTCCACGCGGTCGGAATCGACCCGGATACCGGGCGACTCACGGGAGGGCCGGACCCGCGCGGATGGGGCGGCGGATCGGCCACGGCATAGCCTTCGGGCGCCCGGTTTGAAGCGGCAGGCCGAAGCCGCGCCGGAAGCGGTTTCGAGGTTGACACTTTTCCCGTCCCTCTGTATCCTGCGGGTCGCGCTGCGGGGTGGAGCAGTCTGGTAGCTCGTCGGGCTCATAACCCGAAGGTCGCAGGTTCGAATCCTGCCCCCGCTATCCCTCGCCTCGCCTCGCAAAGCTGCGGGGCGAGGCGTTTTGCTCTCCGATCCCTTTTGCGGGACGGGGATACGATCCGGGGTAGCTCAGTGGCCAGAGCGGGTGGCTGTTAACCACTAGGTCGTGGGTTCGAATCCCACCCCCGGAGTCGGGCAGCAGGGCTCTTGCCACGGGCTGCCATGGCTGGGTAGCTCAGGCGGTAGAGCACGGCGCTGAAAACGCCGGTGTCGGCGGTTCGACTCCGCCCCCAGCCATTGCCACGGGCCGCCGACGGCCGGTTCGCGGGAAGCGGCAGAGGGGCGTAGCTCAATTGGTAGAGCACCGGTCTCCAAAACCGGCGGTTGGGGGTTCGAGTCCCTCCGCCCCTGTCGGCTCGCGTAGCTCAGGGGTAGAGCGCATCCTTGGTAAGGATGAGGTCGCGGGTTCAAATCCCGCCGCGAGCTTGGAGCAGCTTGGAACGGGATAGCGGGCGCCCGTAGCTCAGTTGGATCAGAGCACCGGCCTTCTAAGCCGGGGGTCCCAGGTTCGAGTCCTGGCGGGCGCGTGGCAAAAGGGGACGACAGCGGCACGAGCCCCCATCGTCCAACGGCTAGGACACCACTCTTTCAAGGTGGAGATAGGGGTTCGATTCCCCTTGGGGGTACTGGACGGAAGGCAGGACGGGACCGACGCCAGCCCGTCCGCGTGAAGCGACAGTCGAAGCGCGGGGCCGTAGCTCAGCTGGGAGAGCGCTGCAATGGCATTGCAGAGGTCAGGGGTTCGAATCCCCTCGGCTCCATTTCGCGGCCCGCGGTTTGCCCGCCGAGGCCGCGAACGAGAGCTTTGAAGCTGTACGCGCCGTTAGCTCAATTGGCAGAGCAACTGACTCTTAATCAGTAGGTTCGGGGTTCGACTCCCTGACGGCGCATTCTCCAGCCCGCCTCCTCGTTCCGCCTGCCGCCTCGCCACGCTCACCCGGGGTCGGCTTGCGCCTTACCGGTTCTCGCGCTCCTGAGCGCGGGCGCCGAGCAGGACGTTCTCCAGGGCGTAGTTCGCCTCGTGGCAGGCGTACTCGTAGAGGAGGTCGTCCATCCTCACGAACGGGACCTCGCCGCCCCACGGGGTCTCCCACGTGTCCGGGTCGTCGATCAGGAACTCGTAGTTGATCGTGTTCGCGTCCACGCGCGTGAGCCGTTCCGTGATCTTCATGCTCGGACTCGCGCCGAAGAACTCGCGATAGGCCATGAGCTGCTGCGGGTTGAGCTTCGTCGTCTCGATGACGAGCGTGTCGTCCTCCCACCACCCGCGGGAATCCCCGAACCAGGGCCGGATCTCCTCCGGAAACGCCGACGGTCCGTCGGCCTCGCCCGTGTCGCCGGAGTCCGGCGACCCGCCGATCGGGATGATGCGGGTGTCGTGCACCATCTCCGTCATGATCGCGACGTGGTCGGGGGTCTGCACGATGGTGTAATTGTTGTTGTAGAAGTAGTTGGGGAGCATCGGAGGGCCGGCGTTGGACCCGAACGAGACGATGCAGCGCTCGGAGAGGGGCCGGTTCTCGGGGTTGTCGTACTCGCCGTGCTGGCCGCGGGCGGCCATAAGCAGGCCGAGGCGCTGCTGCGCTTCCGGCGTGCGGGCGGGGATTCGGCCATCCTCCGGAATCATGAGGAGGGAACTGCGCGGTTCTCCGTTCACAACGGCGACCTGATCTCCCCGGTCCAGATAGAAGAGGTTGTAGCCGCCCGTGCCGCCGGCCGCCGCCTCCAGGATGAAGTCGCACCCGATGGTGGTGCCGCCCTCCGCCGGCGCGTCACGGTCCGGATCGCTGGATCCCGAGTGCGCCTCGATGCACTCCTGCCGGCCGCCTTCGATCTGGGCGACCTGCTCGGGCGTGAGCACGGCATCGAACCCCTGGGGCCGCTCGATGGGCGTGATGGTGCCGTTCGTCCAGTTCCCCTGCAGGTCGGGGCGCCCGTCCGGCGTGCGCGGCACCGCGCCGCCATCCTGCGCCCGCGTGACCGGGATCGACACGGCGGCGACCAGCGCCACCGCGACTGTTGCGCGCATCATGGTTACCTTCATCGGAACTTCCCTCGCGGTTCAGCGTCTCAGCGACACAAAAGGGTCGTCACTTTCTAATCATAGGGCTCGTTGCGCGATGGTTCACGGGGTGGCCGTCCGCCCGAGCCGGGATGGAGATGCGGATGCCGGACTTCTCGTCCAACCGGGAGAGGCGCCTGTGGGTGTGGGCGCTGGCCGTGGTCGTGGCGATCTATGCGACGGCCGATCTCGCGCGGACGCTGGCCGACGCGCTCCGCGAGAGCGGGCTGCTCGAACTGGTCCCCACGATGTTCAGCGCCGGCATGCTTCTGATCGCGGTGATGATCGTGGTGCAGGGGCTGAGGGAGCGCTCGCGCGGCGTGGAGGTCGGCTTCGCGCTGGGCGTCGCGGCGATCGCCATCATCGGTTTGGCCCGCGCGATCGATGCCGCGGAGCGTTCCCATCTCATCGAATACGCGGTGCTGGCGCTCATCATCCACGAGGCCCTGGTGGAACGGAAGGCCCACGGGAAGCGCGTCCCTGTGCCGGCCGTGCTGGCTATCGCCGTGACGACGGCGGTCGGCGTGGTGGACGAATGCATCCAGTTCTTCGTGCCCAGCCGCACGTTCGACTGGTTCGACATCGGGTTCGATCTGCTGGCGAGCGTGCTCGCGGTCGGCTCGAGCGTCTCCATCCGCTGGGTCCGCCGCCTGATCGGAAGGTGGCGGCACCGGACCTAGTTCGAGGAACCGTGTTTGATCGCCCGGCCTCAGATACCCGTGTACCGGCGCGGTGCCAGTCGTTACGATGCCTCCCGTACTCGATCCGAATCAGGAGGTTCTCATGCGGGGCATGATTCGCGCGCACCGTGGCGCGCTTTGGGCCGGACTTCTTGCCGTTTCAGCGACGGTCGCGTTTCCGGGCGTCGGGGCCGCGCAGTACCTGCCCGCGCGGGGGGACGCGTGGGAGACGCGCACTCCGGAGCAGGTGGGGATGAACGCGGCGGGCGTCCAGGCGGCGGTCGAATACGCCCTCGAGCACGAGACGAGCCAGGCGCGAGACCGGGAGTTCCAGCACAGCCGGAGCTTCGGGCGCGAACCGCTCGGGGAGGGGATCGGCCCCTTCAACGTGCGGGGCGGGCCGGCCGGGATGATCGTGCGGCACGGCTACATCGTCGCGGAGTGGGGGGACACGAAGCGGGTCGACATGACGTACAGCGTGACCAAGTCGTTCCTCTCGACATCCGTGGGACTCGCGTGGGACGAGGGGCTCATCGGCTCGCTCGACGACACGGTGCGCGAGTACATGGCCCCGATCGACGTGCCGCCGGGCGACGGGGAGCCGGGCGTCGACCGCATCGGCTTCGGGAAGCCCGATCCGACGACGATGTTCGAGTCCGAGCACAACCGCACGATCACGTGGGACGACCTCCTGCGGCAGACGTCCGACTGGGAGGGCACGCTGTGGGGCAAGCCGGACTGGGCCGACCGTCCGAGCGGCGACCCGGACACGTGGATGACCCGCGAGCGACACCCCTCGGGGACCGTATACGAGTACAACGACACCCGCGTGAACCTCCTCGCGCTCGCCGCGATGAGCGTCCTGCGGCGCCCGCTGCCCGAGGTCCTGCACGAACAGGTGATGGGACCGATCGGCGCCTCCCCGACCTGGCGCTGGAACGGCTACGAGAACTCGTGGGTCACGATCGACGGGCGTCGCGTGCAGTCGGTGAGCGGTGGCGGCCACTGGGGCGGCGGCATGTTCATCAGCGCCCGCGACCAGGCGCGCTTCGGCCTCTTCACGCTGCGGCGCGGGACGTGGGGAGACCGGCAACTCCTCTCCGAGGAATGGTTCGACCTCGCGACGACGCCGGGCCCGGCGAACGGCTCCTACGGGTTCATGAACTTCATGCTCAACGTCGCGGACGACGAGGGGAACAAGCGCTATCCGAGCGCGCCCGCGGAGGCGTGGGCCCACCTCGGAAACGGGACGAACATGATCTACTGCGACCCGGTGAACGATCTCGTGGTGGTGGCGCGCTGGATCCCCGGAGGGGCGATCGACGGCCTGCTCGACCTCGTCATCGACTCGATCGACGACACGGCCGCGACCTCATCCGGATCGCGCTGAACCGAGTCGGGGTCGGCCCCGTGCGGCAGGTAGACGCTGGGCGCCGGTCCGATTAGATTGCCCGCGCGGCGCGTCGCCTCTTCCGGCGGCGCGTTTCGTGTCTGCGCCCGTAGCTCAGCCTGGATAGAGCGCTTGCCTCCGGAGCAAGAGGTCACAGGTTCGAATCCTGTCGGGCGCACTCGTCCCGGCGGAGCCAGCGGCACCGGTTCTCGGGGGCGACTCCCCGGACCCGAGGGTTCAGGGGCGCAGGCTCGGGTGGCGGAAATGGCAGACGCGCAGGATTCAGGATCCTGTGGGATTAAACTCCCGTGGGGGTTCGACTCCCCCCCCGAGCATTTCAGGCCCAGGTGGCGGAACTGGCAGACGCGCTAGCTTGAGGGGCTAGTGTCCTTTTACGGACGTGGAGGTTCGAATCCTCTCCTGGGCATGCAGCACGACATCGCCGATCGCTGTACGACCGGCTCCGAGCGCCCGTAGCTCAACTGGATAGAGCACCTGACTACGGATCAGGAGGTTGGGGATTCGAATTCTCCCGGGCGCATGCTTTCCTTCCTTCGGAAGTCAAACCTGCGCCCGCGAGAATTCGGGCGCTCGTGGAGCTTCGCTCCCCTTCGCTGGCCAAATTCTCCCGGGCACGTCCTTGTGGCACACGTGCCGGTCCGCGTTGTCCGTGGGCTCGCGAAGGGCTTCGCCCCTCTCGCCGAATCAGCGTTGTCCGGGCGATCGTTCACCGGGCGGTCGGTTGTTCAACACACTTCCTCGAGGACAGGGGTGCCGTCATATGCGCGTAAGGCTGGCTGAACGGGGCGATGTGGATCGGCTGTTGGAGTTGATGCGGGGGCTGGCGCGGTTCGAGGAGTACATCGACGACTTCGTGGTGACGCGGGAGAGCGTGCTCGAGCACGGGTTCGGGGACGCGCGGCTGTTCACGGCATTCGTGGCCGAGCAGGACGATGATCTCGTCGGGATGGCCGTGGCCTACACGATTCCATGGACCTATACGCTGCGCCCGAAGGTCGTGCTCAAGGAGCTGTTCGTCGAAGAGAGTGCGCGCGACGCGGGGGCGGGGAAGGCCCTGATGGCGGCGGTGGTTTCGCACGCCACATCCATCGGTGCGGCCGAAGTGATCTGGACGGTCATGGACGGGAACCGCGCGGCCGAGGGCTTCTACAGATCCCTCGGTGCTCTGCCGGACCTCAAGTGGAACAACTGGTCCCTGAGCCTCGACGACTGAACCGGATCCGTCACCGCGTGCTCTGGCCCGAAGTCCGGGCCGGGGGGCGGCAGTCGGGCCACTGGGTGCCGGGCGGCATGGCGCGCCGGTCGCGGGGCATGCGGTCCGGGTCTTCGGAGGCCAGGTAGGCGAGCATCGCGGTCATCACGGCGTCGTCGCGCAGGTCCTCGAAGACGATCTTGTCGAAGGTGTCCCGGTTGGTGTGCCAGGTGTAGGTGCTCGTGTCCCAGCGGTTGTCGGCGATGTTCATCTCGCTCCGGCCGGCCCCGACGTGGAAGCTGAAGGCGGGCACTCCCGCGCACAGGAAGGAGGCGTGGTCGGTCCCGCCGGACTCGGGCATCCCGGGGACCTCGAGCGTGACTAGGTCGGAGAGTTCGCTGGGGATCTTCGCGAGCCAATCGCCGAAGCGCCCCGCGGCGCCGGCGAAGCCCTGCATGGGGATGAACGTGACCGGGCCGTTTCCGTGATCGACGTTGAACACGGTGTGGGTGCGCTCGAGGATATCGGGATGATCCTCGACGAAGGCGCGTGAGCCGTTCAGGCCCTGCTCCTCGCCGTTCCAGAGGGCGCCGATGATCGTGCGGCGGGGGTTCGGGACGGCGCTCTTCAGGATGCGCATCGCTTCCATGATCGCGACGGCGCCGGTGCCGTTGTCGAGCGCGCCGTCGGAGCCGTCCCAGGAGTCGTAGTGGCCTCCGAGGATCACGTACTCCTCGGGCTCGGCGCTGCCGGGGATGACGGCGAAGGCGTTGAAAACCGGCACCTCTCCCAGGAAGCGGGCCTGTGCGTCGACGCGCAGCGCCGGCCCCTGATCGTTCTCGGCCAGCCGGTACAGGAGCCCGTAGGCCTCGCAGCTCAGGTCCAGGACCGGCGCCCGCTCCGCGCGGGTGCCGAAGATCTTGGTGACGCCCCAGCCCTCGGACCACTGCGAGCGGATGATCCCGGCGGGTTCGGCTGCGCTCAGCGCTTCCGGCAGCGAGCGCGCATCGAACCCCGTATTCCCCACGCGGTCGCTCCACTCCGCGATGGCGCGCTCCCGCTCCTCCGCCATGCGGGCCGTCGTCTCGGGCCGCGCGAACCACTCCAGGTTGTCGGGCGCACGGCAACTCGGCTCCGGGCGCGAGACGAGCACGAACTTGCCGCGCACCTCCGACAGCGCTGCCTCGAAGGCTCCGGGGCTGTCCGCGTCCGGCAGGATCACCACCTCCGCCTCGACGGGCCCGCCCGTGGCCGGGCTCCACGCGGCCGCCATGCCCTCGAGCGTGCGCATGCGCGGCGCGATGAGATCGATGTGGGTGATCCCCCGCTCCCATCCCCGCCAGGTGCCGTACTGCTCCTTGTACGCCTCGATGCCCCACCCCTCGTACTTCGCGAGCGCCCAGTCGTTGGCGCCGGCCATCGCGGGCGAGCCGGTCAGCCGCGGCCCGATCGAGTCCATCATCACCTGGCCGAGTTCGTAGACCTGGGAGCGCTCGACTCCCTCCTCCCAGATCGCCCGAATGACCGGATCGTCGGAGGGAAACGACTGCGCCGCCGCGCTCCGGGTTACGCCCGGAATCAGCGAAGCCGTCAGAGTGGCGAGGCATGCCAGCGAACAGGCGAGTTCGAGACGAACCGTGCGCTTCATGGGTCGCTCCCGCGGGAAGATGGAACCTGTTCGAAGGTAGGGGTGCCCACGCGCGTTGCGAATCCCTGTCCACGCCCGGACTTTGCCCACTCGGCATCACACGCGAACTCGAATCCCGAATTCCCCATGCGTCTTGACGGCAAGCGTGCTCTGGTTACCGGCGGCTCGCGGAGCATCGGTCGGGCGATCGCCCTCGGACTGGCCCGCGAGGGGGCGGACGTGGGGGTCAACTACCGGCGGAGTCGCGAGGATGCCGAGAGCGCCGTTCGTGACATCGAGGCGATGGGGCGCCGCGCGGTCGCCGTGCAGGGCTCGACGGACTCCCGTTCCGACGTCGAACGTTTCGTCGCGGAGGCGGACGACTTCCTGGGTGGCCTCGACATCCTCGCGAACAACGCGGGGATCCTGAGACGCACGCCCTTCCTCGAGATCGACGAAGGGGAGTGGGACGCCATTCAGGGCGTCAACCTGAAGGGATACTTCCTGGTGGGTCAGGCGGTGGCGCGCCGCATGGTCGAGGCGGGAACGGCAGGGGCGGTCGTCAACGTATCTTCCGCCGGACAGGCGGTGGCCGCGCCGAACCTCACGCACTACTGCGTGTCGAAGGCGGGGGTCGAGATGCTCACGAAGCAGATGGCGCTCGAACTCGCGCCGCACGGGATCCGGGTGAACGCTATCGCGCCGGGCCTGATCGAAACCGACCTGAACCGCGCCGACATCGCGCGGGACGACTTCCGCGAGGGGCGCCTCGCCCGGATCCCGCTCCGGAAGATCGGCGCGCCGGACGACGTCGTGGGAGCCGTCGTCTACCTCGCGTCGAACGAGGAGGCGCGACTCGTGACGGGCGCCAGCCTGTTCATCGACGCTGGCCAGACGATCTGGGGTGCCTAGGTCGTGGACACGCGAGTCCGTGTAGACCGGGCGGGCGGCTTCGTCATGGCCCTGCCGGTTTCGGACGCGTTCCCGCTGTTCAGCGCGGAGGGTGAGCGGCGGTGGGTCGCAGGGTGGGACCCGCGCTACTTGTCTCCGAACGGGCCCCACGCGCGGGAAGGCCTGGTGTTCCAGACCATCAAGGAAGGCGTGGGAACGGCGACATGGGTCCAGACACGGCATGCGCCCGCCGCGGGCGTCGCTTCGTTCGTGTACATAGTTCCCGACCACCACACCGCCATGGTGGACGTTCGTGTGACTCCCGACAGTGACAACCGAAGCCGGGCGTCTGTGAAGTATCGAATGACGTCGCTTTCGTCCGACGCGGACGATTTCGTGCGAGCGTTCGGCGAAGCCTTCGAGGACTTCATGGCCCAGTGGGCTCAGGCCATCCAGCGACACATCGTGGAAGGTGCCGCACTTACTCGGGAGTGAAGGCGAGGACCTGAACCCTCGGCGCCAGAAGGGGGTGGGCCTCGGGCTGGCGGTAGCGGCGACGCTACTCGTGGCGTCCTGCGGTGCCCCTGTGCCCCGCGACTCCGAACCGCCTACCTGGGAGGTGCGCTTCTCCCACGTGCTCTCAACGGGCTCCGAGTTCCACCTCATGGCGGAGCGGTTCCGGGATCTCATGCTCGAGCGCACGGACGGACGGTTCCGGGTCGTCATCTATCCGTCCGGACAGCTCGGGGGCGAGCGCGTCGCCTTCGAGCAGATCCAGGTCGGCGCGGTGCACATGGCGATCACGGGCACACCGGTGCTCTCGGGCTGGGTGCCCGAGACGCAGGTATTCGATCTCCCCTTCCTGTTCGAGACGCGGGACCACGGGCTCGCAGCGATGAACGGCCAGGCGGGAGACGGGTGGCGCGACCTCCTCCTGGAACGCACCGGCGTCCGCTCGCTCGGATTTCTCGACTACGGCTTCCGCCACGTCTACAACACCCGCCGGCCCGTCGAGACGCCCTCGGATCTCGCCGGCCTCAAGCTCAGGGTCCTCCAGAACGCGACGTACCTGGCGGCCTATTCCGCGCTCGGCGTCCAGGCGACGCCGATGAACTACGGCGAGGTCTACTCCGCGCTCCAGCAGGGCGTGATCGACGGCGGGGAGGCGAACGCGATCGGCTTCGTGAGCAGCCGGCTCCACGAGGTGGCGAAGTTCTACAGCTTCACATCCATCACCTACAACCCGATCACGCTTCTCGTGAACGAGCCGTTCTATCGGGGGCTTCCCGTCGAGATCCGGGAGACCGTCGACCGTTCCGCGGCCGAGGCGCTCGCCTACCAGAGCGAAGTCGCGCGCCGGATGGAGGCGGACGCCATCGAGGAGATGCGCGAGGCGGGCGTGGAGATCTCGCGCCCGGATCCGGCGCCGTTCGCCGCGGCCGTGAGACCGCACGTCCGGGATGAACTGGCAAAGCGGCTGCCGGACGGCGAAGCGCTGATCGCGAGGCTGGTGGCGGAAGCGGAGCGTCGGTGACAAAGCGGCTGCGGTCGCTCGACCGGGTGCTGGTCACGCTCGAGACGTGCGCCGTCGGCGTCCTGCTGATCGCGGTCTGCGACGTCGTTCTCCTGCAGGTACTGATGCGGTACCTCTTCGCCTGGCCGAATCCGTGGAGCGAGGAGGTGTCGCGCTTCTGCTTCATCTGGCTCTCGCTCCTCGGTGCGTCGCTGGCGGTGGCGCGGCGGTCTCACTTCAGTTTCGACCAGGTCACGGGGCGGCTGCCTCCGCTCGCGGAGAAGGCCGTGGAGAGGGTCGCGGCGGCGGTCGTGCTGCTGTTCGCGCTCGTCCTCATCGGCACGGGCATCGCCCTTATGGACCTCACGATGGGAGAGCGCTCCGCGGCGTTGAACCTGCCTGTCGCGCTCGTCTACGCCGCGGCGCCGGTGTCCGGCGTGCTGATGGTGATCCACCTGCTTGTCGGAGGGGCAGGCGAGGGTGGGAGGACGTCCGCGCCAGCCGTGGCCCGGCAACCGGGTTCGACCGGGGAGGTCGGCTGATGGGCGGGCTCCTCCTCGGCGTCTTCGGCCTCCTGGTGCTGGCGGCCGTGCCCATCGGATTCGCGCTCGCAATTGCGGCCGTCATCGCCATCGTGGTGGCGGATCTCCCGCTCGTCGTCATCCCGCAGCAGATCGTCGCGGGGATGGACTCGTTCCCCATGCTCGCGGTGCCCCTGTTCATCCTCGCCGGCTATCTGATGGATGTCGGAGGGATCAGCCGCCGCCTGGTGACGCTGGCCCGCGCACTCGTGGGCCACCTCCCCGGAGGGCTCGGGCAGGTGGTCGTCATGGCCGAGGTGTTCTTTTCCGGCGTGTCGGGCTCGACGTCTGCGGACGCGGCCGCCGTCGGCGGCATCATGGTGCCCCAGTTGACCGCGAACGGGTACGGCCGGGCGCGCGCCACGGCGATTGTCTCGGCCGCGTGCGGCATGGGGATCCTCATCCCGCCCGCCATTGTGATGGTCGTCTACGGCGTCATCGGCAACGTCTCCATCGGCGCCCTGTTCGTCGCCTCGGTCGTGCCCGCGCTCCTCATCGCCACAGGCCTGATGGCGCAGATCGGGTGGCAGGCGCGGAGGGAAGGGTGGCCGCGCGGGGAGCGCGCCTCGATCGCCGAACTCCGCCGCGCGACGCTCGACGCGGTGCTCCCGCTCTTCATGATCGTCGTCATCCTGGGGGGCATCCGCTTCGGACTCTTCACCCCCACGGAGGCCGCCGCCGTCGCCGTCGCCTACGCGCTGCTCCTGGCTGGACTCGTGTACCGATCCCTCACCCTCGCGGAGCTGTGGCAGAAGGTCGTCCAGACCGCCGTCGTGTCGGGGATGGTGCTGTTCGTCGTCGGCGCCGCGCATCTCCTCGGCTGGGTCCTCGCCGTCCTGCAGCTGCCACAGACGCTCGCGTCGACCGTCGTGGGGACCGGGGGCGGGCAGATCGGCTTCATGCTCCTCACAATCCTCGTCTTCCTTCCGCTCGGCGCCATCCTCGAGGGCGTGCCCGCGGTCGTCCTGCTGACGCCGATCCTGCTGCCCCTCGCGACGCAACTCGGGATCGACCCCGTGCACTACGGCGCCGTGATCGTCGCCACGCAGGGAATCTCCGTGTTCCTGCCGCCCGTCGGCGTGAGCCTGCTCGTGGCCTGTTCGGTGGGAGGCGTGGAGCCGGCCGAGGTCGCGCGCCCGCTCTGGCCCTACCTCGCGCTCATGCTGGCGCTCACAGTCGCCATCGCGTTCCTGCCCGACGTCGTCCTGTTCCTGCCGGAACTGCTCGGGTACTGAAGGGTCTGAGCCACGGATCGTTTCGTGAACGGCATGACCCTGGGACCGGACGATGGAGACACGAGAGTTCGAGATCAGAACGGAGCGGCTGCTGCTCCGGCCGCACCGTCTGGAAGACGTGGACGACATATTCGAGTTCGCCCGCGACCCGGAGTGGGCCCGATACCTGCCGGTGCCGGTGCCCTACCTCAGGGAACACGCGGAGGAGTTCGTCGCGCGGCGGATCCTCACGTCCCCGGACGAGTGGCCGGTGTGGGCGATCGTCCTGGCAGGCAAGGTCATCGGCGGCATCGGCATCAGGATCGACGCCGAGCATGCGACGGGCGCACTGGGCTACTCGATCGCGAAGGAGCATTGGGGCCGAGGTCTGACCGTGGAGGCGGCCCGCGCCGTCGTCGACTGGGCGTTCCGCGAGCGCGGGCTCGCGAAGGTGTACGCGTACGCCGATGCGCGGAACACGTCGTCCCTGAGGGTGATGGAAAAGCTGGGCATGACCCGCGAGGGGACGTTGCGCAGCCACCGGACGCTGCGGGAGGAGCGGGTCGACGACGTGTACTACGGACTCCTCAGGGAAGAGTGGGAGAGGGACGAACGCTAAGGTGGCTCGCGCCGCTCAAGGCATATCACCCAGCCCCGTGGCCATCCGCCCCACATATTCTACCACTGGATCCCATACCTCATCGAACTCCTCCTCAGCGCCCGGAGGGAGCAGGTGAGCCAGGTTGCGCTCCCAGTCAGCGTGGAACTCGTCCCTGCGCTCCAGCAGACGACCCGGGTCGATGACCCCCAATTCGACCTCTCTCGCCTGCAGTTTCCGCGGGAGGTTGACTCGTACCTTCCGCTCATCCACGTGCTCCAGGAGCGAGAAGATGTCGTACACATCTCTCGATACGGCGTGAAGCCGTTGACCGAGAACGGCTCGGACCTTCTCGGACATGACTTCTTCCAAGGCATAACACGTCAACTCGCTCTCTCCGAGATCCTCGGCGTCGGAGAAGGGATGGAATAGCGGGCGCGACACGGGGCTGAACGTCAGTACTTCGTTCCGCGTGATGTCGAGGCGAAGACCGGGCGGAGATCCGCCCGAAGCATGCGGTCCGCGCCAATAGAGAGTGAACTTGAGGCTCTCGCGCCCGTACTCGTCGTCAATGACTCTCCGCTTCGGTTCCCGGGCCGCGAAGTCGATGCCGCTGGCCCCCTGAACCGCTGCGAATGCCTCGCCGACCGATTTCTCAAACTCCTCCCAACCAAACCACTGGGTTGCTGTGAAGTCGTCCCACCCTTGAAGATCAGCCGCTTCGCCAGAAAACGGTGTCCCGCGATTCCTCGGAGGGCCCATCCGAGCGCGTAATCCAACTCTACGATGCGAGGCTCGACACTCGCGGCTCGCGCGCGTCGGCGGATCTCCGCGTCCTGAATCATGTCTGCTCGCGGAGCCCTTCCTCCGGGAGATTGATTTCGATGCGCCACCGAGTGGCGATCCGATGAGGCTTTCTCGGAGTGGACGGATCGAGTCGGCTGATGCCGGCAGTGAGGAGATCCAGCCATTCATTCAGCATCGCCTGCTTCGGAGCATGGGTCAGCTTAACGCTCTCGACAAGAAACCCGAGCCGCTTCACAACCGCGCCGGAGCCAAAGCGGCGCAGATAACTCGTCATGAGGTCCCAATCGAAGTCGCCATCTCCTCCGAGCAGTGCCTCGCTGACCTGGGCCACTCCTCCGCTTAGCTCGGGCCTGTCGAGGCAATCTATGATCGTTTTTTCGCGATCCGTGACCTTGACCCGGAATTGTCCGGCACGGTATGCGTGGCAACCGAAGAACTTCCGAGGCTTCACCCGGACGATCCGAAACCGCATCCCGAGAACCTGCGGTGTGCGGCGTTCCTTGCGGGCGGTCGTCTGCACGTACGTAACACGGGGGATCTGTTCGGTGAGGTTCCAGTAGTTGAGGGCAGACCAGTAGCCGACCGTGGCGTGACTCACCAGGTGTCCCGCGATGACGTAGGTGTCCTCGGTCCAAGTGCGACTGGGGCCGGCCTCGAGTGGAACGATGAGGTACTTCCCCTTCTCAAGACGCTCCAGCCAGCCCTTATCAACGAGTCGTGCCAACGCATCCCTGGTCGCCTTGCCTTCGCCAAGCACATCGTACGCATCCTTTGTTGCGAAGATCTGCTTCCCGCTCGCGGCCAAGGTGGTAAGGAATGACGCCTCGGTGTCGCTGAGGCTTATTATATTACGATACGTCATTACCACTCCTGCATGCGTTAATCACGTATCGAAATGTAATCGATATGGACAGCTTCCGCTAATACCGTTCCTGCATGCAGAGCGCCCAAGACGCCGGCGCTGGATCCGTCAGTACTTGATGTCGGTTCGGCCGACCGTCATCCCGATGTTGCCGACCCGCCGGCCCATCGTGTAGTGCTCGCCGCTCCCGGCGGTCATCCCGAAGAAGTCCACGGCGGGCACGATCAGGCGGCCGGCGTCGTCGACCGCGCCCTCGATGGCGGTCGTCGCCACGACCTCCGCGAGGAAGATCTTCCGCTCGGGCGGCACCTCGAGGGAGTCGAAGATCCGGCACTCGCAGTGGATCGGGGACTCCTCCACCGTGGGCGCATCGACGACCGTCGCCTCGCCTCTCGTCAGCCCCGAGAGTTCGAACTTGTCGGCCACGCGTCCGGAGTTCATGTCGACGGTGTCGAACGCCTCGACCATCGATGCAAGCGGGACGTTCAGCACGAACTCGTCGTGGATCTCCAGGAGTTCCCTCGCCTGGTGCTCGAAGGCCGCGCTCACCCCGATCTGGGGCGGGTCGCCGCTCACGACGAACGTCCACAGCACCGAGATCTCGTCCGGGTCGCCGGGCCGGCCGTTCACGGTGAGCAGGATCGCCGGGACGGGCGGAAGCATCGGACCCGGCTCCGCAAGCAACCGGCGAGCCCCGGTGAGCGGCGCCGGTGGCCTACCCCCGCCCACAGGCATCCCCTCGTCGGGTGCACATCCCCAAACGGCGGCAACCGCGGCGGCCGCCGAGCCACTCCCCAGAAACCGTCTCCTCGACCAGCCGTCCGTTAATGGCATCTTCTTCACCGCCTCCTCGCGCATAGCCTGCCGTGCGCCCGGGCATCAATAGATGCCGGGGATGATCCGATATTTCACACGCGCCTGGTACTCGGCCCACTTCTCCGGGCCGTATTTTTCGGCGCAGTACTGGTCGTCGAAGCGCTGTCGGAAAATGAACAGTCCGACGATGAAGACGAAGTAGGTCCAGGCCCAGGGGTTGGCGAAGTAGCCGAACACGAGGGCGATGGAGAGGGAGAAGAAGCCCTCGCCCAGGTAGTTGAAGTGGCGGGCGACGCCCCACAGGCCGCTGCACAGGATCTTGCGGTCGCCGGCCTCGATGTACTCGGGCTCGATGAGGCCGAGGAACTTGCGCTCGGGCCAGCGCTTGAAGGTGTACTTCTGCATGTTGGCGCCGCGCGTGATGCCCCATGCGATGAGGAACAGCGTGGGTGCGCCGATCAACCACACCTGTCTCCAGGGCGCCGCGAAGCCCGGGTCCGGGTACACGGCCAGGCCCCACAGCGGCAGGATATAGAGCCACCCGTACACCATGATTCCGCCCCAGATCATCTTGAAGCCGAGCTTCTCGTGGATCACGTCGTACGTGTACAGCTGGACGCGCTCGAAGATGAAGTAGTCGAAGACGTAGAACGTGAGGAACCCCGCGTACAGGAAGACGCCGGGGTTGGAGTCCGCGCCGAAGAGGCCGTAGTGGTACGCGGCTCCGGAGAGGGCGTTCAGCGAAAGCATGGTCCCGCCGACGACGTACAGGAACATCTTCACGTCGAAGCGTTCGTTGAAGAACGAAAGCTCGAGGACGCGGCCTTCCCAGAGGGCGGCGAGCGGGCGCTTCACCTTGCCGCGCGACCCTCCGAACACGGCGAGGAGGGCGAAGACCAGGCACATGACCGTGCCGCCCGCGACCTGGTAGACGGTGGACCGGTAGAACCAGTCTCGCGGCATCCCGGTGAGTTCGAGCGCCCACACAAGTTCCGCGAGCACGAACACCAGCAGGCCGTTCAGCCGGTAGCCGCGGGGCTCGCCGGTCTCCGCGTCGATGACGTAGCCGGGCACCCGCCTCCCCGGCAGCGCGAGTTGCACTACGAAGAACGCGGCGCAGATCGCGAGCGGGGCGAGGAAGCCGGCAAGCGCTTCGGTCCCGGAAAGCGCGAACAGGTGCCCGATGCCCAGCCATTCAATCATCAGAAAAGGTCCTCTCCCGGGAGTGCCGCTGCCTGCCGGAGCCAGCCTGTCAGGAGGTCCTCGTCCAGTGCGTCGTCCTCGTGGATGTGGAAGTAGCGCACCTGCTCCTGCTTCGATTCGACCGGCGGCGCGGGACGCAGCGAGGCGCCGTTGAGGAAGGTCACCTTGATGTACCGCGTGAAACAATGGAACGAGAGGAACCAGCCCTGGTTCTCGATGCCGTAGAAGGGCGAGTTCCAGCGGACCGCCCTGCGGACATCGGGCACGCTCCGCTCGATGAGCGCGTCGAGGCGGCGACCGACCTCGCGTTTCCAGCCCGGCATGGCCGTGATGTAGTCCTGTACCGGCGCATCTCCGTCGCCCTTCGGAATCTGGGGATTGCCGCCGGAGAGGAGTCGCGCGGCCAGGCCCGCTATCCCTCCGTCCGCGCGAACCGCAGGTTCCTGACCCGCCCGGCGTCCACCATCAGCGCCTCGTACCGGCCGCCGACGAGTTCGGAGAAGCGGAGGGTCGGCCCGTCCTCGGTCGTGAGTTGTCCGTCGGCTTCGGCCACGAGTGCGACGGGGTCCCGCCGCCCAACGTGCAGCATGAGCCCGGAGGCGCCTTCCTCCACGATCCGATACGTGGCGTGCAGTTCCGGGCTGTAGAAGGATCCGGCGTAGCGCGCGCGATTCGGAACGTCGTGGTCCGGCGGAGCCTCCCCGGCAGCCTCTTCCTCCGCAGCCTCCTCGTCCTCGCCTTCCGCGACGTCCTCGGGCGGGGCCATCGCGTCTTCCAGGTAGATCTCGGCCGTGCTCGCGATCAGGGACATGGGATCGCTCCGCGACCGGTTACACAGGGCGACGAACGAGTAGCCGGCGTCAGGATAGCGGGACATGCCCGTGCGGTAGCCGACCCACGAGCCGCTGTGCCCGACGGTGGCCAGCCCCCGGTGCTCGCCGTGCGAGAGACCGAAGGCGTAGGGAATCGTGTCGCCGGAAGTGAGCACGCCCCGTTCGTGCATCAGCGCGACCCATTCGGGCCCGCCGACCGTGCCCTCGGTGAGGTTGCGGTCCCATGCGGGCCACTCCTCCACCGAAGTGTAGATGCCGCCGTCTCCGACGACGTCGAGCGTCGTCATGTTGATCCGGAAGCCGTCATCGGTGGGCGAATAACCGGTCGCCCGGCCGGGGACGACTTCGTTGTGGTCGTCGTGGAAGTGCGTGCGCGGCATGCCCAGAGGATCGAAGAACTCGGTCCGGGCGAACTCCCTCAGGCTTTGTCCCGAAACCTCGGCCACGATCTCGGCGAGCAGGACGTAGCCGGAGTTGCTGTACAGGTACTCGGAGCCCGGAGGAAAGTTGAGTTCGCGCTGTCGGTGGATCGCGTCGAGGATGTCCTGATTCGTGATGAAATCCTCGCTCCGGTTCCCCGCCAGGGTGAAGAGCCCGAGGTAGTCGCGCACGCCGGACGTGTGGTGGATCAGGTGTCGGACGGTGGGAGAGTCGGCGTAGTCGGGGAATTCGGGGACGTAGCGCTGGACGGGAGCATCCAGATCCACCTCTCCCCGGAGGGCGAGCAGGGCGACCGCGCCGGCCGTGAACTGCTTGGAGACGGACGCGATGCGGTAGATGGTCTCGGGGCCGTTCGGGATGCCGTGGTCGAGGTTGGCGGTGCCGTAGCCGGCCGCATGGACAAGGCGGCCGTCCCGGATCACGCCCAGGGAGCAGCCGGGTCCGTCGGCGCTGGCGTAGTCGGCGAAGACCGCGTCGACCCGGGCCGACAGCCCGGCGTCCCCGTCGGGGGCGCAGCCTGCGAGTGCGCCCACCAGGACCGCGGCGATCACGGCCACGCCGGTCGGATGACGGCAGACGCCCCGCGACTGCGTGGTCAGGATCACCCCCTCGGCCAGAGGCTGAACGGTTCGCGCGCGAAGATCCGGCGGACCATCGGTTCGAAGAACTCGAGCGGCAGCGACTCGTAGTCGGGGTCGAACGAGGACTGGTCCCAGCGGTGGCAGAAGTCCACCGCGTCCTGGTACCAGGGGTGGTCGCGGTATCGGTCGCGCGCGTTGCGGTCGCGGCCCAGGTGGTGGGCGTAGTAGACGAGCTGGAACAGGCCGTGGTGCCGGACGATCCAGTGCGTGCGCTCGGTGACGAAGGGGCGGAGCAGCAGGGCGGCCAGTTCGCCGTGGCTGTGCGGAGCCAGCAGATCGTCGATGTCGTGCAGGAGTGCGGCCACGACCATCTCCTCGTCCGCACCGTCCCGGTGGGCGCGGGTCGCGCTCTGCAGGGAATGTTCCAGCCGGTCGACCTGGTAGCCGCCGACGGAGCCGGACAGCTGGCGGAGGTGCGCCAGTACGCGGTCGGCGGTGCGCGCGGCGAACTCGTCCTCGAGGCGCGAGAGCAGTTCGTAGTCCTCGCGGGTGCCGTCCTCCATGCGGGTGAAGCTCACGACGGGGCCGCTCGGCTCTGTGCCGGCCTCCGTGCTCGTCCCGGCCGTACGGGGCATGCCGGTCACTCTCCGCTGAGGGTTCGATCGGGGATTCCTCGCCGCAGCGTCGGCCCAAGCGAAGGGCATTGTCAAGATCGCTCGGGCGTCCGTAGCGTTCGCTGCAGGCCGGTAACCACGGACTGGGAGGATCGACCATGGGTGCCTCGATCAGCAGCCTCGCGCAGAATGGCGACGCCCTGACGGCGGTCTGGAGCGACGGCGAACGCACCGATCTCCCCTACCTCTGGCTGCGGGACAACTGCGGCTGCGGCGAGTGCTGCGTGGAGCAGACCACGGAGAAACGGTTCCATGTCTTCCGCGTCCCCAGCGACCTGAAGCCGTCGAAGGTCGAGATCGAAGCCGCCGGATCCGACGACGAGGCGATTTCCATCGCGTGGCCGGACGGACACCGCACGCGCCACCGGTCGAGCGACGTCCGCGGCCTCCTGAGCCGGCCTCGTCTCGAGTTGCAGTACTGGGACGGGCAGTTCCAGCCGCGGAGGTTCAACTACCAGCGGTTCCTGGCGGACGACAGCGCGGCGGCGGAGTTGATCGAGGAGTTTCTGCGCACCGGGGTCTGCGTGCTGGTCGACGCCCCCACCGAACCGGATTCGCTGGAGGAACTCGCGCCCCGGCTGGGTCCGGTCCGGGAGGTCCTGTTCGAGCGCATCCACAACGTCAAGCTCGATCCGAAGGGATACAACATCGCGCACACGGCTCTGGCCGTCGGCGTGCACAACGACTTCACCAGCTACACGTGGCCCCCGAGCGTGCAGGCGTTGCACATGCTGGTGAACGAGTGCGAGGGCGGCGCGTCGACGGTCGTGGACGGCTTCGGCCTGCTCGAGGCGCTACGGAGCGAGCACCCGGACAAGTTCGACGTGCTGTGCTCGGTGCAGGTGCCGTTCCGCATCTTCAGCGACGAATACGAGTGCTACGCGGCCAATCCCATGGTCGACCTCGACAGCGACGGGGAGATCAGGATGATCCGCTTCAACACGGCGCAGATGCAGGCCGTTCCCCTGTCGGAGCCCCGGCTGGGCGAGTTCTATGCCGCCTACCACGAACTGTCGAGCCGCGTCAACGACCCCGGTGCCCAGGTGACCTTCCGGCTGGAGGGCGGGATGATCCTGCTGTGTGCCGGGCACCGCGTCCTCCACGGCCGGACCGAGATGGTGTCGAACGGGGCGCGCCACCTGCAGGACGCCTACTTCGAACACGACAACGTCCGCACCCACCTCAGGCTCCTCCGCCGCACCGGCCGCGCCTGAGAACCCGGGTCAGCCCAATGCACGGACCAATACCATGCCGAAGGAGAGTCTCATGAAGAGTCCGGGCGATACGACACGCCGCGACTTCCTGTCTTGCCTGGCGGGGGCCGGCGCCGTGCTGGCTGCCCCGCGCGCCCTGTTCGGGAGCACGCCCCCGGTCCAGGAGACGCTTCCCACGCGCCCCATCCCGGGAACGGAGGAGACGCTGCCCATCGTGGGCTTCGGCTCCTCGAAGCCCGTGCTCGAGATCCCGACCGAAGGGACGGAGCCCGTGGCGAACGTGATCCGCATGCTCCTCGAGCATGGGGGCCGCGTCGTCGATACCTCGCCGCGCACGCCGGAGATCGACGCGGAGTTCGGCACGGTCCTGACGGCGCCGGAGTTCAGCGGCCGCCTCTTCGTCGCGACGAAGATCAACACGGACGGGGAAGCCTCGGGCATCGAACAGATGCGGCAGAACCAGCGGCTCGTCGGCAGCCGCACCCTGGACCTGCTCGAGGTCGAGAGCATGCGCGACCTGGAGGTGCACTGGCCCAACGTGCTCCGCTGGAAGGACTCGGGCGAGGCGCGCTACATCGGCGTCACCACGTCCAGCATCCCCCAGCACGAGGCGTTCGAGTCGTTCATGCGGACGCAGCCCCTCGACTTCGTGCAGGTCAACTACTCGGTGATGGAACCGAACGCGGAGGATCGTCTCCTGCCGCTCGCGCAGGATCTCGGGCTCGCCGTCCTCATCAACCGTCCGTTCATGAACGGTACCTACTTCCCCCGCGTGAGCGGACACGAGCTGCCCGAATGGGCGGCCGAGTTCGACTGCGCGAGCTGGGCGCAGTTCTCCCTCAAGTACATCCTCGCCCATCCCGCCGTGACGTGCGCCCTCACGGAGACGACGAATCCGGATCACATGGCGGAGAACATCGGCGCTGCCTTCGGCCGCCTGCCGGACGAGGCCACCAAGCGCCGCATGCGGGAACTGGTTCAGGACTTCTGAGCCCTCGTCCGTTCAGCGGTCGGCCGGGATCTTTCCCCCGCAGAGGACGAGTTCGTCGTCGATCCAGACCGTGGGCGTGCGGTTGACGGCGTCGAAATGGGTTTTGGCGGAGACGGTGCCGCCGAGGTTGGCGGAGGTGCCGATGCCGATGTGGACGGTGCCGTTCACGCCCTCGTCGTTGAGCATCTCGCCGGTGAACTCGGTGCAGGCGGGATTCAGGCCGAAGGCGAACTGGGCGAGGTTGTAAACCCAGGGGTCGTCCTGTCTGGCCAGCAGGTCCGCGAGGAAGTCGGCCTGGTCGCCGCCCTCGATGTCGGTGACGAAGCCCTTCGAGACGCGGAACGTCACGGGTTCGCGGATCGGGCCCACGCCGTAGTACGGGATGCTCCCATCGCACACGAACACGCCTTCGGCGGTGCCCTGTGCCGGAGCGCAGTTCGCTTCGATGTTGGGGACGGCCGAGAAGCCGGGGCCGTCCAGCAGGCAGGCGTGGCTGTTCCCGGCGACGCCTTCGAGGCTCATGGTGAGATCGGTGCCGGCGGGGTTCGTCACCCGCAGGCGCTCGCCAGCCGTGAGCTTCGCCGCGATGGCGTCGCACAGCGGCTTGCGCGCTCGGAAGTCCGTGAACAGCCCGCCCTCGCGCATCATCCGCTCGGTGAACGCGGTCATGGAGAGAACTCGGGCTCCGGCGGCTATGGCCTCGCGGACCGCGCGGGTGTGCGCCAGCGCCAGCGTCACGGGCAGGAAGGCGACGTCGGCGGCCGAGAGCGCCGCGGCCACCGCGGGTCCCGGCTCCTCGTTATCGATCGACCGCTCGGGCGGGACGACGATACTCGCGACGGCGCCGGCCTCTAGCGCAGCGTCGGCGACGGCCCGCGCGATCGCCATCCGCTCCGGATCCGTGACGATGACCACGTCCTCAGCGGGCCGCACGTTGGCGCAGGTCCGCACCAGGATCTCCGCGCCTCGTCTCATGCCAGAACCTGCTTGGCGCGCTGGACGACGCGCCCGTCGACGGTGATGGTCGGTTCCCACATCAGCAGGTCGTAGTGGGTCGGGGCCACGATCTCGCCTCCGAGGGTATGGCTCGTTCCGATGCCGATGTGGATCGTGCCCATGACGCCCTCGTCCTCGAGCATCTCTCCGGTGAGGCGGGCGTTCGGGTTCAGGCCGACGCCGAGTTCCGCGACGTTGAAGCAGTGCGGATCCCCGAAGGATTCCAGGTGCTCGCGCAGGAAATCGGCCTGCGGACCGCCGGCCATCTCCACGATGGCGCCTTCGCGCACGGAGCAGACGATGGGCTCCTCCAGGATGCCGATGCCGAGGTAGGGGACCGAGGCATCGAAGATGAGCGTGCCCTCGGCCGAACCGGTCACCGGCACGACGTTGACCTCGATGTCGGGGACGGGAGCGAGTTCTCCGGGATCGGGGATGTTGGTCAGCACGTTCGCGACGCGACCTGCGATCCCGAAGCGGAGATCCGTGCCGCGGGGTGAAGTGAGCCGCACGGACTCGCCTTCCGTGAACGCCGCGCCGAGGCGGCGGCAGACATCGGCCTGCGCCTCGAAGTCGGTCTCGAGCAGGGCGGGGCTGGTCATGATCGCGTCGGTGTACGCCGTCATCATGCAGACGCGCGCGCCCGCCTCGAGGGCGGCCCGCATCGCGCGCGTGTGGGTGATCGAGATGCGCACGGGGGAGAAAATCACGGCGGCCTCGGCCATGGCCCGGGCGACCGGAGGGGGCGGCTCCTGCCCGTCCTGGTCCCGCATGGGAATAATGCACACGGTGACGTCGGCGCCGGCGTCGCGGGCGGCCGTGGCCACGGCATCCGCGTACCGCCCCATCGTCGGGTCCGCCACGATCACGACGACTTCACCCGGTCGCACCCGTCCGTTCACGTGCACGAGCCGCCGCGCGCCGGGCGAGAGATCCATCCCCGCCTCAGCCACGGCCCCGTCAGCCACGGTCCCTCGCGAAGAACTCATCGAAGCGGCCGTCGAAGATGATCGCGGTGTAGCCATCTCCGGTCGTGTTGGTCGCCGTGCGCAGCATGTCGGGGATGCCGCCGGAGAGCGCGATCCAGCTCGCGATGAACTCGCCCTGAGCCTGACCTTCCAGTCCCAGCATGCTCGCGAACAGCGTCGCGCTCCACAGCGCCGTCCCCATCCCGGCCGGGAGCCCGGGAGCCGCGATCGTGAACAGGACGACGGCGGGCCACGCGGCGAGCATCATCATCCAGCTCAATTCCAGGCCGAACACGTAGCTGACGACGAAGGGTCCGTACGCGACGTAGGCCAGCGCGCTCGCGTCCAGGTTCGCGACGGCGCCGAACGGGAGGACGAAGTCGGCCACCTCGTCGCGGACACCGACCTTCTTCGCGTTCCCGAGGTTGACGGGGAGCG
Source organism: Gemmatimonadales bacterium (assembly GCA_009840115.1). Lineage (GTDB taxonomy): Bacteria > Gemmatimonadota > Gemmatimonadetes > Palauibacterales > Palauibacteraceae > Palauibacter > Palauibacter irciniicola. Next base: position 56,571 of record VXOJ01000007.1, on the reverse strand, counting down.
TCGCCAGCGAGGAACACGTGCCCGCGGCGAAGACCGCGGTGGGCACGTAGTACCCGCTCAGGACGGGCCCCACCGGCCGGCGTCCGACCCTCCGCACGAGCACGAACGTGTAGAACGCCCACCAGATGAGGACGAGGGCGCCGGTGTAGGCGGCCATCGTCAGATAGTGGGAGAGCCCCAGGCTCGCGCCGAAGCGCACGCCCAGCGTGATCCCGAAGGCGAGGATGAGCGGGAGCATGACGTAGGCCAGCTTGCCGCCCGCCTTCTCGATCGAGTCGGCGACTCGTCGAAGTACGCGGTAGGTCGGATCGTGCCGGGCGCCGAAGGCTCCGAGCAGGACTCCGGCGAGGATCGCGAGCAGCGGCCAGGAGGCCCCGCCGTCGCCGAGGCTCCGCAGCATGGCCGCGGCTTCGGTCCACACCCCCCGGTCCCCGGTGGTCAGCGGGATGCGAAAGATCGTGGCGGAAGTCACGACGGCGATGAGCCCGGCGACCGTCGACGTGAAGACGTACCAGAGGACGACCGCGCCGGCGAAGCGCCCGGCAAGCCCGCGACGAATCAGGGTCGCGATGGCCGGGCTGAGGGCCGCGAGGATCAGCAGCGGCACGACGGCGACAACCCAGGCGATAAGCGTGCCCGTGGCGTCGGCCACCGGCGCCAGCGGCACGGGGAGGGACCCGCCGGCGGCCAGGCCCGCCACCAGCGCCAGCAGGGTCCACACATACGTCGGAACCCTGCGCATGACCCCCGGCGTCACTCCTCGGCGTGTCGGTGAACTCGGGCGCGCAACGTCTCGAAGCAGGGCGAGATGTTGATGGTGTTCATGGCGGAAGCGTAGTGTCTTCAGGAAAATGAAGGCAACGCCAAGCGCAGTCTGTATTGCCCCGCTAAGCCCGGAGGGCCCAATGGATCGCCCGTCATCACCGCTCCCGCGCCGCCGCTTTCTCCACCTGACCGGTGCCGCCCTGGGCCTCGCCGCGACCTCCGGCTGCGCAACCGCCGGGAGGACGCGCAGTACGGGGGCCGGCCTGCTGTCTGCCGGTGCAGCCACGGACCGCACCTGGACTCCCGATCGCTTCGATCCGTGGATCGAACTCGACCGCGCCGCCTGGGCCCACAACGTCCGCGAGGCCGCGCGGCTGGCGGGCGGCCGCCCCATCCTCGCGGTCGTGAAGAACAACGCCTACGGCCTGGGGGATCGTGCGGTCGGGCCGCTCCTCGCCGGGATGCCCGAGGTGGGCGGCATCGCCGCCGTGCGCGCCGAGGAGGCGCTCGCCATGCGGGAGGCGGGCGTGACCAAGCCGATCGTGGTCATGGCCGAGGGATCCGAGGCCGAGATCGAGGAGCTGGCGAGGCGCGACGTGCTCCCGTCCGTGTGGCTGGACGATGCGCCCGCGCGGCTGCGGAGCGTGTCCAGGCGACTCGGCCGTCCCGTGCCCGTCCAGCTCTTCATCGATACGGGGATGAACCGGGAGGGGATGCCGTACACCCGCGCCCGCGGCTGGATCGAGGAGCTGGTGCAGAGCGAATACGTCGACGTGAACGGCACCTACACCATGTTCATTCACGATCTCGACTTCAATCGGGAGCAGCTCGCGCGCTTCGAGGAACTCCTCGCCTGGGCCCGCGGGAAGAACCTTCCCCTCGGCACCCTCCACGCTTCACCCTCCTTCGAGCTGTTCAACTTGCCCGAGGCGCACTACGACATGGTGCGTCCCGGGAACGCACTGTTCGGGAACCACCTTTCCGGCGGCGAGGGCGCCCGGGAGATGGCCGACCTCAGGCCCGTGTTTCGCATGAACGCGCGCGTGGTGCGGGTCGAACGCCTGGAGCCGGGCGACGGCGCGGGCTTCCGTCACACCTTCACCGCCGACCGGGCGACCTGGGTCGCACTGCTGCCGGTCGGCCGCACCGACGGCTATCCGTCCGAAGCAAACGGGACCTGCGAGGTGCTGATCAACGGCCGTCTGTATCCGGTCGCCGGAGGCGTCAACTCCGCGCACACGATTCTCGACATCGGTCCGGAGAAGACGGTCGAGGTCGGCGATGTCGCGACCCTCATCGGCCCCGACCATCCATCCGTGCTTCCCCACACCGTCGCCGAGCGGACGGGCCGCGGCTTCCTCGGCATCATCCAGTCCATGAATCCGCGGCTCCCGAGACGGGTGGTGTAAGGCCCCTCCCTATCGGCAGCGCTCCACGATGGCCGCGATCGCGGTGTCGATCTCGTCGCGGGTGTTGAAGAAGTGGATGGATAGCCGGAAGTCGCGCTCCTCCCGGACGGGAGAGGCGAGGATCTCTTCGTCTTCGCGCAAGTCGCTGTAGAGCTGCGTGGCGTCGCACCCCTCCGGGAGTTGCACGACGAACACGCCCGAGCGGTCCGGGCGCGCCCGCGGAGACGACACGTCCAGCCCTTCCGTGCGGTCGACAATCTCGATCGCGTGGTCGACGAGCGACTGAATCCGGCCCTCGATCCTCTCCAGGCCGACATCCTCCATCCACGCCACCGCGCGGGCGAAGCCGGCGAAGTCCGCCAGCGCTCGAGTGCCGAACTCGTACCTCGCGGCGCTGGGGAGCAGGGTGTAGGCACCCTCGTAGTCCATCGTCGCGTGGCTGTGGGAACCGGCCCAGCTGAGCTGCACGTCGTCCAGCATTTCGTGACGCACGAAGAGCGCGCCGGTGCCCTTTGGGCCGAGCAGCCACTTGTGGCCGCAGGTCGAATAGCCGTCGCAGCCGAGCGCGCGGAAGTCGGTCGCGACGCAGCCGGGGCCCTGTGCGCCGTCGAGGTGGTAGCGCACGCCGCGGGAGCGCAGCAGGTCGCCCAGTTCGGCGGACTCGTCGGTCCGCAGCGTCCGCCCGTTGTTCCGCGACACGTGACTGATACTCACCATCCGCGTGCGGTCGGAGAGTTGGCCGCGAACCTCGTCGATGAGTCCGGTGCCGGGGCTCAGGTCGATCTCGCGGATCGCGATCCCGAACCGGTCCCGCAGGACGTACCACGGGACGACGTTGGCGGGGTGTTCCGTGTTGGAGATCACGACCTCGTCGCCCGGCTCCCAGTTCAGGCTCCAGGCGAGGATGGAGATCCCCTCGGAGGTGCTGTGCGTGAGCGCGACTTCCTCCGTCTCGGCCCCGAATACGCGCCCCAACTGCGCCCGCAGGTCGGGCTCGATCCGCGCCATCTCGTCCGAGATGCGGGGCTCGGCCGGACTCCGGTTCTGGAAGGCGAGCCGTTCATGGACGTGGTCGATGACGGCGTTCGGAGCGGGGCCGATCCCGCCCGTCTGGAAATAAAGGCTCTCCGTCGAGGCGGGGATCTCGGCGCGCGCGCGGGCCACCCAGGCTTCCTGCGGGCGACTCGAATCAGCGGGCCGGGAAGCCGGATCGGCCAGGGCGAGCCGCCCGACGGGCACGATCGGGGCCAGCGCCAGCGCGCTCGCGGACCGGCGGAGGAAGTGGCGTCGACTCGTGTTCATTCCGGCTCCTCGTCGCTGAGGATGAGCCAGCGGAGCCTCCTGTCGCTCACCTCGCGGCGGAGGGGCGCGGCGGCGCGGTAGAAGACGAGCCCCAGCGCCGCCCAGACGACGAGGACGATCCACTCGGCGGGGATCCGGCCGCCCGCGCCATGGAAGGGTTCCCAGATCGAAGCTCCGAGCAGCCCCAGCGCGATGACGGCACTGAGAACCAGGAAGCCCCGGCCGCCGGGCACGGTGTAGGGACGTGGATGGTCGGGGCGCGTCTTCCGCAGCCGCAGGACGCCCAGCACGACGACGAGGAAGACGATCATGGCCGAGATCGCGGCGCCTCCGACGATGACGAGGATGGCGTTGCGGCCGAACAGCGCCCCGACGCTCCCCATGACGGCCACGAAGATGACCGCGGCGGACGGCGAGCCGTAGCGGTCGTGCACCCTGGCGAGGCGGTGGGGGATCATGTGCGCGCGAGCCATGGCGAAGACGATCCGCGTGGAGGCGAAGAAGATCGCGTTCCACGTCGTGATGAGTCCGCAGAGTCCGGCGAACAGCACGATCCGGCCCAGGAACGGCGAGCCGAGCGCGGCCTCGATCGCCGCCGCGGCCGGAAGCTCGGAGGCGAGCAGTTCCGCGCGGGGCATGCTCATGGCCGTCGCCAGAATCACGAGACAGTAGAAGACGAGCGCGAACAGGATCGAGGCACCCATGACGCGGGGCAGGAGCCGCAGCTTCGCGCCCTCCTCCACCTCCTCCATCGCCTGGGGAATCGTGTCGAAGCCGGCGAACCAGAACGCGGCGGTCCCGAGCACGATGCCCACGCCGACGAGGGCCGCCCCCGGCGTCGTCCCGCTGAACATGGGCTCCAGGTTCGCGACGCTGCCGCCCACGACCCCCGCGACGACGAAGATGAGGGTGAGGATGATGAGTCCGGCCGTCATCAGGTCCTGGAACCAGGCGGCCGTCTTTCCGCCGCGGTAGTTGATGAACGTGATCGCGGCCATCACGGCGAGTCCGAGGGCGAGGCTCCACAGCCGCACCTCCTGCCCCAGCAGCGTGTAGATGACCGGACCGCCGAACCCCGGGACGAGAGCCGACACGACCCATTCCACGGAGATCGCCTCGAAGGAGGTCGTGAAGATGTAGGAGAAGGCGAGGAACCACGCGGCGGCGAAACTCCAGCGCGCTCCCCACGCCTCGAACACGTACGCGACCTCGCCGCCGGTGACCGGGTACGCGGCCGCCATCTCCGAGTAGCAGAGCCCGATCGCGAGAATGCCGAGGCCGCCGAGCACGAACGCGATGATGGCCCCGACCGCGCCGGCGCCGCTCAGCCACGCCCCCATGACCGTGATCCAGCCGACGCCGATGATGGTGCCGAAGGCGAGCGAGAAGAGCGACCGGAGCCGGATCCCTCGCCCGAGTTCCTCGCGCCCGCCCTTTGCCCCCGGCTGGCCCGACACTAGCTGTACCGTGTCGGCGTGGCCGAGAGCCCGAGCATTTCGCGCGCCTGCGCGGGCGTGGCGACCTCGCGGTTCAGTTCGTGCGCGATCCGGACGGCGCGCTCCACGAGCTGGCGGTTGCTCGCCACCTTCTGGCCGCGACGGTAGTAGATGTTGTCCTCGAGGCCGACGCGGACATGGCCTCCCATGAGGGTGGCGAGCGTGGTCATGGGAAGCTGGTGCGGCCCGATGCCGGAGCACAGCCAGACGGAACCCTCCGGGAACTCCCGGACCATGTTCACGACGTTGTCGACGGTCGGCCAGCTCGACGTCTGGTAGCCCATCACGGTCTGGACCCAGTAGGGCGCCTCGATGAGGCCCTGCGCCATCAGGTCCCGGATCACCCACCCGCAGCCGGGGTGGTAGGTCTCGAGTTCGGGCTTGATGCCGCGCGCCTTCATCTCCGCCGCGAAGTGCGCGATCTGCCTGTAGGAGAACGGCGTGCAGTCGTCGAAGTCGATCGCGGGGCGCGGGTGCGTGTACTCCTCTCCCCGCGGCTTCAGTTTGAACTTGCCCATGTCCGGGGCGAGGTTCAGCGACGCGACCTCGGGGTTGGCGTCGAGGCAGGACAGGCGCTGTTCATCGTCCATCCACAGGTCGCCGCCGGTCGTGTTGTTGATGATGATCTCGGGGCAGCGCTCGCGCAGGCGGCGGTTCGCCTCCAGCCACACCTCCGTCGTCGTCGCCCCCTTCCACAGCGTCTCGGGGTTGCGGGCGTGGATGTGCACCATCGAGGCGCCCGCGTCGTATGCCTCGCCGACGGATTCGGCGAGTTCCTCGGACGTCTCCGGGAGGGCCTCGTTATACTCCTTGCCCTGGATGCCGCCGTTCGCGGCCAGGCAGATGATGACGGGGGGCATGCCGCCGGCGACCCTGTCCATGTAGGCGTAGGGGTCGCCGTAGTTCCAGGTCGTGGTCATGTGCTCCTCGGCGGGCTGTTGTCGTCTCGGGAGGCTGTTCTCGTTTCGTCTGGGACGCTCGGCCATCTCACACCGATTCACAAGAGGATGCCATGTCCGGTACGGAACGCGTCGCAGGGATCGTAGCCATCATCGGCGCGGGAACGATGGGGCGACGGATCGCCTACGGCTGTGCGGTGCGGGGGGTGCCCGCGCGGCTGCACGATATCTCGGAGGAGGCGCTCGCCGGAGCGATCGAAGACGTGCGCGCGCTGCTCGAGGCCGCGGACGACGGGCACGGGGCCGGCGCGACACATGGCGTCGTGGAGGCGTGCGGGGATCTCGAGGACTGCGTGCGGGAGGCGGACTGGGTCATCGAGACGGTCCACGAAGACCTCGAACTGAAACGCGTCGTCCTCGGGCGAATCGGCGCGGCGGCGCCGCCGGAGGCGTTCATCGCCTCCAACACCTCCTCGCTGCCGGGTTCGTGGATGGCGGAGTCGACGGGCCGTCCCGGGCGGTTCACGAACATGAACTTCGGCCCGCCGGAGGACCTCAAGGTCGAGGTCATGGGGCACCCCGGTACCGACCCCGCGACGGTCGATGCGGCGAAGCGGTTCCTGCGCGGGCTCGGCCTCGTGCCGATCGTCGCCCGTCGCGAGATCCAGGGCTATCCGACGAACCGGATCTGGCGCGCCATCAAGAAGGAGTCGCTGCACCTGGTCGCCGGCGGATACCTGAGCGCCGAAGAGATCGACCGGGCGTGGATGCTCGACTGGGGCACGCCGATTGGGCCGTGCGGACTCATGGATGTGGTCGGACTCGACGTCGTGCGTGACATCGAGAACGTGTACTACGAGGCCTCCGGTGACCCGTCCGACAAGCCGCCCGGCTTCCTCGACCGGATGGTCGAGCGCGGGGAACTGGGCGTGAAGTCGGGGAAGGGGTTCTACACCTACCCGTCGCCCGCCTTCGAGCGGGACGGTTGGCTCACGGCCTCCGACGACTGACGCCTACCAGGTCACGACGCCGTCGCGGCCGACCCGCAGTTCGTCGCCGGTCTCGACCCGGTCGAGCAGTTCGGGCCCCAGCCGATCCACGCACACGATCGCCGTGTCGAGCCAGACATCGGCCAGGATCAGGCCGCCGGCCGTGAGCGGATCCACCTCCCCGGGCAGGAGGAGTCCGGCGGGGGCGAGACCGAGTTCCGCGATGCGCTCCCAGCAGGGCCCGGCGGACGTCGAGCCCACGCAGAAGGGCGCGAGGACGATCCGTCCGGTGAGCGGTTCGCCGAAGAGTTCGGTGTTCTGCGGATCCCCGCACACGGCCGCGTCGATCCCTCCGTCGAACTGGTCGCAGAAGCTCGCGAAGGGGTTGAACCCGACCCGGGATACGGCGGCGGGCGCCGCGACCTCCCCGCCGATGACCGCCCGGCCCTGGAGGCGGGGCATCAGGCGTGACTCCCGGAGGAGGTCCCCGAGGGGCCCGTCGTGGAGGCCGCGGCGGCACCCTCCGTGCCGCCTGTCACCATCACCCGGAGGAGTGCCTCATCGTCGAGCATGTACACGTTGCGACTGTAGTAGCGAAGCTTGTTCGAATTCGTGACGACGCAGGCGGGCGCGAGGATCGGGTCCTGCATGAACGCCTCCAGGCAGAAGGACCCCACGTGTCCTCCCGCGACGGCGAGGGTCGCGAAGCCCGGATGTTCGGCGCGGAAGCGGGACACCACGTCGGGGGCCGCGACGAAGACCGTCTCCACCGCGAGGCGGTCGCGTCCGGCGCGCGCGAGTTCGCCCTCCACCGCATCGGTCCACGCGCACAACTGGTCGTAGGTGAGGTGTGGGCAGCCGAGCAGGACCTTGTTCGGCCGCAGTTCCTCGACCGGGCGGTCGGCGCGCAGCGACGCTCCGACCGACTCGATCTGTCCCTCGTCGATCGTCAGCCGGCGAGCGTCGTCGCGGATGAGCCGCCGGCCGTACCGCTTCGCCTCCACGGTGACGCCTTCCACGTGGAAGAGGCCGACCCCGCCCCCCACGGAAGCGTTCGTCCCGAAGTCGCGCAGGAACTTCCCGCTGGCCGGGTGTTCGCCACCTTCGAGCATGTCCGCGAGGCCCGTCAACCAGGGGATCCCGGCTCCGACTTCCCGCCCGACGATGTAGCCGAGCACCTGGCCGTTGATCGGCCCCGCCGCCTCGACCTCGACGAGCCAGCTCGCGCGCCGCCCCTCGTCCGTCAGCAGACCGGCGAGCGGCGTCTTGCCGACGACGTTGGAGATGAGATCGAGGATCCCGGGATTCCGGTGCGTGCGCGCGCCGATGACGGAGTTCGCGTACACCACCGCGGAGGATTCCGCCCACGCCACGATCTGGCCGTACGAGGGCCGGTTCGCGACCTCCTCGAACCACGGCGTGCAGGTCAGGCCGCCCGCGTCGCGCAGGCCCAGCTTCGTGAGCGCCTCCCGGTAGCGCACCTCGGTTGGGTAGGCGCGGGCGAGCCGCTTCCGCTGGTCGTCTGTCAGATCCGACAGCGTCTCGTTGAGGATCGTGGCCGGGTCGGCCGTGAAGGGAAGCGCGGCCCGGACCCCGGCGTCGACGAGCGACTCGAGAAACTCCGTCCGCGCCCCGACCCCGGGCTTGGACTCCGGAATCACGAGGTGCCCCGGACCCTCCACCGGCACGAGCCGCTCCGCATCCATCGCCTCGCCGAAGCGGACCATGGTGAGGAGGAGCTTCCGGGGGATCTCCCCTCGGCTCCCGTCGAGGACCTCTCGCTCGTCTCGGGTCAGATCCATCGTACCGTCGGCTGTCACCTCTTTGGACGTTCTCGGCCGTTCCCGGAGGCTCGGTCGCGGGCTGCGGATTCACAAGGCCGGCGCATGGTACGAAGATCTTCGTTGACAGGGCGGGCCGAACCACGTATCCTTTCGTACGAAGATATTCGTACATGCTTGCGCGGGGACGTTGCCAGGAGGGGGTGAAGCCTTGAGGGATCCGACATTCAGCGACCGGGAGCTGGACATCATGAGTGTCCTGTGGCGCCGCGGGTCCGGCTCCGTGAGCGAGGTCATGGAGGCGCTCGAGGACGAGGTCGGCTATACGACCGTTCTCAAGTTCCTTCAGATCCTCGAAAAGAAAGGTGCCGTCCGGCACGAGGCGGAGGGCCGCGCGTATCGGTACTTCCCGCTCGTCGCCTCCGAAACGGCGGGGGAGACGGCCCTGGCCCGGATCCGGGACAAGATCTTCGGCGGGTCGGCGGAACTCGTCCTCGCCCAACTCATCTCGGGCCGGGAGGTGTCGCCGGAGGAACTGGAGCGCATGCGGCGGATCCTCGATGAACTGGAGGAGGGCGAGCCATGACTCTCGCCACGATGATGTACGGGTTGATCGTCGCCGTCCTCGTCGCCGGGGCCGCGTGGTGCCTCGACCGGGGTCTGCGGACCCACGGGCGGCCGACCCGGTGGGTCTGGCTCGGCGCCCTCGGGGTCGGCGCGCTGGCGCCGTTTCTTCCCCGATTCCTTCCGGCCGCGGCAACCGCCGCCGGTCCCGGACCCTTCGCCCTTCCCGTCGGCGTCCTGTACGAACTCGGAACGGCGGCTCCCTCGCTTCCCGTGCAGGGCGGGAGCCTCCTCGCGGGGATCGGGATCGAGGACGTCCTCGGAGCCCTGTGGGTCGTGGGTTCCGCCGTCGTCCTCATCCTCTTCGTTCTGATCTGCCTCCGGCTGCGGCGCCTGCGCGCGGCGTGGGAGCCTCGGGACGTCTGCGGCGAGGAGGTGCTGCGCTCGAAGCGGTTCGGGCCGGCCGTCGTGGGGCTCATCCGGTCACGGATCGTCCTTCCGTCGTGGGCCTTCGGCCTCGGCGAGAAGGAACTCGAGATGGTCGTGCTGCACGAGCGGGAACACGTGCGGGCGCGCGATCCGGTCCTCCTGACGGCGGGGCTCCTGCTCGCGGCGCTCTCGCCCTGGAATCCGGCGGTCTGGTGGTCGCTCGCCAGGCTCCGGCTCGCCGTGGAAGGGGACTGCGATCGCCGCGTCCTGGCCCGCGGCGCCTCCGCGCGGAGCTACGCGCGCCTTCTCTTGACAGTCGCCGCCGGATCCCGGCACACCCCGGAGCCGGCGCCTGCCCTGATTCGCGGCGGCCCCTCGGTAATCGAAAGGAGACTCATGATGATCAGGACCGCGACGAGGAAGCCTCGAATCCGGGCTTCCATCCTCACCGCCGCCGCCGGGTTGGGCCTGTTCGCCCTGGCTTGCGACACCCCAATTCCGCAGAGCCCGACCGACCCCGAGCGCGCCTCGCGCGTGGAGGGTGTCGTCGGTTCGGAAGGCGTCGTCAGCGTGGAGGGCGTCATCGGCTCCGAAGCTGCCGCCGGCCTGGAAGCAGCGGTCGGTCTGCAAGCGGAGATCGGGTACGTGGACGAAGATGGAACCTACCGGGTCCACGCGGGGAAATGGGCGGTGGACCCGGAAGCAGGCTTCGGATACGTGGACGAAGACGGGATCTTCCAGGCGGTCGATCTCGACCCGGAAGCCAAGGCGCGCATCCGCGCGACGGTCGAGCGCCTCGAGCACGCCAAGCGGGAAATCGAAATCACGCGCGAGAGGCTCGACCAGCGCCTGCAATCGGGCGAAATCACGGAAAAGGAGATCCCCAGGGATCTGTGGCTGCGTCTGGGAAATGTGACGGAGCAGCTCGAGGAGTTGCCGGATATTGAGTGGGAGGAATGGGAGGAGATTATGACCGAGTTGGCCATGGAGGTCCGGCGGCTCCACGCGGCCTTCGAGGCAGGCGAGATCACGCGCGACGAGGCGGAGCAAATGCTACGGACCCACATGGAGGCCCGTAGCGCCCGTCTGCGGTGGCCCGACAGGCCGCGCTGATCCCCGACCCCGGCGCCGGAGACCGTTGCGGCCCGGCGTCCCCGGCGGCACCGTAACTCCGTTCGGTTGCGCCTCCGAGCCCTGACCCGAGGGTCGGGCCCGGAGGCGCCAGTCGCGGGACACTCCGACCCGGGGAACTCACATGACTCCGTCGCGCCGCCTCGCGGTTTCGTCCGCCGCCGTCCTGACCCTGACCGCCTTCGCTCCCGCCCCCACGGTCGACCTCGTCCCCGCCCTCGCGTGCGATGAACTGACCGCCATGTCCTGGAGCGGTTTCACGCTGGACGAGGTGTCGGAGGTCGAGGCCGGAGCCAACGACCCGGCGCACTGCCGCGTGCGCGGGACGATCGACGAGGAGATCCACTTCGAACTCCTCCTCCCGCTGGCCGAAGACTGGAACGGCCGCTTCCTCATGGGCGGCGGCGGTGGGTTCGTGGGGAGCGTACAGAACCAGGCGCTCCAGTTCGCGGGGCCGGTCTCGGTCCTGACCCGAGGGTTCGCCACGGTGGGGACGGACACGGGACACCAGGGCCCGGGCATCGACGCGAGCTGGGCGCTGAACCGGCCCGACCGCGAGGTGAACTTCGGCCACCGGGCGGTGCACGTGACGGCGGAAACGGCGAAGACGATCGTCCGCCTCTTCTACGGCCGCGACATCGAATACTCCTACTTCATCGGCTGCTCGCGCGGCGGGGGCCAGGCGATGATGTCGTCGCAGCGCTACCCGGACGACTTCGACGGCATCGTGTCCGGGGCGCCGGCCTACGACTGGCCCGGCCTCGGCGCCTTCTTCCTCCAGACCCAGCAGGCCCTGTATCCCGATCCGAACGACCTCGCGACCCCGGTGATCACCGACGAGGCGGCGGCCATCCTCGAAGCCGCGATTCTCGAGGCGTGCGACGCGAACGACGGCGTGGAGGACGGGTTCATGACGAACCCTCTGGCATGCGATATCGACATCGCTTCGATCGAGGGACTGACCGACGAACAGCGGGCGGCCGCGGAAGTGGTCTACGGCGGCGCCCGCGTGGGAGATCGGCACGTTTACCCCGGCTTCCCGTTCGGGGGCGAGACCGACCAGGGCGGATGGAGGAGTTGGGTCACGGGGCGCGAGATGCAGCTGGGTCCGGCCGGACCCAACCTCCACTACGCCTTCGGCACGCAGATGTACAAGTACATCATCTTCGACGACCCGGAGTTCGACTACTCCACGTACGACTTCAGCGACTACTTCTCGTGGGAGGAGGACACGCGCCGCGCCCGCGCGATCCTGAACGCGACGGACACGGACCTGAGCGGCTTCAAGACGGCGGGTGGGAAGCTGATCCTGTGGACCGGCTGGTCGGACTCGGCGATTCCCGCCAGCGGCACGATCGCCTACTACGAGAGCGTGGCCGCGGGCGACGAGGAGGCGGACGACTACACGCGGCTGTTCATGCTGCCCGGTGTGCTGCACTGCGCGGGTGGCCCGGGTCCCGACTTCGTCGACTGGATCGCCGCCATCCAGTCGTGGGTGGAGGAGGACGAGGCCCCCGAGCGGCTCGTCGCGTCGAAGTTCGGCGAGTCCGGCGTCGAGATGCAGCGGCCCGTGTGCCCGTGGCCGGCCTACGCCGCCTACAACGGCACCGGAGACCCGAAGCAGGAGGACAGCTTCGAATGCGTCGCACCGTGATTACGCTCAGAGTGAATGGCGAGACGCACTCGCTGGACGTGGAACCCTCGACCCCGCTGCTCTACGTCCTCCGGAACGACCTCGGACTCAGGGGGCCCCGGTTCGGCTGCGGCCTCGGCCAGTGCGGGACGTGCACGGTCCTCATGGACGGCCGCGCCATCCGCTCGTGCATGCGGCCGGTGTCCCGCGCGGAGGGCGAGATCACCACGCTCGAGGGACTCTCTGCCGACGGAGAGCTGGATCCCGTGCAGCAGGCGTGGATCGACGAGCAGGTGCCGCAGTGCGGGTACTGCCAGAACGGCCAGATTCTCACGGCCAAGGCGCTCCTCGACCGCAATCCGGACCCGAGTGACGAGGAGATTCGGCAGGGGATGAACGGCGCCCTCTGCCGCTGCATGACGTACTACCGGATCCAGTCCGCCGTGAGACGCGCCGCGGAGGCGAACCGATGAAGCGCCCCGAGGAGTTCCCGGCGGGGATGGAAGAGGCCCTCGTCCCGTGGGAGGGAAGCACCTCCCGCCGTGACTTCGTCAAGACGTCGGGGCTCTTCGTCCTCGGCTTCAGCAGCGTGGGCTTCAGCGGCGTGGGCGGCATCGGCCGGAACGGGTCCGGCGACCCCGGCGAGGCGAACCCGTATCCGGACCCGGATTATCTCCAGCTCGACTCGTGGCTCGTCGTGCACGAGGACGGCACGGCCACCTTCTACGTCGGCAAGACCGACGGCGGGCAGGGGACCGGGACCGCCATGCGCCAGATGATGTGCGACGAACTCGACCTCGCCTACGACCGGGCCACGCTCGTCATGGGCCGCACGGACATGACGGTGGACCAGGGCGGTTCGGGCGGTTCGGACGCGATCGAGCGGGATGCCCTGGCGGCGCGGCGGGTCGCGGCGGAGGCGCGCCGTGTCCTGCTGGAACTGGCTTCGGAGCGCTTCGAGGTCCCCGCCGACGAACTTGCCGTCAGCGAAGGCGTCATCTCCGTGGCCGCGGAGCCCGCCCGCACGGCCACGTACGGCCAGCTGATCGGCGGCCGACGCTTCGATGTTGCCCTCACGGGAAGGAACGTCAACGAGACGACCGGCCTCGCGGCCGTGAAGCCGGTCCGGGAACTGAAGATCGTCGGGCAGTCCGTCCCGCGGTACGACATCCCCGCCAAGGTCGACGGATCGCTCGAGTGGGCGGTCGACGTGCGGCTCCCCGGCATGGTCCACGCGCGGAACGTGCGGCCGCCCTTCGCGGGCGCGCGGCTCGTCTCCATCGACGAATCTTCGGTGCGCGACATCCCCGGCTTCATCCGCGTCTTCCGTGAGGGGAACTACGTCGCGGTCGTCTGCGAGCGGGAGGAACAGGCGATCCAGGCGGCGGAGAGCCTCGCCCTCGAGTGGGAGCAGCCGGAAACGGCGCCGTTCCCGTCCTCCGAGGACCTTTTCGACTACATGCGGGGCGCGACCCCGGTCGGCGCGGGGACCGGAACATCTCCTCGTCCCCGCGTGGAGGGGGATCCCGACGCGGCGCTGGCGGGCGCGGCGTCGGTCGTTGAAGCCGGCTACGACATCCCCTTCCAGGGACACACGGCGATCGGGCCCGCCCACGCCGTGGCCGACCCCTCGGACGGGCAGATGACGGTCTACACGAACGACATGAAGCCCTACAGCCACCGCACAGGGATCGCCGAGTTCCTCGGCATGCCGCCGGAGCGGGTGCGGGTGATCTGGATGGAGGGGCCGCAGCTCTACGGGCGCACGGCGGCGGACGACGCGGGCTTCGAGGCGGCGTACCTGGCCCGCGAGCTGGGCCGCCCCGTGCGGATGCAGTGGATGCGGCACGAGGAGACGGCCTGGGACACGAAGGGCCCGGCCTTCGCCATCGACCTGCGCGGGGGGCTGGACGACGCCGGCAACGTGGTCGCGCTCGACTATCGCGCCCGGATCGCGAACTACGCGCACGTCGGCTACAACCAGGCCGACACGGTGCTCATCGCCCAGCTCATGGGCATCCGGCCCGAGCGGCCGTCTCCCGGCGGCGGCCGGGGCCCGGACGAGATGTACCACATCCCGAACCGGCGGGAGGAGACGCGGGCCGTCCGCTTCCCGCTCGCCTTCGAGACGCCGCTCCGCACCGGCAACCTGCGCGACCCCAACGGGCCGCAGACGACCTTCGCCGGCGAATCGTTCATCGATGAGATGGCCGCGGCCGCGAACGCGGACCCGGTCGAGTTCCGCCTCCGTCTCCTGCGCGGGACGACGGAGGACGACGCGACGTTCCGCCGGGCCCGCTCCATCGCCGTCGTCGAGGCGGCGGCCGAGGCGTTCGGCTGGGAGCCGCGACCCTCGCCCCGGGAGCCGGGCGACGGGCCCATCCTCACCGGGCGCGGCATCTCCTACGGGTACCGCGTACAGACGGCCGTCGCGACGGTCGCGGAGGTGGAGGTCGACCGGGAGAGCGGGCGCGTGTGGGTCAAGCGCATGGTGTGTGCGCACGACTGCGGCCTCGTGATCAACCCCGACGGTCTTGAAAGCACGATCCAGGGGAACCTCCTGCACGGGATCAGCCGGACCCTGTACGAGGAGGTGCAGTTCGACGGCGAGCGGGTGACCAGCGTCGACTGGCGCACGCACCCGACGCTGACGCACCGGGACGCGCCCGAGCAGATCGATGTCGTGATCGTGAACGGCGACCCGAACCCGGACCGGCCGGACCTGCCGCACTACGGAGCGGGGGAGCCCTCGCACCGCACGGTCCCCGCGGCGATCGCGAACGCGATCCACGACGCGACCGGCGTGCGCATGCGCCGCATCCCGCTGCGCCCGGAGCGTGTGCTCGCGGAACTCACGGCGGCGGGAGCGTAGGTTCTCCCGCGCAGGTCAGATCTTGATGTAGATGCGGCGGCGGTGAAGGACCCACATGATGCCCAGCCAGAAGGTGACCTGGGCCAGCGCCATCGCGAGCGATCCACCGTAGTCGCCCGCCCACGACCGGAACGCGTTCTCGTACAGCCACGCGCTCAGCGGCATGCCCCCGTCGCCCCCGACCCGGATCCGGGCCAGCGTCTTGGCGAACATGCCGGAGGCGACGAACACGGCGATCGAGTTCATTCCGTAGATGACGAAGGGCGTCACCCACCCCCCGCGCAGCCGCTTCACGTCGATGAGCCAGTACATGGCGCCGAACAGGAGGAGCGCCGTCCCAGCCGTGAAGAGGACGTAGGAACTCGACCACAGGTTCTTGTTGATCGGGAACACCGTGTCCCACAGGAATCCCAGCACGACGAGCCAGGCGCCGACGATCCACATTCCGCGCGAGAGCTCCCCGCCGGAGCGGTCCGACCGCAGCCACTCGCCGCAGAAGATCCCCAGGAGGCACGTCCCGATGGCCGGTAGCGTCGAGAGGAGTCCCTCCGGATCCCACGTTCCCTGCCACAGCCGGTCGCCCATGAGGAACCGGTCGATCCGGGCCCCGAGATTCCCGTCCGGCGTCAGGTCTCCCGCGACGAGGGCCCAGTACCCGAAGAGGAGCACCCCCACCGCGATCCACCGCACGCGCGCGGAGCCCCACAGGTAGAGCGCCGCCGCCGCGCAGTAGACGAGGCCGATCCGCTGCAGCACACCGTAGAGGCGCATGTCGAACAGGTCGAAGTCGGGAATCGCCCGCATCGCGAGCCCGAGCCCGATGAGGATGAGCGAGCGCCGGACCACGTGCCGGAACAGCCGACCCCGTCCGGCGCCCTCCGCGAGGCGGCGCGAGAAGGAGAAGGGGATGGCGACGCCGACGATGAAGAGGAAGTAGGGGAAGATGAGGTCGGTCGGGGTCCACCCGTGCCATTCCGCGTGGGCCAGTGGCGCGTAGACGTAGGCCCAACTGCCGGGGTTGTTGACGAGGATCATCGCCGCGATCGTCAGGCCCCGGAACGCGTCCAGCGAGACGACGCGCCCGCCTGTCGGTTCGGTCATGACGACCCCCGCGCTATGCCGGAAGCTCTCTTCGGGCTACCTGCGGAAGCGGTCTCCGCCGCGATCCCTGCCACCCCCGCCGGCCATCGAACGGTTCCCGAGATACCAGGTGAAGTTCAGCATCACGTACTGCGTAAGCGACTCGACCCGGCGCTCCTGGATGAAGCCGGGCGAGTTCGTGTACGTCACCCCCTGATTCTGGCCCAGAAGGTCGAACGCCACCAGCCGGATCTCGGCCTGGTCGTTGAGGATGCGGCGCTGCAACGAAGCCTCCCACAGCGCGACGTTCCGCCCCGGGCCGAACAGATCCTGGTCGTAGAGCCGCCACTGGAACTCCGTACCCAGCGTCCACGCACCGAGGTAGAAGTCGGCGCTCCCGTACAGCGTCGAGTTGACGTAGTCCTCGTTCAACTCCTCGTTCAGGGAATAGCTGACGTCGCTGAGCGTCAGCTTGGCGCCGCCGCGCACGTCGTAGTCCTCCTTGGCGCGGTTCTCGAGCTCGATCCCGAACGTGTGCGACAGCGACCGGCTCCGGTTCTCGACCTGGTTCACGAACTCGTTCGAACTGGAGTAGCGGAGATCGTAGTTCAGGTCCACCTGCCCGCCCAGCCAGCGCAGCGGCCGCCCGAAGCTTCCGCCGCCGTTCGCCGACCACGCGTTCCCGAGGTTCACCGGCGAGATCGTCTGGAGTCCCCGCTGCGTCACCGTGCGGGACTGGGCGATGTCGTTCGTCGTGACGCTGACGTTCGCCCACGTGAACAGGTTGACGAAGCTGAACGTGTCGAAGAAACGGTACTCCGTCCGCAGGCGGTGTGTGTATTCGGGCTGCAGGTCCGGGTTCCCCACCCGGATCCGCAGCGGGTCGCGGTTGTCGACGAAGGGCTGGAGATCCGTCATGCGCGGTTCGCGCGTCGACGTCGAGTACCGGAACTGGAGCGTGCGCATGTCGTCGACCTGCATCCGGTATTCGGCGTTGGGCAGGACGTGCGTGTACCCGTTGGCGATCTCCTCGCTCCGGTCGAGGATCGTCCCCTCCAGATTCGAGCCCTGCAGGCGCAGTCCGAGCACGAACCGTCCGGCCTCGCTCGTGCGGTTGAAGCGAAAACCTCCGCGCAGATAGCTGTACGTCCGCTCGAACCCGGAGGTGAGCAGAGGGTTCAGCGTGCGGCCGTCAGGCCCGATGTCGAACACCGACTGGTTCTCGTCCTCGGCGGTCGCGCTCCGCTCGCCGTAGACCTCGAGCATGGATTCCCAGGGCATGGGCTGGGTCATCGAGAGGCGGACGGAGTGCGTCAGCGTCTGACCGACATTCGTCTGCTCCTGCAGTACGTCGCCGGCCCGTGCCCGCGGGTTCTCCACGTTGCCCTCGATCGACGACGCGAGGTTCGTCAGACGGTCCGAATCGCTGAGGTTCACCCGGGCCTCCGCGAAGAGGCTCCGCCCGCTGTCGTCGAGCCGCTTGCGCCACGTGAGCCGGGCATCGCCGCCCACATCATCGCTGTCCACGTCGTAGTTCGTCGCCGCGGCCGTGAGAAACTGCCCGGTGCCGGAGCGCGTGTCCTGGAAGTCGACGCGGTCGAGGAGCGAGGCGCGGGCGTTCAGATTTCCGCGCAGCCGCAGTTCGTGGCCCTCGGCGAGCGTGAACTGGGAGTTCAGGTTGACGCGGTGCGACGAGTTCTCGGTGTCCGTGCGCGTGGCTCGGTCGACGAGGGATGACGCGCTCGTGCCGAGGAGTTGCTCCTGCTGTCGCGTCTCGTTCTGGAAGTTGTCGAGCGTGCTGATGCGGTAGCTCGTCCGGATCCAGTGGTCGTCGTTCCCGCCGAAGTCGTGGTTGACGTTGAACGCCAGCATGCGGGTCTCGGTGAGCCCGTCGTCGCCCCCGCCGCCTCGACCGAAATCCCGTCCGCCGAACGACATGGCGTCGCCCCACCCGAACCCGGCCTGGTTCACGTTGTTCGCGCTCCCGAGGAGGGCAAGCTGCGTGGTGGGCGAAAAGCGGTTGATCGACACGGCGCCCGCGTACGGAATCCCGCCGGCCACCGTCCCGGATTCGCCGCCGGCCAGCCGCCGCGCGGCCACCGACTCGCCGAATCCGGGCGCCGCGGACGCGTTGTCCACGTCCGCCCCGAGTCCGCCCGACGTGCGGCCGAAGTAGCCCGAGCGCGCCTCTTCCTTGAGTTCCAGGTTGATCGTCCGCTCTTCCTCGCCATCGGCGATGCCCGTGAACTCGGCCATGTCCGACTCTTTGTCGTAGACCTCCACCTTCTCCACGGCCTCGGCGGGCAGGTTCTGGGTCGCCATCGTGGGGTCGCCCCCGAAGAACTCCCGCCCGTCGACGAGGACGTTCTCGACCTCTTCGCCCTGCGCCGTGATCGATCCGTCGGTCTCGACCTCGATCCCCGGAAGCTGCCGGAGGAGGTCCTCCACCGTGGCGTTGGGCCGGGTCCGGAAGGCGAGCGCGTTGTACCCGAGGGTGTCCCGCCGGTTCAGGAAGGGGACGTGGTCGAGGGTGACGACGAGCGGGTCCACCTCCACCGCCATCACCTCGAGGTTGATCGTGCCGACGTTCACGTCCTCGCCCGCCAGGGAGAGGTCCTGCCGCACCGTGCCGTATCCGAGCAGGGTGACCTGCAGGATGTATTCCCCGGGTCCGAGATCTCCGAGGGCGAAGACGCCGTCTCCGTTGGAGGTCGTGAACCGGGTGAGGACCGAGTCGGGTTTCGCCAGCGCCACGACCATGGCGCCGTTCAGCCCCGCGCCGTCCGTGTCGGCGATCACGCCGCTCACGGTGTACTCGGCCTGGGCCTCCGCGGCGCGGGGCGAGACCGCCGCGAACGCCACCCCGATCGCGAGCAGCGCCAGGATCCGTGCCGGCCGCCTCATCGGAGCCCTCCGTCGAAGGGACGGCGCCGGTTGCCGGCCCCGCGCGTGGCCCGGATCTCCTCGAGCTTCTCCGCCACTAGGGCTTCGTACTCCTCGCGCGTGACCATCTCCCCGTCCGTCGGCGGGGCGATCGCGACATCGCCGAGGCCATCGAGGTTCACCTCGGTCGCCGAGTAGAGGAGGTCTCCACCGTCGACCGTGAGCACGAGGATGAGGCCGGGGAGCCCGCCGTACTGGCCGGGGCCCGCCTGCACCGGGATCTGGGGCGTGAACCAGGCTTCGATCTCCGATCCGTCGTGGACGGCCGTCGCCTGCTGCACCATGTAGCCGAGGAACTCGCGCTGTTCGGTTCCGAGCTTCCATGCATACGCAGGCCGGTCTCCGGCGATCAGGAACGTGCGCCCCATGAACTCGCGGGTCTCCGTCATCGCGCCGCTCCCGAAGTCCACATAGGCCTGAACCACATCCTCCTGGTCGCTGCGGGAGGCCGAGCCCATTCTGAGCCGCATCGCCAGCCCGAGGGCGCGGCGATCCATGCGGTCGGAGTCGCGAGCGCCGCCGCGGGGGGCCGCCGCTTCCTCATCGGGGTCCGGCATCATGATGGATCGGGCGCCGTCGAAGCGGAGGACCATGGAGGCCGTGTTCTGCGCCGCAAGGCGGTCGCGGAACGCCGCCATGCGCTCCGGCACCTCGAAGTCGAACTGCACCGAACGCAGGTAGTGAACATTCCCCGCCTGCGCGCCGAGCGCCGCCGGCGCGAAGCCCGCAACGGCCACCGGGAGGGCCGCCCGAAGGGAGAATTGGAACCGTTGCCGCAACCGTCGTCGTGTACTCATGAAATCCGTCGCTTGTCGTCCGTCATCCATTAGATCGGACACACGGCGCTACGGTCACGTTGTAGAGTCGATGGCCACCCGGCGCACCTCGCGGCCGAGGACTCGACGCAGGCGGGCGAAGAGGAGGACGGCCACGACGGCGAGTCCGGCGGCCAGGCCCCACCACAGGCCGCGCGGGCCCCAGTCGGCACGGAAGGCGAGGAAGTAGCTGACCGGGACGCCGAGCAGCCAGAAGCCGAGGGCGTTGACCAGGAAGGGCGTGAAGGTGTTTCCGGCGCCGCGAAAGACGCCGGCCGCGACGGTCTGGAGGCCATCGGCGACCTGGAAGACGCCGGCGATCGGGATCAGGGAGGCCGCGATCGCGATGACCGCGAGATCGTGCGAGTAGAGGCCGGCCCAGAAGCGCGGGAAGGCGAGAAAGGCGCCCGCGGTCGCGAGCATGAAGACGCCGCTGAGCTGGATCCCCGCGGCGGCGGCCCGCCGCGCCCCGTCCATGTCCTCCTGTCCGACCGCGTGTCCCACGCGTACGGCGGAAGCGGCCGCGATCCCGAACGGCACCATGAAGGTGAGCGCGGCGAGGTTGAGCGCGATCTGGTGCCCCGCCATCGCCTCGGTGCCCAGCCAGCCCATCATGACGCCGATCACGGCGAACGCGCCGAACTCGAGTTGCTGCTGGAAGCCGATCGGGGTGCCGAGCCGCACCATGCGCACGAGCGCGCCCCGATCGAGCGCCTCGCGCCGGAACCGGCCCAGATAGGGACGCATGGAGGACCAGGACAGCCAGAGAAGCGCGACCGCCATGCACCAGCGCGCCAGGCTCGACCCCCACGCCGAGCCCACGGCCCCCAACCGCGGAACCCCGAGATTGCCGTAGATCAGCACCCAGTTGAGGAAGGCGTTCAGGACGTTCGCCCCCGCGATCGTCCACACGATCGGCGCCACGCGATGCATCGCCTGCAGACTCTGCCGGAGCACGACGAACGCGTAGAAGGGGAGCATCCCGAGGATCGACCCCAGCGCGTATCCGCCGGCCACGGGCACGACATCCGCGGGCTGCCGCAGCAGGGCGAACACGCGCGCCGCGGGCAGGAAGAGCAGGGACGTGATCGCCGTCAGAAACAGGGTGAGGACGAACGCCCGCTGAATCCCCCGGGCGGCGGCTTCATGGTCCCCCGCCCCCACGCCCTGCGCGACGATGGGATCGAGGGACATGAGCACGCCCATCCCGAACACGGCGATCTGGAAGAAGTAGATGTTGCCCAGGCCGACGGCGGCGAGATCGGTCGCCGACAGGCGGCCGACCATGAGCGTGTCCACGACGCCCAGCATCATGATGCCGACCTGAACCGTCACGATCGGGAGGGCCAGATCCAGCATGCGCGCGAGGTCCGCGCGGCGGGGGGTGAGGTTCATCGCGCCATCATCGCGGGGCGCCTCGCGGCGCGCAAATCCGTGAAGATCCGCCGAAATTCCGTTGCCGCCCCGCAGCGCCGCGGATAGACTCCGCCTCACCCGCCGGAGCACCGCTCGAACGCAGCGGGGCTCTTGCCACCGGCTGCTGGATCGAGGGGGAGAACATCGAGATTCTGACGTTCACAGGCGGACCTTTCGTGCAGAACACGCTGCTTGTGGTGTGCGAGGACGGCCGCACCGGGCTTCTGGTCGATCCCGGAGCCGCGACACCCGAGGCGCTGGCCGAGGCGCGCGCCCGCGACCTGGACATCGCGGCACTCCTCGTCACACACGCCCACCTGGATCACATCGATGGCTTGAAGGAGGCGAAGGCGGAGACCGGGGCCCCCATCTACCTCCACCCGCTGGACCGGCCGCTCTACGACAACATCGCGAACCAGGCCCTCGCGTTCGGCGTGCCCTGCGTGGAGCCGCCGCCGCCCGACATCGACCTGGTCCCCGGCACGAACATCGTCTTCGGAGGCTCGGAATTCGAGGTCCTGTTCGCGCCCGGCCACGCGCCCGGGCACGTGATCTTCGTCTCCACGTTGCACCCCGTCGCGCTCGTGGGCGACGTGATCTTCCGCGGGTCGATCGGACGGACGGATCTCCCGAACGGGAACTACGGCGTGCTCATGGAGTCCATCCGGTCGCAGGTGCTGACGCTACCGCCCGAGACCCGCCTCTACCCCGGCCACGGCCCGGAGACCACCGTGGCGCTGGAGCGCGATACCAACCCCTTCGTCCTCCAACTCCACGGCGGCCGCTGGGTCTGACCCTAGCTGGACCCGACCCCGGTGCCGTGTGGCGTCAGGGGTTCGTGGCGACGGGTTCGAACGCCTTGAGGACCTCCCGCGTCATGTCCCACCGGTCGAAGCCCTGCCGGCCGTAATCGAGCCCTCGCCGGACGATGACGACGTCGTGCGACGGGACGATGACGACGAACTGGCCGCGGTTGCCGGCGGTGGAGTAGGCGTCCTTCGGCACGTCCGTGCGGTCGTCCGGCACGAGCCAGAACTGGCCGCCGTAGAAGTTGCCGGTCTCGGAGGTGGCGGGGGCCGGCGTCCGCACGAAGTCGATCCACTCCTCGGAGATCAGGCGCTCGTCCTTCCACATCCCGTTCTGCGCGTAGAGGAGCCCGAAGCGGGCCAGGTCCCGGGCCGTCGTGTAGACCTGGCTGCTCATGATGAAGTCGCCGAAGCGGTCGGTGCTGAGGAGCGTGTTCCGCATCCCGATCCTGTCGAGGAGGCGTTCCCGCGGGAACTCGAGGTAGGCCTGCGGGTCGCCGATCACCTGCTTCATCGCGTACACGCCGAGCAGCGTGTCGTAGTTCTCGTAGTCCCAGAACGTCCCGGGTTCCTGCATGAGCGAGCGGTTGCGAGCGCCGTGCACCGAACTCTCTCCGGCCCAGTAGGAGAAGCCCGACCCGGTCGCGTACTCCATGCCCCAGCTGTCCACGGGATAGAGTCCGCTGGACATGTTGAGGACGTGACGGAGCGTGATCTCCCGCCGGGGGTCGTTCTCCGGAGAGCCCGCGTTCTCGGGCAGCCAGTCGAAGGGGAGGGGCTCGTCGAGCGCCAGCTTCCCCTCGTCGACGAGCATGCCGATCAGGGTCGAGGCGATGCTCTTCGCGGTCGACCAGGTGCGGGTCTTCGTGAACATGTCCACGCCGGGAGCGTAGCGCTCGTGGATGATCTCCCCGTCGTGGAGGACGATGAGACTGAGCGTCACCTGCTCCGGGGATTCGCGATCGAAGGTCCAGTCTGACGCGGCCTCGAGGGCCACCGGATCGACACCGCGCGGAAGCGGGCGGCTCATGACGAGGTCGCCGTCCGGCCAGGCCGCCCCCGCCGAATTGCCGTCCGGCCGGGTCGTGGTCAGGATCGGGAGGTCGTCGATGTCGTCGAAGGTCTGCTCCGGCGACAGGATCACGCAGCCGACGCCCTCGCGGAACGCCGCCCTCATGGTCGGGATCGCGCCGGGTTCGCCGATCGCGACCGCCTTCCTCTCCCAGTCGACGACGTAGTCGCCGCCCTCGGCCGTCCCGACAGGGTCGCGCAGGTAGGCGAGTTCCTGCTCGAAGACCTGCTCCAGCGTCCGGTCTCCCGTGAACAGGCCGTTGCACTGGAGGATGGCCTGGACGCCGCGCTGGATCATCTCCCGCTGCGGAGCGAAGTAATCGTAGGACCGCTCCTGCTGGGCAGCGGTGGCTGCCGGTGCGAGCAGGGCGAGCGCGATGGCCGCGAACGTGAGGCGCTTCATGGCTTCCCCCGGAGTCCGGACGACAGGTTTCTGGAACCCTGCCAACATGCGGGATTCGCGCGTTTCCGGCCACGGGTGCGAAGGTCGCGCCGGCGGGCGGGCGGGAATATCGTGTCCCCGTGATCGACCAGATTCTCTACGGCTCCATCGCCCTCATCGCGCTTACGAACCCGCTCGCCGAGCTGCCCTTCTTCTTCGCGGCGACGGACGGGTTCTCGCGCGCGGAACTGCGGCGCGCGGCGGTGAAGGTCGCCGTCGGCGTGCTCATTGTGCTGACCGTCGCCACCGTGGCCGGCGCGCGCATCCTGGACCTCTTCGACGTGAGCTTCGCCGCGTTCCGGACGGCGGGCGGCCTCGTCGTCATCCTCGCCGCGCTGGAGATGCTCCGCGGCGCCGGATTCGGGATCACGGGCGTACGCCGGGATCCGGGCGAGACCGAAGACCACCTCTGGGTTCCGCTCGTCATGCCCCTGATCGCGGGGCCGGCGTCGATCACCGCCGCGATCACGTTGGCGCTCGATGAGGCCGGCGCGTTGATCGGGATCCCCGTCGCCACGCTCACCGCGGTGTTCGTCGCGTCGGTGGGCGTGCTCGCGGTGCTCCTGGCGGCCAGCTTCCTCTCGCACGCGCTGAGCCGCCGCGCGATCCGGATCTTCGAGCGCTTCTCGGGCCTGATCCTGCTCGCCATCGGCTGCCAGATGTGCCTCAGCGGCATCCGGGAGTTCTTCGCCGGCTGACGGAATCGGGCGACCGATTCCGGTGACGGAGTCGGCTAACGGACCACGTCCACGGTGACGTCCTCGCCGAAGCGGCCGCCGAGGTCGGTAAGGAAGAGCGACGCCGAGGCGTGGTGGCCCATGATGTAGCGGCTCACGAAGCGGAAGACGGCGCTGTACACCTCGCCCTCCTCGGTGACCGTCACGGTCGCTCCGCCCGCCGCGGGTTCGATCTCGTAGATCCAGCGGCCGCCGAAGGGCATGCCCTCCGAGAGGATCGTCGTCACGAGCCGGGTCGGGGGCTCGCTCTCCGTCAACTCCATGGGAAGCGGGCCGGTGGCGTCGAGCATCACCCAGGCGGGGTTGCCGTCGCGGGCCGGGAGTTCCTCCACGCGTTCGATGGAGGGACGCCACTCGGGGTAGGCCCGGTAGTCCGCGATGGTCGCGAAGATCTCCTCCGGCGAAGCGGAGAACCCGGCCCTCACGGCCGCGACATGGTCCTGGGGCAGGGAACTCCCGACGCCGTAGACGACCGCGAACAGGCCCGCGATGACGATGAGCATGCCGATGACGATGCGCTTCAAGGTCCGATTCATGGGTTCGTTCCCGGTGTGAAGGGGCGGTCGTCGCGGAGGATGGGGAGCGTGAGGCACGTCGGGCCGCCCTCGCACGGGATGCAGAGCGCGTCGCCGTCGAAGCACGTGACGTCGCAGCCCGCGTCCCTCATCAGCCGGAGGGTCTCCGGAAATCCGTCGAGCGCGATGCCGCGCCGCGGGGCCGTCGCGAGGACGTTGAGATTCATCCCCCGGGAGGCCGCGAATTCCTCATCCCCCGCCTCGAGGCATTGGATGCCGCGCTCGCGCATCAACTCGTGGAGCGCGACCGGGAAGAGCCGGGGATAAACCAGCGCAAGGTCCCGATCCAGCGGACTCACGAGCGAGAGCAGGTGCAGGCAGGCGGCGCTTCCGTGCCACATCGGGAGATCGAACGCCCGGACTTCGATCCCGAGTGGCGCGAGCATGGCCTGGAGCTGGTCGACGCCCGCCTGGTTGGTGCGGAAGCCGCGCCCCGCCGCGAGCGTGCGTTCGTCGACCCACATCAGATCCCCGCCTTCCGCGACCCCCGGGGCCTCGATGGCGCCGATCACGGGCAGGCCGAGACGCCGATAGAGCGCCTCGTGGCTCGCCACCTCGGGCTGCCGCAACGCCTTCCCCGGCCGCAGCAGGATGGCGCCGCCGGGCGTCATGAACGAGGGATCGAAGGGGAACATCGCGTCGGCGAGCCCGTCGTCCTCCGTGCCCTCGATCCACTCGATCTCCGCCCCGGAGGCCGCGACGCACGCCGCGATCGCATCGTACTGGCGGAGCAGCCGGTCGGGCTCGATGGGCCCCGCGTAGTGCCAGCGCGCCGGATCGGCCTCCAGCGTCGCCCGGCCGGGCCGGCGCATCGCCACGCGCCGCAGAGGCGCCACCATGCTCGAGACGCCGAACCTCGCTTCGGTTTGCACCCGCCCGTTCATCTGGCTGAAGCTACGTGGGCGCCCGTACCTTCGCTGGCCGCGGCGCCACAGGCATCGTCGGCGCCGCCGCCCCCGCACCGACCGCAGCACGAGGGTTCCCGAGCTTGAACCGAAACCGATTCCACAGCGCCCCGACGTTCTCCGAGTACCTGGAGACGGTCGAGAAGAACCGCGAGCTCTGGCACGCGCTGGCCCGCCGCGCGGTGGTGGACGAGGAGACCCGGCAACGCGCCCGCGCCATCCCAGGCCGGTGGAACGTCATCGCGCTCACCGAGGACTGGTGCGGGGACGCGATCAACACCCTCCCCGTGTTCGATCGCCTGGCGGAGTCCGCCGGGAACATCGAACTGCGCGTCCTCCTGCGGGACGAGAACCCGGACCTGATGGACGCCCATCTGACGAACGGGACGAGCCGGTCCATTCCGGTCCTCATCGTCTACGACGAGGCGCTCCGCGAGCGTGGGTGGTGGGGTCCCCGGCCGGCGCCCATCCAGGAGTGGGTGATGACGGAGGGGATGAAGCTCGACACGGCGGACCGGTATCGCGAGGTGCGCCGCTACTACGCGCGGGACAAGGGCCGCACCGCCCTGGACGAGTTCCTCCGGATTCTCGAGCGCGCGGCCGCCGGCGACTGAGCGGGAGTCAGCCGCCCCGGGCCCGCATCACGACAAACACGGGGACGCCCGCCACGAGGAGGAGGAAGCCCCAGAACACGATTTCCGGGCCCGCCCCGGCGATGGCCCAGAAGGAAAACCCGAAGGCCAGGACGGCCACGATCAGCCGCCCCACGGGGGCCGCCGTGCCGTGGGACCGCGGCTCCCGCGCGTGGTCCCTCACGGCGAAGCGTTCGCGCACGGCGAAGAGCAGGGCGGTCGCGCTCGCGAACACGTAGGCGAGCAGCGTCGCGAGCGTGGAGAGGAGGATGAGGAACGTGAAGGCCTGGACGAGGCCGCGCGTGTAGTTCATCGAGATGAGGATCGTCGCGACGCCCGCCGCGAAGATGAGCCCGAAGGACGGCGTGCCGCGCGGACTGAGCCGCGCGAAGGCGGCGGGAAGGAGGCCATCCTGCGCGGCGGCCCGCGGAAGCTGGCCGGAGAGCAGGATCCAGCCGTTGAGCGCGCCGAAACAGGCGATCGTGGCGCCCGCTCCGATCACGAGCCGGCCGGCGTTCCCCCAGATCGATCCGGCCGCGTCCGCGAAGGGCGCGGTGGAGAGTGCGAGGTCCGCCGGCGCGATGATCCCCATCACGGCGGACGTGCTGATGATGAAGATCAACGCCGCGATCACGGTGCCGAGGATCGTGGCCCGCGGGATCGTGCGCGCGGGATCCCGAACGTCGGCGGCGGGGACGGTCGCGGCCTCCAGTCCCATGAAGGCCCACAGCGTGAGCGTCACCGTCGCCGTAACGGCGGCGATGGGGTTGCCCCCGGCGGGGTTGAACGGCCGGAAGTGCTCGGGCTGGAAGTAGAGGAAGCCGATGGTCCCGATCGCCGCCAGCGGCAGGAGCTTGAGCACGGTTGTGACAAGCTGCACGTGCCCCGCCGTGCGCACGCCCCAGGCGTTCACGAACGTCAGACTCCAGAGCGCGACGAGGGAGGCGACGCCTCCGGCGACGGGAGAAGCGCCCAGCTTGGGCCAGAAGACGGTGGCATAGCTCACGGTCGCCACGGCGAGGGCGGCATTGGCCGTGAGCAGCGAGATCCAGTAGGACCACGCGACCCAGAATCCTATGAAATCGCCGAAACCCTCGCGCGCGAAGGCGTACGGGCCGCCGACCTTCGGAATCAACGCGCCCAGCCTGGCCATCACGAGCGCCAGGCACATGGCCCCGCCCGCGCTCACCAGCCAGCCGAGGATGCTGATCCCGCCGTACGGCGAGAGCGAGGCGGGCAGCAGAAAGACGCCCGAGCCCACCATGCTCCCGACGACGAGGGCCGTGCACATCCACAACCCCAACGCGGGCCTGGGCGTCATCCGCCGCTCCGAGCAGGAGCTCCCGTGACGCTAGCGGTTGCCCCGATAGCTGCGGACGGCCGGGAGCCGGGCGCCGGTTCCGCCGGGCGGTTCCGTCTCGGCCACCACCTCCAGCGTCAGGGTGCCGATGCCGTCGATCGAGGCGCTGACGACCTCGCCGGGCTGCAGGAATCGCGTCTCGCCGCGCACCGCGGTGCCCATGCCGACGCCGCCCGAGGTGCCGTTGTTGATCACGTCTCCGGGGAACAGCGTCGCGATCGAGGACCCGTACTCGATCAGCTCCCACAGGGTGTGGATCATGTCCCCCGCGGTCGCCTCCTGCATGCGCTCCTCACCCACGTCCAGCGTCTGGCGCAGTATCTCCATCGGGTCGCCGTAGAACTCCTTGGGCACGATCCACGGACCCATGGGCGCGAACGTGTCGTGTCCCTTCCCGACGAACCAGTCCGACGTCATGGGGTTGCCGCCGGGCGGGCGGCCGCCGCGGTCGGACACGTCGATCGTCACCGTGTACCCGAACACATGGTCCTCGGCACCCTGGGCATCCACGTACTTGGCGCTGCGCCCGATCACAGCGCCGAGTTCCACCTCCCAGTCCGTGCGGTCCCGGCCGAAGGGGATCACGATCCGGTCGTCGGCTCCGATCACCGCGCCGCGCGTCGGCTTCAGGAAGAGATAGGGCACGCCCCGGTTCTCACGCCGCTGGCGGCGGGCTTCGCGCCGCTCCTCCTCGGTGCCCGCCTCGTTGACGTGGCTGTAGAAGTTGACCGCCGCGTTCAGGATCTTCCCCGGGTACATGATGGGCGGGAGGACCCGCACGTCCCCGAGATCGTGGACGAAGTCGGCTCTGCCGCTCCCGGACAGCCCGCCCCGGGCCACGAGGTCGTTGACGATCTCGTACAGCCGGAGCCGGACCCCGTACTCGTAGCGGCCGATGAGGTCGATCATGTCGGCCGGCGGCGGGACGGGCGGATAGGCGGGGTTTCGCTCGAGCTCCCGGTTCGCCTCCTGGATGTCGACGATCAGCGCGTCGCGCAGCACGAGGGCCACGCGCGGAGCGCCGTCGATCTCGAACGTCCCCACCTTGAAGGGCTCCGCAATCTCGATCTCCGGTCCTGCCTGGGCGGACAGCGGAACGGAGAACGCCAGGGCCGCGGCCGCCAGCAGCGCCCTCATGAGCCGG
The DNA here is from genome assembly GCA_009840115.1 of Gemmatimonadales bacterium. Taxonomy (GTDB): domain Bacteria; phylum Gemmatimonadota; class Gemmatimonadetes; order Palauibacterales; family Palauibacteraceae; genus Palauibacter; species Palauibacter irciniicola. Next base: position 27,375 of record VXOJ01000007.1, on the reverse strand, counting down.
GATCCCGCCGGTAGGTGCTCACGGGCGGCAGCCGGACGCCCATGTTGCCGAGAGGCTCCGGCCCCTCCACCACGGGGAGTTCGATCGTGCCGATCCCGTCGATCGTCGCCGTGACGACATCGCCCGGCTGCAGGAATCGCGCCTCGCCCGCGCCGACTCCGCCGGAGGTGCCGAGGTTGATCACGTCGCCCGGGAACAGCGTCACGATCGAGGACGCGTATTCGATCAACTCCCACAGCGAGTGGATCATGTCGCCCGCGGTCGCCTCCTGCATGCGCTCGCCGCCGACGTCCAGCGTCTGCCGCAGCATCTCCATCGGGTCGCCGTAGAACTCCTTCGGGACGATCCACGGGCCCATGGGCGCGAACGTGTCGTGCCCCTTCTCGACCAGCCAGTCGGAAGGCGTGGGGTTGCCGCCCGGGGGACGCCCGCCGCGGTCGGACACGTCGATCGTCACCGTGTACCCGAATACGGTCGCCTGGGCATCCTCGGAGGCCACGTACTTCGCCGCCCGCCCCATGACGACGCCCAGTTCGACCTCCCAGTCGGTCTGGCTCCGGCCGTGGGGAATCACGATCCGCTCGCTGGTCCCGACCACGGCGCCGCGCGACGGCTTGAGATAAAGGTAGGGCACGCCCCGGTTCTCACGGCGCTGGCGGACCGCCTCCTCCTGCTCGCCTTCGGGCGCGTCCGCGGCGACGCGGCTGTAGAAGTTGCTCGCCGCGTTCAGGATCTTGCCCGGATACATGATCGGCGGAAGGATCCGGACCTCATCGACCTCGTAGACGTAGTCCGCGCGAGTGGGGCCGGAGAGCCGCTGATAGGCGATCGTCTCGTTGACGATCTCGTACAGGCGCCGCTGGAGGCCGTACTCGTAGCGGCCGATGAGGTCGAGCATGTCCGTGGGCGCCGGCACCCTCGGATACGCGCGGTTCCGCTCGAGGACTTCGTTCGCCAGTTCGATGTCGACCACGAAGGCGTCACGCAGCACGAGCCCGACGCGCGGAACGTCTCTGATCGCGAACGTCCCCACCTTGAACGGCTCCACGAGCACGATGCCCGCGACGTCCTGGGCGGCGACGGAGGCCGCGGAGAAGAGGACCGCGATCACTCCAAGCGGAAGGGCCCGTCCGGTCGAAGTTCGTCTGCGCAGTGCGGTTCTCATGGATCTTTCCTCTCGGTTGGGGACGGCGGGTCTCACGGCACCAGCCCGTCCAGTTCTTCGATCGTGGCCATGGAGGGATCGCGCTCGGCCTGGAGCCGGCGCGCGGTCGCTTCGGCGGCCCGCATGACGCGAAGCAGGTTGTCGGCCGCGAGGGCCCGGAGTTCGGATTCGGTCCATCCGCGACGGGAGAGTTCGGCGAACAGGGCGGGGTACGTCGATACGTCCTCCAGCCCGACCGGCCCCCGGTCGATGCCGTCGTAGTCGCCCCCGATCGCGACGTGGTCGATGCCCGCCACCTCGCGGATGTGCTCGATATGCGCCACGACATCGGCCATCGTGGCGCGCGGACGTCCTTCCTGCGGGCCGACGTAGTTGGCGACCTCCTGGTTCACGAAGGACTCGACGAACGTGACCATGACCACGCCGCCGTTCTCCGGCAGCCGGCGCAGCACGTCGTCCGGCACGTTGCGCGGGTGGTCCGTCACCGCCCGGGCGGAGGAATGCGAGAAGATGACCGGCGCCTCGGTCACGTCGAGCGCGTCGTGCATGCTTCCCGGCGACACGTGCGAGATGTCGACCAGCATGCCCAGCCAGTTCATTTCGCGCACGACTTCCTTGCCGAAGGCGGAGAGTCCTCCGAGTTCGGGCAGCGCGCAGCAGGAGTCGGCCCAGGGGAGGTTGGCGCTGTGCGTGAGCGTCATGTAGCGGACGCCGAGCGCGTAGAAGGCCCGCAGGGCGCCGAGCGAGTTCTCGATCGCGTGGCCCCCCTCCATGCCGAGCATCGAGGCGACCTTGCCGCGGTGGAACTGGTCCATCACATCCGCGGCGGTGAGCGCGAGCCCCAGGTCCTCCCGGTGATCGGAGATGATCTGGAGCGCGATGTCGATCTGCTCCAGCTGCATGCGTGCGCCGCCGCCGTCCCACATGACCGAGGAGGGGACGTAGACGGACCAGAACTGGGCCCCGACGCCGCCGGCCCGAAGTCGGGCGAGATCGGTGTGGCCCGGCGTGGGGCGCGAGATGTCGTAGGCGCGGACGTCGCGGGGCGCTTCCGCGTTCCGGATCGCCCAGGGGAGGTCGTTGTGTCCGTCGAACAGGGGGACGCTCGACAGCACGCGTTTCGCAGTCTCGAGATGTTCGTCCTGCGCGCGCGCATCCGCGGCCGCGAGCCCGAAGACGAGCGCGGACAGAACCGCGATCGCCGGTATCCGGGTGAGAATTCGCATCATGTTGCACCGACTCCCGTTGACAAACGCAGCGGCAAACCAGCCTACAAGGGATTCTCGCTTGGCGGACGGCGCGCCGCCAGCCATGCCGCGTCCCGGGCGGCGTCGTGGCGAGACGCAGGTGCGAACGCCCGTCCCGCGCGGGTATCTTCCCGCATGCTGATCAACTGCGACATGGGCGAGAGCTACGGGCCCTGGGAGAAGGGGGCGGATGAAGCGGTGATGCCGCTCATCGACCAGGCGAATATCGCCTGCGGCGGTCATGCCGGGGATCCCGACACGATGGCTCGGACGCTCGAACTGGCGACTGAGCACGGCGTGCAGGCGGGGGCGCATCCGGGCTACCCCGATCGGCGGAACTTCGGGCGCCTGCGGTTGGACTGGCCGCTCGACTCGCTGGTGCTCGAAGTGCAGGCGCAGATCGGGGCGCTGCGGGGCATCGCGTCTGCGCTGGGCGTCCGGCTGCGGCACGTGAAGCCCCACGGGGCGCTGTACCTCGCCATGATGAAGGACGACCGGCTTCTCACGCGGCTGGCGGAGGGCGTGGCGGCGCTGGATCCGTCGCTCGCGTTCGTGCTGCAGGCGACGCCGGAGCGCGAGCGGCACGCGGCGATGCTGGAGCACACGGAGTTGACGCTGGCGTTCGAGGCCTTCGCGGATCGGGCCTACGCGGCGGACGGGCACCTTCAGGCGCGCGGGATCGACGGCGCCGTCCTCTCCGACCCGGACGCCGTGGCTGGCCACGTGGCGAATCTCGTCGATGGATTCGTGGAGACGCCCGCGGGTCCTCTGCCCGTGGCGGCCGAGACGCTGTGCGTTCACGGCGACAACCCCTCCGCCACGGCCGTGCTCCGCCGCATCCGCGAACTCGTGCCGCGGAAGACGTAGATCGCCGGTGATCACCTTCCCGGGGCCCGTGAGCGCCCTGGTCACGCTTCCGGTGGCGCCCGACCGGGACGGCATCGCTCGCGTTCTCGAACTCGAACGCCTCGCGCGCGACGCGTTGCCGGATCTCCGCGCGACGATTCCGGCCTTTAGCCGGCTGCTAATCGAGGGGTCGCCTCACAGTTGGGACGCGACGGAGGTCGAGTCCAGGCTGGCCGCGGCCGCCGAAGCATGCCTCGCGGAGACGCCCCGGATCGACGCGGGCGACCCCGTTTCGCTGCCGGTGTGCTACGACCCGGAACTGGCCCCCGACCTCGAGGACGTGGCGGCGAACGCGGGCGTGGACGTGGCGGAGGTGGCGCGGCTCCACAGCCGCGCGGCGTACGCCGTCCTCGCGACCGGCTTCGCGCCGGGGTTCGCGTACATGGGCGACGTGGACGCGCGGATCGCGATGCCGCGCCTCGCGACGCCCCGGCCTCGGGTCGAAGCGGGGTCGGTGGGGATCGCGGACCGGCGCACCGGCGTCTATCCCGCGGCGGGGCCGGGCGGCTGGCGTCTGATCGGCCGCGTGCCCTCGGCGCTCTTCGCCGACGCCGCCGAGCGGATCGCGCGCTTTCGACCGGGCGGCTCGGTCCGGTTCCGCCCGATGGACCGCGACGAGTACGAGGCCGCGGGCGGATGAGCCCGCACGGCGTCGTGGACCGCCCCGGGCCGTTGTGCACGATCCAGGATCTTGGCCGGCGGACCGGTCGCCGCGCCGGGCTGGCTCCCGGGGGCGCGATGGACCAGCGCGCCTACCTCTGGGCCAACCGGCTGCTGGGCAACGATCCGGCGGCGGCCGCGCTCGAGGTCACCCTGGGCGGCTTCGCCCTGCGTTTCGCCGTGGAGACGGCGGTGGCGCTGGCGGGGGCCGACTGCGCCGCCACGCTCGACGGCGTCGAAACGGGGACCTGGCGCACCGTCCGGGCACGGCCGGGCCAGGTGCTCCGGCTCGGCTACAGCGCGACCGGCATGCGCGCCTTCGTCGCGTTCCCCGGCGGCCTCGATGTCCGCACGGCGTTCGGCTCCGCGTCGGCCGTCGTGCGCGACGGATGGCCGGGGCTGCTCGGCCGGGCCCTGCGCGCGGGCGAACCGCTCCGCTGGGGCGACCCCGGGCGCGCCTGTCCGGTGCGGCGCGTGCCCCGCGAACTCGTCCCGCCCGAGACGGCCTCGCTGACGCTGCCGTTGATCGTCGGCTACGAGTGGGCCGAGTTCTCGAAGGCGGACCGGGAGCGCGTGTTCGACGCGGAATGGACCCTCGACCCGGCTAGCGACAGAACCGCGGGCCGTCTGGCGGGTCCCGCCCTGGGTTCGGGTCCGCGCGTCCTCGATTCGACGCCTCTCGTGGACGGGACCGTTCAGGTCACGGGCGACGGCCTGCCGCTCGTCTTCATGCGGGACCGCCCCACGATCGGCGGCTACGCGAAGCTCGGCTCCGTGGACCCGGTCGCGCTCGACGCGTTCGCGCAGGCCCGGCCCGGCACGCCCATCCGCTTCGCCCGCGCCGACTCCGAAGCCATCCGCGAAGCGCTCGCCCGGAGGGAGCGTTTCTTCATGATCCAGGACGTCGCGGCACGCTTCCCGACCGGCAAAAGAGTCTTTTCCAATACGGAGATGAGCCTGAACCGGGGGAGGCGCGAGAGGTGAGGCCGGAGCCCGGAGCAGGTGGCAGTTGATGGGGTTTGATTATCTCCCTGAACGTTGGAGAGAGGCAACCGGCGAGCCGGAGGATGGCCGGGAAGCAGGAGGGTCTCCGGCGAGCCGGCGGTCGGCGCGAGTCGGATCACGCGGCGGAGTTGCCGGCTTGGCCGATGGTGCGGAAGAGTTCGTCGCGGGCGCGGCGGACGGCTTGGGCGGCGGCGAGGTCGGTGGTTGCGGCGGCGAGTTGGTCGAGGGCGCCGAGGGTGACGCCGGGCCGGAGGAAGGCTTCGGCGCCGGGCAGGGCCTTGAAGCGCTCGTGGGGCGTGGTCACGTCCTGTTGCCGGTAGCGCCGCCTGACTCGTCCGGTGGGGCTGACGACTTCGGTGGGGAAGAGGCAGGGTCGGTGGAAGTTGAGGAACGGGCAGAGGTGGTCGTGGAGGAAGGCGTTGACCCGGGGGACGAGGGCGTGGGGGACGTGGACGTGGCCGAGCCACTTGCGGACGACGCTGCCGTTCTTCGTCTCGACCAGCGCGTTGTCGTTGGGGTGGCGGGGCCGGGACTTGGTGAAGACGCCGACGTGGAGCTGGTTGAGCAGCGCGGCCACGCGGCCGTTGACGTATTCGCTGCCGTTGTCGGCGTGGAAGGCGTGGATGGCGAAGGGGAAGGCGGACAGCAGGGCTTCGAGGCGCGGGACGAGGAAGTGGTGGGTGATGCGCGGCACGGCTCCAACGTGTTGGAACTGCGTGACTTCGTCGACGACGTTGATGAGGTAGATGCCCTTGCGCCTCTCGCGGTCGCCGAGGTGGACGGTGTCGACGCGGAGATGGCCGGGCTTGCCGTCGGGCCGCGGCTTGCGGCGGACCCCGATGGGGACCGGGGTGGGCCGGGTCTTGCGGAAGGTGAGGCGGCCGGTCCGGTACGCGCGGGTCTTGCGGAGGTTGTAGATGTGGCCGTTGGAGATCGAGGCGAGGCGCGCGAAGCGTTCGTCGCCGTAGACCTCGTGCATGCGTTGCAGGACCACCTTGGTGGCGGGTCCGGAGGGCTGTCCGAAGGCTTCGTCGACCTCGGCGAGCAGGGCGGCGTCGTGGGGCGTGTAGCGGCGCTGGAAGGCGTTGGCCGGGGGCTTGCGGCGGTGATCGCGGATGCTTCCGGTCCGGCGGTGCTGTCGGACGAGGCGGGTCACCTGGGCGCGGGAGAAGCCCGTCACCTTCTCGATGAACCGCTTCACCAGTCCCTTGTCGGGCCTCCCGAGGCCGTGGTACTCGAAGCGGACCAGCGTGCGGCGCACGAAGGCGTAGGCCGAGGTGCGGTCGGCGAGCTCGAAGTCCGCCGGTTCATTGCCGTCCAGGAAGGCCCGGACCTGTTCGAGGGTGCGAAGTCGTTCGGTGCGAAGTGTCACGATCATCCTCCAATGATCTCTTCGCCCCGGCCTTCGGGCTCACTTCCCGCTGGAAACCGGCCCCGCGTTCAGGCTCATTTGCCGTTGGACAAGACTAAAAGTTGAACGTCGAAGCTCTGCTGGCTTATATTTCAGGTTCGGGTGCAGTTCGGGTGGGGTGGATCAGCGGGGTGGAGGCATGGTGAAAACCTGGACGATGTCGCCGCGCCACGGCGCGCGGTCCCTTCGGAAGTGGCGTCCCTTCGTTGCGGTGTCGTCCGTTCTTCTCGCTACGGTTCTGCCTGGTGAGATCTCGGGACAGAGTCTCCGCGGGTCCACGAGTTCGCTGGACCGCCAGAACCGCGTCGCACGCGCGCACGACTTCACGTACATCGCCACGCCCGCGCAGATCGAGCGCTTCGTCAACGCCGGCTATCTCGTGCGAGTGCCCGCCTCGGCGGACTACGTACTCCACGATCTCTCGTTCCCCTACGCCCGGCCCGAGGTCAACCTGTTCATCTCGCGGCTCGCCCGGCAGTACCGGAGCGCCTGCGGCGAGCGGCTCGTCGTCACCAGCCTGACGCGCCCGAAGAACAAGCAGCCGCAAAACGCCTCCCCCCGCTCCGTACACCCCACCGGCATGGCGCTCGACCTGCGACGCCCCGACCCGAAGTGCCGCGGGTGGCTCGAGCGCGTGCTGCTCCAGCTCGAGGGCTCGGGGGTGCTCGAGGCGACTCTGGAGCGGCGCCCCCCGCACTACCACGTGGCAATCTTCCCGCAGCAGTACGCCGCGTACGTCGAGCGAATCACACGCGCGCAGCAGCAGTACGTCGCCGGCGGAGGGCGCTATGAGGTGAGGCCGGGCGATTCGCTCTGGGAGATCGCCCGTCGCCACGCCACGACCGTGCCCCGTCTCCGATCCGCGAACAACCTGAGCGGTAGCCGGATTTACCCGGGCCAGGTCCTCACGCTTCCCGGCTGAACTCCGCGGACGAGCGGGCGAGGGAGGTCGTCATTCGTTTCCGGAGCAGAGCGGCGCTGACGATCCTGGCCCTGGCCCAGGGGGCCGTGGCGGCGGCGGGAGCCGGCGGAGCCTACGCCCAGGAACCGGAGCCGGTCCGCCTCTCGGGCTACGTGCGGGTGGCGGAGAACGACGAGGTGATCCGGGCCGCCCGGCTAGACATCGAAGAGCGTGGCCTCATCATCGGGACGAACCGGTTCGGGTTCTACTCGGTCGAACTGCCTCCCGGCCGGTATTCGATCCGCGTCTCCAGCCTCGGCTACGAGACCGTGACCGAAGCCGTGGATCTCCGGGAGACGACCTCGCTCGACTTTGCGCTCCCCCTCAGGCCGGTCGTCGTGTCGGAACTCACGGTGACCACCGACCGGGAACCTCCCGACCTCGACCCGGCGAGCCTGGACATGAGCGTCGTCCGGCTCGATGTCCCATCCCTCTCCGAACTCCCGCTTGTCCTCGGGGAGGCGGACCCGGTCCGCACGCTGACCCTCTATCCCGGCATCAGCACGGCGAACGACGCGACGACCGCGATCAACGTGCGCGGCGGCGCGGGCGACGAGAACCAGATTCGTCTCGACGACTCCGAGGTGTTCAATCCGGCCCATGCCATCGGCCTCTTTTCGACCTTCAACTCGGACGCGGTGGGGGACGTCACCCTCTACAAGGGCGGGATCCCGGCCCGCTACGGCGGCCGGCTCTCCTCCGTGCTGGAGATCCACCAGCGCGAGGGGAACTCGCGCGAGTTCGAGGGGGCGGCGACGATCGGCCTCCTCTCCAGCCGCCTGAGTCTCCAGGGACCCCTCTTCGACGGAAGGGGATCCTGGCTCGTCGCGGGCCGCCGCACCTACGCGGACCTTTTTCTGGGCCTGTCGAGCGACCCCTCGATCCAGGAGAGCGCCGCCTACTTCTACGACCTCAACGCCAAGGCGAACGCGCGCTACGGCGCCACCGGCCAGGTGATGCTCTCCGGCTACTTCGGCCGCGACCGGCTGCGGATCGGCACCCAGGCCTCCGCGGCATGGGGAAACGCAACGGGCACGCTGCGCTGGAACCACGTGTTCGGCCCGGTCTTCTCCCACCTGACCGTGACCTACAGCGACTACGAGTATCACATACAGAACAACTTCAACGCGCAATCCGCCTCGCTCGACGCGGGGATCCGCAACTTCAGCGTAACCGTCGACGAATCGTGGGACGTGGGCCCGTCGGATCGGCTGGAGTTCGGACTGGGGCTCCGCAGCTACGAGATCCAGCCCGCGAACATCGCCCCCGGCGAGGGCTCCGCGGTGATCGCGACGGAGTTCGAGTCCCGGAAGGGCATCGCTCCCGAGGCGTACATCGAGCACGAAACGGAGATCGGGCGCCTGGGGCTCCGCTACGGGCTTCGGGCGGCCGGCTTCATCCGCCGGGGTGCGGCCACCGTCTACGGCTACGAGAACGACGCGCCCGTGGTATATCGTCCGGCGCTGGGCCGGTACGAGCCCGGCGCCGTCGTGGACAGCACGCGGTACGGAAACGGGGAGACGATCGTCTCCTACGGGGGCCTCGAACCACGGCTCGGATTGCGCTTCAGCCTCAGCGGCGCCGCGTCGCTCAAGGCGAGCTACTCCCGCACGCGGCAGTACCTGCGGTTGGTGACGAACACGAACTCACCCACTCCGCTCGACCTGTGGGATCCCGTGGGGCCGTACGTGAAGCCGCATGTCGCGGACCAGTTCGCGCTCGGCTACGTGACCACGCTCGCCGGGGGTCGCTACGCGCTTTCCGGAGAGGTCTACCACAAGCGGGCGCGCCACCTGATCGACTACGTGGACGGAGCGGACATCTATTTCAGCCGGCGGCTCGAAACGCTTCTTCTCCCGGGCGAGGGACGCGGGTACGGGGTGGAATTCCTCCTGAGAAAGACCCGCGGCCGCCTCACCGGATGGGCGAGCTATACCCTCGCCCGCTCGGATCAGCGGACGCCCGGGCTCACGGCGGCGGATCCCGGGGTCAACGGGGGAGACTGGTATCCTTCTCCCTACGACCGGACGCACGATTTCGCCCTGACGGGACTGTACAGGATCGGCGAGGACTGGAGCCTCGGGGCGAACTTCGTCTTCGCCACGGGGCTGCCGACGACGTACCCCGTCGCGCGGTATGAGTTCGCGGGCCTGATCCTCGGCGAGTACGGGCCGCGGAACGCCAGGCGCCTTCCGGCCTATCATCGTCTGGACGTGTCGGCCACCAGGAGGTGGGGCCGGGGAGAACTCCAGTTCGGACTCTTCAACGTGTACAACCGCTTCAACGCGCAGGCGATCGCCTTCCGCCAGAACCGGGACTCGCGCACCGTCACCGAGGCGGTGGAGACGGCCGTGTTCGGCCTGGTGCCCAGCATCAGCTACCGGTGGAACTTCTGATGCGCGGCGGCGGCGGGAATCGCGCGGTGACGGCGGGCCGCCTGCTCGCGCTGGCCGGGTGTCTTGCGGCCGCGGGCTGCGAACGGGTCGTGGACGTCGACATCCCCGATCCGGAGCCGAGACTCGTCGTGGAAGGTCGGATCGAACGCATCAAGGGTGCGCCAGGCGATGCGCCGAGCGGAAGGCAGCGCATCCGGCTGTCGACGACGGCGGGCTTCTTCGACAGCCGTCCGACCCCGCCCGCAACGGGCGCCATCGTCACAGTCGTGGATGGAGCCGGCCGGGCCTACTCGTTCCCGGAGATCGAGCCGGGCCTGTACGGGACGGAACACCTCGTCGCGAGCGTCGGCGAGACGTACACGCTCTTCCTCGAGTACGGGGGCGACGTGTACGAGGCGTCGGCTCGGCTGCGGGAGGTCCCCCCGATCGATTCGCTGTACTTCGTGTACGAAGAGGAGACGCTCTTCATCGACGAGGAAGGCTATCGGGCCGCGATCGACTTCGTGGATCCGGCCGGGGTCCCGAACTACTACCTGTGGGAACAACTCGTCGAGGGCGTGAACGAGATCCCGCCGGACCCCGGAAACGCGATCAATCTCGTGAGCCGGGACGAACTGTACGACGGGCAGGATGTCATCGGCTTCCAGCCGAACGATGAGATCGCCATCGTGCCCGGCGAACACGCGGAGATCCGCCAGATCGCGCTCTCGAGGCTGGGTTACGACTACTACTACTCGCTCTTCGAGCAGAATGCGCTCGGATCGGCGAACCCCTTCTCCATCCCGCCCGCCACCATCCGCGGGAACATCGTGAATCTGGACCGCCCGCACCGGTTTGCGTTCGGCTTCTTCGGGGCGGCCGAAGTGAGTATCGCGGAGGGGGTCGCGCCCGCCCGATAGCGGGTCCCCGGCCCGTGCCCGAATCCGGCTCGCCGGGCTATGTTCGCTTCCGTGTTCGACGATCCCGGTACTCTGAAGGCGGCGGGGGCCGCCCTCGCGCTCGCCATCCTGTGGCTGGTCGAGGGTGTCCTCCCGATGTTCGAGGGGCGGAGCGCAAGGGCGGGACACGGAGCGCGGAACGTCGCCCTCGGCGTGGGGAACGCGGCGGTGGCGGCCGTCATCTTCGCCGCGGCCACGCTGTTCGTGACGGAGGCCGCGAGGGAACGCGGCTTCGGGCTGCTTCACCTGCTCGAGGCTCCGACCGCGGTGCGGTTCGCGGCGGCCGTCGTGATCTTCGATGCGTGGCAGTACCTGTGGCACCGGCTGAATCACCAGGTGCGGTTCCTGTGGCGCTTCCACCAGGTCCACCATTCGGACGCGGAACTGGACGCCACGTCGGGCCTCCGCTTTCACACGGGGGAGATCGTACTCTCCTCGGTCGCGCGGCTCGCCGTGCTTCCCATCCTCGGCGTGACGGTGGCGGAACTCCTCGTCTACGAGGCGATCCTTCTCCCCATCATCCTCTTCCACCACAGCAACGTGCGGTTGCCCGGCCGGGTGGACCGGCGCCTGCGCTGGCTCATCGTCACGCCGTGGATGCACTGGGTCCATCATTCCGACTACCGGCCGGAGACCGACTCGAACTACTCGAGCATCTTCTCCTTCTGGGACCGGGCCTTCGGGAGCTTCCGGCTCCGGTCCGAGCCGCGCGAGATCCGTCTCGGGCTCGAGAACGTGGACCGCTCGGAATGGGGGACGCTGCGCGGGATGCTCTCGATGCCCTTCCGCCGGGACCGCCGCGAGTAGGCGGGCTTTGCGCGAGCGCCGCCGGAGGGAGTGCGCGCCCCGCCTGACTGCCGCCTTCTGCATGGCGGCGCTGGCGGCGTGCGACAGTGCGGCAGCGCCCGTCGATTCCGGGGATACCGCCGACGGACCCGATCCGGTTCCCGCGCCCGTCGACCTGTCGCGGGCGTGGGCCACGTCGACGCCCGAAGCGCAGGGGTTCGATCCGGAGTTGCTGGGGGGCGCGTTCGCGGATGCGGCGAGCGCCGTGCCGAACATCCGGGCTCTCGTCGCGGTGCGGAACGGGCGGCTCGTCGAGGAGGCATACTTCGGCGGCATGCACCGGGACTCGGCCTTCGACATGCGGTCCGTCACGAAGACGGTCACGGCGCTGCTCGTCGGCCTCGCCTCGGGCCGCGGGCTCCTGGACCCGGAGGATCTGATGACGGACCGGCTGTCGCATCCGTCGCGGCGGTCCGAGCATGGCGGCATCCGCGTGCGCGACCTCCTGACGATGACGAGCGGCATGCAGTGGTCCGACGAGGAGGACTTCGGCCCGTGGGTCCGTTCCGGCCGGCCCGTCGGGTACGTCCTCGACCTGCCCATCGTCGCCCCTCCGGGTCGGCGATTCATATACAACACGGGGGGATCGCACCTGCTGACGGTCATCGTCGAGAACGTGGTCGATGGGAGCGCGCTGGAGTTCGCGGAGCGGGAGTTGCTGGGCCCGCTCGGCATCGACCACAAGCGCTGGCCGGTCATGCAGGACAGCGTGATCGTGGGCGGTGCCGCGCTGGCGCTCCGTGCGCGCGATGCCGCGAAGATCGGACAGCTGCTTCTGCAGGGCGGCCGATCCGGGTCCCGGCAGATCGTATCTCGCGCGTGGGTGGAAGCGCAGATCGGTCCGCTCGTCTCGCTGGGCGACATCGGCTACGTCCTGCGGGACGCGGGGTACGGCTATCAGACCTGGAGCGACCGCCTGGGCGGCGGCGACGACGTGTCCGCGTTCGTGATGTGGGGCTACGGGGGCCAGTTCGTGTGGGTCGTGCCGGATCGGCAGCTCGTCGTCGTGGCCCAGACCCACTGGCGCGGCACGGGCGATCACGATGGGAGACAGGCCGACGCGGTGGCCGATCTCATCGTGCACCGCGTGATCGAGGCCGCGCTACCCGTCCGCCGCTAGCGGCGGACCGGGCTCGCCGCTGGCGTCGCGCCGTCCCGCAACGGAACGTGAGGGCCTATGTTCCACGGGCTGCGATTTCCCGTTCCGGAGAAACGCCTGATGCGCATCGTTGCCGCCGCTTTCACCGCCGTAGTCGCCGGCAGTGCCCTGATCGCCGGATCCGGGCCGGCCGCCGCCCAGGCGCGGGCACGGGGGCTGCTCGATCCGCCCCCCATGGATGACAGTCCCGGCATGCGGGTGTACGCCGCCTCCTGCGCGGAATGTCATTCCGGACAGCGCACGGTGCGCGCCCCCGGCCTCACCACGCTCGGCGCGATGACGCCCCGCGCGGTCCTCAGTTCGCTGGAGGGAGGCCGCATGCGCCGGCACGGCGAGGATCTCACGGCGGACGAGCGCCGCGCCGTGGCGGAGTGGCTCACCGGCGAGACCCTGGTCGAGACCCGCCTCCCGTCCTCCGCCTTCTGCGCGAGCGCGCCGAGCGAGGAGGGCGTCGTGCACTGGTCGGGCTGGGGCGGCGGCGACGGCGAGACGGGCTACGCGGATGCGGCCCGCGCGGGGCTCACCGCCGCCGACCTGCCGAATCTGGAACTCGCGTGGGTCTTCGGCTTCCCGGACGTAAGCCAGGTGCGCTCGAAACCGGCCGTCATCGACGACCGGATCATCGTGGGCTCGGCGTACGGCGAGGTGTATTCCATCGACCTGGAGAGCGGTTGCGTGCACTGGGTGTTCGCGGGCGACGCCGCCGTGCGCGGCGCGATCGCGATCGGCGACGGCCCCGACGGCGGGCAGTCCGCCTTCTTCGCGGACTTCCGGACGAACGTGTACGCGATCGACGCGACGACCGGCGGCCTCCATTGGCGCGCCGTTGCCGGAACCCACGCGGATCACGTCGTCACCGGGAGCGTGACCGTCCACGAGGGCCGCGTCTTCGTCCCCCTCTCTTCGATGGAGATCATCAGCGCCGGCGATCCGACCTACGAGTGCTGCACGTCCAGCGGGGGCGTCGCCGCCTTCTCGTCGCCGACGGGCGAACCGCTGTGGGAGTTCCGGACCGTGGCCGAGGAACCGCGGCACGTGGGAGAGAACGAGGCCGGAACCCGCCTCTTCGCGCCCTCCGGGGCGCCGGTGTGGTCGAGCCCGACGGTCGACGCCGCGCGCGGCCTCCTCTACATCGGGACCGGCGAGAACTACACGCGGCCGACGACGGGCGGGAGCGACGCGATCACCGCGCTCGACCTGGAGACGGGCGAGGCCCGCTGGACCTTCCAGGGGCGGGAGGACGACGCCTGGAACATGTCCTGCCTTTCGCCCCGCTTCCAGAACTGCCCCGCGCCGACGGGCCCGGATCACGACTTCGGCATGGCCCCGATCATCGTCACCGCCGAGGACGGATCCCAGCTCCTCATCGCCGGACAGAAGTCCGGCATGGTGTGGGCGCTGGACCCCGACGCCGAAGGCGAACTCGTGTGGGCGCGCCGGGTCGGGAGGGGAAGCTCTCTCGGCGGCGTCCACTGGGGCCTCACATCCGACGGACGCCGGGCCTACGTGCCGAACGTCGACAACCCGTTCGCCATCATCTCGGACCCGCGGTCCGGGGCCTCCACGCAGATGAACTCGGAGGACCCGCCCACGCCCGGCGTCTACGCCCTGGAGCTCGCCGGCGGCGAAGTCCTCTGGCACACTCCCCCGGATCCGTCCGTGTGCCAGGGCCGGGCCGGCTGCATGCCCTTCTTCTCCGCGGCCCCGACCGCGATCGACGGGGCGGTGCTGGCCGGGAGCCTCGACGGCCACCTGCGCGCCTTTTCCACGGAGGACGGCTCGCTGCTGTGGGATGTCGACACGGCGCGCGAGTTCGAGACCGTCAACGGCGTGCCCGGCCGGGGCGGCGCCCTCGACGGACCCGGACCCGTCGTCGCCCGCGGCTACATCCTCGTCAACTCGGGATACGACCTGTTCAGCCAGATGCCCGGAAATCTCCTGCTCGCCTATCGGGTACGACGCTAAGCCTGTTTCGGAGGCCGCCATGCGCGTTCGCAACTCTCGACCGATCCTCTCGATCCCCCTCGCCGTGCTCCTCGCGGCGCCCGGACTCGTCGCGCAGGAGGGGCGGCCGCTCGAACTCGCGGACTACTATCGGCTGAAGGACGCGGGGAGCCCGGCCCTCTCGCCCGATGGGTCGCGGGTGGCCTACGTCGTGACGTCGGTCCTCGAGGAGGACAACCGTCGCCACAGCGAGATCCGGCTCGTGGACGCCGACGGTTCCGGGGAGGCCACGCGGGTGACGAGCCCGAGCTTCAGCGCCTCCTCGCCCCGCTGGAGCCCCGACGGCCGCTACCTCGTCTTCACGTCGAATCGGCCGGACCCGGGCGGGTCGGGCGCCGGGAGCACGTGGTTCCTCCGCATGGACCGGCCGGCCGGCGAGGCATTCCGGCTCGAGGGGCTGCGAGGCTCGCCGGTCTTCAGCCCGGACGGCCGCTGGATCGCGTTCACCCGACCGACGCCACCCCCGCCACCGCCGGAGCCCGTGTGGGATTCCGACTTCGAGCGCCGCACCGTGGAGCGGTTCGACGGCCGCGAGTACGACTGGATGAACTATCGCTTCGACCGGCGGGGTTACCTCCCCGACCCGCGCGATCCGAACGCAACGCCTCCCCGCGAGGTGTACCTGCTGCGGGCCGAGGGGGGAGAAGCGCGGCGGCTCACGGAACTTGGCTTCGACGCCTCCGGGCTCGCCTGGAGCCCCGATGGCCGGCGGCTCGCGTTCACCGCGGACGCGCACCAGCGCGATGAGCACTCGTACGAGCGGTCGGATCTCTGGGTCGTCGACCTCGAAGGCGACGTGACGCGGCTCACGGACGACGGCTACAACTACTCCTCCCCGGCCTGGTCCGCCGACGGTGCGCGCCTCGTCGTCCGGGGCAACGAGGGCCTGGACATCATCATCCGCGAAGCCCGCGACCGCGGGGCGCCGAACGACCTCTTCGTGTTCGACGTGGCGAACGGGGCGCGGCTCCGCAACCTCACCGCGGAGTGGGACCTCATCCCCGGCGGCCCCACCGTGAGCGCCGATGGCGGGCACGTCTACTTTTCCGCGGGCATTCGCGGCAACACGCACCTCTTCCGGGTCGCCGAGGGAGGGGGGGCGGTCGAGCAGGTGACGGCCGGGGACCGCCGACTCGGGAGCTTCTCCTTCTCGGAAGACTTCTCGCGCGTCGCGTTCCGGGTCACGGCGCCGACGGAACCGGGTGACGTTTGGGTCGCGGACGTGGGTGCCCCGACGGACGACGAGGTGCGGCTGAGCGAGGTGAATCGAGACCTGCTCGCCGGGATCGAACTGTCCAGCCCGGAGCGGCTCCTGTTCCGGAGTCCCGATGGGACCGAGGTCGAAGGCTGGATGCTCCCCGCGCGCGGTTACGCCGCCGGGCAGGGCGGATTCCCGATGGTCCTGCAGATGCACGGCGGACCCCACGGAGCCTACGGCAACACCTTCTCGTTCGACCAGCAGCTCCTCGCGGGACAGGGCTACATGGTGCTGTTCACGAATCCGCGGGCCTCGACGGGATACGGCGAGGACTTCCGCTGGGGGACGTGGGGCGGCTGGGGCTTCAACGACTACGACGACGTGATGGCCGGCGTCGACCACGCGATCGAACGCTACGAGATCGACACCGCGCGCATGGGCGTGACCGGCTATTCCTACGGGGGATACCTCACGAACTGGGTCATCACGCAGACGGACCGCTTTGCCGCCGCCATCGCCGGGGCCTCGATCTCCAACTGGGTCAGCGACTACGCCGTTGCGGACATCCCGCGCACGAAGGAGAGCGAGTTCTACGGTCCGCCGTGGGAGGAACGGGGGCTTGAGCACCTCCTGCGTTCTTCTCCCATCATCCACGCGAAGGGTGTGACGACGCCGACCCTCTTCGTCCACGGGGAATCGGACCACCGGGTTCCGATCGAGGAGGCGGAGCAGATGTACGTGGCGCTCCGGAAGCAGCAGGTGCCCGCCAGGTTCGTGCGCTATCCCGACTCCTACCACGGGGGTTGGACCCCGTGGCGCATGGTGCACCGAATGTGGGTTCAGCTCGAATGGTGGGAACAGTGGCTCCGTCCGTCCGCGACCTCCGACCAATGAGCCCGGCCGTTGGCTGTGCCGCGCGCGGCTCCGTGCGCGGTCGCCCCCTTGCGTGCCTCGCCGCTCTCCTGGTGCTGGCGGCGTGCCGGGCGGAGCCGGATCTGTCGCCGGAGCGCTGGGCCGCCGACTACGAACGGTTCATGGAGGCGCAGCTCGCGGACCGGACGGAAGCCGGCGTCGCGACGGGGGAGAACGGGGCGGTCACCGTCGCGTACAACGGGCTCGCGGCGCGCGCCGGACTGGAGGCGCTGAAGCAGGGCGGGAACGCCATCGACGCGGCGATGACGACGTCGCTCATGCAGGTCGCGCTCACCGCGGGCGCGCCGATCAGCTACTTCGGCATCCTGTCGCTCGTCTACTACGACGCGGGCACGGACCGCGTCTACACGATGAACGCCGAGTGGAACACGGTGCTCGGAGAGGACGATCCGGCGAACATCCCCGGCGGGATCGATCTCTCCTCGCCCGATGGGCGGTACGGTACCGACGTGAGCGGGCGCACGGCGCTCGTCGGCGGGTTCATGAAGGGCGTCGGGGCCGCGCACGAACGGTTCGGGCGGCTCCCGTGGGCGGAGATCTTCAAGCCCTCGATCCATGTCGCCGAGCAGGGCTTTACCATCTCGAAGAAGGTGGAGGGCTACTGGGAGGGGCGGGCTACGGATCTCGCGCGACTTCCGGAGACGAAGGCGACGTTCCTGAAGGAGGACGGCTCTCCGTACATCGAGGGAGACGTGCTGCGCCAGCCCGCGCTGGCGGCGACGCTGCGCGCGGTGGCCGAACAGGGGACCGGCTACATGTACGGCGGCCCGTGGGCCGAGAAGGCGGCGGCCGCGATCCAGGCGGACGGGGGGCGAATGACCGTCGAGGACCTGGCGGCCTACGAGGTCATCTGGGACGAGCCGCTCGTGGCCGACCTCGGTGACGGCTGGGAGCTGTACACGAACCCTCCGCCGAACGCGGGCGGGGTGGCGATGATCGAAGCGCAGCGGCTCGCGGCGGCGTCCGGGCTGCTGGCGGAGGGCCACTGGACGGAGTCGCCGGAGGCCCTGCGGACCGCGCTCGACGTGACCCGCGCCTCGCTGCTCGACTTCCTGCCGCCGGAACTGGCCGCGTCGCTCGTCGGC
This sequence comes from Gemmatimonadales bacterium, assembly GCA_009840115.1. Lineage (GTDB taxonomy): Bacteria > Gemmatimonadota > Gemmatimonadetes > Palauibacterales > Palauibacteraceae > Palauibacter > Palauibacter irciniicola. The sequence continues at coordinate 9,461 of VXOJ01000007.1, read as the reverse complement.
GGCGAGTTCACGCCGGCGGCGCGCGTCACGCCGGACCACGCCGACCGGCTCTGGAACGTCATCCAGGCCGGGCTGCCCTTCGGAAACTGGGCGCCGCGCGGCCCCGGCCACTCCGATGACGTCGTGGCCATCGACGCCGAGGGCAACATCGCCGCGATCACGCACAGCATCAACGCGGTCCTGTGGGGCAAGACCGCGATCGTCGTGGACGGGATCACGATCGGCGATCCGGCGTCCTTCCAGCAGGCGCAGATCGCCCGCCTCGAGCCGGGATCGCGGCTCCCCGCGCCCACGCAGACCGGGATCCTGTTCCGGGACGGGCGGCCCGTGCTCGGATTCGCGTCGATGGGGTCCGGCCTCCACCACCGGACCTTCCAGGGGCTTCTGAACGTGATGCGCTACGGGATGGCTGTGGATGAGGCGATCGACACGCCCGACTTCTTCCTGCCGAATACCGATCCCGCCACCGGCCAAATGACCTTCCGCATACCGGGCGGGAAGTTCCCGGCGGAGGTCCTCGACGGAACGGGATACGCGTACGAGGAGATCTATCCCATGGAGGCCCGCTTCGGCGGCGAGGGGCTGTGGGTGGCGATCCAGCGCGATCCGGAGACGGGCGAACTGCGCGCGGCGTCCCACAACCGCAACAACAGCGCCGCGGTGGCCTATTGAGCCCGCGCGCACGAAGCCGCGCGGCGGGTGTACTGGCGATGGCGCTGCTCGCCGCCTGCGCCACGGGGCGCGGTCCGGTCGCGACGCCCTCCGTCGCCGTCGCCGCGACGCCTTCCGCCGAAACGGGTGCCCCGGTTCCGGCGACGACCGCGGGACCCGCGTCCGGAACGGTGCTCTTCCACGACTCCCACTTCCATCTCCTGAACTACATTCAGCGCGGCCCGACGGCGCGCGAGTTCCTGGACATGACCGCCGGGCGGGTGGGGCGCGTGGCCATGTTCGGGATCCCGTTGCAGCAGAAGTGGGACTACTTCCTGTCCGGCGACCACGCGCCGGACTACTACCTGAGCACGAACGCCGACCTGTACTACTACTCGTTCGTGGACGCCGTGATCGCGCGGGAGTACCTGTCGCTGTCCGAGGAGGATCGCAGCCGCGTCGACCCCATGATCACGGGCTTCAACCCGACGGACATGTACGCCTCCGACCACATCGAGCGCGTCCTGCTCACCTTCCCCGGCGTGTTCGCCGGGATCGGCGAGTTCACCGTTCACAAGGAGTTCGTGTCGTCCAAGGTCGCCGGGCATGCGGCGAGCCTGCGCAATCCCGCCCTCGACCGGATCCTGGCCACGGCGGCGGAGATCGGTCTCGTCGTCATCTTCCACAACGACGTCGACCACGTGCGCCCGAGCGAAACGCCGCAGCACGCGGCGGAGGTGCTGGACCTGTTCGCCCGCCACCCGGGGGCGACGATCATCTGGGCCCACACCGGCCTGGGCCGCTTCGTCGCGCCTGCCGAAGGGCATGTCGTCTGGCTCGAAGGTTGGCTGTCCGATCCGCGCTACGACCATGTAGCGCTCGACATCTCCTGGGACGAGGTGGCCCGGTACATTGTGGGCGACGACGCGAGCGCCGATGCGTGGGCGAACCTGATCGGGCGGCACCCGACGCGGTTCCTGTTCGGCACCGACGCCGTGGCCCCCGCCGCCTGGGAGGACTACGTCGCCAACTACACGGTCTACGACCCGCTGTGGGCACGTCTCGATCCCGCGGTCCGCGCCCAGCTCGAACGGCTCAACTACGAGCGCATCTTCGACGCGGCCATTCCCCGCGTCCGCGCCTGGGAGCAAACCCGGTTGACCGGCGGCACCGGAGGCTGAGTGCGACTCGGAACGCACCCGGATCAGAGGATGATCGCATGCCTGTGACAACGACGGTGCCGCGCTGGCGGCGCCGGCTCAGGGAGGCGCGCGAGATCTACGAGGGGCTGTACATCGCCCCGTACCGCGCGACGATCCATCGCGAGTACCTGCGGCAGCACGACGCGTTCATGCTGATGGGGTTCTCGGACCTCCTCGGCGTGCCGAACCCGGTGCAGTTCTACATGCTCGAGCTCTATCCGTCGCTCATCGAGGAGTTTCACGAGTGGCATGTCCGGGTCGGGATGGAGCGCGGCCCCGAAGGCGGCTTCCGCTGTTGCTGAACGACACAGGTTCGCAGCAGGCCCCGCTGCCGTTCCCGGACCGGCCGGTTCTCTTCTTCGGCGGCAAGGGCGGGGTCGGGAAGACGACCATGGCCGCGGTCGCCGCGCTCGACATGGCCGCGCGGGGGCGGCGGACGCTTCTCGTGTCCACGGACCCGGCGCACTCCACCGGGGACGTGCTCCAGGCGAAGCTCGGAGACCGGCCGCGGCAGGTCGCCGAGGGCTGCTGGGCCATGGAGGTCGATCCGGAGCGGGAAGCGGACCGCTACATCGAGGCCGTCAAGTCGCGCGTGGAGTCGGCCGCGCCGCCGCGGCTCCTGGGCGAGGTCTACCGGCAGATCGACATCGCGCGTGTCTCTCCCGGGGCGGTGGAGTCGGCCCTCTTCGACCGCTTCACGCGGATCCTCGAAGACGAAGGGGACGCCTACGACCGGATCGTCTTCGACACGGCGCCCACCGGCCAGACCCTGCGGCTGCTCTCCCTGCCGGAGTTGATGACGACCTGGATCGGCGGGCTCATCAAGCGGCGGCGCAAGGTGGGAGCCCTCTCCCAGATGTGGAAGAACGTGGCGGGATCGGAGGCGACCGATCTCGACAATGACCCTCTCCTGCGGGCGCTCGAGGAACGCCGGGACCGCTTTCAGGAGGCGCGCCGGATCCTCACCGATCCCCGGCGGACGGCCTTCGTGTTCGTCGTGATCCCCGAACGTCTGCCGATCTGGGAGACGGAGAAGGCCGTTGAGGCCCTGTCGAAACACGACGTTCCGGTCGGGGCCATCGTCGTGAACCTGGTGCTCCCGGAGCGCGATGGCGGCGCGGGAGAGGACCCGTTTCTCGCCGCCCGACGCGAACGCCAGGCCGTCTATCTTGCGAGGATCTCACAGTCTCTCGGAGATTGGCCCGTCCTCCGCGTCGCCCTCCAGGACTCCGATCCCGTGGGGGTGGACGCACTTGGGCGGATTCCCGTACTCGATACCGCCGTACTCGATACTACGGAGGAGGTTGTCCGATGAGCGCGATCGTCCTGCTGGTGATTGGTCTGTCGGCCTTCCTCACGGGAGTCCTCGTCTACTCGCGCTTCATCGCGGGCAGGATCTTCAAGCTCGACCCGGATTTCGTGACGCCGGCGAACGAGTTCCGGGACGGCGTCGACTACGTGCCGACGAACCGGCACGTCCTGTTCGGGCACCACTTCACCTCGGTGGCGGGGGCGGCGCCGATCGTGGGCCCGGCGATCGCGGTGATCTGGGGCTGGCTGCCGGCCTTCCTGTGGGTCGTGCTCGGGACGGTCTTCGCCGGGGCGGTGCACGACTTCAGTGCCCTGTGGATCTCGAACCGCCACAAGGGCCGCTCCATCGGGACGCTGACCGAGTCGATCCTCGGCCAGCGCGCGCGCGTCCTCTTCCTCCTCATCATCTTCTTCCTGCTCCTGATGGTGAACGCCGTGTTCGCCGTCATCATCGCGAACCTGTTCATGGCCAACCCGGGCGCCGTGGTCCCGGTGTGGGGGTCGCTCGTCGTGGCGCTCATCGTCGGCTTCCTGATCTACCGGACGGGGACGGGGATCCTCATCCCCTCGCTCGGGGCGCTCGCCACGCTGTACGTGCTCATCTGGTTCGGCCAGGACATGCCGTTCACGCTGCCCGACTTCATCGGGTTCAGTCCGACCGAGGCGCAAATGGCCGCGGCGGGAGGGGATGCGGCCGCGGCAGGGGAGGCGGCGACGGCGGATGGGCGGCGCGTGGGATGGATCGCGATCCTCTTCGCGTACACGTTCGTCGCGTCGGTGCTGCCCGTGTGGCTGCTCCTTCAGCCTCGCGACTACGTGAACGGGCATCAGCTCTTCGTCGCGCTCGGAATCATCAGCCTCGGCGTGCTCGTGGTGAACCCGGAGGTCGTGGCGCCCACGGTGAACACGGACCTGCCCGCCGACACGCCGGGCTGGCTGCCGCTCCTCTTCATCACGATCGCGTGCGGCGCGATCAGCGGCTTCCACGGTCTCGTGGCGTCCGGTACTTCATCGAAACAGCTCGCGAAGGAGACTGACGCGCGCTACGTGGGCTACGGTGGCGCGATCGGCGAGGGCTCGCTCGCGGTCACGTCGATCATCGCGTGTACGGCGGGCTTCGCCATCTACCTCAGCCGGGACGTGGGCGCGACACAGGGCCTGGCGCTCTGGCAACAGCACTACGGGAGCTTCGAGGCGGCCACCGCGGGCGCCACGACGGCCTTCGTCAACGGGGTCGGCGTGCTCGCGGGGGGTCTGGGGATCCCGGAAAGCATAGCCGTCATCTTCGCCTCGGTCGTCGTGATCAGCTTCGCCGCGACGACGCTGGACACCGCGATCCGGTTGCAGCGCTACATCATCAGCGAGCTCGGCGTCGAGTACAAGGTGAAGGCGATCCAGAACCGCTGGGTCGCGACGGGGATCGCCGTCGCCAGCTGCGCGCTCCTCGCCCTCTCGGTGGACCGGGGCGCCGGCGGCATGATGATCTGGCCGCTGTTCGGCACGACGAACCAGCTCCTGGCCGGCCTCACGCTCCTCATCGTGTCGCTCTACCTGATGGGGAAGGGACGCCCCTTCTGGGTGACGATGATCCCGATGTCGTTCCTCCTCCTGATGACGACCTGGGCCATGATCATCAACCTCGACCGCTACTTCGGGTCGAACGACTGGATGCTGCTCGTGATCGGGGCCGCGATCTTCATCCTCGAGATCTGGCTCCTGCTCGAGGGCGCCGCCGCCATCCGCCGCGTCCGCGCGGGCAGAGCGCAGGCGTAGCCGCCGGACCCCTCGGTCAGGCGGCCAGGATGTCGTGGATGATTGCTGCGTGATGGCGGTGGTGGAGGTGCAGGAAGCGTAGCCACTCGGCGGGCGTGAAGTGGCCCAGGACGTGGTGCGGGAGCGTGAGCCGGCAGGCGTCCAGTTCGGTCAGTTGCCGCTCAAGACCCGCCGTCAGCGCACGCAACGCCTCAAGACCTGCTCGGACGTCGGCAGATGCCAGTCCCTGCGGAAGGGTGAAGTCGGGGGCGGGTCCGCGGCCGCGCGGAATCGATCCGCGGGCCAGGAGCGCGACGCCGAACTCATGCGGGGACTGTTTCATCGTTGCCGGGTTCGGCGAGGTCAGCGCCTTCAGGACCCAGTCCAGCACGTTCCGGTCGGCGAGCAACAGGTGCTCCAGGTGGTCCTGGACGCTCCACGTCGAGACCTCGGGGGCGGAGACGGTCAGATGGTCCGGGTCGGCGGTTCGTTCCAGACAGCGATCGATGCCCGCGCGGACGCCGGTGAGCGAGTCACGCGTGGTGTACGGATCCGAAGGTCGGTTCACGACGCGGCGACCACGTCTCCTACCAGTTCATGGCGAGGTTGAGCGTCACGCTGTTCGCCGGACCCGACCCCGCGCCGTACGCGTTCCGGCCGCCCTCGACGTTCAGCCAGAGGCCCGAGCCGACGTTGAGGCGCCCGCCCATGTGGTAGCCGTACAGGCTCTGTCCCGATGCGTGGAGCGGCATCAGCGCGACCGGACCCTGAAGCGGGCCCGCGCCCGGATGCTCCGACAGGACCAGTCTCGCGTACGGCGTGAAGGTGCCCCGGCCCCCGAGCGCGTCGACGCCGTATCCGATCTCCGCATCCAGCCGGCGACTCCCGAATCCGTAGCCGTACCCGTTCGGCGTCACCCCGGTCGCGCCTTGCGCCCAGAGCCGCGCCAGACCGCTCGCCGTCGACCCCCAGGAAGGACTCGCGCGGAGCGACAGCCCCCGTCCGGCTCCCTGCGGGTTGAGCGTGATGGACCCGCCGAGCCCCCACTCCTCGTAGTGGCTCTGTTCGTGCGCCACGAGCTTGCGCCCGTGCACGGCGATCGTGAGACCCCGCTCCAGGTCGAGGAAGGCGAGACCGCCCCCCAGCTCCATCCCGAAGCCGGTCTCCACGTCGCCCCCGTCGCGTCGCATTCCGACCCGCACGTGCGGCTGGATCATCTCTCCGGACGAGAGCGTGTATCCCCTCGAGGCGTCGAGCATCACGCGCACGCGACTCACGTCGGAGGTGAGTTCGCTCCGACCCTCGACTTTCTCGGACTTCATCTCCGCCACGAAGCCGTCCGACCGCAGCGCGAGCTTGAAGTCACCCGGATCGTCGGCCCGCACCAGTTCGCCCTGCGCCCCCACTCCGACCATGCGCATCGAAACGTCGCTGGAGGGGTCACGCTCACCGCCCCCCGCGAGGTCCAGTTGGCCGAACCCGTATCCGAGCACGCCCCACAGGGAGAGGCGCGGGCTGAGCGCGAGCCGGGCGTACGGGAACGCGCTCGTCAAGCTCGTCGACACGTCGCCGACGTCGTCTTCCCCGGCGCGCCCCAGTTCGAAGCCGCCCGACCCCAGGCTGTGGGACACGGCGAGCCCGGCGAGGAGGGATCCGGACTCGTAGTCGGCGCCCAGCGCGGCGGTGACGATCTCGCCGTGGCCGAACCCCTCATCCTCGCGCCCGGAGAATCGCATCATCTCGCCTGCGCCCCACAGCGAGTAGCTGCCCCCGCCCGCCGCGTCCTGTCCGGGGGAAATCCGGAAGGAGGTTTCGCCAAGGAGTCCGCCCACGGATGTGGGGAGGAACGCCGTCGGCGCCATCAGGCTCGTGGGGGAGGCCACGGGGGCCAGGGCGTTGAGGCCACCGAGCAGCCCGCCCCCGGCACTCAGCGCGGCGGGGTCGATCGTGCGCCCACCCAGCGTTACCTGATCGGGTCCATCGGATGCGTGCGAGACGCGGTTGCCGATCATCTCCATGGCGTGGCTCGCCACCGAGCGGCCGAACCGTTCCAGCCAGTCCTCCGCGGCCGCCTCCGCTTCCGAGGTGGAGAAGTTCCGGTAGAACTCAGTGCATCGTGTCCGACACCATCCCATGCCGTATCGTATGGTATCCATAAAACGTTATCAGACAGCGTATTATAGGTTATTTCCGAATCCTCGTCGTCCCTTGAAATCTATCGCGATCCGGTGTATTCTTCTCGATGTAGTGATGCAATGAGTGATACACCACAAGGATGGAACCCATGATGAAACGGCCCAGAACACTCTCCGCCGCCTTTGTGCGGACGGTCAACAGACCCGGAGTCTACGGCGACGGGCGCGGCGGTCGCGGGCTGAGCCTTCGCGTCCACCGGACGCTCGATGGCCGGATCACCAAGACATGGCGTCAGCGCGTCCGGATCAAGGGCCAACTGACCTCGATCGGTCTCGGGCCGTATCCCGAAGTGACGCTCGCCGAGGCCCGCCAGAAGGCATTGGACAACAGCCGGGGCGTCCTCTTGGGCCAGGACCCGCGCGGGCGCGGCGTCCCGACGTTCGCCGCGGCCGCTCGGCGAACCATCGAACTGCACCGCGATTCGTGGAAGGCCGGGAGTCCGTTGCCCGAGCAGTGGGAGTCCACCTTCCGTCTCCATGCCGCCCCCCTCCTCGACAAGTCGGTGGACCGGATCGAGAGCGCGGACGTGCTCCGGTGTCTTACACCGATCTGGAACTCGAAGCCCGCAGCCGCGCGGAAAGCCCGGCACCGGATAAATGCGGTCTTCCGGTGGTGCGTTGGCCGGAACTATCGGACGGACAACCCGGTGGACCGGGCGGTCGAGGCGCTGCCAAAGGCGAACGGCTACGCGCCGACTCACCATCGAGCGCTGCCGCACGGAGAGGTCGCGACCGCGCTCCGTGCGGTCCGAAGGACGACCGACATGCACCCGGCGGCGGTTCTGTGCGTTGAACTGTTGGTCCTGACCGCTGTGCGTCCCGGCGAGGCACGGGGCGCTCGGTGGGACGAGATCGACATGGAGGCGGCGCGGTGGACGATTCCAGCGGCGCGGATGAAGGCGGGCCGCGAGTTCGTGGTGCCGCTCAGCACGGGTGCGCTCGACGTGCTGGAACGGGCGCGTAAGCTGTCGGGCGAATCGCTGCCGGTGTTCCCTTCGCGGACGGGCGGGCCGCTGCCTGAGAGTGCGCCGCTACGGGTGCTCAAGCGGGCCGGGGTCGCCTCGACACTGCATGGATTCCGGTCGAGTGCCCGGTCGTGGATGGCGGAGTCCGGGGTTCCCGCAGAGGTCGCGGAGGCCTGCCTCGCCCATGTGCCGAGGAGCAAGGTCGTTCAGGCGTACCAGCGCTCCGACCTGCTGGAGAGGCGGGCCGAGGTCCTTCAGGAGTGGAACGACTACGTCACAAGGCGATAGTGCTGGCCGGTAGCAACGGGGGTGCGGCTGGCGACGGTCGGTCCGCCTTCGGGACGGCGCTGGAAGCCGTTGGACATCGCCATTTCGGCGGCTGTTGACACCGCCCGAGACAGTCCCCTGACTTCACGTCATGGCGACTCCGACGACCCCCGATTCCGCGCCTCGGCGTGCGATCTTGCCCGCTAATGCGGGAGAGCCAGCCCACCCTTTGGGGCCACGCTCCGCGAGTCCCCGGCAGGGGCTGGCGGGGGGCCGTGCCCCCTGTGACCCCCACAGCGGAAACGGCGCGCCGTGAGCGCCGGACGCGCCGTCTGGGTGAAGGTCCGCGCCACCGAGGCAGAGCGTGCCGAGTGGCACGCCAAGGCGCGCTCGGCGGGCTTGACCCTGTCGGATCTGATGCGCCGCTCGATTGGCCGGGTGCGGACGTGGACCGTGGCGCACGCCGAGGTCGAGCGCGAGCGCACCCGCGAACTGGCGCGGCTCGGGAACAACCTCAACCAGATCGCTCGCTGGGCCAATACACACAAGGAGGCCATCGAGGCCGTCGAGGTGATCGCCCACTTGGTCGCCATCGACCGGGTGCTCGGCGGCTTGGATCCCGCCGAGAGCCCGGAAGCCGATGCACATTAAGTTCTTGGCGCGCGGAACCGGATCGGCGAGGGCGGCGGCCAAGTACCTCCTCGGAGAGCGGGACGCGGCCGGGAAACCGCGCGAAGGCGTCGAGGTTCTTCGGGGCGACCCCCACCGGGTGGCGTCGGTGGCGGACACTCTGGGTTTCGAGCACAGGTACACCTCCGGCGTGATCGCGTGGGCACCGGAAGACGCACCGACCGACGAACAGATCGGCGCGGTTCTGGACGCCTTCGAGAAGACGGCTTGGGCCGGACTCGAACCCGACCGCTACGCATGGGCGGCCGTGCTCCACCGCGAGGAGGGCGGCGGCGCCCACGTCCACGTTCTCGCCGCGCGATGCGACCTTGAGACCGGGCGGAGCCTCAACATTGCCCCTCCGGGCTGGCGGAGAACGTTCGACCCGCTCCGCGACGCCTTCAACCACGAGCACGGCTGGGGCCGTCCGGACGATCCGGCCCGGGCCA
>VXOJ01000011.1 GCA_009840115.1 Gemmatimonadales bacterium | reverse complement strand
GGGATCGGCGCCAGTCAATGGGGGTGACGCTACCCGGCGCGGAAAGGGTGATTGCAGGGGTGACCAGCGGCCATCAAACTGTATCGTAACATATTGTATCATATCGTTTTACATCACATAACGCCACCGGACTGGGAAGCGCTCGATGTTCTCGGTGTCGAACGGATCGACCACGGGAATCGCGCCCTGGAGGACGACGCGCTGGTGGCGCGCCTGCGCGACGACCGCATCCCGCTCACCGTGTGCCCGCTGTCGAACCTCGAACTCCGCGTCGTGGAGGATCTCGCGGACCACCCGATCAAGCGCATGCTCGACCTCGGCCTCCTCGCGACCGTGAACTCCGACGACCCCGCCTATTTCGGCGGCTACATCAACGAGAACTTCCGCCGGGTCGCCGAGGCCGTCGACCTCTCGACCGAGGACGTCGAAACGCTGGCGCGCAACTCCCTCGAGGCGTCCTTCGAAACTTGACGGAGCGCGTGAACCGCACGACCGTCGAGCGTAGATCCCGATCCCCGGAGACCATCGATTCGTCCGATATCTGACGCGTGCCTCTCAACGTAGTTCGAGCGCCGGCGGCGGCCCCCCTGTGGGAGGCGTGCGTCGACCGATTCCTGGCGGGAGCGGCGCCACCGGCTGAGCCCGGCGTCGCGGCGTCGGCCTGGATCTGGCTCAACAACGCCCACCTGCGCGACCTCCTGTACGAAGCTTCCCAGGCACGCGGCCATCCGGGGTGGCTTGACCCGCCCGTCACCCTGTTCGGGGACCTCGTCGACCGTTTCGGTATCCGGGCGAAGTCCGTGGGGCTGCTCACGCGCCGCCGGCTGGTGAGCCGGCACGCGGCACGGCTGGGGCGTCGCATCCTTGGGCGGGAGCCCGGCCGGGGCGACGGCGTGATCCGTGGCCACATGCTCGACCGGCTGCTCGGTGACCTGTTGCCGGAAGGCGTCCCGCCGGAGCGGCTCGAACGGGCGCTGGATCGGCTCGGGGGCGACGACTTCGCACGACGCCGCAACCGGTGGGTCGTCGAGGTCTACCGCGCGTACCTCGACTCGCTGCGGGAACGCGACCTCCTGGATGCCCGTTCCGTGAACGCGCACATCGCGCACCGGATCGAGGCGGGTGGACTCCCGGAGGCCGTCCGAGGCGCCCCCGAATTGCACATCTACAGCATCGGGAGTCCGCGCACGCGTCGACGCATCATCAAGGCGCTCGCCCGGCAGGAGGAGGTCGACGTCCACCTCTATCTCCCACTGGAACCGGAGCCCGATCCGTTCTTCGACGGCCTGGCAGCCCGAACGGAGGTCGTTGGCGATTCGGGCGGGGGCGCGCAACCGCTTAGGGTTCAACCCGTCCCGGACGCGGCGCGGGAGATGGCCTGGGTCGCGCGGCAGGTCAAGGAGATTCTGGTATCGGGTGCCGCGGAGCCGCATCGGGTCGCGGTCGTGGCGCGTTCCGGCCGCGACAACACGCACCGCGCATACAGGGCCCTGCGACGGGCCGGCGTTCCGGCCGCGGCCCGTATCCGGACGCCGCTTGACGAGATCCCGGCGCTCAAGGCCCTCCTCCTGCTCCTGCGGGGCGCCGCCCGCAACTGGGACTATCGGTCCCTGCGGGCCCTCCTGGAGCACCCCTATTTCAACACGCGCGTAGACCTCCGGAGCGTCGATGCGATCGCGGCGAACCGGCGCGTCGTGGGGCTCGAAGCCTGGGCGGAAGGCCTCGTCGGTCTCAGGCAACTCGTCATCGAAAAGGCACGCGAGATCCGTGGTCGCGGGCTCTTCCTGGACCGGGTCGAGAAGGACATCGACGCGTTCGCCGCCATGCGCGAGGAGCTCGCGCCGCTGGGTCAGGCCCGCACCGAGGCCGAATGGATCGAGCTCACCCTGGCCCTGCTCGCGGAGGACCGCGGCGTCTTCAACCTGAGGCGCAGAGTGTGCGATGCCGTCGAGGAACGGTGGGAGGTCGTGCGCTCCGACCAGCGCGGGATCCTTCTCCTGGAGCGGCTACTCAGGGAATGGCGGGATCTCGACCACTCGGACGATGCCCTGCCGCCGGCAGCGTGGCATGCGCTCCTCAGGAAACTCCTGCAGGCGAACGAACTCTCCCTCTCCACGCCGGGCCAGAAGGGAGTGCAGGTTCTGGAGGCGCACGACGCGGCGCTCGTCCCCTTCGCCCACACCTTCGTCGTGCACGCGAACGATCGCGAGTTCCCGCGCACGACCGGCTTCACCGGGGTGTTCACCGACGCGGAACGCCGCCGCCTCGCCGATTTCGGGCTGCCAGTGAGCCATCGCAACGAGGCGCTGCGCCGGGAGCGCGGGCTGTGGCGCGCCGTCACCCAGCAGGCGGGCCCCGTGTGCGTCAGTTACCGGACGACAGATGCCGGCGGCACCCCTCTGCTGCCGTCCCTCATGGTTCCGCCGCATGACGATGCCATCGAGTTGCCACGGATCCGCCGGCCCTTCGACGACGAGCAACCGGTAACCCCGGCCGAGGCGGACCGTCGCGCCGCCTTCGCACTGTACGACACGCTCGGCCGGCCCGATGCGGAGGGGTCGACCCGCATCGCCCCCGCCCGCCCCGGGCGGATCGCCCGCGCCATCGTGGCGGCCGCGGCGGAGATCCACCGTGGCCCGGGGCTCGAGCGCTACCCCGGCTTCCTCCTGCCCTCCCCGCGTATGGAGGGGATGCGGCATCCCGCCTATCGGCCGAATCCCTGGAACGGCCACCTGCGCGACCCGGACGTGCTCCGGGAACTGGCGCATCGCTTCGACGACGACCACCGGTGGTCCGCCGGCAAGCTCGAAGCCTACGCCCGGTCTCCGTTTACGTTCCTCATCGAACGCGTGCTGTGGCTCGAAGGCGTTGAAGAGGCTGAAGAAGAGACGACCCCGCTCATCTTCGGGAGCATCGCCCACGAGATCCTCGAGCGCTTCTACTCCGAGTTCAAGGACGCGCTCCCCCTCTCCCTTTCGGACGCGGCCGAGCATCGTCTGGCGGAGATCTCCGAGGAGGTCTGCGCCGAACGCGTGGAAAGAGGAGAATGGCTCGGCGTCGAAGCCCTCTGGGAGCAGACGCGAGAGACGATCCTCACGGCGGTGCACGACTACATCGCGTGGGAACTCGGGCACATGGCAGCGAAGGGCGAGCGGCCCGTGCACACCGAGTTCGCGTTCGGGTTCGACGACGAACACACGTTCCTCGAAGGTGAGGATGTCCGCGGCCATTCTGCCCGCCTCCGGCTCTGCGGGTTCATCGACCGCGTGGATCGGAGCATTACGGCCGACGGACGGCACCACGTACTGGACTACAAGAGCGGCGGAACCCCGGGTGCGCCGAAATTCGATGACGGCACCGCCCTCCAGGGCGTTCTCTACGCCCAGGTGATGGCTGACCGTGGCTACGCGATGGGCTCCTGCCGCTACCGGTCGATCAGGAGTCCCGGAAAGCCGCTGAACGGAGGCCGCGTCGAGTTTGGCGAGGAGCGGTACGAGCGGGCCCTTTCCATGGCGTTGTCCATCCCCGGCCGTGTGCGGGCCGGGTGCTTCGAGGCGGTCGCCTCGTGGAAGGGAGGTTGGGTGCCCTGGGATCCCAGGCCCGAGATCCGTCGCAGCGAGGCGCAACTCGATGGGGAACACCGCTTCGGGGACTTCGGGGACGACCCCGGGGAAGATGCCGTGAGCGGCGGGGCAGACACCGATGGCTGAGATCCGGTGGACCCCCGAACAGGTGCGGGCGATCCGGTCCGAGGACGATACGCTCCTCGTCGCGAACGCCGGTACGGGCAAGACGACGACGGTGGTCGGCAAAATCATGTGGCGGCTCGGACTCCCGTTCGGCGTCAGCGAGCAGACGGGCGAACCCATCGAACCGCCCGCCGACCCGTGCGGGCTCGACGAGATCGCCGCGGTCACGTTCACGGAGAAGGCGGCCTACGACCTGAAGCGACAACTCAGGAAGCAGATCGAGGCATCGGACCGCGCAGGCGACCTGCGCTGGGAGATCGACCGCGCTTCGGTCGGGACCATCCATTCCTTCTGCGGCGAGTTGCTGCGCGAACACGCGCTGCGCCTGGGGATCGATCCCACGTACGAGGTCCTGGACGAGGACAGCGCGTGGGCCGAGCAGGACGAACTGATCAAGGCGCTCCTCCTCGAAAGGCTCGAGGCGGAAGACCCCGCGGCGCAGGCGCTGCTCCGCCGCTGGAAGCTGACCGGCGGGGAGCGCTTCCGAGGCGCCACCGATCATGTGCGGGACGTCCTGCGCGACCTGCGGTGGCGCGAGAGGCGTTACTCGAGGTGGCTGCAGCCCGAACTGCCCGAATTGCCCCCTGCGGAGGACGGCACGCTCGACCTGTTCGAGGCCCACGGCCGCCCTGGCGCGCTGGATCTGCCGGCCGTCCTGGCCGCGAGTCCCGAGCGCGAGGAAAAGGACGAAGAGGCGCTCGCGATCTGCTCGCATCTCCTGGATGTGGCCCGCGAAGCCCGCGGGCGCTGGGACGCCTGGTTGGAAGAGGAGAACCAGCGCGACTTCGACAGCCTGGTCCTTGGGGCGGCCGAACTGCTGGCCGGCGCGTCCGGTCAGGCCGCGCTCGCCGCGATCCGCGACCGCTACCGGATGCTCATCATCGATGAGTTCCAGGACACGGACTTCACGCAGCGGGACATCGCCTTCGCCATCGCCCGGGGCGCGGACCGCCCCCAACTCTTCCTCGTGGGCGACCCCAAGCAGAGCATCTATCGCTTCCGGGGCGCCGATATCTCCGTGTGGAACGAAGTCGCCGCCGATTTCGCGGAGGAAGGCGAAGTCCTGGATCTCTCCCGGAACTTCCGCAGCGCCCCCCCGATCGTCGATTTCGTGAACGTCGTGAGCGGGGTCTCGATGAAGGAGACGGGAGATGGCCTCGCGGAGGAACGGCTTCCGAGCCGTATCGGCTACACGGACCTGGTGGCCGGCATCCCCGACCATGCGGAGACCGGGGTGGATTGGATCGGTGTTGAAGGCAGAACGGTGGGCGCTCGGCGCGAGGCCGAAGCCGTCCGCATCGCTTCCTGGATTCTGGAATCGGTGGATCGGGTCGAAATCCGGGATCCCGACACGGGCAGCCTGCGCCCGCTCGCATTCCGGGACATCGCGCTCCTCTACCGCTCCCGCGGCGGGTTGAAGCACTTCGAGACGACGCTCAAGCGCTACGGCATCCCCTACTTCGTGTCGGGGATGGCGCACCTGGGCGAGCGCCAGGAGATCCTCGACGTTCTGAACGCCCTCCGGCTGCTGCAGAACGAGCGGGACGACCTGCGGGCGTTCGGCTACCTGCGCTCACCGTTCGTCGGACTCAGGGACGAGACCATCGCCCGCCTGCGCATGCTGGGGCGCCGCGGGCCGCTCCTTCGCCAAGCGAGCCGGTGGCTCGAGAACGGAGAATGGCCGGAGGCTCCCGACCACCCGCGGCTCACCGCAATTGAACGGGAAGCGCTCGAGGAAGGTCTCTCGGTGCTCGACGATCTGCGCCAGCTCGCGCCGCGGATGGGGCTGGACGAGGTCATCGAGGAACTGCTTGTACGCACCGGATACCGCCTTCACATCCTTCTCATGGAGGGTGCGGAGGAGGTTCTCGGGAACCTCCAGAGTCTCATACACTTCGCGGCGTCGCACCGAGCTCACGACCTCACCGCGTTCTTCGAGGTGTGGGACCGGTCGATGAACCGCGACATCGGGCTCCCGCAGGCCCCTCTCTATTCGAAGGAAGATGACATCGTCACGCTCTCGACGATTCACCAGGCCAAGGGGCTGGAGTGGCCCGTCGTCTTCCTGGTCGGGGTCGAGAAGGCGCTGTGGCGTCAGCCTTCGAACGTGTACTGGTCGGATCCGGAACTGGGCCCCCTCTTCTGCCTGAGAGCGGATGCCCGTGGGAAACGGGGTAACCGCCTGGTGCGCCGCGAGGAACTCGAGTCGAAGGCCGAGGAAGCGCGTCTCCTGTACGTGGCGGCGACGCGGGCCCGCGACCGCCTGGTCATCGTGGGGCCGACCGGCGGCAACAAGGGCTACGACCGCTGGCTGGCCAAAGGCGATGCCACGACACGACAACACGCGGAGGTGAGTGCCGCCCCCGAGACGAGACGCCCGCCGATGCTGGAGTGGCTGGACCGGTACGAGACGGCGACGCCGCCGGCGTTGATCCATCCGCTCCCCGAGCCGCCGCTGCGCTGGACCCGCTCGGCGACCGAACTCATGCTCCTGGAAGAGGATCCGGAGGAATGGGAGCGCCGGTACAGGCACGGTGCCCTCGCCCCCTGGCACTTCGCGCCCGAAACCTCGACGCAGGAGGCGGGACTCCCGGCCCTGGTCCGGGGCCAGATCATCCACGGCGTGCTGGAGCGGCTGGAGGCGGAGGCCGAGATCGCGCGGGTCGTCGAAGAGACCATCGGCTCCCTGGACGAGCCCGAACTCGAAGCCATGCTCCGCCCGGGGAGCGAATACCGCGAGCAACTGGAGGAGGAGATCCGCCGCGTGGCCGCCAGCGAGGAGTGGGCCTGGTACACGGAGGGCGAACTCGGCCGCGACTACTGGAAGGAACTCACCTTCACGCACCTCCTCGGAGCCCGGGATTGGCGGTTCGGCGCGTTCGACCTGTACCGGCGTCTCAAAGGTCCCGACACCGGCCCGGCCCCCGGCACCGCCCCTGCCCGCCTGGCCGGAGCCCTCGGCCTGGAAGAGGGACTGGACGCCCTCGTCATCGACTTCAAGACGC
Source organism: Gemmatimonadales bacterium (assembly GCA_009840115.1). Taxonomy (GTDB): domain Bacteria; phylum Gemmatimonadota; class Gemmatimonadetes; order Palauibacterales; family Palauibacteraceae; genus Palauibacter; species Palauibacter irciniicola. The sequence continues at coordinate 241,251 of VXOJ01000011.1, read as the reverse complement.
ACCCCATCACGGCGGCCCAGGCGCCGCATGCCGCCCGCGGCTACCGGATCCAGGCCGACGTGTACCGGGCCGCCGCCTCGAGCATGGCCGGCCGGGTCGCCGTGGGCCTGCATTTCACCGGCCCTAACGAACTCGTTCCCATGCCGGAGAAGCCGCAGAGGTGATCCCGGGCGTGGCGCGATCGGGTGCCGCTTCGCAGGATCAGAGACCACACCCCTGCGAGGAGTCGAGGCGATGACCGGGACGCTCGAACGCTGGTTCAGGCTGTCGGAGCGCGGCTCCGACGTGCGGACGGAGGTGATCGCGGGGGTCACGACCTTCCTGACGATGGTCTACATCGCCTTCGTCAATCCGTCGATCCTCTCCGAGGCGGGCATGCCGTTCGGCCCCGTGTTCGTCGCGACCTGCCTCGCGACGGCCTTCGCCACGCTCGTGATGGGGCTGTACGCGAACTACCCCATCGCGCTGGCGCCGGGGATGGGGCTGAACGCCTTCTTCACCTACGGCGTCGTGCTCGGCATGGGGTACGCCTGGGAGGTCGCGCTCGGGGCCGTGTTCCTGTCGGGGACGCTGTTCGTCACGCTGAGCGTGCTCCCGGTCAGGCGCTGGATCATCGACGCGATCCCGCGGGGCCAGAAGATGGCGATCTCGGCCGGCATCGGGATCTTCCTCGGCGTCATCGCGCTGCGGAGCGCGGGGATCATCGAGGGGAGTCCGGCCACGCTCGTCACCGTGGGCGAACTGACGTCGGCGCCGGCCGTGCTCGGCCTGCTCGGCTTCTGCGCGATCGCGGCGCTCTCGGCGCGTCGCGTGCCGGGCGCGGCGATTCTGGGGATGCTCGGCGTGACGGCCATCGGCCTGCTCCTCGGCGTTTCGGAGTGGCACGGCTTCGCGTCGCTGCCCCCGGATCCGACCCCCACGCTGTTCGCGCTCGACATCGGCGCCGCACTGCAACTGGGCATGATCGCGGTCATCTTCACCTTCCTCATCGTCGATCTCTTCGACACGGCGGGCACGCTGATCGGCGTCGCGCACCAGGCCGACCTGCTCGACGACGATGGGCGGCTGCCTCGGATCCAGCGGGCCCTGATGGCCGACTCGACCGGGACCGTGGCGGGGACCCTGCTCGGGACCTCGTCGGTCACCAGCTACATCGAGAGCGCGGCGGGGGTGAGCGCCGGCGGCCGCACCGGTCTGACGGCCGTCGTCGTGTCCGGACTGTTCCTGGTCTGTCTCTTCCTCGCGCCGCTGGCGGAGTCCGTCCCTCCGTTCGCGACCGCGGCGGCGATTCTCTACGTCGCCTGTCTCATGGCCCGCGCGTTGAAGGACGTGGAATGGGACGACATCACGGAGTCCGCCGCGGCGGTCGTGACCGCGATCGCGATACCCCTCACGTATTCCATCGCCGACGGCATCGGCCTCGGCTTCATCACCTACGTCGCCATCAAGGTGCTGGCGGGCCGGTGGCGCGAGTGTCCGCCGATGCTGCTCGTGGTGGCGCTGGTGTTCGCCGCGAAGTTCATCTGGCTTTAACCTCCCGGCGCGCGACCACGCTGGCCCTGATCCTCCTCGATAGAGAGGCTGAATGAATCTGACCGCACGGTCACTTCGCGGGCTGTCCACGGTTCTGCTCCTCCTCGCGGCGCCTGCGGCCGCGGCCGGCCAAGCGGAATTCCAGCTCCAGCTCGGCAAGCTCGTGAACCCGTTCGCGGACACGAGACACGGAACGACGGTCGTCACCTTCCAGCACGCCGCGCAGTGGTCGTGGGGCGACCACTTCATGTTCTTCGACTACACGGCGGATGGGGGGAACGACGGGTTCAACGAGAAGGACCTGTACGGCGAGTGGTATCCCTCGCTGAGTCTGGGGAAGATCAGCGGTGGCCGCGCCGGGTTCGGCCCGATCCGCGACTTCGCCCTGCTGGGCGGCGTGAACTACGGGTCGCAGGCGAAGGTGCTCAAGTACACACCGGGGTTTCGCGCGTCGTGGGGCATCCCGGGGTTCATCTTCCTCAACACGGACTTCGCCCGCATCGTCGACGCTTCGAGCGGGGTCGACAACGGCGGCGCGCCGGCGACGGACGACGGCTGGATGTTCGATGTGAACTGGCTCGCGACGTGGGAGATGATGGGCCAGACGTTCACCTTCACCGGCCACGCGGAGTACATTGGTGCCGTAACGAATGAATTCGGCGACGAAGTCCGCGCCTGGATCCTCGCCCAGCCGCAGTTGACCGTGGACGTGGGCCGGATCCTGGGCGGCGAGGGAGGTCGCCTGATGAGCGGCATCGAATACCAGTACTGGCACAACAAGCTGGGGACGGACGTGTCGGAGAGCGTGGTCCAGTTCCTCGTGGTCTGGCGGCTTTGAACGCGGCGCCCGCCTATCGGACCTGTGGCCTGCTGGTCGCGAGCTGCCTGCTCGCGGGCCTGCCGGGCGTGGGCTCCGTCGCGGGGGGTCCGGAGCCGCTCTCGGCGCAGACGCCTGAGCAACGCTACTCCGACTGGGTCCGCCCGGGCTTCCGCCCGCAGGAGTACGAGTTTCGCCGCAACCGCATCCTCGACGGCCTGCGCGCCACCGGAGGCGGTCTCCTGCTCGTGCCTTCGTCGGACGGCATCACGCACGGTGAGACGTTCCGGCAACTCGAGGACTTCTGGTACCTGACGGGGCTGGAAGTCCCGCAGTCGATGCTCGTGCTGGACGCGAGACGCGACATCTCGATTCTCTTCATGCCGCAGAGCGATCCGCGCTTCGAGAACCCGGGCCGGCCGAACGACTTCCCGGGCCGTCCGCTGCTGGACGACTACCAGATCCGCGGCATCGGCGGCGCGGATGACTACCGGGACGTCGCCGAACTCGGGGGCTTTCTGCGCGAGCGCGTGGGGAGGGGCGAGATCCTGCGGGTGAACGCGGGTGTCGCGGGTGAGGTCCCCAATCCGGTCGTCCCTCTGGTCGGGAGTCTCGACCCCACGGCGTCTCTCATCCGGCGGCTGCGAGACGACCATCCCGAGGCGGAGTTCGTGAACGCGTTCGAGATCGTCGCCCGTCTGCGCATGGTGAAGTCGCCCGCCGAGATCATGCGCATGCGGCGCGCGGCGGACGCCACCATGGCCGGGATCCGGGCCGCCGCCGCCCTCGTTCGGCCGGGGGTCGACGAGCGCACGCTCCAGGGCGAGTTCGAGCGCACCTGCCGGGAGGCGGGCGCCCAGTCCATCCCGTTCACGCCGATCATCAAGTCGGGTCCCAACAGCCTGTGGCCGTGGCGCGTCCTCGCGGCCCATTACAACCGCCGCAACCGCACGCTGCAGGACGGCGACCTCGTGATCTTCGACGTGGGGTGCGAGATCAACGGCTACGTGAGCGACGTGGGACGGACCTTCCCGGTGAACGGCGCCTTCACCGAGGTGCAGCGGGAGAAGCTCCTCGTGAGCACGCGGGCCGCGGAGGCCGTGATCGCCGCCGTGCGCCCGGGCGTCACCCTGCGCGAACTCACGCAGGTGGCGTACGACGCGATACCGGACGAGGAGGAGCCGTACATGCAGACACCCTCCTTCTTCGGCCACCACATCGGGCTGTCGACCGGAGATCCGGCCCTTCTCGACGAACCGCTCGCCCCCGGAATGGTCTTCACGATCGAACCGTGGTACTACAACCACGACCTGGGCGTCTCGGTGTTCGTGGAAGAGGTCCTCCTCGTCACGGACGACGGCGCCGAAGTCCTCACCGACGCGCTCCCCCGCGACCCCGACGCCCTGGAGGAGTTGGTCCCGTGAAGAAGAATGCTATCCAGACGGTGCGACCGGTCGCGGTGTTCGCTGTGACGTTGGCGGCGTGCGGACCGGAGACGTGGCCGGACCCGGCGCCGGTGGAGTCCGGCGTGCTGGCGGCGGAGCATGAGGAGTGGCGGGAGGGGCGGCGGCGCAGTCTCGCGAACCCCAACGCGGGCGTCATCAGCTGGGACGGGCTGTTCGAACTGCGGGAAGGCGCGAACACCTTCGGGTCCGATCCGGCGGCGTCCATCGTCCTGCCGGAGGAAGACGCGCCGTCCCTGGCCGGTACGCTGTACCTCGAGGATGGGGCCGTGCGTCTCGTCCCCGAAGCCGGGAGCGGCCTGCATCTGAGAGACCAGATGTCCGGCGCGGTCGGCGACCCCGTCACGGAGCCGATGCCGCTGCCGGACGACCGGAGCGAGGGGACGATCCGCCTGGCGCTGGGGTCGCTCGGGATGCGGATCCACGCGGAACCGGGAACGGAGAGGCTGTGGCTTCGGGTCTGGGACACGGATGCCCCGCGCCTCGATGCCTTCGAGCTTCCCGGGTACTTCCCGATCACGAACGACTGGCGGGTGACGGCGCGCTTCGAGCCCTATCCGGAGCCGCGCACGGTCTCGCTGGCCGACGTGAGGGGCGGGACGCTCGAGAACACCGCGCCCGGGGACCTCGTCTTCCGCGTCGACGGGGCAGAGCATCGGCTCATGGCCTTCGCCGGCGCGTCGAGCCGCTCCTACTTCATCAGCCTGTGGGACTCGACCGCCGTGACCGACACCTACCAGGCGGGCCGCTACATGCGCGCCCCCTTCCCGGACGACGACGGCTGGACGACGATCGACTTCAACCGCGCCTACAACGCGCCCTGCGCCTTCACCCCCCACTCCGTGTGCAGCCTCCCGCCACGCGAGAACTACCTCCGCTTCCCCGTGACCGCCGGAGAGAAGCGGCCGTAACCACTTTGATTGTCAGCGGTCCCTGTCGTCCCATCCCGTGAGGAACGATTGGACGACGGCATAAGCCAATGCGGCCTGTCGCGCGACATCCTCGCCCCGTGCTTCCTCGAATACCGCGACGGCGACGGAACCCGCGGCATCCGGCGAAGAAAAAGCGGTACGTAGGTAAGCGACTGCACGGGCCACCTCGGCATCGTCGGCATGCCGGGCGAGTCGGTCGGCGATGGCCGGCGGCCCCTCTCTCGCGTACGTCAACACGTAACAGAGGTCGTAAGCGTCCTTGGGGGCCTGACGGTCTTCGAAGGCGAGCGCCTTTAGCACGACGAAACCCGGAACATCGACCAGTCGAATACGGACCGGAAGCTGTCCACCCTGTAGCAGTTCTTCGTCGAGAGTCAGATTGATCGAAAACCACTCCGGGATGTGCGCCCCGGATATCGCATGAGCATGCAGCCCAGGTTGAAGGCGGACGCGAAATCCCGACTCAGCGTCCATGGGCGGAGCGAGGAAATCCACGACGACACCATGGCCGTCGACGTCGACTTCAAAGCTGAATTGCAAGTCGTTCCCATCAGCGTCCTGTCGGTAGCGGTATCCGCGTTCATGCAGTCGGTCCGCCAGCGTCGCGTAGTCGTCGGAGCCAAAGACGTTCGAGTCCAGGAGTATATCGGCGTCCATCGTGCCCGCATGTCCCGGGGCTCCGCGAAGAGCAACATCCTCCAGGAGTCGGGGGACGGCCCCGCCAACCAGCACTGCATGCCGGGCCCGGCGTCCCATGGCGGCGAAGACATCGGCTATTACGCGTTGGGCTCGGCTCGCCACCTCGGGGCCGTAGATGGATCGTGTCTTCACGGCTCGCCACGCCCGACCAAGGTCTCACGCAGGCTATTCTCGAAGAGGCGCTCTGCGACATCGGGGTCGCGCCCTCGTCCGTTGGAGAGATCGATGAACAACTGGACGGGACTGACAACAGTCACCGTGTCGTACTCGCCGCAAAACTGGAAGACTCCTTCGTCGCCCGGTCTGACAAGGCGAACGGTTTCTCCGCGGTCCACGGGCAGGAGGCCGAGTGGCTCCGCAAGATCGCCGGGGTCGCGATCCACATAGATGTCCACCACGCGAGCGGGCGCGTACGGTTCGATGAACCGCGCCGCCGCCAAGCGAGACACGGCGTAGCGTACGCCGAGGCTCTCAAGTCTACTTGAGAGTCGTCGCGTGACTTCGTCAGGATCCGGGAGTCGCGATACGAACCTGCCGGCGTTGCGGAAAGCACTGTCCACGACGGCTGCCCACTGCCGCAGCAGCGCCTCACCATCAGCCAGGGTCACACGACGATCCTGGTCGCGTCGCACGTAAATATTGCGTTCAAGCGTCTTCAAGGTCTTCACCGACAGGCCCGCGCTCACGCCCACGCACTCGGCGAGTTCCGTGACGCCCCACCAACGTTGTGGCTCGGCAAGCAGGGCTCGTACGATTCGAGAGGCCTTTCCCCGGAAGGGATTCACGATTCTATCGTTTCGGTCTGGACTGTAGGCGCCTGGAGCTTGTTGGGCACCCTGAGCTACGATCAGAAGCCGGCCCGGAATGACGACGCGCACTTGCCCTCGAAGGTCGATGTAATCGACACCAGCTCGCTGAAGAAGGTCACGTGTACGTTCCGTCACGCGCGGGGCAACGAGTACGCAGCCATCCGCATCCAGGGCTGCTGCCGCTGCTTTGAGTCGAGCGGAGACCGGGGCCACGTCGCGTGGCCAGATGTTGGTCTTGGCCTCAATCAGAAGGCAGGCCTCGTCAGAATCCGACCGAAGCCGCCAGACCGCGTCAACGCCTTGCGCGCCTACCTGCGCTCCGCTCATCGACGAATCCAGTTGAAACCCGCTTGCCGAATCGAGGATCTTCCGCAAGCAGGCTTCTCCGGCGTCGAGCAGTTTGCCATCCGTCATGATTCACCAAATACGCCTTGTTCACCGTACAGTGAATCTTGGTTTGTTTGGTGAATCATGTCAAGTTTGGAGGGGGGCCGATGGGAGGGGCTGCCACGTAAAGGCGATATTTGGCCGCATATCGTCAGATTATGGCTGTTAGGGGTAACAAATGGCCTCTTGATCTTCCGTCCCAACCGGCGGCAGTATTGGGGAGATGACAGATGAGAACCTGACTTCCCGTGTGGTGCGCGTCGAAATAGGGCGTCGCCTTGCGAGGCTGCGCCTTGCGAGAAACGTGACGCAGCGGGCGCTGGCTGAAGACGCGGGCATAGGACTCCGCACGCTTCGACGTATCGAGGCCGGCCAGCCGAGCGGCTTGGACAGCCTGCTGCGCGTCGCGATTGCCCTGGGCCTGGGGGAGGATCTGCTGAACGCGGTGCCACCGTTGGAGGTCCGACCCATTGAGCGCGTGGACTCCGGTGGCAAGGAACGGCAGCGCGCGAGCCCCCGGAAGGACGCGTCCCCGAATGATCCATGGTCGTGGGCCGAAGATCCGAATGGTTGACGCCCGGGGAGGACTTGAGGTGACCGCTCAGGCCGAGGGGAGTTCCTTCTGCATCTCCTCGGCGGACATGAGGGAGAGGGCGCAGAAGGTGAGCGTCCCGTTCGCGCAGCCGCCGGAGACGAGGGTCGGCGCGCCCACCACGAAGAGGTTCTCGTGGTCGTGGGTGCGGCCCCACCGGTCCACGACGCTCGTGGCCGGATCGTTGCCCATCCGGCAGCCGCCGCCGGGGTGTTCCCACAACTCGGACGGCCGCCCGATGCTCCTCACGGAGCCTCCGGCCGCCCGCGCCAGTTGCTCGAACCGTCCCGAGATCGTCTCGACCGTATGGTCCTGGAGGCCGATGCTCTCCTGCGCGGGACGGTAGTCGATCCGGGGCATCGGGTCGCCCAGCTCGTTCGTCCTCCCGGCGTCCAGCGTGAGACGGCTGTCCCGGTCCGGGAGCAGGTCGTAGTAGGCCCGGACGCGTGCGCTGGACTCGGACTCCGTGCGGGCCCTCCAGTCGGCCATGATCTCGTCGCCCCACAGGAGCTGCCCATTTTCGCCCGTGAGCCTCGGGGCACGTCCGACGTTCGACTCCCACAGGCGCAGGTCGTGGCGGACGTAGCGGTCCAGCGGCCCCGGGCTCGCGAAGCGGCGGGAGAGAAGGCTGTTGTAGACGAACATGCCGGGATAGAGCCGCATCGGCAGGTTGATGAAGCCGCTGAGATACCAGTGCCCCGTCATGTAGCGCCCCACGTTGCCGGTGCGGTTCGCGAGGCCGTCCGGGAAACGGCTGTTCGCCGAGAGCAGCAGGAGGTGCGAACTCCAAGCGTGGCCGGCGGCGATCACGAACGTGCCCGCGCGGAACTCGACGGGCTCGTCGGGCGCGTCCCGGTCTACGGCTTCCGCGACCGCGATCCGGTCCGAACCCGGCTCGAGGCTCAGGCGCCGGACGAGGGTGCGTGTGACAAGGTCGATGCGTCCGGCCTCCAGCAACCGGTCGAAGGCGAAGTCGGGCGTGTACTTGGCTCCCGTCGGGCAAACGAAGCAGGTGTCGCAGCGGCGGCAGACATCCCGCCCCTGGTACGGCTCCGTGTTGCGCGCCCAGGGCTGTGTCCAGAAGGGGATGTCCGTCTTCTCCGTCCACTCCCGCATGCGTGCGAGGCTGTAGGAGAGCGGGAGCGGCGGCATGGGATAGGGCTTCGAGCGGGGGTCGTACTCGGGTGGGCCCTGTTCGCCCGCCACGCCCATGCGCTCCTCCGCCTCCTGGAAGTACGGCTCGATGTCGTCGAAGGAGATGGGCCAGTCGGACGCGACCCCGTACAGCGACCGCAGGCGGAAGTCCTCCGGGGAAAAGCGCGGGACCGCGCCGCCCCAGTGCATCGCCGCGCCGCCCACGACCATGGAATTGTACATGGCGCCCGTGCCCGTCTGGCCACGGATATGGTCGTTGGGCCAAGGATTCTCGCCATAGGCCAGCATCCGTGCGCGGGTGTCGGACCGCTCATCGAGAGACGCCGTCCGCTCGCCGGCCTCGACCACGGTGATCGAGGCGCCGGTCCGCTCGGCGAGCCGCTCCGCGACCATGGCGGCCGTGATCCCGCCGCCGATGATGCAGACGTCGCTCTCCACGACGCGCCTGGTGGTCCGCCCGACTGCCCGGCTCACGGTGCGGCTCCCAGCGGTGCGGGTTCTTCTTCGGCCCCCTCGATCGAGCGGCAAAGCTCCCTTCGAATGGCCCGCCCGTAGCAGAGGTCCGTCGCGATCGCCGAGCCGAAGAAGTGGGCCAGCAGGGCCGCCACCACATGGTCCGCGTTCTGGGGCGCCCCGAGGCCGGGCCCGGTGTCCGCGAGTGGCCGCGCGAGCAGTTCCCGGCGACCGGGCACTTCAAGGTCGGAGAGGGACACTCCGTGGCGGCTCTCACACTCCTTCTCGAGACCCTCGAGTTGCGCCGCCCACCCCGGCCGCGGGTCCGGGCCGGAATACCTGATCTCCGGGACGAGATACGGATGGCTCAGTTCGGCGACGGGCTCCAGAGCCTCGGACCAGCGCTCGAAAGCACGCACGGCCCGTTCGCGGCCGTCCTCGCCCAGTTCGTCCGGGAGGACGGCTTCGGCGACGCCGCGCAGCGTCGCGGCAGGGAGAGGGACCGGGGTGGTGCCATCGGTGCGAGAGAGCGCGTCTCCCTCGGTCTCGGCAGCTCGCTCGCCGGGAGCGCAGCCGGTCAGGGAAACGGCGGCCACCGTCGCGGCAGACTGCTTCAGGAACGTCCTGCGAGATTCCGCCATGACCACCGGCCTTCCAGGAGTTGGGCTACGTGACTCTCAAAGGAGCGTAGATGCCAGCCTTCAAGCGTCGCAACTCCCAGCAACCTCGACCGAGAGCGGGGCGGCTGCGAAACTGGCGAGCGGAGCGCGGGCACCCCATCCTTCAACCTGCGGGACCCCCCGTATCCCGCCGTATCGAGGGGCCGTAGCTCAGTTGGGAGAGCGCCTGCTTTGCAAGCAGGAGGTCGTCGGTTCGAATCCGATCGGCTCCATCCCCTCAGCAGCCCCACCGCCGGGAGGCGGTCGGATCGTTCAGCGGGCCTCGATGAAGAGGTTTGCGATCTCGTAGATCACGTTTCCGAACACGAGTGCGCCGCCCTGCGGATAGCCGATGTCCGCGATGTTCGCGGCGACGGCGACGGCCAGCCCATCGTCCGGGTAGATGATGAGCAGCGCGTTGCCGCCGATCGCGCCGCCCGCGTGTCCGACCGCTCGGCGACCGCCCGCCCGCGAGGGCGGCATGAGGCGCCAGCCGATTCCCACGCCGATTTCCTCGCCGGCGAGCGTGCGCTGAGACGTCCACACCAGGTCCAGCGTTTCCCGGCTGAACAGTCCCGGCTCAACGTGGGCGTGGGCGAAGCGGAGCAGGTCCTCCGTCGTGGAGAGAAAACCGCCCCCGGCCCACTTGTGGGAGTTGTCGATGTAGCGCGCGTTGATGAGGCGGCCGTCCGGCGTGCGGTCGTAGGGGCGCGCGCGGTTCACGACCAGGCTGTCGGTGTGGTCTCCGCCAGTGTGAAGCATCCCGAGCGGCCGGAACACCTCCTCGTCGAGGTACTGCAGGAATCCGCGTCCCGAGGCACTCGCGATGACCGCGCTCATGAGGTTGAAGCCGTAGCTCGAATAGGACCATTCGGTTCCGGGCGTCGCGACGAGCGGGTCGTCTCGGAAGATGTCCAGCGCCTCGAACACCGTCTCGTAGCGCCGTGTGAGGAAGTACTCGGCCTCGATGTCCACGTAGTGCCGGATTCCCGCCAGATGTCCGGCGAGAAGCCGCGTCGTGATCTCCCCCTCGGGCTTGCGCGGGAAGGCGGGGACGTATTCCTGCACCGGCGCGTCCAGGTCGAGTTCACCCCGCTGGTGGAGGAGCGCGACGCCGGCCGCGGTCAGGATCTTGGAGACGCTCCCGATCCGGTAGCGGGTCTGCGGCGTCGCGGGGCTCCGAAGCTCGAGGTCCGCGTAGCCCATCCCCTCGGACCACACGACGCGGCGGTCCACCGAAACCGAGATGGAAAGCCCCGGGATCGACATCGCCTGCCGAAGCGAGTCGAGCTTCCCGCGGGAGGTCGCGATGACCTCGGCCCACCGGCCCTGGTCCGTCCGCGCGAGGGGCAACTCCTGCGCCGCGACCTCGACCACGGTCGCCTGGGCCAGCGCCGCGACCGCGCCGACCACCAATCCCGCGTAGACCCCGCTCAACCCCCTTCGACGCATTCCGCTATCCGGCCGCCTCGGCGTAGGCCTTCACGGCATCGAGGTCCGCAGCGATCGCTTTGGCGATCACTCTCTTCATGAGCGGCGTGGTGAGTCTGGCGACAAACTTGTGGGGCCTCGCCTCCATCACCATGACCAGCCGCGTCCCGCGGCCATTCGGGTCCGGCTCGACGGTGAAGATCGTGTCCCAGATCGTGCCGCCCGCGTCGGACACGAAGCGAACGCGCTCGTCCTGCACGTATTCGGTCACCTCCAGCTCCGTGGTCGCCCTTCTGCTCCCCATGAGGCGCGTCTCCCGGAAGCGGGCGCCGACGCCCGTCCTTTCCTCGGACAGGAACTCCACGTGCTCGATGTGCGGCACGGCTTTGGAAAAGTTGGCGATGTCGGCGACGGTCGAAAAAACGACTCCGAGCGGAGCGTCGACGGTAAGGCTGAGTTCGGTGCGCGTCATGGCATCCCTCTGCTTGCTTGCTTCGGGCCTACGTCATAGGTATCGGCGCCGCTCATCATACCTGTCTCTCCAGCCGACGAGCCACCTTGCGATGACCGCCTACTTTACCCCCGACACCTTCAGCTTCCTGAGCGAGTTGGCCGCCGACAACAACCGCGAGTGGTTTCTCGCCAACAAGTCGCGGTACGAGGCGGACGTCAAGGAGCCGGCGCTCCGCTTCATCTCCGATTTCTCCATGCCCCTCGAGGAGATCAGCCCCCACTTTCGCGCGGACCCGAGGGCGAACGGCGGCTCGCTCTTCAGGATCTACCGCGACACCCGCTTCTCGCGGGACAAGAGCCCGTACAAGACCCACACCGGCATCCAGTTCCGGCACGAGGCGGGCAAGGACGCCCACGCTCCCGGCTTCTACCTGCACATCCAGCCGGGGCATTGCTTCGTCGGTTGCGGCTCCTGGCGCCCCGGCGGACCGGCGCTCCGCAAGATCCGCGAGTCCATCGACGAGGATCCGCAAGCCTGGAAGCGGGCGGCGCGCGACGCCGATTTTCGCGGGACCTTCGAACTCTCGGGCGACTCGCTCGTCCGGGCCCCGCAGGGCTTCAGCGTAGACCATCCGTTGATCGAGGATCTCCGGCGCAAGGACTTCATCGCCGTGGTGCAACTCGGCGAAGACGACCTGATGTCGGACGACTTCCTCGACAGCTTCACTGCCCTGTGCCGCACCGCCGCCCCGTTCCAGCGCTGGCTGTGCCGGGCGACCGGCGTCTCGTACTGAAGCTTCAGGGGATCGTCGGGTTCGGGTACAGGGGGACTCTCGTCAGCCCCGGGATCCCGAACGAGCGCGACACGCCGATCACGATCTCGACGTTGGCATTCCCCTCATCCCATTCGTCGAGCCTCGTGGCGAGGCCGAAGTCGAGGACGCTCCAGTTGCTGACCTGGAAGCGAGTCCCGATCTCGGCCCAGACCCGCGCTCGCCCGGCCGAAACCGGCGCCTCCACGTAGAGGTCGGCCAGGATCGCGCGGCTGAACAGTCCCAGGGGGTAGTCCGCGCCGAGGCCGAAGCGCCAGTAGTCGCCGCCGTCGGCCTCGCCGGCGATCCGGTAGCCGCCGTTACCGTGCAGACGGAGTCGACCCAGGGAGCGCGTGGCGATTCCCATCACGCCGAACTGCCAGTCGTCGTGGCCGATGGCGCCGGCGCCCGGCGTGCTCGCGTCGAGGCGCACGGCGACGGCGGGGAGCGAGACCGTCTCGCGGGCCAGTCCGTACAGGAGGTGCGCGGATGCGGCCTCGATCCCGCCGCCCGTCCTGTCCGCGGACGGGCGTTCGACGCCGCCCTCGATCTCGACCCCCATCTGTCCGTTGCGGAACAGCCCCGTCTTGAACTCGAGCAGACCGAGCAAGCCGCGGTCGCCCTCTCCCAGAGAGCCGCGAAGCCCACTCTGGAACTCCCACTCCCGGAACTTGATCGGGTGCGCATCCTCGATGCGTGTCGGGCGGTCGAGTTCGGCGGCGCGAAAGTCCTCTTGAGCGGCGACCGGCGCGGGAAGGACGGCGGCTCCCAGCCACAGCGCGATCGTCGCCGGGACGCTCCACCTGGCGGTCGCCGCGACACTCCTTGCGATGGCCCTCACCGGACACCTCCCCCCGAGACGCCGGCTGGCCGGCCCGATCGGGGTGCGGGAAGGGGTCGCATGAAGTCGCCCATCGGAGCCATTCGCGCCTCGGGGTGCCCCTGCGGCAGCCACCGTCCCGTCGGGAGTTCGGTCGGGACCCGCATCGCTCCATCGCTCATGCGATGGTCCCCGCCCATCGGCATCCCGGGCGCTTCGACGGTGTCCTGGCCCGCGTAGACCATCTGCCCCCGCAGGCGCTCGATCTCCGCCGCCTTCTCCGACAGGGAGTAGGAAGGCTCGGCCATGATGTCGTTCACCACATCGTGCATCATGTGGAGGTTGTCGAAGATGTGCGCGGCGGCCGGGAACAGGCGCGAGAAACGCGGCGCGACCTCGGCCGTGAGCGGCATGACGTGCGGAAGCTCCAGGAGGACGGAGTCCGTGAAAACGTCGATCACCCGGTCGAGTTCCACGCGCCGTCGAGCCGGGTCGGTCTCCATCAGCGCCTCGTACACGGCCGCGTGATGCCAGTGGTAGGCCCACAGAATCCCGTTGATGTCGGGGTACGCGACGTGGAAGTTACCGGCCCACTCGCCGCCCCCCTCCATGAAGCGGTGTCCGTAACCGCGTGTGGAGAACGCCGCTTCCGTCTCCGACAGGTAGTAGGCGATGGCCCGCTCTCCGGCCGTTCGTTTATCGGTGATCCGGTCGTCCGTCAGGATGTCGTAGAGCTGGGAGTGCAGCATGTGCGCCCAGTCCATCGACTGGGCGGTTTCGAACGCGAGCCGCGTCCAGCGGGGCGCGATGATCTCCGCGGGCGGCTCGAACTTGGGCGGATCCGCGACGTACGCCCGGACCCGAGTCTCGAACTCGGACATCCGCGCGGGCGTGTCCTGCCCCGGGCTCATCAGGATCTCGTAGGCGGCGAAGTGGGTGAAGTGCGCGGCGTAAAACGATCGAGCCGCCTCTTCGTGCGTGTCGTAGAACGCAAAATTGTATGGCGCGGCGAGGCGATAGACGTCGTTGCGCTGAGCCGATCCGCAGGCGGCTGCGGCGAACGCGACGAACCCGATGATGCCTGCGGGACGCCGGGCAAGATGTGTGGATGGCATGGCATGCCCCTCGTCTGAACGATGACACTCCGCCTCGGCCCGCCATCGCAGCGGCGGTCGCGGCGCTTGTTGGACTACGTCCGTTCAGGCGGTTCTTGGAGGGGGCGTGTCCGGAGAGGCGCGCGAAGGAATCGGGGCCACGCTGCCCTGAAGCGCGGGATCCCATGCCTGCGAGAAGGAGCGGAAGCCGGCCCCGGTCTCCGCGAGCGACGCCAGCAGCACGACCGTGCACGCCATAAGTGCGTGGCAGTCTCCCGGCGTTCCTGCCTCGTCACCCCCGGCGGGGGTCAACGCCGCGGCGGTCGCATGGTGGTGCGACGGGTGCTCGTGGGAACCCACCTCGCAGAGCGGGGCGCGCGCGTACGGCAGGACGACCGCGATCAGAAGCAAGGAGATGGCAAACCGGCGCATGGCCGCAGTCTACCGGACCGTCGTCGCCGTGTCGATGCCCGGGAACGCGGATCAGCCGACGCTAGCGCGCCGGCATGAAGAAGGCGTCGTTGTCGGTGATGACGGGGCCGCGGCCGATGTAGCGCGTCAGGTCCCCCTCGGCCATCGCCACATAGCCCGCGATGGCCTCCGGGGGTCCGAGATCCCGGACGACGGTCGGGTTGGCGGCCGCCCGCGCGAGCACCGACTGCATCACGACGGACGACATCGGTTCCCGCGTAGCGACGACGTAGCTGTGGGTCGATCCGGTGGACCAGAGCACCATGTTGGGGAAGACGTCCCAGACGGTCCGCAGGATGTCGCGATAGTCGTCTTCTCGGACGCCGTGGATCGGGATCCACTGCATGAAGACGCCGTCCTCGGCGAGCCGGCTCTCGATCAACCGGTAGAACTCGCTCGTGAACAGCGCCCACGAACTCGCGTTGGCCGGGTGCGTCGCGTCGACCGAGATGATGTCGTACGACGCCTCCGTCCGGAGGAGGAAATTCCGCCCATCTTCGACGTGCAGCCGCAGCCGGTCGCTGTCGAGGACGTCGTAGTTCTCCTCGGAGTAGACGGCGGCCGCCTCCATCATCTCGGGAGAGAGGTCCACCGCGTCGATGACGGGGATGTCGTGCGTGTTCATCGTCCCGGTGGCGATCCCGTTGCCGAAGCTCAGGACCAGGGCGTTGCGGGCGCCGGGCCGGAGCAGCGGCGGGAGGTGTCCGAGCAGTCTGAACGCCGACATGCTCGCGCGGTCCGTCGGCACTTCGTCGCGGCCGTTGACGAAGGAGATCTTGTAGTTGTCCTCCGGGACCTCGAGCACGGCGACCGTGGTTTCCACGCCCTCCTTGTAGAAGATGAGCCGGTCGACCTCCGTGTAGTACGAGCCGAGATAGAAGCCGGTGGGGAGGGCCGCGACGGCCAGGACCGTGGCCACCACCGCGCCCGCCGGCGCGAAGCGCAGCGCCCGCCGGCCGCCGCGGTCGAAGCGCAGCGCCGCGGCTCCGAGCGCGAGGTTCAGCACCGCCAGCGCCACCGTCGTGTTGCGGAGTCCGAGGACGGGCACGAGCACGAACCCCGCGCCGAGCGAGCCGGCAATGGCTCCCAGCGTATTGAACGCATTCACGCGGCCGATGCGAAGCCCCACGGCCTCCGCCCGCTCGCGCGTGTACAGGCTGCCCACGACGGGGAACAGCACCCCGAGAAGGACGGAGGGAGGAAAGAGCGTGACGAACGCGATGAGGAACTCGTACGCGACGGTGTAGCCGCCGAACCAGTCTTCGAGGTGGAGCGCGGGAAGTCGCGCGAAGGCGTGGAGGATGAGGACGGCCAGCAGTCCGATCGCGAGCTGGATCGCCCCGAAGTGTCTCAGCGTCGCCCGTCTCCGCCGCAGGACCCAGCTCCCGCCGGCGCCCCCGAGCGCGAGCCCGGCAAGGAAGACCGTCAGCATGAGCGAGAACGAGTACGCCGCGTGCGAGGAGTGGATGTAGAGAATCCGTGCCCACACCACCTCGTAGCCGAGCGCGATGAAGCCGGAGATGGCGTAAGCGATCGCCACGTAGCGCAGCGCTCCGGCCGAGATCGGGAGCGCGTCCTTGGCGGATCCGGCGGCTGGCCCGGCACCGACCGCCGCATCCGTCGCGACACCGCCGGCCTCGCTCGCCGCACCGCCCGCCCGCGGAGCCCGGGCCACCCGCATGAGCGCGAGCGCCCCTGCCCCGACGAACAGGTTGATCGCCGCGCCGAGGAAGATGGTCTCCCGCGCCCCCAGGTACCGGAGGAAGACGAGTCCCGTGAGGACGCAGCCCAGCGCGGCGCCCGCTGTGTTCACGAGATAGAGCCGCCCCACGTCGCTCCCGACGCGTCCGCCGTGCGTCGCGTAGATCCGGCTCATGACGGGCAGCGTGGCTCCGATGAGGAAGGTCGTCGGCGTGAGCACGGCCAGGGAGAGGACGAGCCGGCCCAGCGTGAGCCAGAAGCCGCCGGCCGGGAGGGCGTTGCTGAGTCCCGGGTAGAGCGTGTGCAGGGCCCCGAGCAGGAAGGGCGACAGCGTGGCGAGGGCCGCGATCCCCACTTCGAGTGCCGCGTACGTGCGCAGGGGCCGCGCGTGCGCGTCGATCCGCCTGCCCATCGCGTAGCTGCCCAGCGCGAGCCCGATCATGTAGGCCCCGATGACCGTGCTGTAGGCGTAGACGCTGACCCCGAACGTGAAGACGGACTGCCGCACCCAGGCGATCTGGTAAATCAGCCCGCTGACCCCCGACAGGAAGAAAAGGGCCAGCAGCGCGGTCCGCCTTACACGGCTATCGGACGTCATCGGTTGGGGCATCCAGGTCGGTGGGCTCGTTCTGGACGGGAGATGAGGTGTCGGCCGGCGGCAACGTAGTCTGCGCGCCGGGCAGTCGATAGCCCGACTCGGTTCGTTGTACCGCCCTGACGGCGGGGGTTTCCGACCGTCTGGCCGCACCCGGACGCGGGCCACAGGTTTCGCAGGTGCCGACCACCCGATGACCCCCCGCCGACTCGAGGAGCGTCCGATGCGAACGAGAGCGATGACCCTTCGGACCGCGGTGCAGGCCGCGGCTATCGTCCCCTTCACCCCTTCCCCCGCGCACGGCGCCGCCCCCGCGATGGCCGCCGTCCACACCCCGGCGGCCCAGGAAGTGACCGCGATCCGGGCCGGCCGGCTCATCGACGGCACGGGTCAGCCTGCGCGCGAAGACCAGGTCATCATCGTGCGCGGCGAGCGGATCGAAGCCGTGGGCGACGCGGCCGCCGTCGCGGTCCCGGCCGGCGCGCGGGTCGTCGATCTGAGCGGACACACCGTGATGCCCGGGATCGTCGACGCGCACGCACACCTCTCGATCCGGCCGGACATTCGCACGCTCCGGGGCCAGTTGGAAGGAATGGAGCAGCACGACGCGATGCAGATGGCGCGCATCATCCGGAACATCCGGGTTCAGCTCATGTCCGGCGTCACGAGCGTCTACGTCGTCGGCGAGGTCCACTACAACGACATCCAGGCCTCACAGGCTGTGGAGGAGGGGATCGTTCCCGGCCCCCGGATCTATCCCAGCGGGAACTTCATCTCGACCACCGCCGGCCCCGGCCCGGCGGAGTACCGGACGACGAACGGACCGTGGGAGATGCGCACATTCGTCCGGCAGAACTACGAGATGGGCGCGCACCACATGAAACTCACGATCACCGACCGCGCGCGGGTGGGTCCCAACAACGGCACCCCGTACGCTCCGGGAGAGAGCAACTACACGAAGGAAGAGATCGACGCGGCCGTGAACGAACTGCACCGGCTCGGGATCGAGGCCACGGCGCACGCGAACGGAGAGTCCATCCGCCTGGCGGTCGAGGCGGGCGTCAACTCGATCCAGCACGGAGGGAACCTCAACGAAGAGTTGATGGACCTCATGGCGAGCCGCGATGTCGGGTTCGTGAACACGTACACCATCGGCTTCCAGAGCGTCTTCAACGAGTGGGGCTTCCTCGACAACGAGGCGGGCGACATCCGCGACTGGCTCGAGCGCGGACGCCACGTGCACGAGCGGGCCCTCGAAGAGAACCCGGGACGGGCGCAGCGGCGCCTGGACCGCCTCGGACAGCTCCGGCGCTCGAAGGAGAAGGGCGTCAAGGTCGGCATTGGGACGGACAGCATGCACGGGTACATGTTGCTGGAGATGGAGAACCTCGTCGCCGCGGGGTTCACGCCGCTCGAAGCGATCACCGCGGCCACGGGGCTGAACGCCGAGATCGTGGGCATCGAGGATGAAGTGGGGACGGTCGAGGTAGGCCGCTTTGCCGACATCATCGCGATCGACGGCCGGCCCGACGAGAACATCCGCGACATGGGAAACGTGGCGTTCATCATGGTCGGCGGCCGCGACCAGTCCGCCCTCAGTTTCCGGTAACGGCGCCTACGAGGGGGTAACGGCGCCTACCAGGGACGCGACGCTTCGTCGTGGACCGTGGTGGGCAGGCTGTAGGACTGCTCGAAGTCTCCCACGTTGGAGATGTCGAGCATCTCCATGTAGTCGTACCCCGAGTCGAGTTTGTGGAATCCCGGAATCCGCTCGAGTGCCACCCTCCTCAGCCGGTGCTTCAGCCACAGCAGCGGAACCTGTCGGACCCTCTTGGATGGGGGGAACAGGAACTGATCGGCGAGTTCGTCTCCGACCAGTTCCCGGCACACCTGGTAGATGAACGTGGCGAAGGGCCGCCGTTCCTTCGGGTCCTTCACGCCCAGCAGGAGCGGAGCGCTGTTGACGATGCTGTTTGCCATGATGATGGCATCGTCGTCCGGGGGGGGCTCGCACAACATCCCGATCTCGAATCTGCGGCGCGCGTCGTCGTAGTCCTCGAAGAGAATCGCCTCCGGGACGCCCATGATCCACGCGGTATACCTCCACACGTGGACGTAGCCCTCCCACTCCATGTCGCTGAACTTGGCGCCGAGGCGCCTGGCGTGCTGGAGGAGACGTGCGGAGAACGTGGTCGAAGCGAGCAGGATATTGGCAGCACTGATCGGCAGGCCGTGTGCCGCCGCATCCCATTCGTCGGAATCCTTGAGCAGCATCCTCGACTGCGCATGCACCAGTCGGATCCGAAGCGTCAGTCGCCACCCATCTCCGCCCGGCTCCATCCCGCCGGGGAGATATTGGTCGGCCAGGTGCAGCAGGTTCTGCCGGAGGCGGCGAACGCCGTTCTGCGTGATGCGGCCCCGAATCCGGAAAGACTTGCTGATCAGCGTCGAGAAGCCTTCCACGATCGCGGCTCCGGCCAGGGCTGCCGGAATGATGTTCGAATTGCGGATGAAGCCGCGCGTGGCCGCCTGCGCCAGCTTCGGATCGTACCAGTCCGGAATGACGGATACCTCGCTCACCAACTCCCTGAGAGAGTCGGGCAGGCCGTCCGGCAACTGAAGCGGATCCCGCAGGGCCGAAGCGATGAGCGGGTGCACCTCGTGGGGGGAAAACATGGCCGCGAGATCCTCGACGACGCGATCGGCAAGGGGATCGCCGATGGTCGTATGGCGGATGAAATCGTCCGCCATACGGGCGTCGACAGCCCGCGCCGCCTCGTACCCGTCAGCGTAGCTGGACGGAATCCTCATATGAGTGTCAGTCTCGGCCTCTCCATTTAACCGAAGAGAATACCATTTCAACCGTAGAGAATACCTCCGCACACGGATTGGCAAAAGTTTCGGGGCGCGACTCCCCGGCCGCCGTTCGCCCGGCGCTCTGGCGAATCGACCGCGCGCCGCGTAAACCGTTAGCAGCCCGTGGCGGCGAAGTCGGGCTGAGGGGAGGTGGGACACATCACGGAGGAGCACCGTGTGAGTGACGAGGGTCACGTCGACCGAAGGAGTACCCGGGGCCCCATCGGCTTCATGGCGAGGAACGGCATCGCCGCGAACGTGGTCATGCTGTTTCTCGTCCTCGCCGGACTGGTCTCGGCGCGGAACCTGGTGCAGGAAGTCCTGCCCGACTTCTCCCTGGACCGCGTCCAGATCGTCGTCCCCTATCCCGGCGCCGCTCCGGAGGAGGTCGAGGAATCCATCGTCCGCCGGATCGAGGAGCAGATCCGGGCGGTGAACGGCCTGAGCCGGGTCGAATCCACCGCGTCCGAGGGGCTCGCGTCGGTTATCGCGGAGTTCGATTCGGGGACGGACGTCAACCGCGCCCTCAACGAAGTGAAGGCCGAAGTCGACCGTATTCCGACCTTTCCGGCCGCCGCCGAGCGGCCCGAGGTCCGCGAGATCACGAGTCGGCAGAGCGTCATTCGTCTCCTCGTGTACGGCGATGTGCCGGAGCGCACGCTCAAGGAGCTGGCATACGGCATCGAGGAGGGACTCTCCGCCCTTCCCGAGGTGTCGCTGGCCGAGATCAGCGGCGCCCGTCCGTACGAGATCTCGATCGAGGTGCCCCTGAGACGGCTTCGCGCCCTCGGCCTGACCCTGGACGACGTCGCCTCCGCGGTGCGGCAGAGTTCGCTCGAGTTGTCCGCCGGCAGGGTGTCGACCAGCGGCGAGGACATTCTCGTCCGCACGCTGGGACAGAACTACGAACAGGTGGATTTCGAGGAGATCATCCTCCTCGGCCGGCCGGACGGCACGTCGGTTCGCCTCGGCGAGATCGCGACGGTACGGGACGGATTCGCGGACACCGATCTGAGCGTGCGCTACAACGGGCAGACCGCGGTCCGGGTCGACGTGTACCGGACCTCCGACGAGCAGGTGCTCGACATCGCCGAAGCCGTAAAGCGGTATCTCGACGTCGAAGTCGTGCCGACCCTGCCCGCGGGCGTCTCCGTGGACCTGTGGAAGGATGATTCGGAGGAAGTCAGCGGGCGTCTCGGTCTCATGACGGAGAACGCCCTGATCGGATTCGCGCTCGTCTTCCTCGCGCTGGCGCTCTTCCTGGAAATCCGGCTCGCGATGTGGGTGGCCGTGGGTCTGGCGGTCTCGTTCATGGGCGCCTTCCTCGTGATGGGCTTCCTCGGCATCTCGATCAACATGTTCTCGCTGATGGCGCTCGTGCTGGCGCTGGGCATCGTCGTGGACGACGCGATCGTCGTGGGAGAGAGCATCTTCGCCGAGAGAGAGCGCGGCCACAGGGGGCTCGCGGCCGCCATTCGCGGCACGCGCCGCGTCAGCACTCCCGTCATATTCTCCGTTCTCACGACGATCACGGCCTTCGCCGCGCTCCTGAACGCGCCCGGCCCGCAGGGGGAACTCGGGCGCGGGATTCCGCTCGTGGTGATCGCGGTGCTCGTGATCTCGCTGCTGGAATCGCTGCTGATTCTCCCGAATCACCTGTCCCACCTGGCCCCTCCCGGCGTGCGGAGATCCGGCGCCGCCCAGCGCATGCTGCACCGGGCGCAGGGGGCCGTGGACCGGATCATGAAGCGCATCGCGGACGGTCCCCTCGACCGTGGACTCCGCCTGGCGACCGAGCAGCCCTCCATCATCCTCGCGGCGGCGGCCGGCCTGCTCGTGATCTCGCTGGGGGCCGTGGCGTCGGGGCTCGTGCCCAACGAGTTCATCACGCCGATCGAGGGCGATGTCGTGTCGGCGAACGTGGAGATGCCGACGGGTACGCCGGCCGAACGCACGGCCCGGATCGTCGCGGAAGTCGAAGCCGCGGGACATCGGGCCGTGTCCCGTCTCTCGGATGAGGGCGGCGAAGGCGAGGATCCGCTGGAGTTCGACGTCGCCGTCACGGTGGGCGAGTTGGCGGCGCTGTACGATCCTCTCGGAGGCGACGCGGTGGAGGCGGCTCGCGGCCACCTCGGCACGGTGCAGTTCAAGCTCCAGGACTGGGACCGCCGGGGCATCGCCGCTTCCGATTTCGAACGGGTGTGGAGAGAAGAAGTCGGGATCCCCGCCGAAGTGAAATCGCTCTCGATCTCATCGAACCTCCTGGGTCTGGGGCTGCCCGTTCACTACGAACTGTCCCATCCGGATCCCGACCGCCTGGAGGCCATTGCCGGCGCATTCACGACCGAACTGACCGACATGGCGGGGACCTTCGACGTTCGGAGCAATCTCGATGAAGGGTTCCGGGAACTTCAGCTGGAGTTGAATCCGGAGGGCCGTTCCCTGAACCTGACGCTCGACCGCTTCGCGACGCAGGTGCGCTCGGCCTTTTTCGGGGCGGAAGCGCTCAGGGTGCCCCGGGGCCGCGAAGACATGCGGGTGTGGGTCCGGCTTCCCGAGGAAGAGCGCAACTCCGCGGCGGATGTGGAGAACTACCTCGTCCGCACGCCGGGCGGGGAGGTGCCGCTGGGTCAGATCGCGTCCGCCGGATTCTCCCGCTCGTCAGCCGCCATTCACCGGGTCGACGGACGCCGCGCCGTCACGATCACCGCGGACGTGGACCCGCGCATCGCCACCGGCCAGCAGGTGAACGCCAGGCTGGACAACGACGTTCTCCCGCGACTGACGAGCGAGAACCCGGATCTCACCTACACGTACGGCGGCCAGAGAAAGGAGCAGGATCACGCGATCTCCGTGCTGGGCCGGTCGCTCATCCTCGCTCTCCTCATCATGTACAGCCTGATGGCGATCCCCTTCGGCTCGTACACGCAGCCCCTCATCATCATGGCCGCCGTCCCGCTCGGCGCGATCGGTGCCCTGGCCGGCCACATGCTCCTCGGTCTCAGTTGGGGACTGTGGTCGCTGTACGGGCTGGTCGGCGTCTTCGGCGTGGTCGTGAACGACTCCCTCATGATGATCCGGTTCATCAACGACCTGAGGGACTCCGGTCTGGAACCCGCGGACGCGATCATCAGCGGAGCCAAGGAGAGATTCCGGGCGATCATGCTCACGTCGATCACTACATTCCTGGGCGTGGCCCCGCTCGTGTTCGAGACGAGTACCTACGCTCAGCACCTCGTGCCGCTGGCGACCTCCGTCGGCTTCGGCGTGTTCATCGCCACGATCCTCCTCATGGTCGTCGTGCCGGCGCTGGTGATGACGCAGTACAACATCGAGGCGTGGCGGGCGCGCTGGCGGCTGGCGCGGTAGGGGCCGCGAAGCTCGTCAGGCGCCCCGCGCGGCCAGCTGGCGGCAGTACCGCGCGATCCACCGATTGGAGAAGCCGAAGAGCTTCGCGCGGCGCGTGATCGCGAGGACCTCACGGCGGGACATCTTCGTCTCCCGGTCCAGCACCTCCGGATTCGTCCGACTGATGGCCAGGGTCCGCACCGCGAAGAGCAGCGGGAGCAGGCAGAAGAGGCGCACCCGGTGGTACCGTCTCGGGATCATCCGCAGGTAGCTCCGGGCCGCCGCCAGGTGTCGGTCCGCCTTCTCCACGAGCCGCTCGAGCACCGTCATCGCCGCCGCGTGGTTCGCGGGCTCGAACAGCTCGCCCGGATCCATGCCGGCGGGGAGGAAGGAGGTGGGCACGTATACCCAGCCGCGATGCCGGTCCTCGTGCAGCCCTCTGATCACGTTGACCGTCTGCAGTGCGAGGCCGAACTCTCTCCCCAGCGCCATCATTCGCGCACGGTCCTTTCCGACGCCCGACAGCCGACTGGCGAACAGTTCCGTCAGCAGATGGCCCACCCGCCCGGCGACTTCGTGCATGTAGTCGTCGAGATCCTCTTCGGTCCCGAATTCCGAGCCCCGCTCCGTCCATCGTGCCATCCCGGCGCTGGATTCGCGCACACGGCGCACGATGATCTCGCGGGCCTCGGGCGCCAGGCGGTCGAGGCCTTCGAGAACGTGCGCCGCGTGCCGGGCCACGGCCGCGTCCGGCGTGTCTTCCGCGGCCTCTCCCAGGCGATCGATGAGAGCCGTGCGTCCCGGACCCCCGCCGAGCACGCGCCGCCACGCTTCGAGCAGGTGGACCTTTTCGTCCCCCGCGATTTCCTGATTGTCCTCCAGGTAGTCGGAAACGCGCAGCAGCAGGTAGGCCACCATGATCTCGCCCCGCAGCGGAGGCGGGAGGATCTCGATGCCGACCGCGAACGTGCGGCTCGCGCGCACGAGAAGCTCGTGAAGCGGGGCCATCCCAGGAGAGCTCCCGGTCAAGAGACCGTTCGCCCGGCAGCCGGATCGGACTTGATGAGGAGGAGGCGGCTGTTCGCGGGGTAGAGCCACTCGGCGCCCCGTTCGGTGACCACCGCATCGTCCTCCAGCGGCACGCGTAACTTCGCGCCCCCCCACTCGGGAACCGCCGTGTACGCGAACATTTCGATCGCGAGGAGATTCGTCGGCACGACCTCGAAGGTGAGGCGGCGCGGGTTCCATGTCGCGATCGAGGGGCCGATTCCGTGTCCGAGGTTGCCGACCGAGTGGTGTCCCTCCCAGGTCACGTCCGTCTGCGGCCCATCGGTGGGCTGGTTGAAGGGAATGGGATTGAATCCGGCCGCCGTGAGCGCGGCGCCGATCCGGTCCATGTTCTCGCGCGCCGTGACGCCGGGCCGGATCGCGCGGCGCGACACTTCCCGCGCTTCGATCGCCCGGTCGAACGCGTTCTGCACTCCCGGCATCGCCTCCGTCTCCTCTGGCCGCAGCACGTAGGCGACGCGCTTCATGTCCGTGCAGAAGTTCAGGTGGCAGACGCCCCAGTCGATCATCATGACGTCGCCGCCCTGGATGATCCGGTCGCTGGACGTCGCCTCGATGCCGTCGGGCCCCGTGATGTAGATCGACGGGAAGCCGAAGGAAGAGCCGAGCCCGCGTTCGAGCAGCCGGTCCATGAGCCACCACGCCACATCCCGGAGCGTCGTGACGCCGGGCGTGACGACTTCATTCGAGAGGGCCCGCTCCGCGAGTTCTCGCGAGATCTCGCCCGCCTCGGCGAACCCCGCGATCTCGGAAGCGACGCGGCGCGATCTGAAATCGGACACGAGCTTCTCGGCGGAGACGAAACGCGACGCCCACGGTTCGCCCAGCGTCTCCGCGAGGTGCTGGTAACCGGTATGGGACAGTCCGTCCGCCGCGCCGATGTTCGATCCCATGTTGAGGCCGATCCGCTCCGGGTCCCGCTCGGCGACGAACTCCCGAAGGTCGAAGTTGCCGGTGACGATATCGTAGGCGCCGTTGCCGGCCAGCAGGTATCCGCCGATTCCCAGGGCGGCGCGTTCGATCCGGTCTCCACCGCGGTCGGTGAAGACGTAGTAGCCGATGGGGTTCACATACCCGGGGCCGAAATCGGGGGTGAGCGGATCGTCGAGCCCCTCCCGGCGCATCGTGATCCACATGTCGATCCCGTTCTCGCGCATGACCTCGGGCAGCACGACATCGAACTTCTCGCGCCGCATCTGGTTCACCCGCTCCCACCGCCGCCGCGCCTCCTGCGACTCCACCGGAACGGGAAGAACGGGGAGGAGCAACGCCGCCCAGAATCCGGCGCGCGCGATCCGACCCGTCAGGACGTTTCGATCCATGGATCCTCCGAGGTGTCTTGAATTCCGTGCCGATACGGCCCAGACGAGTCGGTCATCGTCTTCTCCGTCGTCATGGACGCATCGTACGCGTCCGCTAAGGGGGCATCAAATGAATCCGACCGGTCCACTAGCACCGGATGGGGGCCCAGGGACATTATCGGGCATGCCCATTCTAGCGCGGCGTCTGGCCGATCTGGGGACGGAGAACGCGTTCAAGGTCAACGATGACATCCAGGTCTGTCTGGATCGGGGGATGGACGTCATCCGCTTCAACATCGGGGCGCCGGACTTCCGCAGCGCGCCGCACTTGAATGCGGTTGCCGTTGCCGAACTCGAGGCCGGGAACTCCGGGTACTGCGACGCGGCGGGGCTCCCGTCCTTCCGCGAAGCGATCGCGCGCCACGTTTCGGCCACGCGGGGGATCGACGCGGGGGCGGATCAGGTCGTCGTCACGCCCGGGGCCAAGCCGCCCATCGGCTACACGTTCCAGACCTACGTGGACCGGGGCGATGAGGTCGTCTACCCGAGTCCGGGATTCCCCATCTACGAATCGTGGGCCACGTTCGTCGGCGCGCGTCCCGTGCCTTTGCACCTCTCGGAGGAGAAGGGCTTCGCGTTCACGGCGGACGACCTCGGGGCGCTCCTCACCGAGCGCACCCGGCTCATCATCCTCTGTTCGCCGTCGAATCCGACCGGGGGCGTGCTATCGGCCGAAGATCTTGCGGGCATCGCGGCGGTGATCCGCGAACGCTGTCACCCGGACGTCCGGATCTACTCCGACGAGATCTACGAGCACATTCTCTTCGACGGTCTGGAGCACCAGAGCATCGCGTGGCACGCGGGCATGGCGGAGAGGACGGTCATCGCGAGCGGCCATTCGAAGGGCTTCGCCATGACGGGGTGGCGCCTGGGCTGGGCCGTCCTGCCGACGCCGGAGGAGGCCGACGTCTTCAAGAATCTGAACATCAACATCATGTCGTGCGTGCCGCCGTTCCTGCAGGAGGGGGGACGGGCGGCGTACGAGGACCCGGAGACGGCCGGCGTCGTGGCGGACATGGTGGGGGCGTTCGAGCGGAGGCGGGACTTCATCGTGCCTGCGCTCAACGCGATCGAGGGCCTGAGTTGCCGGTTGCCGAAGGGGGCGTTCTACGTCTTCCCGAACGTGTCCGGCATGTGCGAGCGGCTGGGCGTGTTCGAGGCGCACGACGCCATGCCCCCGAAGTCCCGTGCGCGGACGACGCCGTCGGGGATGCTGCAGATGTTTCTGCTCTACCGGTACGGCGTGGCCACGATGGACCGGGCTTCGTTCTGCCGCATCGGCTCCGAGGGGCAGCACTTCCTGCGGGTCTCGATCGCGAACAGCATGGAGGACATCGAACGCGGCGTGGCCCGCATCGAGCGCGCCGCGGACGACCCGGACGGGTTCCGGGAGTTCCTGGCGACGGAGTGCCTGTGGGACTGAGGCCCGCCGTCGTAGCTCTTTGGCTGGCCATCGGCGCGAGTGCGGCGGAGGCCCAGTCTCGCTTCGCTGGATACGCCGGACTCGTGTTCGAGGCTCCCGCCGGCGTCGAAGCCGCGTCCTACGGAAACGCCCCCTACCTGCTCGGCAGCGGGGCCGAGTTGATCTTCTACGCGCCCGCCCTGATCGACCGCATCGACGGTCTGGCGGCGGGCCTCCAGCGTTACGGTTCCGAGGGAACGCTGGCGACGCTCGCGGGAGCCGGATCCATAGGACTTGGGGATTTTGCCGTAGGCCTGCAGTACTTCCGCTACAACACCGAACGATTCCCCGAAACGCCGAACCTCCAGTTTCCGGCCCTCAAGGGAGATGGCCCGCCGCTGACCGAGTTCGTCGTATCGTTTGGCTACGCTCGAGAACTCTTCGGTGCGGTCGGTGCGGGAATCGTGGCGAAGCACCTCGAGTACCAGTACCTCGGCCGGACGGAGCGAGCGACGCTGCTGGATGTCGGCGTCGCGCGAGGATTCGGCCCGACGATGGTCAGCATCGCCGCCCGCAACCTGGGGTCCGATCTGACCCACAGTGGGCGGGAACTCAGGATTCCTAGGCAACTGGCCTTGGGCATCTCGACGGAGAGCTTCGAGGTCGGGGAACTGGACATGTTCCTCACCAGCCAGGTCGCGCGGCGCCGGGACGGCGAGATCATTCCGGCGGGCGGCGTCGAGGTCTCGTACTGGCCGGTTCAGGGCTACACGTTCCGCCTCCGTGCCGGACTCCAGCGCGTGGTGGAGGACAAGAGGAGCCCGTTCACCTTCGGCCTCGCCTTCACGGGCGACGCCCTGACCCTGGAGTACGCCTTCCAGGCCTTCGACGTGGACGGAAACGCCCACCGCTTCGGCCTCAGTTTCCGCTGACGCTACACCAGGTCGCGTCCTTCGCCTCCGATCCCTCAGCTTCCGGAAAAGCCGATGTCGTCCACGACGACGGTGCCGGCCGCGGTGCGGTCGAAGAGGAGGCGGATCTCGTCGAGCCGGGCGGGATCGAACGAGGGATTGGCCTCGACGAAGTCCGCCAGCGGGATGGAGAAGGACTGGAGCACGAGTTCCCACTGGTTGTCGAACGATTCCGCGTCGTTGCGGCGCCGCACGACGGTCTCGAGGGGTCGCCGGATGGGCCCGTAGTCCGACAGCCGCACGCCCGCCGACTTGCCGTCGGCGTCCGTCACGACGACGGACAGGTCCACGGGTTCGTCGTTCCCGTCCCGCCCGGCGTCGTCTCCACCGGCATCGCCGCCGCCGGCCTCTGCCTCGTCCTCCCCCCCGCCGGCCTGTGGCTCGTCGCCACCTTCCGGCCTTCTCGGCGAGGGACGACCCTCCACGGCGCCGAGCTGCAGATTCAGCCGCGAGGCTGCGCTCAGACCCCACTCCGCGGCCAATCCGTCCGGCAAAGAGATGCCGTAGCTGGCGGGCGTCCCCACCGCGTCCCCGTCGCCGGCGACGCGGTTGTTCCAGCCCAGCCGGAGCGCGTTGTTGCCCTGCGAACTCGACGTCGTGGGCCGGTTCCGTGAGCGCAGGTCCAGGAGGTTCTCCCGCCACGTCCCGAGCGAATCTCCCTCCAGTGTCACGCCCGGTGCCGTGCCCGTGGTGAGGTCGATGTCCTCCTCGAACGACGCGAGCGCCCGGAAGCTGCTCGACTCGAACTGCGTGATGTACATCGTCTCCGGCAACCAGCCCCCGATCGTGCGATGGTCCCGGAACATCGGCATGTAGTCGGGGCGGTCGCGAAGCGTGGTCTCGAGAAAGGCGGAAATATAGATCTTCCCGAACTCCCTCTGCGCTTCTCCGTCTATGAGTCCCCGCAAGTCGAGGCGCCGCGCGCTCCGCGGCCCGTTGTCCTTGTTCCCCCAGACGGTATTCCACTGTCCGTGATTGGCCCGGTACATATAGATGGCCGTTTTGAAGTAGTCGCCACCATCCGTGAACGACAGGCGATTATAGAGGCGCAAGCCGTGAAAGCTCGTCACATCCCCGTCGTGCGAGCCGTGGAACACCATGTAGTTGACGTTCTCGACCGGGACGAGCCTGCCGGTGGGCAGGTACTGACCGTCCACCGGGGCGATGGCGATGATGCCGCGGATCCCGTGGTTGAAGTCGAACTCGAGGGAAGCGTCGTCCGGATACCGGGACAACCGGTTGAAGGCCGCGGCATGGCCAACCGCTTCGCCCCCCCGGGAATGGCCGATGAGGGCGATGCGGTCGAAGTCGATCTTATCGTGGAACGGGGTGGATTCGTCCGCCGCGAATTCCTTGAAGGCGTCGATGTGCTTGAGAAGGAACCACCCGCGCCCGTCGTTCTCGTTGCGGATGCCGCCGTTGATGAAATTCATGTCGACGGAGGCGAACACGTAGCCCCGGCTGGCGAGCAACTCGCCGAGATAGCCGTATCCAGGGTCGGAGAAGTCCCTCATGTCGTGGTTCCCGTGGACGATGAGGACCAGCGGGAAGGGGCCCTCCCCCTCGGGATACCAGGCGCGCCCGTTGATCGGGAATTCCTTCGGCGTGAAGCCCCAGTAGCCGTTCCGCTCGCTCGCGGACTGGCCGAGAGAGACGAGCTTCGAGGCGTCGACCGTCTCCGTCACGATCGACACGGAGTCCCGGTACTCGGGCCGGCGCTTGTCCGTGCCGCTCCCGTAGTAGAGGCGCGAGACAGGGTAGGGCCCGGGAAGGGCGGGGTGGTCGGCGTCCAGCGACTGCTCGGCGAGGACCGTGGCGTGATCCGACGGCGTGAGTTGCAGCGGACCGTAGCAGCCCGCGACCGCAGCCGCGGCGGCGATCGAGCCAAGAACCTCCGTCGGCAGAAACCGGCGCGCGGTCAACCGCCCAGATCCTCCGGGTCCGGCCCCGGCTCCCGGCCTTCGGGCCCCTCGAGCGAGAACCTGAACTGTTCGGCCAGTTCCGGGTCGTCCTCGATCTCCAGAACGCGCTTGGCGATGTACTCACCGAGCACCGGCCCCTGTTTGAAGGACTCGGCCGTCCCCAGGCCCGCCAGCCACACGTTGTCGAAGTCGGGATGCTTGTCGATGAGGAAGTTGCGGCTGGGACCGAAGCAGTAGTGGCACGCGCGCGTCTCGTTCACCGCCGCGCCCACCAGGTCCGGGAAATAGCGCTCGAGGATCTGCCGTGGCCGCTCGTGGGCCTCCGGCGGCACCCAGCGGTCGCTCGTGTCCGGGTCGTCGCCGGCCTGCCCGCCGACCCGTACCCGGAAGCCGCGGTGGTCCGGGCCCAGCGCCGGCCACCCCGTACAGCCCGGGACGCCGTAGCTCGGCATGTTGGGGAACATGAAACGCCGGTCCGGCACGGCGAAGTAGAAGACGTTGCCCACGGGGATGCGGATCCGGTCCCCGAACAGTTCCGGGAACGTCTTCCCCATCCACGGCCCCACCGCGAACACGAACGTCGAGGCCGCCAGAGACTCGTCGCCGCCGAGCGTCACGTCGTTCAGCCGGCGACCGTCCGATCCCCCGAGAGCCGCGCGCGCGATCCGGATCTGGCCCCCCTCCATCTCGAACCGCTTCGCCACGGATTCGATGGCCCGCCGCGCCCGTACGACCCCCGCGTTGGGTTCATGGAGTCCGAGGGAGATCCCCTCCTCGGTCCGGATCCAGGGCCAGCGGTAGTTGATCTCGTCTACGTCGAGCAGCTCGTAGTCGACCCCGAGCCGGTCCCACTGGGCCATCGTGTCTTCGAGGTAGGGGATCATCTCCTCGCGCAGGATGAGATCGCCCGTCTGGTAAAAAACCCGCGGCAGGAGGAGTTCCTGTCCCTCTTCGTCCCACTGGATCCAGCGGCGGATGGCCTCGTTGGCCCAGCGATTCCACACGAAGCCCTCGGGACGTCCGCCGTAGGAGGACCGGACGCCGCGCGTTTCCCCGCCCGAGGTGGAGCGCGAGTTGCCGGGGCCGTAGGCGTCGAGCACGGTGACCGTGGCCCCGAGTCGGACGAGGTTCAGCGCGGTCCAGATCCCGAAGTTCCCGGCTCCGACTACAACGATGTCCGGGGGTTGGCCGGCGCGGCGTCGCACAGGAACCGAGCGTGGAGGCGGCGGAGCGCCCGGAACGGGGGATGAGCCGCCGAGCGACAGCCCGGCCGCAGCCGCCCCGGCCGTCGCGCTCTTCAGGAACTCCCGTCGATCGATCGCCAAGTGGCGCGTCCCCTTCCGAAGCGAGTCAATGCGGCGTCAAAGTAACAACAGGGCGGCCGCCCGTCGCGCTGTGCTACCGGCGCTCGAAGTCCGCGTCCATGAGAAGCCACGTATTCGGGTCGAAGACGACGTCGAGCGGCTCCACCGGGACGGGGATCGTGAACCGGCCCTGCCGTCCATCGATGTCGATCACTTCGACTCGAGGCGGCCGAACGCCCCCGTGCACGCCGCCCTCGATCGGGCCATCCGGGGGAAGGTGGATCGCGATCTCCGCCGGCATGCGGAATGTGTAGCGTTCGTCTTGCGTCTGCCGGAGATCGATGTGAATCGCCCCCGCCGCCTCGTCGTAGCTCCAGCCGCCCTCGAACTCCAGCCACCCGCCGCGGTACAGCCACTGGTCGAAGAACGTCCGCAGATCGAGGCCCGACGCCTCCTCCATCGCCCGCCGAAAATCCGCCGTCGTCGCGTTCAGGTTCCGGAATTCCCGGTAGTACGCCTGGATCCCGGCCCAGAACGCGTCCTCCCCGACGACCCCGCGCAGCATGTGCAGCACCCACGACCCCTTCTGGTAGGTCCCCGGCCCGCTCGTGACCAGGCCCATGTCCGAGAGATTGTCGTGGACGATCCGGTAGTCCGGGTTCACCAACATGAAGTCCCGGATGCGGTCGCGGCTCACCTTCAACCGCTCGATGAACTCGTCTTGCCCGTATTGATGTTCGATAAAGAGGAGCGTGAAGTAGGTCGCGAACCCCTCGCTCAGCCAGACGTCATCCCAGTCGTATTCGGTGACGGAATTCCCGAACCACTGATGCGCCACCTCGTGGATGATCACGTTCCGCCAGCGCACGTCCCGCTCGCCCGTGACCGAGGCGTCGCCGTAGAAGATGGCGGTGGCCGCCTCCATGCCGCCTCCGACGCTGTTCGACTGCACGTTCGCCAGCTTCTCGTAGGAGTAGGGGCCGACCATGTCGCCGTAGAACTCCATCGCCTGCTTCGTCGGCACCGCGAAGTCATGGAAGCCGGCGTCGCGATCCTGCGGGTAGACCCACGTCTGGATCGGCATCCCGTTGTAGTAGTCCACGGTCTGCACGGCGAAGCGGGCCGCCCCGAGCGCGTACAGCCAGGTCGCGATCGGGACGGACTGCTTCCAGTGTGAGCGGCGCGTGCCGTCCAGGAGGTCGGTCTCCTCGATGAGCAGTCCGTTGGAGATGACCTGGTAGTGGGCCGGCGCCGTGACGATGAGTTCGTTCGTCGCCTTGTCGTACGGGTGATCGATCGTCGGCAGCCAGTTCCGGGCCTTGTTGGGCCAGTTGTCGCTGAAGAAGGTCCGGTCCCCGTGCTTGTTGGGCCCGATGATGAGACCGGTGGCGGGCAGGCCCTCGTACGCGACCGTGATCTGACGCCGCTCGCCGGCCTCCGTGGGACTCGCGAGCGCGATGAAGAGCGCGTCCTCCCGGTGGTCGAACGCCAGCGGGCCGTCCGCTCCCGTCACCGCCTCCACGCGCATGCCGGTCCCGTCGGCATTCTGCTCGATCAGATCCAGCCGCACCTCATCGATTCCCGCCTCGAGGAAGCGGAGATCGATCGTCGCCTCGCCCGAGATCATGTCCGTCTCGTCGCTCAGCGTGAGCGCGAACGCATAGTTGAGCGCATCGATGGCCGGGTTCTTCGGATACGTGTCCAGCGCCATCCGTTCCGAAGACGGCCCCCGGGACGGCTCCGGCCCGACCCCGCCCGGTTCCGGAGCCTGGCGAAACCCGTCGTGGGACGAACCCAACGCGAACGATGAGACCAGCAGGAGCGACAGGGCGTATTTCATCGGCACCTCGTAGCAGCAGTTCCGCGTCCGCCCCCAACCTGCACCGCAACGCCCACTCCCCGCACCTCCCTCCCGCGAGCGGGGCGCGCACGCTGAAGTCGAACCTGTCACACCGATTGACGGCTTTCGGAACCGATCCTTACGCTCCGACAGTCTGCTTCACGAAGGAGGTCGTCCCATGTCGATTCGACGATTCACCCTCTTGCTCGCCGCCGGGCTGATCACCGCGTGGGTGCCATCCAACGCGACCGCGCAGGAGACGGTCGCCATCGTCGGGGCCACGGTCATCGACGGGAACGGGGGCGAACCCCTGCCGGGTGCCACCGTTGTGGTGGAAGGCGCTCGCATCGTCTCGGTGGGACCGAGCGCTTCGACCGTCGTGCCCGATGGCGCGCGGGTCATCGACGGGGCGGGGAAGTTCCTCACGCCCGGCTTCGTGGACACGAACGTGCACACGAGCCTCTACGGCGCCGGGTTCGGGAAGCACCGGAAGGAGAACGCGGTCTTCTACTGGGAGCGCGGGGCGGAAATCGCCCTCGAGTCCGCCCAGATGCACCTGAAGCACGGCGTGACGCACCTGCGCGACAGCTACGGCCAGCTCCCGCAACTCATCGAGGTGCGCGACGCGATCGCCGAGGGACGTGAAATCGGCCCGCGGATGCAGGTCGCCGGCAACATCGTCGGCTGGGGCGGCGCCTTTTCCGTCACGTTCTCCCTGATCGCCGACTCGGATCTGTCCCTGTGGGAGGAGCAGTTCTCCGACCACCTCGCGCAGGGTGCCGGCGAGGACCTCATGGACATGTACCCGGAGGAACTCCGCGTCGCGATCAACGACTACCTCGACAAGGGCGTGGACTTCGTGAAGTACGGGGGGAGCAGCCACTGGTCCTACCCGACCATGATCGGCTTCTCTCCCGAGGCGCAGCGGGTGATCGTGGAGGAGACCCACAGGCGCGGACTCGTCGCCGAGACGCACGCCACCAATCCGGAGAGCCTGCGACTCGCCGTCGAAGCCGGGATCGACCTCATCCAGCACCCGGAGGTCCTGGCCGGCCGTCCCTATTCCGAGGAGTTGCTGACACAGATCCGCGAGCGCGGCGTGATCTGCTCGATGCTCGTCAACACGATCACGGGCGCGGCGTGGGAGCAGCACCTGGCGGATGTCGCGGCCGCCGAGCAACGCCTCGCCAGCGAGGGGAAGGCCGCCGAATGGGGGCGCCTGCGCCGGCCCGTCGAGCGGGAGAAGACGTCGTTCGAGCTGCGCCGCGAGCGCAACGCCCTCGGCCACGGCAACGCCATGCGCCGCCAGAACGCGAAGAGCCTCATCGATGCGGGCTGCATCGTCACGCTCGGCACGGACAACTTCCCCGCCGCCGACATCCAGTTCCTGCGCGAGCCGAAGCCCATCTGGCAGGAACCGGGCATCGGCACGCTGATGGCCATCGAAGGCCTCGTCGAGCTCGGCATGACCCCGTCGGAGGCGATCGTGGCCGGCACGCGCAACGGCGCCTTCGCCGCCCGCGGTCTCGAGGATTTCGGCACGATCGAGGCCGGCAAGTTCGCGGACCTCGTCCTCCTCGACGCGAACCCCCTGGACGACATCCGCAACATCCGCCGGCAATCGATGGTGATGAAGGAAGGAAAGGTCATCGACGTCGGTGCCCTCCCGACCCGCCCCGTCATGTTCGTCCGCTAGCCTCCACGAACGCCGAGTCAGCGAAGGGCTGGCGACTGACGTGGGTGCCCGGTAGAGTCCCGCGCATGGATCTCATGCTGAAGGGGAAAGTTGCGGTCGTCACCGGCGGGAGCCGGGGGATCGGCCTCTACATCGCGCGGGCGCTGGGGGCGG
Source organism: Gemmatimonadales bacterium (assembly GCA_009840115.1). GTDB lineage: Bacteria > Gemmatimonadota > Gemmatimonadetes > Palauibacterales > Palauibacteraceae > Palauibacter > Palauibacter irciniicola. The sequence continues at coordinate 206,454 of VXOJ01000011.1, read as the reverse complement.
AGGGCGCGCGGCTGGCGTTGTGCGCGCGCAATCGCGATCCGCTCGAAGAAGCGGCCGCGTCGCTGCGTGCCGATGGTGTGGCGGACGTTCTCACCGTGGCCTGCGATATCGCCGAGGACGATGGCGCGGCGCAGCTCGTCGAGGCGGCGATCGACGGCTATGGGGGGCTGGATGTCCTCGTGAACAATGTCGGGGGCAACCGGCGCGGGAAGTTCGAGGAGACGAGCGATCAGGACTGGCTCGACATCCTCCAGCTCAACGTCCTGTCGGGCTTCCGGGCCAGCCGGCTGGCGATCCCCCACATGCGGGCGGCGGGCGGTGGGTCGATCGTCTTCGTGTCGTCCGTCTTCGGGCGCGAGAAAGGCGGCCCCGGACTCTCGATCTACAACACGACGAAGACGGCGCTGATCTCGGCCGCCGGGATCATGGCGCTCGAGCTCGCGAAGGACGGCATTCGCGTGAACTGCGTCGCGCCGGGCTCGATCCAGTTCCCCGGCGGGAGCTGGGACAAGCGCGTGAAGTCGGACCCGGAGGGGATGCGGAAGTTCGTGGAGGCGAACCTCCCGCTGGGACGGTTCGGGCGGGCCGACGAGGTGGCGGACGTCGTGACGTTCCTGGCCTCGGAGCGCGCCAGCCTGATCACCGGAGCCTGCATCGCCGTGGACGGCTCACAGGGCCGCTCGCTCGTCTGACCGCCTCCTGCTAGGCGAAGCGGACGAGCTTCACGTCCAGCTCGCGGGTCGTTTCCGCCGGGGCTCTCCATTGGATGAGGATGGGGCTCTGGTAGGTGCCCCACGGGATCTCGCCGTTTCCATCCCCGTCACGGTCGATCACGGGCAGGCTGATCTCCCGACTGAGGCCCTGGAAGCGGCGCACCGGAAGCGCCAGCGCCCGGTTCAGTACGCGCGCGATCACGGACTCGTCCACGCCGATCCGCTCCAGGACCCGGTTCATGATGTGGACGGCCTCCACCGTGGCGGTGTCGATGACGGGTCCGGGAGAGGTTCGCAGCACGGTCGTGCCCATCTTGGCGACGTTGAGCGCTCTCCCCGACAGCCGCAGCGCCTTCCCCGGCAGCCGTAGCGCCTTCCCCGGAAGCGACAGCGGCGTTCGCAGGATCTCCTTGCCCTGATCGGCCATGAATCGCAGGGGGCTGAGGAGGGCGCCGCGGAGGTCGCGCGTCATCAACAGGGGTTCGAACTCGTTCACCGTCAGGCTGGCGTTGGTTTCCCGCGGCGCGAGCGAGATATCGAGCCGCCCGAACGAGATCCCGTGTTCCTCGACCAGGTCCTGGAGCCGATCCACGAAACCGGCGCCCGGCTCCCTGAGGTCGATGGCATCGATCGCCCGCGGCGAAGCTTCGATGCTCAACTGCGTTTGGGCCACGACTTCTTCCGAACCGTATCCCACGACCGTCGTCCGCCGATTGCGCGTCCCGCCTCTGTGGACGCCATCGAGATCGACGAACCAGACCGGCCGGCCCTCTTCGTTGTCGTACGAGGTGGCGCTCTGGAGCCCGGCGGAGATGAACGTCAGGTGCGAGTCCGCGTTCTCGGGCTCCGTGGCCTTTTGTTCCTCCGACAACTCGGTCCGCAGCTCGAGTTCATCGTGCTCGTATCCCGCGTTGGGCGGGAAGATCTCGAGGAAGACCTTGATGTATTCCCGCAGCCTGGTCCGGTCGTTGTCGAGCCGCTGCGCCAGCCGCTGATCCAGGTATCCCGCCGTCGTGTGGTGCGAGACATAAAGCGCCTTCGGATACCGGGCGAACTCGGCTCCGAACTCCTCGGCCAGCCTCGCGCGCACGTCGATGAAGTCCGTGCGGGACGCGGGCCTGATCCCGAGCGTGGCCTTGAACGGGGGATCCGAAGACACGCCTACGACACTTTCCCTAGGGTCGCCACAGCCATCCGTGTCGATCTTCGATCCGCCCGGTCTGTATGCCGTGGAGTTCCGCCTTGAGCCGCGCCGCGAGGGAGCCGGGGCGCTGCGGAAGCAGCACGTCCGTCCCGTCGATGCCGAGGCGGTCGATGGGCTGGACCGTGGCGGCCGTGCCTGAGCCGAACGCTTCCTCCAGCGTGCCCGCGGCGTGCGCCTCCAGCAGCTCGTCCACCGAGATGCGGCGCTCCTCGCACGGGATCCCGAAGTCCGCGCACAGCCGGATCAGGGAGTCGCGCGTGACGCCCGGGAGGATCGTCCCCTCGAGCGGGGGCGTGACCGCGGTCCCGTCGATGACGAACCACATGTTCATCACGCCGCACTCCTCGACGTACCGGCCCTCGTGGCCGTCGAGCCAGATCACGTTGTCGTACCCCTGCGCCTGCGCCTGTTGGGAGGCCAGCATCGTCGGTCCGTAGTTGGCCGCGGGCTTGTGGCCGCCGGTACCGCCGGGGAAGGCCCGCACGAACTTGCGCGTCGTCACGAGGCTGACCGTCTCCGACCCGGTGAAGTAGAGCCCGACCGGCGCCGTCATCAGGACGAACCGGAAGGAGCGGCCCGACACGACGCTGAGCGTCGGATCCGTGCTGAAGTAGCTGGGGCGGATGTAGAGCGCGCCCTGCTCGGCGGTAGGCAGCCAGCCGCGGTCCACGTCGAGCAGTTCCCGCATCGCGTCGAAGAACAGATCCTTCGGGAGTTCCGGCATCACGAACCGGGTCGCCGTGCGGTTGAACCGCTTCTGATTCATGTCCGGCCGGAAAACGGCGAGGTCGCCCCCGGGGGTCATGTGCGCCTTGAACCCCTCGAACATCGAAACGGCGTACTGAAGTCCCTTCGAGCTCGGGTAGATCGGCATCGGGCCATAGGGCCGGATCTCCGCGTCCGTCCATTCACCATCGATGTTGTCGGCCACGAACATGTGGTCCGACCAGATCGAGCCGAACGGAAGGTTGTCGAAGTCGACGGATTCGAGCCGTGAGCGCTCGATGTGTCTGAGGGGGAATCTCGTGGTGATCGTCGCCATTATCTCTCGCCTGTAGTCAGTCGTCTGTGATCGGTCGTCGTCGGCTTGCCCATCGATGCCGCGCCGTTCCCCTGGCGGAGTGCGGGATGGGCAGGATGCGACAGCCTAACGCGCACCGTCCCGCCCTGCCAACCGCCGGCGACCTCGCCGGAGCGGGCGGCTACTCGCGAGCCGAGCAAGCTGTTAGTCTCAATTTACGCACGACCCGCTGAAACGAGGAGGTTCCCGCATGTTCCGCGCCCCCCGCCGCGTTCTCTCCGTCGCCGCCACGCTGGCCTCCCTCGCCGTCCTCGTCCCGGTCGGCGGGCCGCTGCTTGGCCAGACCACCGCGATCGTCGGCGCGACCCTCATCGATGGGAATGGCGGCCCTCCTCTCGCCGATGCGACCGTTGTCGTGGAAGGGGACCGCATCGCGGCCGCCGGGCCGCGGGCCGAAGTCGACGTGCCGGATGGCGCGCGCGTCATCGACGGCGCCGGCAAGTTCGTCACGCCCGGCTTCGTGGACACGAACGTCCACATCTCCCTGTACGGCGGGGGAAACAAGGACCGGAAGGAAAGTTCCGTCTTCTACCGGTTGATGGGACCCGAACTCACGCTCGAGGCCGCGCAGATGCACCTCAAGTTCGGCGTCACCCACCTCCGCGACAGCTACGGCGCGCTCCCGGAACTCCAGCAGGTGCGGGACGCCATCGCGTCGGGCAAGGCCATCGGGCCGCGGCTCCAGGTCGCCGGCAACATCGTCGGCTGGGGCGGCCCCTATTCGATCACCTTCGCCCTCATCCCCGAGGACGACCTCTCGCTCTACGAGGAACAGTTCTCCGACCACATCGCCCAGGGCGCGGGCGAGGACCTGATGGACCTGTATCCCGAGGAACTGCGGGTGAGGATCCGCGAGTACCTGGACAAGGGCGTCGACTTCCTCAAGTACGGGGGGACGAGCCACTGGGCGTTTCCCACGCTGATCGGGTTCTCGCCGGCGGCCCAGCGGGTGATCGTCGAGGAGACGCAGGCGCGCGGCCTGATGGCGGAGACCCACTCCACGAATCCGGAGGGGCTGCGGCTCTCCGTCGAGGCGGGGATCGACCTCATCCAGCACCCCGAGGTGCTCGCGAACCGCGAGATGTCGGACGCGCTCGTCCAGCAGATCGTGGACCGCGGCATCGTGTGCTCGATGCTCGTGAACACGATCACCGGTCCCGCCTGGGAGAACCACCTGGCGAACCGGGCGGCGGCCGAGGAACGCCTGGCCCGCGAGGCGGAGGGAGCCCGGGCGCGCGAGTGGGGTCGGCTGCGGCGTCCCGTGGAGCGGGAGAAGACGAGCTACCAGATTCGCCGCGAGCAGCGGGCGCTGGGATTCGGCACGGAGATGCGCCGCCTGAACGCGCGGAAGCTGATCGACGGCGGCTGCATCACCACTCTCGGCACGGACAACTATGCGGGCGTGGCGCCGGAATACGGACGCGCGCCCAAGCCCATCTGGCAGGAGCCCGGCATCGGGACGATCCTCGCCATCGAGGGTCTCGTCGAACTGGGGATGACGCCGGGCGAGGCGATCGTCGCCGCCACCCGCAACGGCGCCATCGCGGCGGGCGCGCTCGACGAGTTCGGCACGATCGAAGCCGGCAAGCTCGCCGACCTCCTCGTGCTCGACGCCGACCCGCTCGCCGACATCGCGAACATCCGGAAACAGTCGGTCGTCATGGCCGCCGGCAGGATCGTCGACGTCGACGCGCTGCCGACCGAACCCGTCTACTTCAAGCGTTGACCTCATGAAACTCCGAGAACTCACGAAACTTCCGAAACAGGAGCGTCGGATGCTTCCGGTCTCTGATCCGTCCCGTCCTCACGTCCTTCTCCGCCGTCGGTTCGTACTCGCGGCCGCCTTTCTCCTCGCGCCCGCCGCGCTGGCCGCCCAGGAGGTCAAGCCGGCGCTGGATCACGAGGACACGTACCGCTGGAACTCCATCGGCGGCCGCACGATCTCGGCGGACGGTGCCTGGCTCGCCTACGTCCTGACGCCCTGGGACGGCGACCCCACGCTCGTGATCACGCGCAGCGACGGCTCGGCGGAACTCCGTTTCCGGGGTCGCTCGCCCTCCTTCACGCGGGACTCGCGGCACCTCGCCTTCCGCGTGCCGCCGGTGAAGGCGGTGGTGGATTCGCTTCGCCTCGAGGGAACGCGCGGGGGCGATCTGCCCAGCGACTCGCTCGCCGTCGTGAACCTGGCCGAAGCGTTCGCGGACGGTGCCGGAGATGACGGCGGAGTCCGGCGCGCCGGCCCCATCGATTCCTTCCGGGTCCCGGAGGATGGGGGCGCCTTCGTCGCCTACCTCCTGTCCGAGAATCCCGAGGAAGAAGAGGAGGAAGAAGAGGCCGAGGCCGAGGAAGCCGCTGAGGAGGAGACCGAGGAAGAGGGAGAAGAGGAGGGAGAGGAGCGTTCCGCGGAGTACGAGAAGCGGCACGAGAAGGACGATGGGACGCCGCTCGTGCTCCTGAATCTCGACACGGGCGAGGAGCACAGCTTCGCCGACGTCGTCTCCTACACGGTCGCGGACGCGGGGAACGGTCTCGCGTACGTGGCCTCGACCGAGGACGAGGGCGGGGACGGGCTCCATCTCGTGGATCCGGCGACCGGCCAGAGCGTGGAGGTCCTCGCCGGAGAGGGCCACTACGAGCAGGTCGCCTTCGACGAATCGGGCGAACGCCTCGCCTTCCTGAGCAACGTGGACGAATGGGAGATGGACCAGCCGTCCTTCGCCCTCTACCGGTCCGACGGCGGGGCGGCGGAGAAGGTCGCGGACCACGAGACGGGCGGCGTGCCCGCCGGCTGGTGGATCAGCGAGAACGGGGCCGTCTCGTTCAGCGAGGACGGGGATCGTCTCTTCTTCGGCACCGCGCCGCGCCCCGAACCCGAGCCGGACGAGGAGATCCTCGACGCGGACCGGGTGACGCTCGACATCTGGAACTGGCGCGACCCCTACCTGCAGCCGATGCAGCTCGTGCAGGCGAACCGCGAACGCAACCGCTCCTATCTGGCGGTGGCGCACGAGGGCCGGGACGCCGTCGTGCAGTTGGGCACCGCGAGCATCCCCGACGTGTCGCGCCCCGAGAGCGGCATGAGCGACTACGTCCTCGCCACGAGCGACATGCCGCACCGCCAGAAGGTCTCGTGGGACGGGCGCTACGAGGACGCCTACGCGGTGGACGTCCTGACCGGCGAACGCCGCATGATCGTGGAGGCCGTGCGCGGCTTCGGGGGCGCCAGCCTCTCGCCGGATGGGACGTACGCGTACTGGTGGGACGAGACGGACCGGGACTGGAAGGCCGCGCCGATGGACGGCTCCGGACCCGCGCGCAGCCTGACCGGGAGTCTGCCGGTCGCCTTCTACAACGAACTCGACGATCACCCGCAGGGACCGCCCCCCTACGGCGGCGCGACGTGGGTCGAGGGGGACGCCGCCATGCTCGTGTACGACCGCAACGACGTGTGGCGCGTCGACCCGAGCGGCGCTGAGCCCGCCGTGCGTCTGACGCAGGGAAGGGAGGCCGACCTCCGCTACCGCGTGCAGCGCGTGGCCGAGGGCGGAGGCGGCAACTTCTTCGGCTTCGGCTTCGGCGGCGGCGGCGCGGGCGAGGGCCTTGAGGAGGGCGAGGTCCTCTTCTCCGTGTTCGACATGGGCACGAAGGCGTCCGGGTTCGCGCGCGGACGGACGGACGAGGCGGGCCGGGTCGAGGAACTCGTCATGGGCGACGTGCGCTATGCGGCGCCGACGAAGGCCGAGGACGCCGAGCGCTACGTGTGGACGCGCCAGACGTTCGTCGAGTTCCCGGACCTGTGGGTCGGCGACGCCGACTTCGGGAACGCGCGCAAGGTGAGCGACGCGAACCCGCAGCAGGCGGAGTACCGCTGGGGGAGCGCCGAACTCGTCCACTGGATGTCGAACGACCGCACGCCCCTCGACGGCATCCTGATCAAGCCGGACGGCTTCGACCCCTCGCAGCAGTATCCGCTCATGGTCTACTTCTACGAGCGCATGTCCGACGGGCTGCACAGCTACCAGCCGCCCCTGCCGAACCGGGCCTCGGTCCGCTTCTCCTTCTACGCGAGCCGCGGCTACGTCGTGTTCGTCCCCGACATCCCGTACGAGATCGGCTATCCGGGCGAGAGCGCGCTCGACGCCGTCGTGCCCGGCGTGCAGGCGCTCATCGCGCAGGGGTTCATCGACCCGGACCGGGTCGGCGTGCAGGGCCACTCGTGGGGCGGATACCAGATCGCCTACATGATCACGAAGACGAACGTCTTCGCGGCGGCGGAGGCCGGCGCGCCCGTGTCGAACATGACGAGCGCGTACGGAGGCATCCGCTGGCAGAGCGGGATGAGCCGCATGTTCCAGTACGAGCGCACGCAGAGCCGGATCGGCGGGACGCTGTGGGACGAGCGCGACCGCTACATCCACAACTCGCCCGTCTTCTTCGCCGACAAGATCCGGACGCCGCTCCTCATGCTCCACAACGACGAGGACGGCGCGGTGCCGTGGTACCAGGGGATCGAGATGTTCGTCGCCATGCGCCGGCTGGAGTTGCCCGTGTTCATGCTGAACTACAACGGCGAGGGACACGGGCTCGGGCGACAGGCGAACCAGGAGGACTGGGCGATCCGCATGCAGCAGTTCTTCGACCACTATCTGATCGACGCCCCGGCCCCGCGCTGGATGGAGGAAGGCGTCCCGGCCGTCGTGAAGGGCCGCGACCTCGGCCTCGAACTCATCGGCAAGCCGGTCTCCGAGGAAGGCGGCGTCTCCAGCGAGCGCGGCAGTTCCGGCGAGCGCGGCGCCTCCCGTGGATAGGAGCCGACGGCAGTTGCCCGAGGCGCTTCTTCGAGCCTCCGCCCCGACGGGGGCCGCCCTCGCGATCGGTCTCGCACTCGGCCTGACCCCCGGGCCCGCGCAGGGTGCGGGCTCCCCGCGCCCCTTGCTCCCGCACTCCCTGCAGGAGGTGACCGTCGACACCCTCGAGGGCGGGCGCATCCTCGTGAGGAACGCTGCCCCGGGACGTGGCGGCGGGCCCGACGAATGGCGCCTCGTCGAGGAACTCCGGCTCGGCGAGGTGGACGGCGCCGGGCCGGAAGTGTTCGGGAATGTGCACGAGGTCACCGTGGACGGGCGGGGCAACATCTACGTGCTGGATGTCGGCTCGAAGGAGGTCCGCGTCTTCGACCGCGAGGGCCTGCACCTCCGAAACATCGCGCGCGGGGGCGAGGGTCCCGGTGAGGTGCGCTACCGGGAGTTCTCTTCGGCGCAGAGAATCGTGTTCCAGCCGCCGAACCGGCTTTGGATCGGCGACGGCTTCCAGCAGCTGAGCTTCGATTCGCTCGGGAACGAACTGAGTCGGGTGGGTGGTGGGTTCCGCGGCCCGCGGAGCAGAGTCGTCGACGCCGACGCCGACGGATTCGTCTATCAGCAGGTGAGGGTCAGCGAGCGCACGACTTCGGGAGATCAGACCGTTTCGCACAGCCGCACCTATGGCGTGCGTCTGCCCGTATACCCGGAGCATCCCAACCCGGTTCTGCCGCGGGACTCTGTCGTGTTCGACAGTCAGATCTCCACGAGTACCGTGCAGACTCGATCGGGCAGCGGCGGGAACGTCGCCGTCACCGGTACCTTCAGGGTCCCTGTTCCGAGGCGAGTCTGGGCGTTCGCAGGCGGCGAAACCGTCTGGGTGGCGAACAGGGCGGTCCAGCGCTTCCACGAGGTCACCTTCGCCGGGGACACCGTCCGCACTATCGAACTCGGCAATCCTCCGTCACCCCCACCCGACGATTCCGACGAATCGGAGTTCAAGCCCCTGATCGCGGGCCTGGAAGTGTCGCCCGAGGGCTGGCTATGGGTGCGACGGCATCCCGAAGATGTTGACGAGGATCCGACCTGGGATCTGTTCGACAACTGTGGTCGTTTCCGGGGCGAGGTGTCGACACCGGCGCGCCTCCAGGTCTACTCGTACCCGCGCGGCCCCCTCGTCCCGATGGATGTCGGTCCCAGGGGCATCGTCCACGGCATCGCCCGTGACGCGCTCGACATTAGCTACGTGCTTCGCCTGCGGCTTGAGAGCACGAGCGGCACCCCCGTCACTGCGGAGGCATGCCGCTGGTAAACGACGGCAGGTCCACGCGACAAGGACGAACGAGCGGGTGAGGAACCGGCTCGGATCGCTGCGGTTTCCGCATCCGCTGACGCTGCTCACGGTCGCCATCCTGGCGGCCGCGGCGCTGTCGTACGTGCTGCCGGCGGGGGAGTACGAGCGGCGGGACGATCCGGTGACGGGGCGCAGCGTGGTGGTGCCCGGGACCTTCCACGAGGTCGAAGCCAACCGGATCGGCGCCTTCGAGGCGATCGTCGCGATCCCGCGGGGGATGGCGGACCGCGCCGATGTCGTGTTCCTGATCTTTCTCATCGGCGGGGCGTTCGCCGTGTTCGATGCGACGGGGGCGCTGCGGCGCGGCGTCACCTGGCTCGTCCGGGGGCTCGAGGGCCGCGAGATCCTCGCGATCCCCGTCGTCTGTCTCGCCTTCGCGGCGGGGGGCGTGACGGAGAACATGCAGGAGGAGATCATCCCTCTCGTCCCCGCGCTCATGCTGCTCACGAAGCGGCTCGGCTACTCGCCGATGGTGGGGGTCGCCGTCAGCGCGGGATCCGCCTTCGTCGGGTCGGCCTTCAGTCCCATCAACCCCTTCCAGGTCCAGATCGCCCAGAAGGTGTCCGACGTGGCGCTGCTCTCGGGCTGGGCGTTCCGCCTCGCGTTCCTGGCCATCGCCCTCGGTCTCTGGATCTGGTGGACGATGCGGTATGCCGCGCGTACCCGTGCGGGGCCCGAGGCAGAGGAGACGACGGACGTCTCGGAGCCGGATGGGGCACTCGGCTGGAGGGACGTAACCATCTTCGCGATCGTCGCCTCGACCTTCGTCGTCCTCGTGTGGGGACTGCTCCGGTGGGAGTGGGAGTTCGACCACATGTCGGCCCTCTTCTTCATCATGGGCGTCGTGGTGGGGATCATAGGCCGGCTCGGCGTGACCGGGACGGCCCATGCCTACGCCGAAGGTTTCCGGTCGATGGGATATGCCGCGCTGCTTATCGGCTTCGCCAACGCCATCTACGTGGTCATGGATGACGCGCGGATCATCGACACCATCGTGCGCGGACTGTTCGTCCCGCTCGCGGACCTGCCGCTCGCGCTCTCGGCCATCGGCATGTCGGCCGCGCAGGGCGTGCTGCACTTCGCCGTGCCCAGCGTGAGCGGGCAGGCCGTGCTGACGCTGCCCGTCCTCGTACCGCTCTCGGACCTGCTCGGGCTCTCGCGGCAGATCACGATCCTCGCCTACCAGTACGGGGCGGGGCTGTGCGAACTGATCACGCCCACCAACGGCGCGCTGATGGCGATCCTGGCCGCGAGCGGCGTCCGCTACGAGTCGTGGCTGCGCTTCGTGATCCCGCGCTACCTCATGCTGATGGCGCTCGGAGCCATCGCCCTCGTGATCGCCCTCGCCATCGGCTACAGCTGACGCTCACACGTTCCTGCGGGAACGCCGCCATCCGCGCTCGGCGTTCCCGCGGGAACGTCTCCCGCCGGAACTCCCCTCAGAAGTTCTTGCGATCGGCCGAACAGGCCGGTGAAGTCCCGAGCCACCCCGTCGCCCAGCCGGCGGGGCCGGCGGTGGTCCAGGCGTCGCGCGCCAGCCAGTCCAGCGCGGGCTCCCCGATCGGCGCGCCCGGCGGCGCGTTCGGCGTCCCCGGCATCTCGTAGGGCGCCGACGGCTTTTCGAGGAAGCGCTCGATGTCGCGGTCGACCAGTTGCACGAAGGCCGCGTCTCTCTCCGGCGGGGGGTTCGCCGCCATCTCAGCCCTCAGGTCCACCAGCTTCCGGGTCGCAAGGGCCCGCACATGCGGCATGGAGGCCCCATCGGCGAGCGCCATGATCCGGTCCACGAGCACGCGGTAGGCCGCGAGCCGCAGTTCGGTGCGATAAAGCGTCTCGTTCGGCTCGGGGCGGACCGCATCTACCAGAGCGGTCAGTACTTCGGCGAGCCCCGGCAGGCTCGGGTCGAGCGCGTGCTGCTGCACGAGCCGCGCCGCCCGCGACGGTTCGAGGACGCGTGACACCGTGTGGTCCGCCGCCACCACCGCCGGCGTGACGGCATCGAAGGCCGGCCCGGTGTAGCGCGGGAACGTCTCGCGCGTGCGCCCGAACCCCGGCGGCCGCGGCGGCAGCAATTCAAGCACACCGGCGGGGATCTCCAACTCCGCCGGCCGCATCGTCCGGGCCAGCGCGCCGAGCGCCGCCCGCTGCGCCTCGCCGGCGACGCGCTTCACGGGCGTCCGCCCATCCCCGCGGAAGGCGTAGACGTACTCCAGCCCTCCGAGCAGAGAGGCGGCCGCGTCCACCTGGTAGCGATGGTGCATGTACAGCGGGACCAGCGCCTCCTCGACCGTGACGATCGGCCGCCCGGCGCGGATCGCGCCCTCGCCGAAGCGGTCCAGCGAGTGCCGCCGCACGTCCATCATCCGCTCGAGTTCCGCGGCCGCGTCCACCCCGTTCGACCACTGGTCGGCGCGCGCGTGGATGCTGATGTCCTGGTTCGTGAAGAGGATGACGTCCTCCTCCCAGGCTTCGTCGAGGATCCGCTCCAGCTCGGCGGCTTCGTCCGCTCCCTCAGGGAATTCGGAGTACCCGTACACGATGGCGACCTTGTCCCACTCTCCGATGTCCACGTCATAGACCTCGGAATAGTCGAGCTGTCCGGCGTCTCCCAGCGTCACGAGCGGGTGGGGATAGTCCATGACCGAGATCCGGCCGAGTCTGCTGTCGTAGTAGTTGTGGACGAGGCCGAGCGTGTGTCCCACTTCGTGCGCCGACAGCTGCCGGATCCGCGCCAACGCCCACTCCGCCAGGTCCGCCGGCACTTCGTCCCCGTTGGCGTACGGGGAGAGGAGACCCTCGGCGATCAGGTAGTCCTGCCGCCAGCGGAGCGAGCCGAGCGTCACCACCCCCTTGAGGATCTCGCCCGTGCGGGGGTCGGTGACGGAGCCGCCCGTGCTCCAGCCGCGCGTCGAGCGGTGCACCCAGTTGATCACGTTGTAGCGCACGTCGTGCGAACTCACGCCGTCCGGGAGCATCTCCACCTGAAACGCGTCCCGGAAGCCCGCCGCCTCGAACGCCTGGTTCCACCACCGAGCCCCCTCGAGCAGCGCCGTCCGGATCGGCTCCGGCGCCCCCGGGTCCAGGTAGTAGACGAGCGGCTCGACCGCCTCGCTCATCGCCGCCGAGGGATCCCGCTTCTCGAGCCGGTGGCGCCGGATGAACCGCTGCTGCATGTCCTCTCCCAGCGGCGCCGAGTAGTCCGCGAAGCTCATGGTCCCGTAGCCGGACCGGGGATCGAAGGCCCTGGGCGTGTACTCCCCCAACTCCGGCAGTTGCACGAACGAGTGATGGAGGCGGATCGTGGCCGCCTCGCCGGTCGAGGCCACGTTCCCGACGCCTTCGAACGTCCCGCCGCCCCCTCCGAATCCGCCGAATCCGCCGCCCCCGCCGCCCGGCTGGCGGACGAAGGTGAGCGATGCCTCGATCTCGGTGTTCTCCGGGAACCCCATCGTCATCGGCAGGTGCACCGCGCTCCGGCCCGCGTCGAACCGGTATGTCCCCGGCCGCAGCCGCTGCGCCCAGTTGATCATGTCCCGGACGACGAAGTCCGTCGCGTCGACGAGCACGCGCCCGTCCGTCTCCGCCGCCGCCGTGAAGCCCCACAGCGTGGAGGGGGCGAAGGCGTCCGTCACGGCCCGCACCTCGCGCGGGTTCGTGCTGCTCGCGCGGAAGTCGAGGTTCGGCTGGATCATCAGCACCTTCGGCCCCACCCGGTGGAAGCGCACGAGGCGGGAGCCCGAAAGCGCCCCGCGGTCGAGGCCGATGTCGTTCGACCCCAGCCCCGAGGCGAGCCCCGTCATGTGGAGGATGTCCGTGTCCCAGCGCGAGATCTCGATCCACAGCTTGCCGCTCGACGCCTCCCAGTACATGGGGATGAAGCCGTCGATGGCCCGCATCGAGGCGGTCTTGTCCGCGATCGAGGGGAGTGAATCCCCGGAGTCCTGTGCCACGGCGAAGGCAGGACCGAGGAAAAGGAGAACGGCGGGAAGGAGCTTCCGGAAACGGGTCACGGAGTACACAAGAGCCTCCTGCGGACGATGAACGGTCGGCCTCCCCCGGGGAGTCGGAGGGAGGGACTACACATTAGGGCGGATCCGTGCGAAGAGGGAGCAGGCTATCGATCGATGGCCCCCGTCACCCTGCCCATGATATCCGACATGTACGCACTGTAATCGCCGGGGCTCGGTCCCAGCCGGACGATCACCAGGTCGTCCGATGGGATGATGGCGGTGTACTGTCCCATCGCCCCGAGCGCCCAGTACGCGTCTTCCGGGGCCCCCGGATGCGACCGGCCGCGATTGACCCAGAACAGTCCCCCGTAGTTGAGGAGTTCCGCGCCGGGAGCCGGCGTGCTCACGAAGTCCACCCAACCCTCCGGAAGGATGCGGTCGGATCCGCCATCCGGCGTCGGCCACACGCCGTCCCACAGGTGGAGGAGACCGAACCTCGCCCAGTCCCACGCGCTCCCGTAGTCGTAGCCGGTGATAATGAAGTTCCCCCACGCATCCGTCTCAAGGACGTAATCCCTCGCCCCGATGCGGTCGAACAGGATGCGCTGGGGATAGGTGAGCCAGTCGTCGCCGCGCGCCTCGACGGCCTGCCGCACGATGCGCGCCACGGTGAGGGGGTCCGAGTTCCGGTAGCGGAAGATGGCGCCCGGCAGAGTGTCCATCGGCTGGTCGATGGCGTGCTCGAACACGTCGATGCCCTCGAAGTAGATCCGGCCGTGTTCGTTGGCGTGCGTCCGGGAGCGCTCGTCATCGGAACCCAGGTTCAGGAAGTCGAGCCCCGAACTCATGTTGAGGAGATCGCGGATGCGGATCTCGCGGCGCGGATCGTCCTCTCCCCGCCACTCCGGGACGGGCGCCGGGTCGTCCAGTCCGATGTCCAGATGGCCGGCCTGGATCGCCGCGCCCATGAGAGCGGCCGCAATGCTCTTGCCCTGGGACCAGGAGATCTGCGGCGTGTTGGGCCCGAAGCCGCCGGCGTAGCGTTCGCCGAGGATCTTCCCGGCGTAGACGACCACCAGCGCGCGCGTGTGGTGCTCGCGCTGGGCCATCGCCCAATCGAGAGCCGCATCGAGCGCGGCCATGTCGACTTCCGCGGGGGGCGGATCGTGGTGTGCGTCCGCATTGCCCGTCGGCCAGGCGGTCATCTCGGGATCCGGCGTCCGACGCTCGACGACCGTCGGCTCGAAGGCCACGTCCTCGAATCCGATCGGCAGGATCGTGCAGCCCTGGTCTCCGTTGTATTCGGCGGAGCGTGTGCCGAAACCTTCTCCCGTCACCGAGGCCGTGCGCGTCTCGAGGTCCACGCGGTACCGGAAATCATCCCGCAACTCATCGAACGGTTCGAGATCCTGCGCAACGACCTCCTCCACCGTGCGCTCGTAGTCCCGGCCCACAACGAAAACGCCGGCGCAAAGGTGGTGCGCCACGCGCCCGGCGACGTGCCCGCGGATGTGGGCCTCGTCTTCCACGGCTTCGTCGGGTTCCACCGACTCCGGGGCACAGCCCGCCGACAGCAGGGCGACGCCCGCAGCGATCAGGAGCCCGGTGGGGAGACGACTCTCAGTGCGAGTACTCATGGCGACCCTCCGTTGGCGACGGCGCCGGCTCAAGCGGTTAACGGTCGATCGCCGCCGTCACCTCTCCGATGATGTCCGACAGATATGCACCGGTGTCGCCGGGGCTCGGGCCGAGCCGGACGATCACGAGATCGCGGGACGGGATGATGGCCGTGTACTGCCCCATGAATCCCGCGGCCCAGTAGGCGTCCTCCGGCGCGCGCGGAAGCGAGCCGCCTCGATTGAGCCAGAACAGCCCGCCGTATTGCAGGGCATCGGCGCCCGGCGCCGGCGTGCTGACGAACTCGGCCCAACCCTCCGGGAGGATGCGGTCGGACCCGCCATCGGGTGTCGGCCACACGCCGTCCCACAGGTGGAGGAGGCCGAACCGGGCCCAGTCCCAAGCGCTCCCGTAGTCGTAGCCGGTGATGATGAAGTTGCCCCACGCGTCCGTCTCGAGGACGTAGTTCCTCGCCCCGATGCGGTCGAACAGGATGCGCTGGGGATACGTGAGCCAGTCCTCGCCCCGTGCCTCGACCGCCTCTCGCACGATGTGGTTGGCGGTGAGCGGGTCGGAGTTTCGGTAGCGGAAGACCGCGCCCGGCACCGTGTCCATCGGCTGGTCGATCGCGTGCTCGAACACGTCGATTCCCTCGAAGTAGATCCGGAAGTGTTCGTTCGTGTGCGTCCACGACAGCGAGTCCGTCAGGCCGAGGTTCAGGAAGTCGAGGCCCGAACTCATGTTCAGGATGTCCCGGATACGGATCTCCCGGCGCGGATCGTCCTCTCCGTGCCATTCGGGCACGGGCACCGGGTCGTCGAGTCCGGCGTCGAGGTGGCCGGCCTGGATGGCCGCGCCGACGAGGGCACTGGCGATGCTCTTCCCCTGGGACCACGAGATCTGCGGCGTGTTGCGCGTGAAGCCGGGCGCGTAGCGCTCCCCGAGAATCTTCCCCGCGTAGATGACGACGAGCGCGCGCGTGTTGTGCTCGGTCTGGGCCATCGTCCAGTCGAGGGCGGCTTCGAGCGCCGCCATGTCGACCTCCGGCGGCGGCGGGTCGTGGTACGCGCCGACATCGCCCGTCGGCCAGGCGGTGACGGCCGGATCCGGGCTGAGCCGCTCGACCACCTGCGGTTCGTACGTCACGTCCTCGAGATCGGCCGGCAGGATCGTGCAGCCCTGGTCCCCGTTGTACTCGGCGGAACGGGTGCCGAAGTCCGCGCCCGAGACGGAGGCGGTGCGGGTCTCGAAATTCACGTCGTACTCGAAGTCGTCCTGCCAGTTGAACAGTTCGAAGCGCCGGATGTCCTGCGCCACGACCTCTTCGACCGAACGCTCGTAGTCCCGGCCCACGACGAAGACGCCCGAGCAGATGTGGTGCGCGGCCATTCCCGCGATGTGCGAGCGCTCGTGCGCCGCCTCGTCGTCCTCGGAGACTTCGCCGGAAACCGTGCGTGGTTCCCCGCACCCGGCAACGCCCGCAGCGACGATCAAGATGCAGCCCTCCGCCGCACGGATCCGAAGCCGATGACGAATGCCCGACAGAATCTTCATGCGACCCCCCATTGCCGTGAGTCGGCGGACGTACGTTTGCTGCGACTTCGTAGCTGAGCGCATCCAAAGTGTCCGGCGCAAGGGTCCATAACGTTTCCGGCTCGATCCGTGTCGTCCCCAGTGAAGGGCCTGCGCTTGACGCAGAGGGAATCAGGCGGGAGAACAGGCGCGGGACAGGCACGAAAAAGGCAGGAAACGGAGGATATCCATGAGAAAGTCGATCGGAGCATTCGCTCTCGTAATGGTCGCACTCGCCGCTGCGGCGCCGCTCGAGGCGCAGGCTCAGCGGGGAGCGCGCGGCTTCGGCATGAGCCTCGACGACCAGATGACGGCCCTTACGGAACGGCTCACCCTGGACGAGGAGCAGGTCGTGAAGGTCCGCGAGATCCTCGAGACGCAGGCGGAGAGCCGGCGCGAGCGTCTCCAGGGCGTGCGTGGGTCGGGGGACCGGAACGCGATGATGCAGCTCATGCAGGAACTCCAGCAGGAGACGGAGACCAGGCTCGCCGAAGTGCTGAGCGACGAGCAGATGGAGAAGTACCGGGAGTACCTGGCCGAGCTGCAGCAGCGGCGCCGGCCTCCGCTCTCCCTCTGACCGCGCGGGCGGCTACCTCGAGGCCGGCGCCCGCACGGTTGCTGGCCTCGGGCCGCCTTTCGGCGCCCGCCCACGCTGCACCAGCACGACTCCCGCCACGATGATCACCGTGCCCGCCAGCATGGGCAGCGTGAACGCCTCGTCCGCCAGCCACCAGCCCAGGAACAGGGCCACGACCGGATTGACGTACGCGTAGGTCCCGGCCGCCGCGGGCCGGACGTTGCGCAGGAGCCACATGTAGGCCGAGAAGGCCACGATCGACCCCATGGCGGCCAGGTAGATCAGCGACAGCCATGACCGCAGGGACACGTCGCCGAGCGACAGGCGGCCGAACTCCCCCGTCGCCAGTCCGATCAGCACGAGGACCAGGCCCCCGGCAGCCATCGTGAGCGCTGTGCCGTGGAGCGGCGGCTGCGGCAGCGCGGCCCGCCGGTTGTACATGGAGCCGATCGCCCAGCTGACCGACGCCCCTACGACGACGAGAGCCCCCGCCACGACCTGGTTCGCGCTTGCCCCGCGGATCCCGATGTCCGCCCCGGAACTGCTCACGAGGAGGACGACTCCGCCCAGGCCCAGGACGAGCCCCGCGACTTCGAGCGGACTCGTCTTCTCGCGGTCCGGCCCGAGGCGTGCGATCGCGACCAGCCACAGCGGCACCGTGGCCACGAGCAGGGCAGTGAGCCCCGAGGGCACGTACTGCGCCGCCCAGCACACGAGCCCGTTGCCGCCCACGACCATGAACACGCCCGAAATCGTGGCGCTCCTCCATTCGGAAGGCTTCGGGATGGGCGCCCCGCGACGGCGGGACACGACGGCGAGAATCACGCCCGCCGCCAGGAAGCGCGTTCCCCCGAGGAGGAAGGGCGGGATCGTTTCGACGCCGAAGCGGATCGCCAGGTACGTCGACCCCCACACCAGGTACACCGCGGCAAAGGCCAGCAGCAGATCCCGCGTGGCAGCCGCTTGCGGACTCGGGTTCAACCGCGGGTCCTTCGATCGCGCGCTCGCGTCACGGCGTAGATGGCGAGGCCGACGGCGATGAGCCCCAGTCCCAGCCCCGCTTCGAGCGGTCGGTCACGCAGGATGTAGGCGAGCGTCCAGCCCGTCACGGCCAGGAAGACGAGAGGCGTCACGGGGTAGCCCCAGGCCCGGTAGGGTTCGTCCGGGGTCCGGTCCGACGCCTGCCGCCGGCGCAGGAGAAAGACCCCGCCCGCCGCCAGGAACGTGTTGAGGCCCATCGTGAAGCCCGAGAAGACGAGGATCGTCTCGAACGATTCCGTGAGGATGAACAACAGGCTGATCGCGGCCTGCGTGAAGATGGCCACGCCGGGCGTCCCCCGTGCGTTGATCGAACTCAGAAACCGGAAGGTCGGGTAGTCTTCGCCGATCGCGTGCAGCACGCGCGGACCCGCGAGCACCATGGCGCTCACCGTGGAGACGAGGAGGAGCGCGAGCGTGATCCCCATCAGGTCGGCCCCGACCGGCCCGAAGATGTACCCCGCCGCGATGTATCCCACCTCGAGCCGTCCCACCATTTCCTCCGCGGGGGCGGCGCGCAGGAAGACATAGTTGAGTCCGATGTAGAGCAGCATCACCAGCAGCGTCCCTGCCGCCAGCGCGCGGGGGAGCGTCCGCCGCGGGTCGCGGAGTTCGCCCGTCACGTACGTCGCGGCGTTCCAGCCCGAATACGAGTACGACACGAAGATGAGCGACACGGCGAACCCTGCGGAGAACACGTTCGACACGCCGTCCGCCGAGGGGAGCACGCCGACTTCCCGAGGTTCCGCGACGAAGGACAGCCCGGCCGCGACGAAGGCGAGGATCAGCGCCACCTTGGCCGTCGTCGACCAGCGCTGAAAGCCGCCCGAGGTGCGGTGCGTGCGGCCATGGACGACCGAGAGCAGCATGACGAGCCCCACCGCGAGCCACCGGGCCGGAAGTACCGGAAAGACGGACGAGAGGTAGGTCCCGAACGTGATCGCGGCCAGCGCCGTGGGGGCCGCGAACCCGATCGTGGCCGAGATCCAGCCGGAGACGAAGCCGGCGGCGGGGTGGTAGATGTGCGAGAGGAACGTGTATTCGCCCCCGGAGCGCCGGATCGTCGACCCCAGTTCGGCGTAGGTGAGCGCGCCGCACACGGCCGCGACCCCGCCCACGACCCACAGCATGAGCAGGGCGAACCCGGATCTCAGAGACTCGAGCTGGAACCCGAGGCTCGTGAAGACGCCGGTCCCGATCATGTTGGCGACGACGACCGCCGCCGCCGTGTGGAGGCCGAACCGCGCCCTGGAAGTGCTCAGGGGATGGGCTCGGCCAGGCCCGCCTCGCTCACCAGCAGGAGGAGGTTCGCCTGGATCCCGAGGTGGCCGTCACGGTTGATCCACCATTCGCCGGGCGAGTGGGCCCCGCTCCCGATGCCCCCGCTCCCGATCGTCACCGCGGGGATGCCCAGGGAAATCGGGATGTTCGAGTCCGTCGACGAACGGGTCAGCGCGGGCACCGCCCCGAACAGCGGCATGACCGCGAGGGCCCTTTCGACGAGAGGATGGTCGTCCGCGACCTCTCCCGACGGACGGTCCCCGATCTGGTCCAGTACGAGTTCGATCTCGGGCCCGGCCCGGCGCAGGGCGTTCTCCTCCGCCAGCGCCCGGCGCATCGCATCCCGGAAGGCGGCGTCGATGCGCGCGAGGCTCTCCTCGCTCTCCGAGCGCATGTCCACCTCCATCCACGCCTCGAACGGAATCGAGTTGACCGAGGTGCCGCCGCCGAGCCGCCCCACGTTGTAGCTCGTGCGCGGGCCCGATCGCGTGAGCGTGTCGGCCACGTCCTGGAAATGGCGGATCCCGCGGCCCAGCGCATGGGCGGGGCTGGCCATCCCGAACGCGCCCCAGGAGTGTCCGCCGGGGCCCCGGAACGTCACGCGGAAACGATGGGAACCGAGCCCCTTGTTCACGATCCGCCCCAGCCCCGTGCCGTCGATGTCGATCCAGGTGTGGATGGGGTCCGCGCCCTCGCGAAACAGGTACTTCATCCCGCGCAGGTCGCCGAGCCCTTCCTCCCCGACCGTCCCGATGAACTGAACGTCCGCCTCCGTCTCGATGCCGGCGGCCTCGAGCGCCCGCAGCACGGTGAGGACCGCGATGAGGCCGCGCGTATCGTCGCCGATGCCGGGGGCGAAGAGCGTGTCCCCGCGCTGCGTGACCGTCACGTCGACGTCCGCCGGGAACACCGTGTCCAGGTGTCCCGACAGCGCCACCGTCCGCCGCTCCCCCTCGGGCGTCGATCCCCGCGCGCCGCCCCGGCCGTATCGGATCCCGATCGCGTTGCCCTCCTCGTCGATGAACACGGAGTCGGCCCCGGCCTCGCGAAGCCACTCCGCGTAGACCCGGGCGCGCTCGTCCTCCATGAATGGGGGCGCCGGAACCTCCGTGAGTTCGATGAGTTCGCGGATCGTCCTCGGCTCGAGTTCCTCGATGACCCTGAAGGCGCTCCGCACCGCGGGATGTTCGGCGAGGCGCCGCACGTCGTCACCCGGCGCCTGGGCCGTCGCCACAGTCGGGATACCCCCGACGATGGCCATGCCGAACAGGGCGGAGACGATGAATCCGGTGATGTTCCGGGCATATCGTGCGTACATGGCGGCTGCGTCTCCTTGAGTCGGATCTTTCGGCGGTCGTCGTCGTCGGCCGCCAGGGGCACAGGATGCCGCTCTCTGGCGGGAGTCGGCTCGTGAAGAATACCGTTTCCGAACACATGCGAAAACGCGGTCTCACTGCGGGCCGACGGCCGAGCGAGGTGTCGAGCTGAAGTTCAAGGCGACAGAGTCGATCATGCGGCGGCTGCTGGCCGGGCTTGCGCTCGTCGGTGTGGGCTGCGGAGGCGCCGTGGAGCCGCCGCTGTCGGCCACGTGCGGCGACGCTCCTCTCACGGTGGCGTTCTACGCACTCTTCGCGCCCGTCAGCTACAGCGCGGACGAGGACCCCAACTCGCCCGGGTTCAGTCGGCACATGGGCTACGAAGCCGACCTCCTCAGCGCGCTCGAAGCCATGCCCGGTACCGGACTCTCCTTCGTGCGCCGCCCGATCGCCGACTGGCCCGGAATCTGGCTTCTGCCCGCGACGCCGGACTTCGACATGGCCGGCGGCGGCATCACGATTCTCGAGTCACGGACGCTCGACGATACCGGCGCCCGGGCGGTCGCGTTCACGTCCGGCCACATCGCTTTCCGCCAGTCGCTCCTGGTGCGAAGCGAGGATTCCGCGCGGCTCTCCTCCTACGACGCGCTCACGAGCGCGGTGCGCGTGGGCGTCCTTCCGGGGACGACGGGAGAGGCACGGCTGCTCCAGATCACGGGAATCGTGGACGGTTCCGGCGTGCTCCGGGCGGGGACGCGCGTGGAGACGCCGGCCGGCACGGTCGTGGCGGATGGGACGGGGGCGTTTACGATCACGGCCGCAATGGCATCGCCCGTCCTTGGGGGCCGAACCCGCCTTCACCCCCCATCCGGCGACATGCCGCAGGTGGTGTACCTTGGCCGGGAGTCCGGCGATCGGGAATTGTTCGACGCCCTGCGCGATGGCCGCATCGACGCCGTGGCCCAGGGGGAAATCGGCAGCGGCGAGGCCGCGCACAGGTCGGGCGGAGAGTTCACTGTGACCGCCCGGGATTCCCTCGCCGAATTCGGGGGGTTCGCGCTGGATGCGGACGACCGCGATCTGCTGGCCTGCATCGATGCCCGAATCAACTGGCTGACCGACGAACGCCGTACAGGCTTTGCGGAATGGCGCGCGGACCCGTCCGTCTTCCGGCAGCGGGCCGCACTCTGGCCCGGCGGCAGCTGACCGGCCGCGAAGGAAGCTGTTCCGGAGCGGGCTAGCTGCCGAAGCGGGCGAGGATCCAGTCGGCGATCGTTTCAAGGAAGCCGTCGACGAAGCGCTTCTCGAGCAGCGCGTACTCGGCCGGGGATCCCGTCGTCGCGGCCTGAAAGAGGTGATTCGCGCGCGGGAGCACCTCGACCGTCACGTCCGGGTTCCCGGCCAGCGCCTCTTCCAGCGGCGGCCGGTTCTGGTCGACGAGCACCTGCAGGTCGAGCCCGCCGAAGAGCGCGAGCACCGGCACCCGCGTGCCCCGGAGACCTTCGGTCGGATCGTACGTGAGGAAATACCGGAACCAGGGGGTTTCGACGCGGTCGATCTGCGCGTCGATCTGGGTCTGCACGTAGGTTTCCACATCGGAGATCGCGGCGCGTTGCGCCTCGGGCAGGGTCTCGATGCCCTCGCGGATGGCGGCCCCAAGCTCCTCGCGATACGCCTCGAGGTCTTCCCCCGCCTCCAAAGCCCGGAACAGACGGCGCTGGAAGTCGGTGTTCCACTCGATGCGGTCGTCGGGCACGCCGCTCGCGCGCTGAATGGCCGCGGACTGCTCGTACAGGATCTCGGTGCCGGGCACGGTCGAACCGGCCAGCAGCACGGCGAAACGGACGGCCTCCGAACGCGAGGCGGCGAGCGGCGCCACGATGGCTCCCTCGCTGTGCCCCACGAGGCCGACGCGCGCGGGATCGACGTCCGGATGTTCCGAGAGTCGCGCGAGCCCCGCCAGCGCGTCACCCGCGAAGTCGGACGAGGTGGAGCCGGAGACGCTGCCCGTCGAGCCGCCGACGCCGCGGTCGTCGTAGCGGAGGACCGCGATGCCCTGCCGGGTGAGGTGGTCGGCGAGGAGGCGGAAGACGGCGAACCCGGCCACGACCTCATCCCGGTCCTGGGGCCCCGACCCCGTGATCAGCACGACGCCCGGAAACGGTCCCGCCCCCTCCGGCAGCGTCAGCGTGCCCTCGAGGTGTACGTCGCCGTTCTCGAACGAGATCTCTTCCTCCCGGTAGGGCACCGGCTCTTCCGCCTCCGCTTCCGGAGGGTCCTCCCGCGACACGGAGAACGTGCCGGTCATGACGCCCTGGGTGAATTCGCCCTCGATCGCGTCATCCGTGAGGGCGCCGTCCCACACGGCGAGACCGATCGAAGCCTCGAGTTCGAAATGCACGCGGCCGTCCTCGTAGGACACGGCCGTGAGAGGAAGACCCAGCGCGCCCTGCACGGGGATGTCCATCGTGGCGGAGAGCACTCCATCGGCGCGCTCGAAGCTGACCGAGAAGGGCAGCTCGCCCGTGGGGAGAACGACCGATCCCGCCCACCTGCCCTCGACGCCTCCGCTTCTTCCGGCGGGATCCGGATCCGGCTCCTGCGCCAGGGCCGGAGAGGCGAGCACGCACCCGGCCGCGACGAGCATTCGCAGGACCATGGTCAGACCTCCTCGACCCGAACGGCGGAGCCGTAGACGACGATCTCGGCGGTCCCTCCCAGGACATAGGAGGTGGAAAAGCGGATACAGAGGATCGCGTTCGCGCCGGCCGCCTCCGCCTCCGCCTCCATCCGGTCGACCGCCTGTTCCCGCGCCTCGGCCATCATCTTCGTGTACTCCTGAATCTCGCCGCCCACGATCGTCTTAAGGCCGGCGAGAATGTCGCGGCCCAGGTGGCGCGCCCGGATCGTGCTGCCGCGGACGAGGCCGAATTCCTCGACGATCCGGTGTCCGGCGAGGTCGTTTCGGGAGGTGAGGATCATCGGACCACGTCCTTGTAGGGGTCTTTCTTCTGCATGAACAGGCGCTCGCGAACGACGGAGACGAACAGGATCACGAAGCCGGCGATCAGCGCGAGCATGCTCCAGCGAATGTACGCGGGCATCGTCGTGTCCCGAATCAGTTCACTCACGGCGGCCCACAGCGCCCACGTCCCCACGATGATCGTTCCCAGCGAGACCAGGACCCAGCCGATGCCGCGTTCGAGCCGGCGATAGACGTGTTCCCAGTAACTGTCCCAGGTTTCCTCCGGCGGCTTCAGCGGAGCCATGGTGTCGGTGACCTCCTTCAGGCGCTGGTATGACGCCAGTTCGTCGCGAAGACCCGGGTTCTCTTCGAGCGCGGACTCGAGTTCGCGCCGTCCCTTTCCCGAAATCTCCCGGTCCAGTTCGGCCATCATCAGATGGCGCACCCGCTCGTCCCCGGGCGGATGCACGTTTCTCTCACTCATCGCCCGCACCTCCCCCCCGGCCGGGGCGCGTTCCCGTCGCCTCCATCTCACGCGCGAGAGACCGCCGCGCCCGATAGAGGCGCGACATCACCGTGCCGATGGGGATTCCCAGCAACTCGGCGATCTCGCGGTAACGAAGTTCCTCAAACTCGCGCAGGACGAGCGTCTCCCGTTCCCGCTCGGGCAGGCGTTCGATGGCCGCGCCGACCTGTTCGCGCAGTTCCGAACGCATCACCGCCTGATCGGGGCTGAGCGGGCGCCGCCCCATCGTCGTGTCCGTAAGCCAGCTGCCCGCCTTCTCGAGTTTCAGGCGGTGCAGCCGCTGGTCTCGCGTATGGTTGAAACAGAGGCGTCGGATGATCTGGTACAGCCAGGGGAAGAAGGGACGTTCGGGGTCGATCCTGGCGCGCGCGCGGAACGCCCTGGCGAAGGCTTCCTGAGAGAGGTCCAGGGCATCGTCGTGGTTCCCGACGAGGCCGAGCGCGGTAAAGTAGGCACGTTGCATGTATCGTGTGACGAGTTCGCCGAAGGCCGCACGCTCGCCGCGCTGCGCGCGAAGAACGAGCATCCGGTCGGTTGCCTCCGAGCTGTTCAATGATGGCTCCCATGGTCGCGGGCACCTGCGTGAACCTGTGGTGACTGTTCGCCTCGCGAGGGTTACCCGAAGCCGCGGAGTTTATTTCGCGGATCAAGGAATCGAGACACAGGATGGACGAGTTTCCCGCCAGAGCAACCCTGCATCCCGAAATCGTTCCCTCCCGATGGACGCTCATGCGCGACGTGGCCGTCTTCCAGCTGAAACTGCTCCTCGATGGGCTGAGGGATGCGTTGCTGCTGCCGATCTCGCTCTTCGTCGCCCTCCTCGACGTGCTCGGAATCGGGCCCCGGGCGGGCCGACAGTTCTACGCGCTGCTGGAGTGGGGGCGCCGGACGGAGTACTGGATCAACCTGTTCGGCGCCACCGACCACGTCCGCGCCCTGACGTCGTCCCCGCGGCCCGGGGTCGATGCGCTCGTCGACCGCCTGGAGCGGCTGGCGGTGCAGGAGTACGAAAGGGGCGGGATCACGGCCTCGACGAAGGACGCCGTGGACCGCGCCCTCGACCACCTCACGAGGCGCGGACCTTCCGACCGCGATCCTCCCGGGCCGCTGCCGTGAGCCGGCGTTCGGCCGAAAGCGCGTGCGCTTCCAGTCCCTCCAGTCGGGCGAGCGCGGCGGTGTCGCGCAGCAGGTCCTCGTAGGCGTCATCTTCCGCCGAAAGCGCCAGCCACGTCGGTCGCCGCAGGAACGAGAACACGGAGAGCCCGGAGTCGAACGCCGCCGCGCCCGATGTGGGAAGCGTGTGGTTCGGTCCGGCTCCGTAGTCACCGGCCGCCTCGGGCGTGGCCGCCCCCAGGAAGAGCGATCCGAAGCGGTCGACGCGGCGGGCAAGCGACTCGGCGAGGTCGCCGTGCAGGTGCAGGTGCTCCGGGGCGACCGCGTCGCAGATGGCGGCGGCCTCGTCGGGGCTGGCCGCGAGGAGGGCGCCGCCGGCCGCCAGGGCCTGACGCGCGATCGGCGCGGTCGGCAGCGCGGCCAGCTGCCGCTCGGCCTCTTCGCGGACGGCCTCGACGGTCGCTTCGTCGAAGGCGCACAGAAGCGGCACGGCGTCGGGGTCGTGCTCGGCCTGGGCGAGCAGGTCGGCCGCGACGCGGGCGGGCGCGGCATCCGGCGAGGCGACGACGAGCAGCTCGGACGGGCCGGCGATGGTGTCGAGGCCGACCCGGCCGTAGAGGAGGCGCTTGGCCGCCGTGACGAACCGGTTGCCCGGCCCCACGATCTTCTCGCAGCGGTCGACGCCTCCGACGCCGAAGGCGAGCGCGCCGATCGCCTGCGCGCCGCCGATGGCCAGCAGGCCGTCCGCGCCGGCGATGAACGCCGCGGCCCGGACCGCCGCGGTCGGGCGCGGCGATGCCGCCCAGACGCCGCCCGCGCCCGCCACCCTCGCGGGGATGGCGGTCATGAGCACCGAGGACGGGAGGGGGAAGCGCCCCCCGGGCGCGTAGCAGCCGGCCGCTCCGACGGGCACGAGCCGATGGCCGCCGCGGCCGCCCGCGACCGGCGTGTCGAGGTCGGTCGCGGATGCCCGCTGGGCCTCCGCGAACGTCCGGATCCGGTCGGCCACGCGGCGCAGCAACTCGCGGTCGTCGGCGTGCAGTGCCTCCGTCGCGCGCTTGAGCGCCGCCCGGTCGAGGAGCAGGTCGTCGCCCGGCTCGAGGTCGCCGAGCCGCTCGGCATGCTCGCGAAGCGCCGGCTCTCCGCGCCGCTCGACATCGTCCAGGATCGTCCGCGCGACCTCGAGCGCCGCCGGATCGAGCGCCGGCGAGCGCACCGCCCGCACGGCCTCCTCGAGGCCGATCGGCGGCAGGATCGCGCCCGCCGCAGCCGCCGCGGGCGCCCGGTCCCTCCGCCCGGTCGGCCCTTCCGGCGGCCTGGGGACCCGACGGCGCACCTTGAGGGCGCGCCGCTGGAGTTCGACACGCACGTCGTCGAGGGAACCGCCGGCCTTCACAAGCCGCGTGAGGGCGAAGTAGTACAGGTCCGCGAACTCCGCCACCGCGTCCGCCTTCGATCCGGCTTCCGCCAGTTCGCGCGCTTCCTCGACGAGCTTCCCCCGCATCAACTCGGGATCCCCGGCGAGTCGCGCGGTCAGCGAGCCCGGCTCCGGTTCGGCGAGCCGCTCGCGGAGGCGGGTCTCGAGGTCGGACAGACTCATGCCCGACAGAGGCGGCAGCGCGGCCGACCCCCGGGACGGCGCCGCGTCGAAACACGTCGGGGCGCCCGTGTGACAGAAGCCGGTCCCGTGCTGTCGCACCGTGAAGCGCAGCGTGTCGCGGTCACAGTCCGGCGCCACGCGGACGAGTTCCTGCGTGGCGCCGGATGTCTCGCCCTTCCTCCAGAGTCCCCGTGAGCGGCTCTGGTAGACGCCCCGCCGTTCCCTGACGGCGGTGCGCAGGCTCTCCGCGCTCGACCAGGCGAGCCCGAGCGCGCGCCCGGCCGTGTCCTCGACCAGCGTCGCCCACAACCCGTCGGCCCGGTCGGACTTCAGCGGAGCCGAGATGGCGTCGGCCAGATCCATGC
This sequence comes from Gemmatimonadales bacterium, assembly GCA_009840115.1. Classification (GTDB taxonomy): domain Bacteria; phylum Gemmatimonadota; class Gemmatimonadetes; order Palauibacterales; family Palauibacteraceae; genus Palauibacter; species Palauibacter irciniicola. The sequence continues at coordinate 179,383 of VXOJ01000011.1, read as the reverse complement.
GCCCGCTGTAGATCGCCATCCCCACCTGCGCGTCCGCGCCCATTCGGTCCAGCGCCGCGATCTCCGCGACCTCGCGGACGCCGCCCGCCACCGTCACGCGCGCGGATCCGGCGGCCGCGACGAGGGCGGATACGCGATCCAGCGGGATCCCCTCCAGGGTGCCTTCGACCTCCACGAAGGTGACCAGATAGCCGTCCGCGAGGCCGTCGAGCTCCTCCATGCGCCCGAGCACGTCGCGGCCCGTCCCGCGCCGCCAGCCTTCCACGACGACCTCGCCGTCGCGCGCGTCGAGCGCCGCGATCACGCGTTCCGCGGGAAGTCCGCCCAGCACCTCGGGCGTCGCGGCCGTGCCCAGGATCACGCGCCGCGCACCCGCGTCGAGCCAGTCGAGCGCCGCCTCGCGGGACCGAATGCCGCCGCCCACCCGACACGGCGCGAGCCGGAGCAGTTCGCGGATCAGGGCGGCGTTGTCTCCGCGGCCGAGCGCCGCGTCGAGGTCGATGATCGCGACTTCCCCCGCCACGGCGAACCTCTCGGCGAGAGGCTGCGGGTCGCCGGCATCGATCTCAAGCGTCGAGCCCTGACGAAGCTGCACGGCCCGGCCGCCCATGAGGTCGATGGATGGGATGATCATCGGCGCACCGCGACCCCGAGCTGCTGCAGCCGGTCCTTGAGTCGGCCGATCGACCAGTCGCCCTGATGGAAGATCGACGCCGCCAGAACCGCGTCGGCTCCCGCCTCGACCGCCGCGCACATGTGACCCGCATGGGCTCCCCCGCCCGAAGCGACGATCGGCACCGGCACGGCTTCCCGGATGACGCCGATCAGGGCCAGATCGTAGCCGCTCCGCGTACCGTCGCGGTCGAAGCTCGTGAGGAGGATCTCGCCCGCGCCCAGCTCCGCCGCCTGGCGGCTCCACTCCGCGGCATCGACGCCCGTGCGCCGGCTTCCCGAGTGTGTCAGAACCTCGAAGCCGCTCGCACACGTCTCGTCCGACGTCGCGCCGCCGTCGAGGGCCAAAACCGCGCACTGGGCCCCGAACCGGGTCGCGATCTCCGACAGGAGTTCCGGCCGCTCGACCGCCGCCGTGTTCACCGCCACCCGGTCCGCCCCCGCCTCCAGCAGGGCGCCCGCGTCTTCCGCCGTCCGCACGCCGCCGCCGACCGTGAGCGGAATCGAGATCTCGTCCCGCACGCGCCCCACCGTCTCGAACCGGGCCACTCTTCCCTCCGCCGTAGCCGAGACATCGAGGATCACGAGTTCGTCCGCCCCTTCGCGCTCGTAGCGCCGCGCGAGCCGGGCGGGGTCGCCCTGATCCGCGAGGTTGTCGAAACGGACGCCCTTGACGACCCTTCCGTCCCTCACGTCCAGGCACGGAATGACCCGAACGTTCAGCATGCCGCCGCGAGCGTGGGCCGTTGCGCGCGCGGTTCGAACGCCGCCGCCGCGCCCGGCGATTCGTCAAGCCATCGCTTCAGGAGGCCCGCGCCGACCTTCCCCGACAACTCCGGGTGGAACTGGCAGGCGAGGACTCCGCCGCGCTCCAGCCCCGCCACGAAGCGGCTTCCGTGCCGCCCCATCGCGGCGGTCCAGCCCGCGGGACCCGCTTCGAGCCCGTAGGAGTTGGCGAAGTAGACGACGGATGATCGCAGGAACACGGTCCCGGCCGGGGCCGCGACGCGGTTCCAGCCCAACTGCGGGACGCGGCAGCTCTCCGCCAGCCGGACCACGCGGCCCGGTACGCACCCGAGACCGGCGGTGCCCGGCGCTTCCTCGCTCTCCTCGCACAGGAGTTGAAGTCCGAGACAGATGGCGAGCGTCGGCCGTCCCTGCTCCACGCGTCCGCGGACGGCCTCCGCCCAGCCACGCCGGCGAAGCTCCGCCATGCCTCCGGCGAACGACCCCACGCCCGGAAGGACGACGTAATCGGCGCTCGATATTCCCGTGGCGGAATCCAGCAGCCGCGGGGTTCTTCCCAGGCGCCGGAAAGCGGCCGCCACCGCCTCGAGATTCGCCACGCCCGTCGGAACGATCCCGACATCTTCCGGACCCGTTGCCATCCGCGCGGCGCTCATTGAGGCAACCCGGCCGATTCGAGCACGCCCTTCGTGCTCGGAACTCCGGCCGCGGAGCGCTCCGCGACCGCGTCGGCGAGGGCGAGACCGAACGCCTTGAAGGCGGCCTCCGCGCGATGGTGGTCGTTGTCGCCGCGGATCACATCCAGGTGAAGCGTCAGGCCTCCCGATGTCGCGAGCGAGGCGAAGAAGTGGGAGAGATTCTCGGTCGCGACCGTCCCCAGCAGCTCGCGCCGCAGGCCGAGGTCCACGCTGGCGAAGGGACGCCCGGAAAGGTCCACGACCGCCCGGGCGAGCGCCTCGTCGAGAGGCGCGTAGGCGTACCCGAAGCGCCGAATCCCCCGCCGGTCCCCGAGCGCTTCGCGGATGACCGAACCGAAGACGAGCCCGCAGTCTTCCACCGTGTGGTGGTCGTCGATGTCGAGGTCGCCCTGCGCCCGCAGATCCAGCGTCATGCCGCCGTGAAAGACCGCGGCGCCGATCATGTGATCGAGAAACGGCAGCCCGGTATCGACGCGGCTGCGTCCCCGGCGGTCCAGGTCCAGCCGGGCTTCGATGCGGGTCTCGAGCGTCCGCCGGGACCGCTCTCCCACCCGCCCGTTGGCCGGGAGACTCTCTCCCGAGTTCGCATTCGAGTTCGCATTCATGGGAATCCCCTTCACGAGATGTGTCCAAACGTCGAGTCGAGCGCACGGAGGAGGTGGCGGAACGTCGCCTCTTCCCCCGGAAGCGTGATCCGGACCAGGTCCGGGAAGTTCGGAAAGCGTCGGATGGCGACGCCCCGTTGCCGAAAGCCGCGGTGCAGGGCGGCGGCGCGGTCGGTGGAGGCGAGCACGAAGTTCGCCTGCGATTCGAAGGGCTCGGCCCCTGACGCGCGCAGCGCCGAGACGAGCCGCCCGCGCTCGCGGCGCACGGCGGCCACGTACGTCGCGGTGACCCGGTCGCCCAACCCCAGCGCCTGCTCCGCCAACCAGATGGAGGGGCCCGCAAGAGGGAAGGGCGCGCCGCCGGTGCGGAGGTCCGCGATCGCCGCGCGCGGGCCCAGCACGAAACCCGTGCGAAGCCCCGCGAGGCCCCACGCCTTGGACAGCGTCCGTACGACGAGGACGTTGTCGCGCTGCAGCAGTTCCCGCGTCGGGTCGCGGTCGGCGAACTCGACGTACGCCAGATCGACGAGCAGCGCGGCGTTCGCCGGCAGGCCGTCGGCGATGGCGAGGATTCGCTCGACCGGGGCCACCGTTCCCGTGGGGTTGTGCGGCGAGATTACGGCGACCAGCCCCGTCCGTTCCCCGACCCGGTCGAGGATGGGCCCGAGAGGCGCGGGGTCGTCAAGCGTGGGTATCGACCGCACCCGTCCGCCCGCGAGCGCCGCGAAGGCCGGGATCATCTCGAACGTGGGAGTCACGGTGATCATCTCCCGCCCGCCGGCGAGCCAGCGGCGGCACACGCGGTCGATCGCGTCATCCGCTCCCGCCGTGACCAGGACGCGGTCGGCTTCCAGGTCCCAGGCTTCGCCGAGGGACGCCTCCAGGCCGGCGGCCTCCGGATACCGCGTCAGGGCACTCGCCGGCACCTGCGAGAGGAGACGGACGAGTTCCGGCGCGGGGAACAGGCGCTCGTTGTGATCGAGCCGGAGCCGTTCGCTCGGTGGTGCGGCCACCGTCAGCCCGCTCATGCGACGATCTGCCCCGGCGTCGTCACGACAAGATCGGTGCCGCCTCGCGCCTTCACGCGCGGGATCAGGCCCGGAAGCGCCTCGCGCAGCACCGCGACCCGGATGGCGTAACCCTCTTCGCCGTGCAGACGCGACACCGTCGGCTTGCGCATGCAGGGGAGCACGGCCACCAGGCCATCCAGCCGCGCCGCGTCCACGTTGACTTCAAGCATGACCCGCTGCCGGGCCTCCACCACCGACTTCAGCACCACGACCAGGTCCTCGATGCGCTCGCGGTGCCGTGGGTCCTCGAGCGCGCGCGGATTCGCGTAGAGGCGGGTCGATGAAGTCATGAGTTCGTCGACGATCTCGAGCCCGTTGGCGTCGAGCGTTGCGCCCGTCGCGGTGTTGTCGACGATGACGTCGGCGTCCTCCGGCGGGAACACCTCCGTCGCGCCGTACGACCGCACGAGCGTCGCGTCGAGTTCCCGATCTTCGATCCAGCGCGAGGAGAGCCGCGCGTATTCGGACGCGACCGTGAGGTGGCCGGCGGCACGCAGTCCCGCCCCGGCGATCCGCGACGGAGCGGCCGCCACGACGCGCACGGGGTCGAGCCCCGTGTCCAGAAGCTCGACCAGCGATCCGTTCAGTTCCGCCACCCAGTCGGCCCCCGCGAATCCCAGGTCGCGGGATCCCGCGTGCAGCATCTCCACGACGTTCTGCGGCTTGAGCAACTTGGCGCCGAAACCGGGGATGGAGATGACCGGGCGGTAGCGGCGTTCCCCGAGATCCACCCGCACGCCGGCGGCGGTCAGCAGTTCGAGTACGCCGGACTGCATCCGCCCCTTCGGCAGGGCGAGTCTTGTCGTTTTGTGGTTCATGTCCTGGGCTCGGGAGGCCGAGGCCGGAGGGGAGGGCAGCGACAAAAAAAGCCGGCCACCCCGGGCCGGCATCGATCGTTCGCAATCTGTGTTCAGGTTACAGCTAGACGATCACCGGCCTCCGCGTACGCGGTGGTAGTAATAATGGCCAAAATACGGATGGGTGTTCGTCATGGGCGCGGAGGATCGCATCGCGCCGTTAGCTTGTCAAGCCGCCGACGCGGCGGGCTTCCGCCACGGCCCGCCGGGACATTCCACCTCGACCCCGGGGAAACCATGACCGAACCTCCGGCCGCCAGCCCCCGGCCCCCGACGCCGGCGCAGAGCCGGGAGACCCGCGCGCGCGTCGCGCCGTGGATCGAACGCACGCCGGTGAGACGCTGGATTCCCGACCCCGGCGTCGCCTCGCTGCCCGCGGGCGTCGAGCTCTTTCTCAAGCTGGAACTCTTCCAGCGCACGGGTTCCTACAAGGTCCGGGGCGCCCTGAACAATGTCCTCTGCGCGGACGCGGAGACGCTGCGGCGAGGCGTCACGGCCGTGAGCGCCGGGAACCATGCCATTTCCGTGGCTTACGCCGCTCGGGCCGCCGGCACGAGCGCCAAGGTCGTCATGCTGTCCTCCGCCAACCCCGCCCGCGTCGCGCGCTGCCGGAACTTCGGGGCGGTGATCGAGTTCGCGGACGACGGGGCGAGCGGATTCGCGCGCATGGAGGAGATTGCCCGGGAGGAGGGTCGGCTCGGGATCCACCCGTTCGAGGGGGAGGCGACGGTGTTCGGCACGTCGACCGTAGGTCTCGAGGTCGCGGAACAGCTTCCCGACCTTGAGGCGCTCGTCGTCCCCATTGGGGGCGGAGGTCTCATCTCCGGCACAGCGAGCATCGTGAAACAGCTTGCGCCCGCGTGCAGGGTCTACGGCGTGGAGCCCGTCGGCGCCGACTCCATGCGGCGCAGCCTCGATGCGGGCGAGCCGGTCGCGCTCGATCGCATCGACACGATCGCGGACAGCCTCGGCGCTCCGCACGCGGCGCCGTACAGCTTCGGACTCGTGCAGCGCTACGTGGATGACGTGGTGCTCGTGGACGACGACGCGATGCGCTCCGCCCTGAAAGCGCTGTTCCTCGACGCGAAACTGGTCGCCGAACCCGCCTCCGCCGCTCCGCTGGCGGCAGCGTGCGGTCCCCTCCGTGAGAGGCTGGAAGGCCGTCGCGTCGGCCTCGTCCTCTCCGGCTCGAACATCGATCTGGACACCTTCGGAACGCACCTGCGGGCGGCCGACTGATCCGGGAACCTTTTTCCCACCCGGAGCGTCCAAGACCATGTGAAACGCAAGAGAGGCAGGAAAGGCAGGAGAAGGATCTGGCGGAGGCTGGGGATCCTGGCCGCCGTCGTCGCGGCGGGCTGGCTCGGGTATCTCGGCTTCGAGACGAAGGTCGTGCGCGACTTCGAAGCGATCGACGCGGTCTCCCCGACCCGCGTCGTCGCTCGGCCGCTGGTCCTCCGTCCGGGCGACCGCGTGGAGCCTCGTCAGGTGGCAAGCCATCTGGCGCGAATCGGTTACCGCTCCGTTTCGAAGCGCACGCCGGACCGCGGAGAATTCGCGTGGCGCGGCGGAGAACTGAGGCTCGGCCGGCGGCCGCTGCGCCTGGGCGGCTACATGGATCCCGGCGGTACGGTGCGCGTCCGGTTTCGCGGTTATGCCGGCGCGGGTCGCGTGACATCGATTCGGGACGCGGACGGGCAGGATCTCGCGACGCTCATCCTGGATCCCGAAGTCATCGGTACCGTGCCCGGCGAGCACGGCCGGGACCGCATCCCGGTACGGCTCGAAGAAGTCCCCGGCCATCTGATCGACGCCCTTCTCACAGTGGAGGACCGCCGCTTCTACGAACACGGCGCGCTGGATCCCCGCCGCATCGCGGGCGCCGTGCTCTCGAACCTGCGCCAGGGGCGGATCGCCGAGGGCGGCAGCACCCTCACCCAGCAACTCGCGCGCACGCTCTTCCTGTCGACCGACCGCACGCTGCTGCGGAAGGTCCGCGAGGCGGCCATCGCCGTGGCCCTGGAGAGGCGGTTCTCCAAGCGGCGTCTCCTCGAAGCGTACGTGAACCACATCTACCTCGGGCAGGACCGAGGCGTGGCGATTCACGGCTTCGGCCGAGCGGCGCCGTTTTTCTTCGACCGGGACGTCTCGCAGTTGACGCTGGGGCAGGCCGCGATGCTCGTGGGGATCATTCGAGGTCCCAGCATGTACGCCCCGCACCGGAATCCGGAGCGCGCCCGGGCCCGGCGGGACATGGTCCTGCGGCAGATGCACGCGCTCGGACATATCGACGCGGATCGGCTGAACGCCGAACTCGAAACGCGTCTGACCCTCAGCTCTCCGCCGGAGCGGCGAGCCGATGCCCGCTGGTACCTGGACTTCCTGCGGCGAGATCTGGGGTCCGGAGCACGTCCGCTGAGTCTGGATGGCGCGGGCCTGACCGTCGTGTCGTCTCTGGAGCCGGAGATCCAGCGAGCGGCGGAGCTGGCCGTGTCGGAAGGAATCCGCACGCTCGAGCGCACCCGTCCCCGCCTCACGGAGCAGACGGGGCCTCTGCAGGCGGCGCTCGTGGCCCTCGACCCGCGGAGCGGCGACATCCTGGCGATGGTCGGCGGACGCGCCTACGGCACGTCGCAGTTCAATCGCGCCGCGGATGCGCTGCGTCAGCCGGGAAGCGCCTTCAAGCCGATCGTGGCGCTGGCCGCATTGGATCCGCGGGCGGACGCCCCGTTCACCCTGGCTTCCACCCTGCGGGATGAGCCGCTGGCGCTCGACACGCCGGCGGGGATGTGGCGACCCTCCAACGCGGACCGCGAGTTCCTCGGGCCCGTGAGGTTGCGCGACGCGCTCGAGGGGTCGCGCAACGTGCCGTTCGCCCGTCTGGGACTCGCCGTCGGTCCCGAGAGGATCGTGGAGACCGCGCAACGACTGGGTGTCGAGAGTCCTCTGGCCCCGTATCCGAGTCTCGCCCTCGGAGCCTCGGAGGTGACGCTCCTCGAGCTGACGGCGGCCTATGCGGTGCTGGCGGCGGAGGGAAGGCGGGCGCCTCCGCGCGCCGCGCGCGCCGTTCTGGGTCGAGAGGGCGAGGCCATCCGACCGGCCGAGCTTCGCCGTGAGGCCGTGATCAGCCCGGCGGAGGCGTACCTCGTGACGTCCGCCCTGCGCGGGGTGGTGGAGCGCGGCACCGGGAGCGGTGTGCGCGCGGCCGGGTACAGGGGCCCCATCGCGGCGAAGTCCGGGACCACGAACGGCTCGCGCGATGCCTGGTTCGTCGGCTACACGCCGGAACTGGCCGTCGGCGTCTGGGTGGGCTTCGACGACGGGACGCGGCTGGGCCTGTCCGGGTCGCGTGCCGCCCAGCCGATCTTCACGGATTTTCTCATCCGGGTCCTCGGACCCGGCGGCGGATCCGACTTCCGGTTTCCCGAAGGCGTGGAATGGGTCGAGGTCGAGCCTCGGACCGGTCTGCGCGCCGGGTGGGGATGTCGGGGCCAGCCCGAACTCTTCCTCGCCGGCACGGCGCCGGAGGCTTCCTGCGGATATCCGATGCGGGGATGGCGACGAGGAAGTCCGTGGCGTACGTCGCCGAGGCGGTGAGCCGGCCCGGCTGGCTGACGGGCCTGGCGGGCCACGCCTGCTAGTCGTGTCTGTGGTCGCGGCGCCCCTGGTGAAACACGACGTGAAGCAGCGACCCCGCGACGAAGGCCTGGTAGAGTTCGATGGCCCCGTGCCCATCCGGGAGTATCTCCGTGCCCGCCGCGAACCCGATCGTCGTCGCCACGAGGATCGCTCCGACCCCCGCCATGGCCGCGGCGACGCCGTGCCGAGGCTCGAGCAGCCACCAGATCAGTAGCCCCACGGCGACCCGATGCAGGATGACGGCGACGGCGAACGGAGCACTCGCCGTGGCCGGCGTCAGCGCGCCGCCCTCCAACAGCGCGTGCACGGCGATCGACAACACGCCCAAGACGATGGCGAGGTCGTCCGTGTGCCGCGCCAGCGAACGGGAGATCTTCTCGATGGCATAGAGAACGCCCGCTCCCAACAGGACCGCGATGAGGGGTGCGACGTGGCGCTCGGCCCAGGCGTGTGGGAGGACATGAAAGGCGACCAGCACCGGAAGGATCCACAGGACGACGGCATCGATCGCACGAATCGTGCTTGGGCGATTGTGCAGCCAGATGTAGAGCAGGACGCCGACAACCGGCGCCAGCAGCGCAGCGATGAACGAAGTCAATTCAGACCGCGTCCGCGATGTGCCGGGAGCGGCCTGCTACGGCGTCAGCGGCTCTCGTAGACCGACAGATTGCCTGCCGCGTCGAACTCGATCACGTCGTAGGGATCGACGCGGTCCCCGAACTCCATGCCCGGGGAGCCTATCGGCATCCCGGGCACCGCGAGCCCGTGCGCGGCGGGCTTCTCGGCGAGGAACCGGGCGATGACGTCCGCGGGGATGTGGCCCTCGAACACGTAGTCGCCCACAAGCGCCGTGTGGCATGTCTGCATCTGCAGCGGGACTCCCGCGTCGAGCTTCACGCGGATGAGGTCCGCGTCATCCATGTCGAGGACGTCGAGTTCGAACCCGGCCTCCCGCATGTGGTCCACCCAGAGGGCGCAGCACCCGCAGGTGGGAGACTTGTAGACCGTGATCGTCGGGGTCTCGGCGATGGTCGCCGCCAACGTCGCATCGACCATTGCCATCGAGGGGGTCGCGGCCGCGCCTCCGCTCTCCCCCGCCGCTTCCGGCGCGCACCCGCCGACGAGCAGCGCCAGCCCGAGCGGGGCCAATCCGACGCCCATCTTTCTGAACTTTCCGTTCAACATCACCGCTCCCGGTTCGATTCCTGCCGCTCCATCCCCCAAGTTATCCGTGAGGAGGCTGCCACGGTACCGTTACGATACCATTCTGCGCGGCCTCGTGCGGCGACCGCGCGCGCAGGTGCAGGTGCCACGCGGGTGCGAGAGCCCCGCGGGTGGCGGCAATAGCTTGAGAGAGGCGACGCTTGATGGAGAGACTGTCACAACTGTGGACCGAGGTGGTCGCCTTCACGGCTCCGCGCTGGCTGCCCAGCCTGATCGTCATCGCGGTCGCCGGCCTCGTCTACCTCGTGGCGCTCATGGTGCTGGGCCGCGCGCAGAGACACTGGGTTACCCGGACCGCGACGCAACTCGACGATCTGGCCGTGCGTCTGCTCCGCCAGGCTCTCCTGCTCTCGAGCGGAGCACTGGCGGTCTGGCGCCTGCTCGAAATCTGGGCCCTGCCCACTGTGGCGCAGTGGGTCTATGCGATCTGGATCGGCGTCCTCTTCTTCCCGTTGAGCCGGTTCGTCGGCGACCTCCTGACCGCGGTCGAGACCGAGGTCGTCTCCCGCACCTCGACGCCGCTCGACAAGACCGCGCTCCCGATGGTCAACAACGCGATCCGCTTCCTGGTCATCGCCCTCGGTGTCGTCCTCGCGCTGGCCGAACTGGGCATCAACATCGCGCCTCTCCTCGCCGGCGCCGGCGTCATGGGCCTCGCCCTTTCGCTCGCCGCCAAGGACACGCTCTCCAACGTGATCGCCGGAGTGCTCCTCATCGTCGATCGCCCCTTCCAGGTCGGGGACCGGATCGAACTGTGGTCGGCTCCCAACGAGACGGGGTCCTGGGGCGACGTGATCGAGATCGGGCTCCGGGCCACGAAGATCCGGAATCCGGACAATCTCGTCATCGTCGTCCCGAACAATCAGATCATGCAGCGCGACATCATCAACTACACGATGTCCGGCGAGGACATCCGGCTCCGAATCCCCTTCTCGGTCGCGTACGAATCGGACATCGAGCGGGCGAAATCACTGCTGGTGGACATCGCCCTGGGGGTCGAGGGGGTCAAGGACGACCCCGCGCCGATCGTCATCGCCCGAAGTTTCGGCCCATCCGAGGTCAACCTCCAATTGCGCGTCTGGATCCTGGAGGCGAGGGCGAGGCGGCGGATCGCCGACGACATCAGCGAGAGGGCGCTCCCCGCCTTCGAAGAGGCGGGCGTGGAGATCCCCTACCCGAAGCGGGAACTCTTCATCCGGTCCGCGGATGGGCCAGCGGACGGAGCCTGAGTTGCGACCCGCCGGGAACCCGGGAAGCCGGCCGCTCGTCGCGGTTTCCGCGATCCTGGCGGGAGCGGTTGTCCCCGGCGGCCTGGCGGGTGCCGGCCAGGACACGTTCATCGCGCCACAGTCAGAGTTGTTCACCAATGTGACCGTGATCGACGGCCGCGGGGGGCCGCCCAGGCCTTCGTCGTCGGTCCTCGTGTGGGGCGGCCGCATCCAGGACATCGGCGCCCGGGGCTCCGTGGCCGCCCCGCAAGGCACCGTCGTCGTGGACCTCTCGGGCTCCTACCTCATCCCCGGGTTCATCGATGCGCACGCCTCGCCCCAGACGACGGAAGAACTGCGCGCGCTGCTGGCCGCCGGGATCACCGGGGTGCGCGACGGAGCCACCTCCCTGGCCGCCTTCGAGGAGCGGGGTCGCGGAGGCTTCGGCGACGACCCCGTTCCCGCCGTCTACGTCGGCGGACCGGTCCTGGATGCCGGGAGCGCGTCGAGCGGCGCGGCGCTGGAATCGGAGGCCGCCGCCGTCGCGGAGGTGGCGCGGCAGGCCGCGGATGGAGCCGGCTTCGTCTCCGTCGCCTCCGGCGTGCCTCCGTCCTGGCTCGTCGGGATCGCGCGGGCCGCGCGCCGCGCGGAGGTGCCCCTGTGGGCCGATCGCCGGGATGGCGGCTGGCTGCTGGCCCTCCGTGCCGGGTCCGACGTCGCGGGTCCCCTGGTCTCCGGCGACGTCGAGCTGCTTCCGGAGAGCGAGCGCGGACCCTTCGAGGCGCTTGCGGAAGCGGGGCAGGTCCCGGCCCAGATCGCGTGGCTGGAGCGGCTGGAGCCGCAGGGCCCCGACGTCGACCGTGCCGTCAACGCGCTTCTCTCGAACGACTCGGCCCTTTTGCCGATGCTCGCCAGCGCGTCCGCCTCCCTCGACTGTCCGGCCGCCGCCGCCACCTGCGCGCCGCTGTCCAACGACGAACGGAGGGCGCTCGAGGCGGTCTGGCCCAAGGCCCAGGCGCTGGTCCGGACCTTCCACGGCCACGGGGTCCGCCTGCTCGTGGGGTCCGATGCTCCGCGCACGACCGCATGGGGAGAGGGTTTCCACGGTGAGATGCAGTTGCTCGTGGAGGCCGGCATCCCCCCTCTCGAAGTCCTCGGCATGGCCACGAGGAACGGCGCCATCGAGCTCGGCCAACTGCATGAGCGGGGGACGATCGAGATCGGGAAGCGTGCCGACTTCCTCGTCCTCGAGGCGAACCCCGCCGCCGACATCCGGAACGCGCGCCGCATCTCGTTCGTCGTGATCGACGGTGATGCGTGGACCTTCGACCGGGAGGGGAACTGGAGGCGCGTCCGCTTCAACTGACGGAACGCCCTTCGGCTTCATCCGTTGCGGTAGCAGTAGGCGTCCCGCCGGCGCGTCAGATCCTCGATCACGGCCACCTTGAAGGTCTCCGCGCACTCCGAGCCGCCCAATTCTCCGCTGTATTCCTCGATGTCCACGACCTCGGCGCCCAGCCAGGCGCTCCGGAAGGGCCGTGGGAAGCGTTCGCCGGGGGCCTGGATGTGATGAAGCCCGCCGCTGTAAGCGAGGAACAGCCGGCCGTCCGGCATCGCCCGGAGGATGTCCGCGATGCCCCCGCGGATGGTCATGGGATTCCCCTGAAGATCCAGCCCCGTGCGGCGCATCATTCGCCCTTCCGGCAGGATGATGAGGACGGCCTCCGGGTCCCGTACCTGTCGGAGCACTTCCTCCCACGTGTCATCCTTCTCCCGCGTCACCGGCACCACGTGCTTGGCGATGAGCAGGAAGAGCCGGCCCAGTATCGGTCGGGCCGCGGTCTTGTCCGCGAGCGGCACGACGCCGTGCGTCGCGAGTTGCCACAGCACGCGGCCGGGCACCACGGCGAGGAAGACCGGTTCGAAGAGACTCGTGTGGTTGAGCAGGGCGAGCACGCGCAGACCGGACCAGGGATCGTCGGCTTCGCGGAGCCACTCCAGCCGGACCCGGCAGAGCGCCTTCGCAGCGACCTTGATCGAAAAGAGAAGCAGAAAGACGATATAGCTGCGCATTTTGCGAAGTGTGGTTCGGGAATCGCCGGGCGGTCAAGAGTTCCGGCGCTGCGGCCGGAGGCGGCCAAAGGTGGCATTGGCCCGGGCCCTGCCCCATCTTCGGGCGCCCGGCGGTACGCGCCCGGCGGTACGCGTTCGGCGCTGCACGGCGCCCGTATTCAGGAGTTGCTTTCTATGAAAGTTCGATCGCTGTTCCTCGCGGCCCTTTGCACGGGTCTCTTCTCCGCCCCCGTCTTCGCGCAGCGTGACTTCTCGGCCGTCCAGATCGAGGCGACGCACGTCGCCGGCAGCGTCTGGATGCTGGTGGGAAGCGGCGGCAACATCGGCGTGTCCTCGGGCCCCGATGGCGTCGTGATGGTCGACGACCAGTTCGCGCCGCTGGCGGACAAGATCCGCGACGCGCTTCGAGAAGTGGGACAATCGGAGGGGGCGGCACAGCCGCAGTTCCTCATCAACACCCATTTCCACGGCGATCACACGGGCGGGAACGTCGAGTTCGGCGAGGCCTCCACGATCGTCGCGCACACCAACGTGCGCACGCGACTGGCCGCGGGCGGATCGCCCGACGTGGCCCTGCCCGTCGTCACCTTCGACGACGCACTCTCCATCCACTTCAACGGCGAGGAGATCCGGGCGTTCCACATCCCGCACGGACACACGGACGGGGACGCGCTCATCTACTTCACGGGCTCGAACGTCCTCCACATGGGAGACGACTTCTTCGCCGGCCGCTTCCCCTTCGTCGACATCGACAACGGGGGGAACGTGGAAGGGCTCGCGAGCGGGATCTCGCAGGTGCTGGACAACGTGCCGGCCGACATCCGGATCATCCCCGGGCACGGTCCGCTCTCCACCGTGGACGACCTGCGGACGTACCACCGCATGATCACCGAGACGATCGCGATGGTCCGCGGCAAGATCGATGCGGGGCTGAGCAGCGAGCAGGTCCAGAGCGAGGGCGTCTCCGAGGAGTGGGCGGACTGGGGCGCCGGGTTCATCTCGACGGAACGCTGGCTCGACACCGTGCACCGCAGTCTTTCGGGCGCGGCGGGCGGCGAGGATGTCGAACACGGCCACAGCCACGGCCATCACTAAGCGAGCGACGACGCGATGAGCGACGACGGAAGCGGCTCCCCCGACGGCCGCGGCTGGGTCGCGGACGGCTACAACGCGGGATACGCCGAGGGGCTGGTCGAACGGGCGCTGCGCGACCGGGGCGTGATCCCGCCGCCGCTGGCGGGCTGGGATCCATCCGCGGACGCAGCCGTCGAAGCGCCACCGAGGGCGGTCCTTCCTCCTCCTCCCCCCGCACCCACGCCCGCCGAGGCGGAGGTCGTGGCGACGGAGGACCTGCGGCTCGCCGCCATCGCCGGGGCGCTCGTCGAGGACTACCGCGCGTACGGCCACCTGGGGGCGCGCATCGATCCGCTCGGTTCCGAGCCTCCGAGGCACCCGGTGCTCGAACCGGAGTATCACGGCATCCGCCGCGAAGAACTCGCGCGCGTGCCGGCATCCGCCGTCTGGCTCAAGCACCTGGGCGACAACGCGGCCGAAGTCGTGGACCGCCTCGAGGAGATCTACTGCGGCCCGATCGGCTACGAACTCGACCAGATGGAGAACCCGACGCAGCGCGACTGGCTCGTGGACTACATCGAGTCGCACCGCCACCGGCTGCTCATGAGCCGGGAACGGGCGAAGGCATGCCTGGAGTGGCTGACCCGCGTGGAGGGGCTCGAGACGTTCCTGCACCGCACCTACCTGGGGAAGAAGCGGTTCTCCGTCGAGGGGCTCGACATGCTCGTGCCCATGATGCGTGGGATCATCGGGAGCGCGGGGCGGCGCGGGGCTCGCCAGGTGTTTGTGGGAATGGCGCACCGCGGGCGCCTGAACGTGCTGGCTCACGTCATGGGACTGTCCTATGAGTCGATCGTGGCCGAATTCGAGGAACAGGCCGCGCGCGGCATCATGACCGCGCTCCCGGAGCACGGATCCGGCGACGTCAAATACCACGTCGGAGGCCGGTCGCAGGTCGCGGAGGACGAGGTCCAACTGGACGTGCGGCTCGCCCCCAACCCGAGCCACCTCGAGCACGTGAACCCCGTCGTCCTCGGCATGGCCCGGGCCGCGCGGTTCAGCGGCGAAGCCTCCGACTCCTCGGCCATCCTCCCCATCCTCATCCATGGCGACGCCTCCTTCGCGGGGCAGGGCGTCGTGGCGGAGACGCTGAACCTGTGCCGGCTGCGGGCCTACGAGACGGGCGGCACGCTTCATATCATCACGAACAACCAGCTCGGCTTCACCACCCTGCCCGGCGACAGCCGCTCGACCCGGTACGCGAGCGACCTCGCACTCGGCTTCCGGCTTCCCGTCGTGCACGTGAACGCGGACGACCCCGAGGCGTGCATGGCCGCGGTGCGGCTCGCCGTCGACTACCGGTTCGAGTTCGGGGAGGACCTCGTCATCGACCTCGTGGGCTACCGGCGCTACGGGCACAACGAGGGGGACGAACCCTCGTACACCCAGCCCATGATGTACGAGCGGATCGCCTCGCACCCGCGGGTGCGTGCGCAGTTCGCGGAAGTCGTCGTCGAGCGCGGGCTTCTGTCCCGCGAAGAGACCGACGCGATGGTTGCGGACGTGGATGCGGAACTCGAGGCGGCCCGGGGAGCGATCGCCGCGCACAAGGAAGCGGACGCACGGACCGGAACCGCCCCGGGCCCGAAGCGGCTGCTGGATCCGGCGGAGCCGGCGCGGCCGACCGGCATTCCGGAGGCGCGGCTGCGGGACCTCAACGAGGCGATCCACCGCTGGCCCGACGACTTCGAGCCCTTCCACAAGCTCGGCCGGCAGTTGGAACGCCGTCGCGCGGCGCTGGACGAAGGGATCGACTGGGGGCACGCCGAGTCGCTCGCGCTTGCGGGCCTGCTCACGGAGGGCGTCCCGGTGCGCCTCACCGGCGAGGACACCGAGCGCGGCACGTTCAGCCACCGCCACCTGGTGCTGCACGATGCGGAGGACGGGCGTCCGTACACGCCCATGGCCCATCTGGAGGACGGACAGGCGGCCTTCCGCATCGCGAACAGCCCCCTGTCCGAGATCGCCACCCTCGGCTTCGAGTACGGCTTCTCCACGATCGCGGCCAACGCGCTCGTCATGTGGGAGGCTCAGTTCGGTGATTTCGCCAACGTCGGGCAGGCGATCATCGACCAGTTCATCGTCTCGGGCCGCACGAAGTGGGGCCTGGAGTCGCGGCTCGTCCTGCTCCTCCCGCACGGCTACGAGGGCCAGGGCCCGGAGCATTCGAGCGCGCGGCTGGAGCGTTTCCTGCAACTCGCCGCCGAAGGCAACATCCGCGTCGTGAACTGCACGACGCCCGCGCAGTACTTCCACGCGTTGCGCTGGCAGGCGCTTCGCGCGACGTGCCGTCCCCTGATCGTGATGACGCCGAAGAGCCTGCTGCGCCATCCCCGGGCCCGCTCCACGATCGGCGACCTCACCGGCGGCGCCTTCCGCCCCGTGCTCCCGGACCCCGACTTCCGGGGCGACCCTTCGAACGTGAGCCGCGTCATCGTATGCAGCGGAAAGGTCTACTTCGACCTGCTGGCGGAAGCCCCCCCCGCCCACGACATCCCGATCCTGCGCGTGGAACAGCCGTACCCCTTCCCGGCGGAGGAACTGGCCGCGGCCCTGGCCCCCTATCCCCGCGAGGCGGAGATCTGCTGGGTACAGGAAGAGCCGGAGAACATGGGCGCCTGGACGTTCATGCGGCCCCACCTGCGGGAACTCATCGGCCGCGAGCCCGTTTACGTCGGCCGCCCCGAGCGAGCCAGCCCGGCGGAGGGCTACTTCGGCAAACACGTCCACCGCCAGCGCCGCCTCCTCAGAACCGCGCTTCGGCTTCCCGAGGCTTAGGGGACTTCCCGAGGCTTAGGGGGAGGTCAGCGGATCCGGGTCTGGATCGTCCGCTTCATGTCCGAGAGCTCGGAGACCACCTTCTGGTGGAGGACGCCGAGGGCCTGGCTGTTGCCATCCTCCTCGGAGTCGGAAAGCTCCTCGAGGCGCGTCTTCGCCCCGTCGTACTTGCGCTCCAGCCGGTCGATCATGGCCATGATCTGAACCTTTCGGCCGGCGCGGGCCTCGCGGAGCTTCACCCTCAGCTCCTCGGCCCCCTCGCGGTACTTCTCGACCGTCGCGGTCGTGCGCTGCAGCATCTGCTCGTAGTTGTCGGAAAGCTCCATCAAACCGCCTCGGTCAAGAACTTCGCGGTGCGACGCAACGCCCGACCGGCATGGTTCGCACCGTCACCTCATACTGCCAGCATTTGAAAATAGAGGCCGGAGGCCGCCCGGGGCACCCCTTCGTCCGTCGGGCCGAAATCGGCGGCCGCCTACGGGCCGCGGCCGGGACTCCCCAGCGCGATCGTCTCGCGCATCGGAACCTTCGGGAAGGTCGTCGAATAGGCGCCGTACGCGAGGGCGAACAGGCCGACGAAACCGATCGAAATCATCGCCTCCGGCACACCGAGCGGCAGTCCCTCCCCGTGCCAGATCGACGGCGCCACCATGTTCCAGCGCTCGACCCAGAAGCCGATCAGGATCAGCAGCCCGACGAACGCCAGCCAGCGCGAACTCATCTTCGGGCTCCGCCCCAGGAGGAAGGGGAAGGGGAGGGCGAAGATGAGCACCATCTGGAGCCAGAACATGCGCCCGAAGCCGCCGGTCGAGCGCGGCATGAAGAAGTTCGTCTCGCGCGGGATGTTGCCGTACCAGATCACGAGATACTGGGCGAACCAGAGGTAGGTCCAGAACGCCACGAAGGCGAACGTCAGCTTGCCGAGATCGTGGAAGTCGTACTTGCCCCAGAGCCGGATCCCGTCGGACCGCCCGTTGTAGCGGTGGGCCATGACCGCGACGAGCGCGAGCAGCCCGAGCCAGCCGCCGATGAAGTAGTACGGCCCCCACACCATGCTCATGAAACCCGGCGTCAGCGACATCCCGAAATCGAACGACAGGAGCGAGAAGATGACGGCCCAACTCAGGATCAGCACGGCGGACAGCCGCCCGATGCGGCTCCGGCAGCGCTCGACCTCCACGTCGTCTCCGCGCCACCCGCGCGCGAAGAGGGAAACGACAGCCTTGCGCCAGCCCCGGCTCTCCGCCGCGACCAGCGGCGCATCGGCCCGGATCGAGTAGAAGAGCCACACGAAGCCGAGCAGGTAGAGCACCGCGAGCAGGATCCCGTTCCGCATGAAGACGCCCTCGAGCGTCAGCCAGTCGCGGTTCAGGTGTTCCGTCTCCACCGGCCCGATCCAGGGGAAGACGTGTTCGGCGCCCAGCCGGAGTACGAAGAAGAGGGCGAAGGAGATGGGGAGGAACGCGCCCGCGGCCTCGGCCAGCCGGCGGAAACTCTTGCCCCAGTGCCCTTTCGCGACCTGGAGGACGGCCCCGAACACGATGCCCGCCATCGAGATCGCCGTCCAGAAGAGGAAGTTCGACCACACGCTCATCCAGGCGCGCTGCGCGTCGCCGCCGACCGTGGTCGCAAAGCCCACGGCCCCGATCACGACCGCCGCCAGCCACACGGCGAGCCATACCGTCGGGATGCGGCCGCTGATCGTCTTCAGCGCCTCTCCCGTCGTGAGCGCCGGACGGTCGCCGCCGCCGCTCACTGGCCTCCTCCCGTCCCGGGGACCTCGCCCGGTGCGGACTCCGCCGCCGCCTCGGCCGCTGCCGCCTCAGCCGCCGCGGCCTCTGCCGCCGCCGCTTCCTCGGCCATCGCCTCGGCCTGCAGTTGCCGCACGTACGCGACCAGGTACCAGCGGTCCATGGCCGGGATGCGCCGGTAGGGCGGCATCAGCCCGCGTCCGTTCCCGATCATGCCCCAGATGTAGCCGTCCGTGTATCCGCGCGTGAGTTCGCCCCGGATGTTGAGGAGCGGGATGTCGGGGATCCGGTTCTGCCCCACCACGGAGCCGTCGCCGGCCCCCGTCACGCCGTGACAGACGGTGCAGAACTGGCTGTACAGCTCCGCCCCGCGGGCGAGGTCGGCCTCGGTGCCCGAGATCGGGCTGACCAGCATGGTGTCGGCCGCCATCAGGTCGTACGTGCGCTCGCCGTCGATCGGCATCGTGCCGGGCACCGGCAGGCGCGCCCGCTCCTCGTAGGCCTCCAGCGAGGGCTGCCAGGACATCGTGTTGAAGAACGGGGTCCGCTGATCCAGATGCTTGATCTGGTCGTCGCAGCCGCCCAGCGCGAAAGCGGCGAGAACCACGGTCGCGGCGGCCCGGGCGGTCATCCCTGCACCTCCACGTCCACCGCGGCCGTCTCCCGCACGAGCGCCTCGGCGGCGGCGTGCCCCTCGCCGTTGACCGGGACGAAGATGCCCCAGCGGTCGACCGAGAAGGAGGTTCGATACGCCGGGTCGAGGTTGATCACCGGCCGCCTCGTGTGCACGAGCAGCGCGACCAGCCCGAAGATCCCCGTGAGCAGCACGGTGAGTTCGAACATGAACACGACGAACGGAGGCAGCGACACCAGCGGCTTCCCCTGCGTGACGAGCGGGTAGGCCAGCGACGTCCCCGCCGTGAGCAGCACCCCGAGCGTGCACCCGGTGATCGCGCCCGTCAGCGCCCACACGCGCACCGGCGAGGAGTGGATGTCCATCGCCTCCTCGATCTCCGGCGACGGAATCGGCGAGAAGACCTCGATGTCGCGGTGCCCCGCGTCACGCAGCCGCGCGATGGCGTCGAGCGTGCCGTGCAGCGTGTCGTACTGCCCCAGGACGCCGCTACTCATGACCGTCCCCGCCGTCGCCGTGCTCTGCGTGCGAGTGCTCGTGCGCGAGATGTTCCTTCACCTCGGCGATCGAGATCACCGGCAGGCTGCGCGAGAAGAGCAGGAACCAGAAGAAGAACCAGCAGAAGCTGCCGACGAGAATCGACATCTCCACCCAACTCGGCGTGTACAGGCCCCATCCGCCGGGCTCGTACTCGTGGGCGAGCGATGTGACGATGATCACGAACCGCTCGTACCACATCCCGATGTTGACGAAGATCGTGAGCGCGAACAGCGCCGGCAGGCTGGTGCGGACCTTCTTGAACCACAGCGCCTGCGGCACGACCACGTTGCAGAACACCATGACCCAGAAGGGCAGGGCGTAGGCCCCCATCGCACGCCAGCGGAAACTCTCGATCTCGATCGGGTCCGCCGAGTAGTAGGCGAGGAAGAACTCCGTCCCGTACGAGAAACCCACGATGAGCGACGTGAGGAGAACCAGCTTCGCCATGTTCTCGAAGTGGTTCTCGGTGATGTACGCCTCGAGCCCGAACGCCCACCGCAGCGGGATCATGATCGTGATCACGAGGGCGACCCCGCTGAAGATCGCACCGGCCACGAAGTACGGGGCGAAGATCGTCGAGTGCCACCCCGGCACGATCGAGAGGGCGAAGTCCCACGAAACCACGGAGTGCACCGACAGCACCAGCGGCGTCGCGATCCCGGCCATGTAGAGGTAGATGCGGCGGTAGTGCCGCCACTCGCTCACCGTCCCCTGCCACCCGAGCGAGAACGCGCCGTAGATCTTGTACATCCAGCCCTTGGCCCGGTCGCGCAGGATCGCGAAGTCGGGGATGAGGCCGGTGTACCAGAACAGCGCGGAGATCGTGAGGTACGTCGACACCGCGAACACGTCCATCACGAGCGGCGACCGGAAGTCCGGCCAGATCTGCCGCTGCGACGGGTACGGCATCAGGTAGTAGAAGTACCAGACGCGACCCAGGTGAATGAGGGGGAAGAGCCCCGCCGTCATCACCGCGAAGATCGTCATCGCCTCCGCGGTCCGGTTGATCGTCGTGCGCCAGCCGGAGCGGAAGAGGTAGAGAATCGCCGAGATCAGCGTCCCGGAGTGGGCGATCCCGACCCAGAAGACGAACGTCGTGATGTACACGCCCCAGAAAACGGGGTGGGTGATGCCCGCGACGCCGATGCCGGCCCCGATCTGGTAGAACCAGGCTCCGAACATGAGGGCGAGACCCGCGGCCGCGACCCCGAGCACGAGGTAGAAGCGCTTGTCGGGCATCGCGATGGGCCGCGTGATGTCGCGGTTCGCCTCGGCCAGCGTCGGGTGGGCGGGCACCTTCGCCTCCGCGGTCGCCATCAGTGCGCCTCTTCGCCTTCCCCGGCCGGCTCGCCGTGCCCGCCGGCCGCCATGTGCCGGTGCGTGACGTCCTCGAGGTAGGTGATCGCGGGACGCACCCCGAGTTCACCGAGCGCGTGGTAGCCGCGGGCGCTCTTCGCCTTGCGGGAGACCTCGCTCTCGGGATCCTTGAGGTTGCCGAAGGTGATCGCGTTCGACGGGCAGCTGGACTGGCAGGCGGTCATCACCTCGCCGTCCCTCACGGTCCGTCCCTCCTCCTTGGCGTCGATCTTGGCCTTGTTGATCCGGTGCACGCACATCGTGCACTTCTCCATCACCCCCACCTCCCGGACCGTGATGTCCGGGTTGAGCTGGAGGTTCAGGGGCCACGCGAAGGCCCCTCCGTCGCCGCGGACGCGCGCGTCGTGGTTGAACCAGTTGAAGCGCCGGACCTTGTAGGGGCAGTTGTTCGCGCAGTACCGCGTGCCGACGCAGCGGTTGTAGACCTGGACGTTGAGCCCCTCGGGGCTGTGATACGTCGCGTAGACCGGGCACACGGGCTCGCACGGCGCGTCGCCGCAGTGCTGGCACAGCATCGGCTGCTGCACCGTCTGGAACCCGCCGTCCTCCGTCTCCTCCTCGAAGCGGTGGATCCGCATCCACGACATCTCGCGCCGCATCGCGGCCTCGCGCTCGCCCACGGTGGGGATGTTGTTCTCGGAGTAGCAGGAGGTGACGCAGGCGCCGCACCCCGTACAGGCGTTGAGGTCGATGGTCATGCCCCAGCGGTACGGGCTGTTCGGATCGGAGTCCCACGCGGCCTCGACCATCTCGACGAGGTCGATCTCGTGCGCCTCGATCTCGTGCAGCGCGTCTTCCACGTTCATGGCGTGGACGATCTCGCGGTCCTGGTCGTCGGTGGACCCCTGCGTGACGACGAGCCGGGCCGTCTCCCCGGTGGCCGTGACCGTGACCGCCGTCCCCGCGTACGCCAGCGCGCCGGAACCGGGATCCGCGTTCGCCGCAAGCAGGTCCAGCGGGTTCACGCCGCGGTTCCGGGCGTAGCGGCCGTACTCCGTGTGTCCCTGTCCGAGCGGGATCGCCACCGTATCCGGGCGGATGCCGCGGTAGACGTAAACCGGCGCCTCGATGGCGCCCTGGGCCGACTCGACGCGGACGACGTCCCCGCGCTCCACGCCGAGTTCGTCCGCCATGTCCGGGTGCATCTCCACCCACGAGTTCCACACGACCTTCGTGATCGCGTCGGGCTGTTCCTGCATCCAGGAGCGGTTCGCGCCCCGGCCATCGTAGAACTGGGCCGTCGGATACACGACGAGTTGCGTCCCGTCGGGCGCCGGCGGGGCCGCGAAGCCGTCAACGCCGCCCGCGGGCGCAGCGTCCGCACCGGAGTCCGCGCCTTCGTCGCCCGCCCATGCCGCCGCCGAGGCGCCGCCGCGTCGAAGCGCGTCGAGCCACGCGGCATCGCCGCCGAGCCGCTCGGTCCAGGTGTTCCGCAGCACGGTCGCGTAGTCCGTCCCGCCGAACGCGCCGCCCTGTCCCGCCGCGTTTGCCACGTCCAGCAGCAGATCCTCGCGCTGGCGCGTGTCGAACACCGGGTGCATGAGGGGCTGGCCGAGCGCCATCGCGCCGCCCGCCAGGTCCGCATCGCACCACGACTCGAGCGCGTGGTGGCAGGGGAGCACCCAGCCGCAGGCCGACGCCGTCTCGTCGAGGTGCGGCGTGATCGCGACGGTGTTCGCCACGTTGGCCAGCGCCTCGCCGAACCCCGCGGCGGCGGGGAGCGCGTAGGCGGGATTGCACCCGGACACGATGAGCGTCCGCACCTGCCCGGCCCGCATGCGCCCGATCAGCGCCTGCATGTCCGAGAAGCTCGCCGTCGTGCCTTCGGGCGCGCCGCCCCCCGGGAAGACCCGGGTACCCACGGCGCCGAGCACCTCGTTCAGCGCGGCGACCGCCTGGTGCGCCTGCCGCGCGGCGGCTCCCTGCGACTCGAGCCCGGGCGGAATCGCGACCGCGTTCTCCGCGGCGGCCAATTCCTCGCCGAGCGCGCGGATCGCGTCGGCGGAAACCCCCGCGGCGTCCGCGACGGCCTCCGGCGACACAGCGGACGCTCCGGCCGGAAGCGTGACGCCCCGCGCCGCCGCCACGACGCCTGCCACGGCCAGCGCCACGGCGCCCTCGGTCCCGGCCCGGGCTTCGATCCACTCGTCCGCGTTGGCGCCCGTGAGGGAAAGGCGCGGGCCGACGAACGTGAACTTCGCGTGGTGGTGGGCCTCGATGTCCCGCGCCGCCGCGAAACCCGCCGACATCTGCGTCGGGGCGAGCCACGTGCCCAGGAAATCCGCGCCGAAACAGGCGACCCGGTCCGCTGACGAGAGGTCGAAGCGCGGCATGCCCGCGCCACCGCTCACGTCCGCGGTCCCGCCCGCCAGCGCCTGGTTCGAGAACGGCTCCCACGCGATGTGTTCGACCCCCATCACGCGGGCCCACTCCGCGATGAAGCGGCCCGTCGTGCCCGTCACCCGGCCGGTGAGGAGCACCGCGCCGCCGACGCGCACCGCGTTGGTCAGCGCCGCCGTCGCGTCGTCCCAGTTCGCGAACTGGAAGGGAGGCGCCCCTTCCTCCGTGGACGGATTGAGCTGGATCGGCTGGCTGACGCGATCCGGATCGTAGAGGTCCTGCAGCGTCGAATGCGTGAGCGAGGAAAGGCCGTTCGTGCCTCCGCCGAACCGATCGTTGGGGCTCAGGCCGAGGACCCGGCCGTCGCGGACCTGCGCATGGACGGGGACCGGTTCCGGTCCCGCGTCCGGCAGCACCGTCGCGTAGGTGTCGGAAACGCCCGGCGTGATCCCCTCTTCCTCGACGAGGCTGGGGATGAGCTTGTCCCCGAAGTCAGGCGGACCGCACGCCGCCAGCGTCGCGGCCCCGGCCCCGGAGGTCCCCAGCACCTTCAGGAAGCGGCGGCGGGAAGTCCCCGTCCCGTTCGCCGCGGCGCCGTTCACGGCGTCGGCTTCAGGAGCCGCGCCACCCGAGCAGCTCCCCGCGCAGCCGCAGCCGCCGTTGCCCCCGTTCAGTAGTGACATGCCGCGCAATCCGTGGGAGCCCGGGTCTGGCCGTAGTCCGTGTCGATGTCCCTCGGGTAGAACCCTTCCGGCTGACGAGGCGCCGGCGCACGTGGCGGCGGGTTGTCCCGCGCCAGCGTGTGGTCCGTCGCGATGTCGCCCTCGGAGGGAGGCTGCCGGTGGCACTCGAGGCACCAGCCCATCGTCAGAGGCGCCCACTGGTAGACCCGGTCCATCTCCTCGACCGGGCCGTGGCAGTCCTGGCACTCGAGGTTCCGCACGTGGGCCTTGTGGCTGAACTGGACGAACTCGGGCAGCTTGTACACCCACTCCCACTCGATCGGCTCGCCCCGCGCTTCGTACTGGCGCAACTCCTCGACCGGCGGCAGCCCCGTGCCCGCGATGCGGTGGCATCCCATGCACACCTCGAGCGACGGCACGACGCCCGACACCGACCGCTCCGTCCCCACATGGCAGTACATGCAGTCGATCTGGAGGTCGGTGACGTGGAACCGGTGGTTGAACGGGATCGGCTGCTCGGGCCCGCGGCTCGCGTTCTCGTGATCGTAGATCGCGCGCCACTGGGCGGGCATCGTCGCGAGATCCTGCTCATCCGCGTACTGGGCGGACGCGGCGGCCGTCTCGCCCTCGGCCTGCGGATCCGCGCTCTCCTGGACGTGAAGGAAGGAGGACGGATCGAGGCTCGCGACAGCGAGATCGAGTTCGCCGGTTGAAGGCCGGTACAGCGCCAGAGCGGCGGCGCCGAGGGCCGCGGCGAGGACGCCCGCGGCCGCGCGAGAGCTTATCTTCATCCGCCTCTCTGAGGGGGAATCGACGATGTGAGTCGCCCGAAAACCTCCGCCGGCGGAAGCCCGGGTCGCGAACAAGGTAAAGCCCGTTCCGGTGGATGCAACCGTCGCTGCGAACCGCCGATCCGGCGCCCGCCGAGGTTGACCGATTCGGGCCGTTCCTTTAGCATGTGTCGTCCGAGCGGGCTCCCACCCGGGGCCCGCTCGTCGTGTCTTTCGGAGGGGCCTTAGCTCAGATGGCTAGAGCGCTACGTTGACATCGTAGAGGTCACTGGTTCGAGTCCAGTAGGCCCCATCGAAACGCCGCTTGCAGGGGGCTGTAGCTCAGTCTGGTTAGAGTGCCGGTCTGTCACACCGGAGGTCGCGGGTTCAAATCCCGTCAGCCCCGTTCCAAAAAGAGTGTCGAGCGAGGGGCCGTAGCTCAGTTTGGGAGAGCGCTTGAATCGCACTCAAGAGGTCGCGGGTTCAAATCCCGCCGGCTCCACTTCCGTCGCCGCCCACCCCCGCAGCCCCCGCGAGCCTCCTCGCCAGGGGCGCCGCGGGTAGCGGCCGACGGCTCGCCACCGTAGCTCAGGGGTAGAGCACCGCATTCGTAATGCGGCGGTCGTCGGTTCAAATCCGACCGGTGGCTCTGAAGGACCCCTCCGCCGACAGCCGGCAGGCTGGAGGCTTTGGAGGGAGAGGAAGCAGGGACACGCGGGTGTAGCTCAGTTGGTAGAGCGCAACCTTGCCAAGGTTGAGGTCGCCGGTTCGAATCCGGTCACCCGCTTCTTCGCAGCCGGCTCGCGCGAGAGCCCGGCCCCCGCGCCCAACGCGCGGTCCGCAGTACCCCTCGGGGCGTGGCTCAGTCCGGTAGAGCGCTGCGTTCGGGACGCAGAGGTCCCCGGTTCAAATCCGGGCGCCCCGACTCCGCCCGCCTGGTCATGTTGGCCGGGCGTACTGTTAAGTGGGCCTGGTCATCCAAGTCGCCCCCCGAGATTAGGCGGGCCGCCGAAGGCGGTCGTAGCCAAATCCGGGCGCCCCGGCCCGGTCAACGTGCCGTTCGTACCATCCCCCCTCGCTGACCGCGCCAGCGGTCGCGGCCCCAGATGCCGCGCAACACACCCCTGCGGGCTGCTGCGGCAGAACTATGCGACCACAGGCCGTCACGTCTCCGATGGACGGCTGGGTCGTAACGGCCGTCTCGTCCCGCTTTGCATCTCTGTCGACTGGCTACAGGTTCAGCGGCATCCGCCGCCCGCTGGCGTGGTCCGTTTCGGTCTACCAAACTTGACACGGCCCATGAGAGTCCGCTTTCGGCTTGGCGATGTCTTCCCCGCTGACGATGTTGTATCACAGTTCTTGGTAGGCCTTTGCATGGCGGTCAACGATGTCACGTTGCAGTTCCGCCAAATGCAGAACTCGGCCTCAAGCTAAGTAAGTAATTCCCGTCGTTATCCAATCAGGCCCGCTCATGGTGCGTCGAGTTGCCGGAACACTTCGTCGGCGACGAACGCCTCGATTGTACCCCGCGAAGTGCATGTCACCACATCGGTGATCCCGCCGGAAAGCGCTACGCGATTAGCCCGAAGGGACGTGTTTACGGTGATCTCCGTCTCGCCTACAGCCTGCTCGCGGACGACGACGTTGAACCGAGCCATATGTCCTTCGGTGCTCCCGAGGCCCTGCGCCCGTCCGCAGTCCATGCCCGCTACGAGTTGGGCGGTTGTGATCCTGACCCAGTCCGTCGAGATGAACCCGCTCGCACGCTCCATCTCCTCGATAGGCCAAAGCGATTCGCCGAACGCGTCGATCACGGCCTCCCATGCGTCATCGAGCGGTGCCTGGACGGTAAAGGAATTGTCGAAGTCGTGAAGCTGCGGAGGTGCGGCGCAGGCAGCGAGTACGATGAGAAGAGCGAGCGGGCGGCGCATTGGTAGAATCCCTTCGCTGAGTGGTAACAACGGCAGGCAGATGTGCCGGGCCGTCGTTACCGACCACGCAAGGAATTGCGGGTAGTCCTGCCTATTCACCCCGGCTCGGGGAGCGACCCCTCGCCGTGTGCCTACGGGTTCTGGTATTCAGCAGGCGACCCGACGCGAGATAGCGTCATGGGGTCCCTGCGAAGTCGGTAACGGAGGGAATCGTAGCTCCGTGCGCCGAACCCGACAACCCGTGAGGGGCTAGTGCCTAGCAGGGTCGGTCGCTAGATTCCCCTGTTGCGTAGCCAGCACAACAATCGGACGAGGATGCCGACGGCGGGTCGTGTTGTGCTGGTAGCCGGGATGGTCCCCATCAGCTGTCCGAGGGGCTTCGCGTACTGGAGCGCCCTCATCCGGTCAGCTGCTTCCTCGTGGGAGCGGGCGCGGATGTGCATGTCCCAGTACTTCCCATCGAAGTAGTAGGTGAACCCGAAGTCGTAGTAGGCCTCACCGCCGACCACGCACGCGGGCTCGCCGAGACAGGAGTCGTTCATCTTTTCACCCGAGGGATAAGGAGATCCCGATGTACTTCCAGATCTATCAAGACGCCGCCCGGCAGTGGCGGTGGCGGCTGCGGGCCGGGAACCATCAGATCATCGCCCATGGCGAGGGCTACTACAACAAGTCCGACTGCCTCCGCGCGATCGGTCTCGTTCAGTCCACCGACCACAACACCCCGGTCTACGAAGTCTAACGGCCGCCTCATCTGACAAGAGCGTCCCTCGGATCCGAAGGCCCGCCTCAGTCCCGAGGGGCGCTCCTGTCTCTTCACCAGAAGAACGAAGGAGAGCACGGAAATGGGACGAGCAGCGACCGCCCTACAGGGACAGACAGGCCTCGTGCTGGCTGTCATCGCGAACGAGCCGAACGGCATCACAGCATCAGACGTGGCCCGGTACCTCGAGATCAGCTACGCGCGAGCATGTGTCCGAATCGACGAACTCGTCGAGGAGGGATTCGCCGAAGCGTGCGATCAGCACACCTACATGGCGACGGCAGCGGGTCGGCTGCATGTCGTCGAGGAGGATCTCGACATCCGGCTTGAAGAGATGCACGAGGATCTCTAGCCCGACGCGCGCACCTTAACGGCCTCGTCGCGCGACTCGGCCGGTTCGAACGGCTTCTTTTCGCGCAGCGGCTTCACGCGCCGGAGGAGCGCCTTGGCGAGCTGCTCCGGCGTGACTCCGCCCTTGTACTCGCGGGGAGCCTGTCAAGTTAGGTATGTAATCCCCGTCCGTTACGGCGGAGTAGTAACCGCCCACCGGGCCGCCTGCCCTACGTCGGCGAGGGAGTCGCGCCATTCGTGCTACTGAGGAACCGCATTGCGCGTCCTCACGGCCCTCACGCCATCCACATGCCCGTTGTGCTCCCCAGCCGAGAGCGTCCAACGCGAGCACCATGTTCGCCGACGCGTCCACCCCGAAGCTCGCCATTACGGACGGCCGGATGCCTCGCAGTCCGCTTCATTCGCAGCTTTCCCTGATTCTGTCTGAGGAGTCATCCATCTCCCACTCGAACGCCGCTGACCTCCCCCCGTACCACGGAAGAGCGATCGCAACCGTTGACGCCGACGCAAACGATGAGATTGCCGCGGCATCATTTGAGAAGTGGACATCGTCGGAGCCCCAATCCTGCGTAACTCGCCAGCGACCGACATCGTTCCCGTCGACACGGACGGCCAGAGAGAAGACCTCATAGCCGTCCCGAATGTCGCCTCCAGTAAGGTTTGGTTGATCGGAGAAGCGAATCCACGCCCGATCGCAGTCTACCATGATCTGCGCCATGACATCGTGATACGGAAATTCCAACGGACGTAACGCCTCCACCTCTGCGCTGATCGCTCCACGCCCCGTTACGTCTCCAAACTCATCAACGAAGTTTATCGTTCGCCAACGATTTGGGTTCGGTGGCGGTGGTGGTGGCGGTGGCGGTGGCCCCACTGGCCGTGTCGGAGCGGCGGGGGGCGTTGCGGTTACCTGTTCGGTGGTTCCATCGCTCGCCAGTGAGCCGATCACAGAGAGCGCAACGATGCCCCCGAAGATCCAGACGATGATCTTCAGACGCTGTTTGGGTCCTGCCATCCGTTCCTCCTTCCACTGTTCCGCTCACTGCGCGGAACGTTACTCCACATCGAAGAAACACGAGGGTGCGCGGCCCACTCCAGCTCTCCAGACGCGGTCCCGAAGCTACATACCTCCGCAAACACGGCGGAAGGCTTGAACGCCTCGCGGCCGGATGGACGCTTCCCATCAGCTCTCACCTCGGCATGACTGCGCCCTACCGCTTCCCGCTCGTCGACCGATCGTCCAGATGCTTACGGCAAGGTCCACGTAGGACCTAGGGTCGAATCCTTCTCGTCGCTTCGGTTCGTCGCTCAGGGAAGCCAGAGACCCACCGCGCAGTTGCGTGCCAGTTCACGATCTAGTCGTTCAGTTCGAAGTGACTCCGTCCCTCGGGCACACGGACCTCATGTCGCACCTGTAGCACTCGGGGTCGCGCCCCGCGTGACACCAGGTCTTCCCGATCCACCATGCGGGCCAGTCGAGTTCCCCGGGCCACTCCGGGTTGAGTTCGCGAGCGCGCAGCTGGAGCCGAAGTGCCTGCTTGTCCTTGGTCGAGCGTAGCTGACTGTGCTCGAGTCTGCCGAGAAGGCCCAGCCGCTCGAACACGCGCAGGACGTGCGTATCGACCGCGATGTCGGGCATGGGCCTCGTGAGGCGGATCCCGAAGTCGCGAATCAGGATGTTCACAGCCATGTTAGCGATTTTCGGGCCAACGCCGTCGAAGGCCAGGAACCGTCTGGCCACGGCAGCGCCGCTGCTCCCGTTGGCCCAGATGCGTGAGGCGGCCCCGGCGTACCTGTCCCGGATGTGCCGGATGGCCGCGGGAAGCAGTTGTTCCATCTTGGTGGCCAGCCGGTGGCCGGACGACGCGAGTACCGAGGTCCATGTATCCTTCTCAAGCCCCAGCAGCGTGTTGATGTCGAAACCCCCGGCCGCCTCGCGTATCAGGTGCGGAAGACCCCATGCGATGTCGGCTTTCGTCTGCCGATCCGCGATGCAGGCCAGCACGAAAGCGTGCGGATAACGCTCGAGGTCGTTCACGAGGTCACGCGCGGCAGGCTCGACATCGATGCCGGAAACGCCCTCCTCACGCTCGATCGACTTCGCGCCGAACAGCTTTAGACGGGAAACGATCTGATCTACCGACATCGGTCGCCTCTCTCCGGTTTCGACTGGCACGCCCTCACAGGGGATCCACCCCGAATCCGCCCACGGCGGCCCCGCAGGCGGGACACCGCCCCCCCAGCGCCCCGTCTCGGACATGGCCGCACTCCCCGCACGTCCGCTGCTGCCGCGTGCGCCGCCCGATGGCCGCGAGGGCGTCCACCGTCTCGTCCCTCGTCCCTGCCTCCGACTGGGCGTGCGTCGAGGGCGGAAGGCGTCGCCCCGTACGCGGGTCGATGCGCACCGGGACGGCCGGAAGTATCGCGTCCCGCGCCCCGCGCCGGAATCCGGGGACGGGCCGCCGCATGCGCCGCGTCAAGCGTTGGGCGCAGCGCTCCGCCGCCGCGCGTGTCCGATGCCGTGTCCCGCATCCGTCCTTCACGGTCTCGCCAGGGTGGCCCGCCGACGGCGTGCAGGTCCACGCCTCGACCTGCGGCTGCTTCTGCCGAACCAGCCCGTCCGCAATCCGCCGCAACCAACGCAACCTCGCCGTCATTGCCCTTTCCCCATGCTCTCGCGGATCAGCTCGCCCAGGTGCGGAGGGTGGAACATCGAGCGCGCGGACCCGCCGCCTGCGTCGTTCATGATCATCCTCCTTCCCTTCCCTCGTAACCTACCAGGTCGACACCCACTGCCTCACCGTCCTCGGGCAGACAGGCACACAACCCGCTAGCATGGTGTATCGCAACCAGATGCAGGAAGCACGGAAGCATGGGAAGGGAGGTCGGAAACATGAGCACGACGCGCATCACGATTGATCTGGACGATCCTGAGAGTCTGCCCGAGGGGAGGGTCGATTACGCGGTGCTGGACGCTACCACCGAGGAGGATATCGCCGCGCAACAGCGGGAGGATGACGCCGAAGCGATGAGGGACTGCCCGCGGTGTACCCGACCAAGGGTGCCGAACGCCGAGACCCAAGAGGCCATGGCCGAAGCGGAGGAGATGATGCGGCGCGGAACGGCTCGATTCGCCAGCGTGGAAGAGCTGTTGGCGGATCTCAACGAAGCCGGCGAGGAGTAGGCGGCTCCGCCCGGCCGCCTGCGCTAAACGGCCGCGTCCTCCGCGACGAGCCGCCGTCCCACCTTCGCGAGCGCTCTTTCGATCTGCCCGATGTGCGAGCGGTGATTCGGGTTCAGGAGCTTCCGAACCGCCCCCTCGCTCAAGCCCAGGCGCCGGGCCAGGCCGACCTTCGTGAGCCCCTGCTCACGCATGGCGGTATAGAGCGCGAGCTTCGCCGCAACGACCAGTGGAACCGCGACCATCTCCTGCTCGCCCGCCACGGTGTCCGGCACCGGAATGTCCTCGCGGCACTGCATGTACGAACCGAGCGCCACGGCCAGAGCGTCCTCCGCCATCGCCAGGGCCTCGTCCCGGTCGTCGCCGCACGTCAGCGCCTCCGGCACATCCGGGAAGGACACCGAGTAGCCGCCGTCCTTCTCCGGCGTCAACACGCACGGATAGACGTATCGCATCAGAAGTCCTCCTCACGGATTCCCAGTTGCTTCAACATGCCCCGAAGCGCGTTCGGCTTGAGTTCCCCACGCTTGACGACCGTGCGGCGATTCCCAACGTAGAGCAGTCCATGGCTTCCCTTGCCGCGACCGGGATCGAACCGCAGCTCCAAGCGTGCTTTCCGTGCGTAGCGCCTCGCTCGCCGCACGAACTCCGCACCGTTCACTCCCTCAAGATCGTACCCGAAGGTACGACAATCCAGTGCCTTCGACCCATCATCATCTCCTCACCGCCCAGTGCTGCGTTGATCGGCTCCGTTGCGTTGAGAATACCGAGCAACGTCACGGCGCTTTCAACGCGGGCGACCACAGCATCTTGACTGAGTTATGCGTGATTAGACGTCGTTTTCCCTTATATGCATCTAACTCGCCATAACTCTTTCTAAAGGTTGGCAGCGCCGAGGCCACGACGCGGAAGCAGGACGACGGATGACTCCTCCGCGCTGACATCCCGTCACCATCGTCTTGGGCCGGCACTCACACGGGCGTTAGGAACCAGCTTCGCCGCAACGACCAGACTTGACATGTGTACAACATGAAATCATGCTTATCACATGTCAAAGATGCTTCAGATCCGAAACATCCCGGACGATCTGCACCGTCGGCTCAAGTCCCGCGCAGCGCTCGCCGGGACATCGATGTCGGACTATGTCCTCCGCGGGATCCGCCAGTCGCTGGAAAGGCCGACCCGGGAAGAACTGTTCGCCCGCATCGCCCGGCTGCCGCCGATCGACGTCGATCCCCCCCCGAGCGAGGTCCTGCGGGAGGCACGTGAGAGGCGCTGAAACGGCGTGATCGTGGTCCTGGATGCATCGGCCGTCGTCGAGCTGGTGCTCGGCACGCGGCGCGGCGCCCGCATCATGCACAGGGTATCGGACCCCGTGACGTCCCTGCACGCCCCCGAACTCCTGGACCTCGAGGTCCTGCATGTTCTGCGCCGCTACGAGAGCACCGGGGCCGTCTCCCCGACCCGCGCCGGCGAGGCGTATCGCAACTTCCTCGATCTCGATGTGCGGCGGCACGGCCACGAGCCGCTCCTGTCGAGGATCTGGTCCCGCCGCCACAACCTCACCGCGTACGACGCCGCGTACGTCACACTGGCCGAGGCTCTCGAAGCCCCCCTTCTCACCACGGACCGTCGGCTGGCCGGAGTCCCGAACGTCGCGGTGCCGGTCGAGGTCTTTGCCGTTACCCCCACGGAATCGCCTCCTTGATCGCGTCGGTCGTGCTCGAATAGCGGGACAAACCGAGGTCATCTTGATCGATGGCACGCGACATGGCATCATTATTACCATGGAAACTACCATCGATAAGGCTGGCCGTCTGGTTGTGCCGAAGGCGGTTCGAGAAGCAAGCCGGTTGCGTCCCGGGACCCGCGTCCGATTCCGCGTCCGGGACGGCTGCATCGAGATCGAGCCGGTACCGCTGGATGTCTCACTCGAGCGGCATGGCTCCACCGTGGTCGCGGTGCCGCGAGAGGGTCAGCCGGTGTTGACGGCTGCGGAAGTCGAGAAAACGACGGCCAGCCTTCGCTCCGGCGCACCCTCGGCGAGCGGGATTCAAGGGGCCGGGTGACCCGTTACCTCTGCGACACAAGCGCCCTGGTCGCGACGGTCTGCGCCTGGCACGAACACCACGCGCGAACCCGTGCCGAGATCGCGCGACGCGAGCGCGCCGGGGAAGAGCTTGTGCTTGCCGCTCATTCGCTGGCGGAGACGTACGCGGTCCTCACCCGGCTACCCGGACCCCATCGCCTGCGGTCCGGAGACGCCATCGCGCTGCTCGAGGCGAACTGGGGCGAAACCCCCACCATACACCTTACAGCGGCCGAGACCTGGCGCGCGCTACGCAGAGCGCAGCGAAGAGGGGTGATCGGCGGGCAGACGTATGACATGCTCATCGCGGCATGCGCGCAGAAGGCCCGCGCCTCGACGATCGTCACCTGGAACGTCCGCCATTTCGCCGCTGCGGCACCCGAGATCGGCATCGAGAGGCCCGCCTGACGACCGAACCGGCAGATGCCGACCGTGCCCGGCGTCAAGGTGCCTCGGGCGCGCCTTTACATGGCGGCAAACGGGCGTTTACGATGGCTGTAGCCCCAGCACGAGGACCTCTTGGGATTGGGCTCGACCATGAGACTCACGCACGCCGCGATCGGACTGTCCGTCGGGATTTCACTGCTCGGCTCCGAGCTTCCCGCGCAGGACTGGGGCGACCACCGCGCGTACCAGTATCAGTTCGGAGAGATCTCCATCCCGCCGGCGTCGGCGGATGAGCCGATTGCAGAGAATCTGTCTCTCGAGCGGGCGCTCGCCTACCTGGAGGATGGAGCCAAGGCCTGGGCGAACCACCGCGGCTGCGTCTCGTGTCACACCACGGGTTGGTACGGGATCCTTCGTCCGCAACTCGCCGAGAGCCTGGGTCGGCCCGATGCAGACTTCCGGGCCTTCCTCGAAGAGCGTCTTCAGGACAGGCTCGCCGCGGACCCCGAAGAGCTCCAGCAGGATGTGAACCCTGCGGAAGTCGTGCATCTGGCCGCGTCCCTGGCATCCTGGGATGCGCACATGGACGGGCGGCTGTCTCCCGAGACCGGGCAGGCGCTCGCGCTCATGTTCAGCCTGCAGCGCGACGACGGGGCGTGGCACTCGCCGGACACATGGCCTCCGTTCGAGTCCGACGCGTATCAACTCGCGACCGTTGCGGCCATGGGTGTGGGCCTGGCTCCGGGATGGCTCGAGCAGGCCACCTCTCCCGAGTTGCAGAGGCAGATCGCGAGTCTGCGGGAGTACCTGCGGCGGGTCCCTCCTCCCCATGACTACGCTCGCGTGGCGTTGCTCTGGGCGGACGGGTATCTGCCGGGCGTGATCAGTGCCGACACAAAGCGGGACATCGTCAGGACGATCCTGGACCGTCAGCGTCCGGACGGAGGATGGTCGATCCGCTCGTTCGCTCAGCCGGAGGAGTGGGGCCGGGGCAACCGCGCGGAACGCCTGCGAGCCGAGGCGGACTTCGGCGATCCCGCGAGTGACGGCCACCAAACCGGTCTGGCGGTCGTCGTGCTGACGTCCGCCGGGGTGGCGCCAACGCACCCGGCCGTGCAGCGAGGCGTCGAGTGGCTCACGCGGAACCAGAGAGAATCGGGCCGCTGGTGGACGAAGTCACTCAATACGGAGACGTGGCACTTCATCACGTATACCGGGACGCTCTACCCCGTGATGGCCCTCGCAGCGACGAACTCTCTGGCGAGTCCCTAGACGGTACAGGTTCAGGAGCTTCCGAATGGCGGCGCGATGGACGGCTCCATCGTTCCGCCCGCGCCCCACAGCTCCCGCGTCTCCGATTCGCGCCTGAGCCGACCGACCGCCTCTTCCAGCGGCAGCGTCACCTGCTTCTTCTTCGCGCCACGGGCGCGTAGCGACACCGTCCCGGCCTCGGCCTCGCGGCTGCCGATGATGGCCATGTACGGGACCTTGAGGTTGGACGCGTCCTTGATCTCCTCGCGGAAGTCGATCTCGGCGGCGCGGGGGTTCAGGTGCGCTCGCAGCCCCGCCTCGGCCATGCGGTCGCGAACGGCAACAGCGGCGTCGATCCCGTGCGCTCCGATCGCGATCACCCGCACCTGTTCCGGCGCGAGCCAGAGGGGGAAGTCGCCCGCGAAGTGCTCGACGAGGATCGCGATGAAGCGCTCCAGCGACCCGCTCACCGCGCGGTGGATCACAACCGGGCGATGCATGCGGTTGTCCTGGCCCACGTACTCGAGGCTGAACCGCTCGGGCGCGACGTAGTCGAGCTGGATCGTGCCGCACTGCCACGCGCGGCCGATCGAGTCGGTGATTTCGAAGTCGATCTTGGGTCCGTAGAAGGCGCCGTCCCCTTCGTTGAGCTCGTAGGGCCGCCCGGTCTCCTCGAGCGCGGCGAGCAGTCCCCCTTCGGCGCGGTCCCACAGGTCGTCGTCGCCGATCCGGACCTCTGGGCGCGTGGCAAACTTGATCGTCGCGCTGAGCCCGAAGGCCGCGTAGAAGTCCAGGATGTAGCGCATCAGGAACGCGACTTCGCTGGCGATCTGTTCCTCGGCGATAAAGCAGTGGCAATCGTCCTGCTGGAACTGCCGCACGCGGGTCAGTCCCGACAAAGCACCCGTAACCTCGTTGCGGTGCAGAACGTCGAACGTCACGTAGCGGATCGGGAGTTCGCGGTAGGAGTGGCGCTTCGCCTGGTACAGCAGGTAGTGCGACGGACAGTTCATCGGCTTCAGCGACGAGTCGTGGTTGCCGGATTCATTGTCGAGGATCAGGAACATGTCGTCGCGATACTTGCCCCAGTGGCCCGAGGTCTCCCAGAGCGACTTGTTGTACATCAACGGTGTCATGACTTCGAGAAAGTCGTCCTTCTGAAGCGCGCGCTCGAAGGCGAGCAGTTCGTTGTAGAGGATGGTGCCGCGGGGCGTCCAGAAGGCGGCGCCGGGTGCCGACGGGTGAAACCGGAACAGGTCGAGACGCTTGCCGAGGACGCGGTGGTCGCGCCGCTTGGCTTCCTCCAGCCGGTGTACGTGCGCCTTGAGATCCTTCGCCTTGAACCACGCAGTCCCGTAGATCCGCTGCAGCATCTGCCGGTCGCTGTCGCCGCGCCAATAGGCGCCGGCGGTGCTGAGCAGGCGGAAATGGCGAACATGCGAGGTGTCCGGCACGTGGGGACCGCGGCAGAGGTCGACAAAGTCTCCGTTGGTGTAGGTCGAGATGACTTCGTCCTCGTCGAAGTCGTCGACGCGCTCCATCTTGAGCGGGTCGTCGGCCATGCGGATGCGAGCCTCGTCGAGACTGATTTCCTCTCGCTCGAAGGGAACCGCCTCGGCGGCGGCGCGCCGCATTTCCTCCTCGAAGGCCTCCAGGTCGGCTGGAGTGAAGGGCTCGTCGACCTCGAAGTCGTAGTAGAAGCCGTCCTCGATCGACGGGCCGAAGCCGATCTTCGCTTCCGGCCGAAGCCGGCGGACAGCGGTGGCCAGGACGTGGGCCGCGGAGTGGCGAAGCACGTCCAGCGCCTGTGCGTCCCGCGAGGTGAGCACGCGGAAGGAGCCGCCGCGGCGCAACGGCGTGACCAGGTCGAGGAGTTCGCCGTCCAGCTCTACGGCGAGGGCAGCGCGCAAGAGCCCCTCGCTGATGCCTCGGACGACATCGGCGGCGGGCGTGCCTGCGGCGACCGTCCGCTCGGAGCCGTCGGGAAGCGTCAGAGTGATCGCGTCGTCCGTCAGGGGGATATTGGGTGTTCCGATGCCTGCAGCTCCTTGTCGTTGAGGGGCATTCGACGTTTGCGCGTCAGGGGGTTCACGTCAACCTGGCGAGAGATCCTCCCGCCCTGCGAGCCGGGGCGGACTTCGGCGGCGCTCCGGCCGGTCAGCGGAACATGCGCCGCAGCAGGAATTCGTAGAGCCCGTCCCCGAACCACTTGCGGAGGAACATGAAGGGGCGCGCCATGGAGCCGCTGGCGTATCGCCGACGCGGCTTTCGGGCCGTCGCGGCCTTGACGAACACCCTGGCGAGAACTTCGGGCGCCGTGCCGCGGCCGGGTTCAAGGCCGTCCATCAGCTTCAGAAACGAGTCCACCTGGGCCTTGTACGCCGTGTCCCCGGAGTACTTCCTCAGGCGGGCGCCCATCACGTCGCCGAACTCGGTCCTGATCGCGCCCGGCTGGATCACGACGACCTGAATGTTGAAGGGGGCGGTTTCCACGCGCAGGCAGTCCGACCAGCCCTCGAGGGCGTGCTTGGTGGCGTGGTACCAGGCCCCGAGGGGGGTGAAGATCCTCCCTCCCATCGACGAGACGTTGATGATTCGCCCCGAGCCCCGCGCTCTCATGTGCGGCAGGACGAGTCGGGTGAGGTGGGCGAGCCCGAACAGGTTCACCTCGAACTGGTAGCGCGCGTCGTCGAGCGGAACGTCCTCGACGGGTCCGTAGAGCCCGAAGCCCGCGTTGTTGACCAGGACGTCGATGCGTCCCTGATCCTCGATGACGCGGCTCACGGCCCGCTCGTTGTCGTCGCTTCGGGTGACGTCCATTTCGACGGGAGTGACGCCGTGTTCGGGCAGGTCTTCCATTCGGTCCGCCCGGCGCGCGCCGGCGTAGACGGTGTGGCCCTCGCGGGCCAGAAGGATCGCGACAGCCCGGCCGATGCCGGAGGACGCTCCCGTGACGAGGATGATCTTGCCCAACACGCTGCTCCTTGCTTGATGTTACCGGACGTGGCGTTAGCGTGGCGAAGGGGCGTTTACGATGGCGATGGCTGGAGCAACGGCGTGGCTCCGTCGTGGTCGCGGTGCCGCGAGAGGGTCGGCCGGTGTTGAAGGCAGCGGCGGTCGAGGAGACGATCGCCGAACTCCGGTCCGGTGCATGCTCGGCGAGCGGGACTCAAGGGGCCGGGTGACCCGTTACCTCAGCAGCCGTTGTTCCCGCTCCTCACGTATCCAGCGGACGATTTGATCGGCCTCCTCCCAATACCCGGCCCTAGCGTGTGAGGAACATACACCGCCAAGGATCCTCGGGGTTCGAGGGGCCGGGTGACCTGTTACGTCTGCGACGCAAGCGCCTAGCTCTAGGGGCGCAGCAGCAGGCCCAGGGTCAGGCCCGCTTCGCTGGCCTTCATGCTTGAACGGACGGTGACGACGACGTCCTCGAACTCCGTCGTCCACTCTTTCCTGGCGTAGACGGAATAGCTGGCCTCGACTCGGAGGGCGACCCGCTCGCTCAAGGATTTTTCCAGTCCGACGCCGGACTTCCAGACCGTGAAGTCCATGTCGCGGTCCTCCTGGCCGGACTCGAACTGGGAGGGATCGCAGGGTTCGGTCGTGAAACAGCCGTCGAAGTGGTTGGTGAACTGCGCACCCGCGAAGCGGACCCCGGCGAGGAGGTGCAGGCTGATGCCCCGCGACTGCAGGCCTCCCGGACTGCCGCCGAGCCTAAGGGTCATTCCGTAGGTCGTTGCCGGATCCAGGTTCCACCGGTCCGGCCAACTCTCTCCGAGCTGCTTCCGTTCAGGTGAAATCCCCACGCCCGGGAACTGCGCCTCCACGGTGCCGCCGCGGGATTCCACATCGACGGCCGCATCCAGGAAATAGGCCCCGCCGGAGAACGGCATCCGGTATCCGGCGACCAGACCGATCCCGTAGGAGAGCGCGTCCCCGGAGGCCTCGTCTTCGAACACCTGCCCGCGCCGGGGCTCGGGCACCAGCGTGTTGGACGCCGTGTTGTCGACGGATTTCTGCATCGTCGCGCTCAGTTGTCCGAGCGGAAACGCCAGGCCCAGGTAGAAGCCGCCATTCCCCGCACTGCCCTCGTCCGCCTGGCCGGCGAGGCCGTCCGTGGCGACGAAAGCCGCCAACACGAGGCAGCCGAGCAGGCCTGTGGTCGACACTCTTGGGAACATTCCCGCGCTCCGTTTCGTGCTAGTAGCGGTAGTGGTCCGGCTTGAAGGGGCCGTGCTTCGGCACGCCGATGTAGTCCGCCTGCGTCTCCGTCAGCTCCGTCAGGCGGGCCCCGAGGTGGTCGAGGTGCAGCCGCGCCACCTTCTCGTCCAGGTGCTTCGGCAGCATGTAGACCTGCCGCTCGTAGGCCTCGCGGTTCCGCGCGAGTTCGATCTGCGCCAGCACCTGGTTCGTGAAGCTCGCGCTCATCACGAAGCTCGGGTGCCCCGTCGCGTTCCCCAGGTTGAGCAGCCGTCCCTCGGACAGGATGAGCACCGAGTGCCCGTCCTCGAACACGAACTCGTCGTACTGCGGCTTGATGTTGTTCCGCGTCACGCCGCCCTTCCCGAGCCCGGCCATGTCGATCTCGTTGTCGAAGTGGCCGATGTTCCCGACGATCGCCTTGTCCTTCATGCGCGCCATGTGCTCGAACGTGATGACGTCCCGGTTGCCCGTCGCCGTGATGAAGATGTCCGCCGTCTCCACGACGTCCTCGAGCGTCCGCACCTGGAAGCCCTCCATGGCGGCCTGCAGCGCGCAGATCGGGTCGATCTCCGTCACGACGACGTGCGCGCCCTGCCCCTTGAGCGCCTGCGCGCACCCCTTCCCGACCTCGCCGTACCCGCACACCACCGCGGTCTTGCCCGAGATCATCACGTCCGAGGCGCGGTTCAGCCCGTCGATGACCGAGTGACGGCACCCGTAGATGTTGTCGAACTTCGACTTCGTCACAGAGTCGTTCACGTTGATGGCGGGGAAGAGAAGTGTGCCCGCCTCCGCCATCTCGTACAGGCGGTGGACGCCGGTCGTCGTCTCCTCCGACACCCCCTGGATGCCGGGCGCCGTGCGTTCCCACCGTCCCGGGTCCTTCGCCGCGATCCGGCGCAGCGTCTCGAGGATGACGCCCCACTCCTCCGGCTCCGTCTCCGGATCGAAGTCCGGAATGCTCCCGGCGCGTTCGAACTCGAGACCGCGGTGGAGGAGAAGCGTCGCGTCGCCCCCGTCGTCGACGATGAGATCCGGGCCCGAGCCGTCCGGCCACAGGAGCGCCTGCTCCGTGCACCACCAGTATTCCTCGAGCGTCTCCCCCTTCCAGGCGAAGACAGGGGTCCCGCGCGGGTCCTCCGGCGTGCCGTCCGGCCCCACGACGGCCGCGGCCGCGGCGTGATCCTGGGTCGAGAAGATGTTGCAGGAGACCCAGCGCACGTCCGCGCCCAGATCGGCCAGCGTCTCGATGAGAACAGCCGTCTGCACCGTCATGTGCAGCGAGCCCATGACCTTCCGGCCCGCGAGCGGCTTCGCGTCGCGGTATTCCGCCCGCACCGACATCAGTCCGGGCATCTCGTGCTCGGCGAGGCGGACCTCCTTGCGGCCCCACTCGGCCAGACTGAGGTCCGCGACCTTGAACGGAATCCGGCCGGCTGCGGCCTGGGTCGATTCCTGAAGTACGGCGCTTTCCATCGTCTATCTCCTTTTTCTGGCGGTGGCCGCGAAGAGCGCCGGCCCCGACGCCTCGGGTTCGGGGGCGAGCGGAAGGTGGCGGTACCCTTCGAGACCGGCGCAGCGCGTCCAGTCGCGCATCTGATCCTCCGTGAAGCCGAGCCACAGGTGGCCCATCGTTTCGCGATACTCCTCTCTTTCGTGCGCGCGCATGTCGAGCACGAGGAGTCGCCCGTTCGGGGCGAGTGCCCGGGCCGCCTCCGCCAGCACCCGGCCGGGTTCGACCGTGAAGTGGAGGACGAGCATCAGCACCGCGAGGTCGAGTTCCCCGTCGTCGACCGGGAGCGTTTCCAGTTCTCCCTCGCGGGCATCGACGTTGTCGCGTTCGCCGAGACGCACGGCGGCCGCCGCCAGCATCTCCGGCGATCGGTCGACCGCGATCACGCGCTTCACGAAGGGCGAGATCATGTTCGCCAGCGTCCCCGTCCCCGCGCCGAGGTCCCCCACGACCCACTCCGGATCGAGCAGACCGAAGAGCGCCGCGAACCGGGCGTCGCTTCCGAACAGGTCGTCACGGAGGGCGTCCCATTCCGCTGAGGATTCCGAGAAGAAAGCCGCGGCCCGATCCCGGCGCTCGGCGAGCACGCTTTGCGCTCTTTCGGCATCATCCGCGGCCCAACGGGCGCCCGCGAGACTCCCAGCCGTAACCTGCCACAACTCCCGAGCCCCGCGCTCGAGGGTGCCCTCCATGCGGTAGAACCGGGTCTTCCCCTCATGTCGCCGGCGCACCCAGCCGTCATCCGCGAGCACCCGGAGGTGACGCGAGACCGTGGACTGCGGCAGCTGGAGCACGGAGACCAGCTCCGAGACGGTGAACTCGTTCCGGTCCAGCAGCGTCAGCAGCCGCAGCCGGTTCTCGTCCCCGAGGGATTCAAGGCGGGAGAGCAGATCCCGAGTCGGCGCGGGCGCCCGAGCGAGCATCGTATCCATAAATCCAAATATATGGATACAACGATGTCGGCGCCACGCCCGGTCGTCAGCTTGACCCTATCACGGTACAAGCTAGCTTCACGTCCACATCGGGGCGTGGCGCAGCCCGGTAGCGCGCCTGAATGGGGTTCAGGAGGTCGCGAGTTCAAATCTCGCCGCCCCGATTTTCGCCAAACCACGAACACGAAGGACTGCTACGTGAAACCTCGGCCCTCCGTCATCCTCGCGCTGCTCGCCGTGGGCCTCGCCGCGCGGCTCATTCCATACGTGCTGGCGCAGTTCGGGATGGCGCTCGAGCCCGGCAACACGACCTATCCGTGGAACTTCTCGCCGTTCCTGCCCATCTGCCTGTTCGGGGGCGCTATGTTTGCGCGGACCCGCACGGCGTACCTGGTGCCGTTCGCGGCCTGGCTGCTCGGCGACCTCGGCATCTGGGCGCTGACGGGACGCGCGGACTGGGCCTTCTACGCGCACCAGCCGGTGATCTACCTGTCGGTCGCGCTCGTGGCGTTCATCGGCTTCGCCCTCCGGCGCGGGCGCTCGTGGAAGCGCGTGGCCGGGGCCGGGCTCGGGTCGTCGCTGGCGTTCTTCGTGCTGAGCAACTTCGGCGTGTGGGCGTTCGGCGGCGGCGCGGTCTACCCGCTCAACTTCGGTGGCCTGGTCGAGTGCTACGTGATGGCGATTCCGTATCTGCGGAACACGCTGATCAGCATGGCGGTCTTCCTGCCGCTCCTGTTCAGCCGCGTCGCGCTGATGAAGCCGGTCTCCGTCCCCGAGTACCGCCTGGCATCCAGCCGCAC
Source organism: Gemmatimonadales bacterium (assembly GCA_009840115.1). Taxonomy (GTDB): domain Bacteria; phylum Gemmatimonadota; class Gemmatimonadetes; order Palauibacterales; family Palauibacteraceae; genus Palauibacter; species Palauibacter irciniicola. Next base: position 137,179 of record VXOJ01000011.1, on the reverse strand, counting down.
CTGACGGCGCCGCGATGAGCCACCGCGTCGTCTCGCTCATCGCCAGCGCGACCGAGATCGTGTGCGCCCTCGGTTTCGAGGACGAACTCGTCGGGCGCTCGCACGAATGCGACTACCCGCCCGGGATCGAGCGCCTCCCCGCCTGCTGCTCGTCGAAGGTGGAGGTGGAGGCGAGCAGCCGGGAGATCGACGACCAGGTGCGGTCGCTCGTCGGCGACGGACTCTCGGTGTACCGCGTCGACCCGGACCTGCTCAACCGCCTCGCGCCGACCGTCATCGTCACGCAGACGCAGTGCGACGTGTGCGCGGCCAGTTTGGAGGACGTGGAGCGCGCCGTGTGCGAACTCGTCACCTCGAACCCGGTCCTCGTCTCGCTGGAGCCGATGGCGCTCGGCGATGTCTGGAAGGACATCCGCTCCGTTGCCTCCGCGCTCGGGAATCCGGCCCGCGGCGATGCCCTCGTCGCTCGGCTCCAGGGTCGGCTGGATGATCTTCACGCCCGGACGCGAACCATCCAGCCCCGTCCCACGCTCACCTGCATCGAGTGGACGGACCCGCTGATGATGGCGGGGAACTGGGTCCCCGAACTGGTGGAGATCGCCGGCGGCATTGACCCCCTCGGCGAGGCCGGGAAGCACTCCGGCTACGTCGAGATCGAGCGGCTCGCCGAGACCGATCCCGACGTCATCGCGATCATGCCGTGCGGCTTCGACATCGAGCGTGGCGCCCGTGAGATGGCCCCGCTGGTCGCGCATCCGGAATGGCGGCAACTCTCAGCCGTGCGCAGCGGACGCGTGGTCGTAACCGACGGCAACCAGTACTTCAACCGGCCCGGCCCGCGGCTGGTGGAGTCGGCCGAGATCCTCGCCGAATTCCTGCACCCGGACCAGTTCGATTTCGGCCACTTCGGCCGCGGCTGGACCTGGTGGGAGACACCGGAACAAGCGCGGAGACGGCGCACGGGATAGCGACGTTGTCTCCTGAGAAGAGGAAGAGGAGAGGAACATGGGCTCACGATCGGTTTTCGCGGCGGCTTGCTTTCTTTCCTTCTTCTCCCTGCCGGCTGCGGCGGCCGCGCAGGAATCTCCCGGGCCCCTCGCGATTGTCGGGGCGACGCTCATCGACGGACACGGCGGCGCCCCCATCGTCGACGGAACGATCGTCATCGAGGGCGACCGGATCGCCGCCGTGGGGCCGACTGCCGACGTGGCCGTCCCTGAAGGTGCCGAAGTCATCGACGGGAGCGGCAAGTTCGTTACGCCGGGCTTCATCGACACGAACGTCCACATGTCGCTCGCCTTCGGGCGGGGAGGGCGCGTCGAGGAGCACGCGGCCTACTGGGCGCACCATGAGGCGCTGATCCTCCAGGGACTCCAACTCCACCTCAAGCACGGCGTGACGACCGTCCGCGACAGCTACGGCGTCCTGCGTCCCATGCAGAGGGTCAAGAAGAAGATCGACTCCGGGGAGGAGATCGGCCCGCGCACCTACCTCGCCGGCAACATCGTGGGTTGGGGCGGGCCTGCCTCGGAGACGTTCGCCGGCCTCCCGGAGTCGGAGATCAGCTTCTTCGCCGAGCAGATGAACGACGAGGTCACGCTCGGAAGCGGCGAAGAGATGATGCACATGACGCCCGACGAGCTGCACGTCGCGATCAATGCCTATCTCGACTACGGGCCGGACTTCATCAAGTACGGCGGCACGCACCACTTCAACTATCCGGCGGGGATCTCGTTCTCGCCGCGCGCCCAGCGGGTGATCGTCGAGGAGACGCACAAGCGCGGGCTCGTCGCCGAGACCCATGCCACGAGCCTCGAGGGCCTGCGCCTCTCGATCCTCGCGGGGATCGACCTCATCCAGCACCCGGACAACGTCGGGAACCGCACGATCACCGATGAACTCGTCGACATGATCGTGGAGCGCGACATCGTGTGCTCGATGCTCATCAACCAGTTCACGGGTCCCAGCTGGCAGTTCCACGTCCGCAACATGGAGCGCGCGCGGGAGGATCTCGCCGAAGCCCAGGCCCGGGAACGCCAGCGGCGCATCCCCCCGACGACCGCAGAGATTCGCCGTCGCGTCCAGGACACGGGCCTTCCGCAGCCGGGATCCGTGATGGAAGGACGCTGGACGACCAAGCGCACGAACGCGAAGAAGCTGATCGAGGCGGGCTGCATCGTCACGGTCGGGACGGACAACACGCTCTTCGGGCGCGGCGGCGTGGCGGCGGACTTCCTCCGCGAGGAGCCCGAGAACATGGAGCACCAACTCCCCGGCCTGGGCACGATCTTCGCCATCGAGGGACTCGTCGAACTCGGCATGACGCCGCTGGAGGCGATCACCGCCGCCACGAAGAACGGAGCCATCGCGAGCAAGGCGCTCGACGAGTACGGCACACTGGAGGCGGGGAAGGCCGCGGACATCGTCGTCCTCGACGCGGACCCGCTCGCCGATATCGCGAACATCCGGCAGCTCTCGATGGTCATCAAAGGCGGCCAGATCGTCGACATCGACGCGCTCCCCACCGATCCCATCGCCCTCGACTGGGCCGCCGGCACGCCGAACGGATCGCGCTAGGACCTCACGCTCAGGGCATCAGCGGGAGCAGGACGTGCGAGGCGTTCGCGGCGTCGTGGTGGACGGTGTTGTTCGCGACGCGCCACCGGCGGTCGCGCGGATTTCCCGTGTTCCGGTTGATGTCGAAGTTGGGGAAGCTGCTGCTGTAGACGTCGACCCGGATGCGGTGTCCCGCCTTGAAGAGGTTCGCCGAAGGTTCGAGCGGGAACTCTAGGCGGTAGACCTCGCCCTCCTCCATGAGCACCGACTGCTCGAACCCGTCCCGGTAGCGCGCGCGGAGAATCCCCTCGGAGACCGGGAACGCGTAGCCGCTCGGATAGTCCGGGCTCGACGGATGGACGTCGAGGAGCTTCACGTAGAAGTCGGTGTCCGGCGCGTCGGATGAGATGAAAAGAACCGCGGTGATGTCTCCGGCGATCGTCAGGTCGTCGGGCAGCGGATCCGTCTGGAACACGAGGACGTCCGGGCGGGAGGCGATCGGCATGCCGGGGATCCCGTGGCCGGGCAGCGTCTCCATCTCGATCTGGTCGCGCGGGCCCATCCCCTGGAACCCGAACTCGAGCGCGGGGCCGTAGGCGACGATGCAGCGGCCGTTGCTGGAGACCGTGTTGCGCGGGTCGTAGGTGTAGGTCGTCGACGAGGCCCGCGCGGACGGCGCCTCCGGGGCGAGCCCCCCTCCCTCGTGGAGATGGAATTCCGTGGCCTGGGACGCGGCCGGGGGCCACGTCTCCTCGTAGCGCCACTCGCCGCCCTGGTTGAGGCGGCCGTTCTCGGCCTTCCGCCCGTCGCCCCCGCCCATGATGAAGTACTTCGCGGGCGCCCACACGTCGGCGCTCTCGTCGCCCTTCAGCCAGCGGTCGAACCAGCGCAGTTCCAGGTTCAGGTAGTCGTCGTAGGTGACGATCCGGGCGCCGTCCGTCCCGAAGTTCACGTCCCCGATCGACGACGCGAAGTTGTTGTGCGTCCAGGGGCCGATGAGGATGTGCTGGTCCTCCCGCCCCATGCGTACCATCGCCTGGTAGCCATCGCTGATCGTGCGCGGATACCAGTCGAACCAGCCCACGACCCAGAGGATGGGCATGTCCGGGTACGACTCGAAGTGCTCGTCCATGCCGAGACCCGGCTGCCGCCAGAAGTCGCTGTAGTCGTAGTTGTCGAAGTAGAGCTGGTGGGCGGCCTCCTCGTACGTGGGCGCGAGGCTGAGCGGAGTCTCCCCGCGCCGCCACGGGATGCGCGAGGCCCAGTCGAGAAACGTCTGCCCCGTGCGCATCTCGTTGATCGCTTCGGTGATCTGCGGGTTCGCGCGCGCCTCGTTCCCGTTCGAGGCGACGGACAGGATCCACTGCAGCAGCCCCAGTCCCAGGGCGCCGCCGCACTTCATGCTGTAGGTGTAGGCGTTCGTCGGCCCCTGGTACGGGATCATCGTCTTGAGGCCGGGCGGGTTCAGCGTCGCGGTCTCGAACTGGACCCAGGCCTGGTACGAGACGCCATACGTCCCCACCTGGCCGTCGCAGGACGGGTGCCGCGCGACCCATTCGACCGTGTCGTAACCGTCTTCCGGCTCCTGGACGAAGGGGAAGAAGTCGCCCGGCGAGTTGAATCGCCCGCGGCAGTCCTGGACGACGGACACATACCCGTTCCGCGCGAAGAACATCGCGTGCTCGATCGAGATCGGGCGCATCTTGTCGTACGGAGTGCGCGCCAGGACGGCGGGGAGCGGTTCCTCCAGCGGGACGCCGTCCACCGCCGGCAGGTAGAGATCCGTCATGAGTTCGAGGCCGTCGCGCATGGGGACCGGCACGTCCTTCACGATGACGACATCCCCATCGGTCTCCGGGAGGGGGCGCGGAGCCGGCCCCTCGGTGCCCCCGGCCAGCGCGCGGGGGTCGAGGGCGGCGCCGATTCCGGCGAACCCCGCTCCGGCGAGTCCGGCTCGAACGAACGATCTGCGGTCCATGTGGCCCTCCGGTGGGCGTGAGAGGCGGGACAATCGCTGGCGGCGGGCGCCCGATTCCCAACCTACGGACGCCGACCACCGCGTCCAGACGTGGCGGGCGGCGGCGAATCTGGTCGCGGACGGCGGTGCCTTGTCACGGGAAACGCCCGCGTCGAACGTTGGAAGCGCGATGACGGGCAACCAGTTCCACCTCGGAATAGACGTGGGCGGCACCTTCACGGACGCGGTCCTGATCTGTGAGGAGACGGGGCGCATCGACACCGCCAAGGTCCCGTCCACGCCCGCGGATCCCTCCATCGGCTTCATGGCGGCGTTGGAGCGCGCCCTCGAGGGCAGCGCGGTCGACCCGGGTGCCATCGCCCACCTCGTCCACGGCACGACCGTCGCGACGAACTCGCTCATCGAGGGGAAGACGCCGCGGACGGCCTTCGTGACTACGGAGGGGTTCGGCGACATGCTCGAGATCGCCCGCCAGGTCAGGCCCTCTCTCTACGACGTCCACTTCGAGAAGCTTCGCCCGCTCGTCCCGCGCGACCTGTGCTACGAGGTGCCGGAGCGGCTGGACGCGGCCGGCGATGTCCTGCGGCCGCTCGATGAGGACGCCGTCCGGGAGATCGCGGCGGCGCTGCGGGCGCGAGAGGTCCGGTCCGTCGCCGTGTGCCTCCTGCACGGCTACGCGAACCCGGTGCACGAAGAGCGCGTGGCCGAGATCCTGAGGGAAGAGGACCCCGGCCTCCTCATCTCGCTCTCATCCAGCGTGTGCCCCGAGTTCCGCGAGTACTTCCGGGCCAGCACGTGTGTGATCAACGCCTGCATCGTCCCCGTCGTGGCGCGCTATCTCGCCGGGATCGAGGACGGGCTCGGGCGTGCCGGTCTCGATGCCGAGCTTCTCGTCATGCAGTCCAACGGCGGCGTGCTCACCGCGGAACAGGCGGCGAGCAAGCCCGTGTTCATGGTTGAGTCCGGACCCGCCGCGGGCGTGGTCTCCGCCAACTTCATCGCGGGCCAACTCGGCCACGCGGATCTGATTTCCTTCGACATGGGAGGGACGACGGCCAAGGCCGGGCTGGTCCTCGACGGCCGACCGCGCGTCACGAAGGAGTACGAGGTCGGAGCGCAGGCCCAGCCGGGACAGGGGATGACGCGGGCCGCCGGCTACCCGATCCGCACGCCGGTCATCGACCTCGTGGAGGTGGGCGCGGGCGGGGGGAGCCTCGCCTGGGTGGACGCCGGAGGGGGGCTTCGCGTGGGGCCGCGGAGCGCGGGCGCCGACCCGGGGCCGATCTGCTACGGAAAGGGCGGGACCGAGCCGACGATCACCGACGCCAACCTCGTGCTCGGCCGTCTGAACCCGGACTACTTCCTGGGCGGCGAGATGGCGCTCGACGTGGACGCGGCCGCCGCGGGCATCCGCGAGCGCTGCGCGGAGCCGCTCGGCCTCGACCCGGTCGAGGCGGCGAACGGCATCATCGAGATCGCGAACGCGACGATGATCAACGCGCTGCGGCTCGTCACCGTGCGGCGGGGCAACGACCCGCGCGAGTTGACGATGGTCGCCTTCGGCGGGGCCGGGCCGCTGCACGCGAATCGACTGTGCATGGAGATGCAGATTCCGACGCTCGTGGTGCCGCCGAGCCCCGGGACGGCGTCCGCCCTGGGTCTCCTCGTCACGGACCTGCGGCACGAGTTCTCGCGCACGCGAGTCACGGCCGCCGACGAGGCGGACGCGGCGCGGATCCGGTCGCTCTTCGAGACGATGGAGGAGGAGGGTCGGCGCACGCTCCGGCGCGAAGGCGCGGCCCCGGAGGACATGGAGTTCCGGCGCGGGATCGAGATGCGGTATGCCGGCCAGTCCTCGGAGGTGCCCGTCGCGTTGCCGCGGGAGGGGTTGGACGACGGGCCGGACGACGGGTCGGACCGGAAGTTGGACACCGCCACGCTGGCCGATGCCGTGCGCCGCTTCCACGTGGAGCACGAGCGGGCCTACGGACACGGATACCCCGAGCAGCCCGTCGAACTCGTGAACTTCACGGTCACGGCCATCGGCAGGATCGCGCGCCCCCGGCTCCCGAGGATCGACTCGAACGGCAAGGGCGTTTCGGACGCCCGGCGGGGGACGAGGCGGGTGTTCTTCGCCGACGCCGGCGACTTCGTCGAGACCGCGATCTACGACCGGGCGCGGCTAAGGGCAGGCCACGCTGTGGCCGGTCCCGCCGTCATCGAGGAAGTCGACTCCACGACGCTCGTGCATGCCGGATACCGCGCCACCGTGGACGAGTTCGGCAACCTCCTGATCGCCCCGGGAGACGCCGCGTGAACGAGCGAGACCCGAAGGGAGGTCGACCCGACGGCGGCGCGGCGGACCCGGCCGGGGACCGCCCGGACCCGGCCCGCATGGACCGGATCGCGCTCCCGCGCCTCAACCCGTGGCTCGCGCTCCTCGTCCTCGTGCTCCTGGGCTTCGGCTACATCGGGCTCTGGGGCTGGCTGCTGGGAGGGCAGCCGTGACGGAGGGCCTGCAGCTGTCATGGTGGCTCATCGGGGCCTACCTCGCGCTCATGCTGGGGGTCGGCGTGTGGTTCCGGCGGCGGGTGCGCTCCGTCGAGGACATGGCGGTGGCCGGGCGCCACTCGGGCGTGTGGCTCATCGCCTTCTCCGTCGCCGCCACCTGGATCAACGGGACCACGCTGATCGGGATCTCGGCGCTCGGCGCGGACTTCGGCCTCGACGCCTACTGGAGCGGCGGCTCCTTCATGCTGGGGACGATCTGGATCGCGTACTTCATCATCCCGCGGCTGTGGGAGACCGGCGTCATCACGATCCCGGAACTCTTCGGCCGCTGCTTCGGCCCGCGGCACCGGATCGTCTCCCTCCTCCTCGTCATCCTCCGGGACATGGGCGTGACGGCGGGGACGATCGGGGCGCTGACCCTCGTCACCACCGCGGTGCTCGGCATCTCCGTGGCCGAATCGCTCCTTCTGTGGCTCGGCGTCACGTCCGTCTACGTATTCCTTGGCGGCATGTGGGCGGTGATGGCGACGGATGCGATCCAGTTCTTCATCATCCTCGCCGGTTCGATCGCGGTGCTCGTGGCGGGGCTGGCCGCGGCCGGAGGACTCGGCGGGCTGAGCGCCGGCCTCGATCCGGCACTGATCGACATCTTCGGGCGGGCGGGCGTCACCCAGGTGATGGCGTGGATCGTCATCGGCCTCGCGATCACGGGCGCGTACCAGGGGCTCATCCAGCGCGGCTTCGCGGCGAAGAGCGCGGACGTGGCGCGGCGCGGGTTTCTGTACGGCGGGGTCATCGCGTCGATCTGGTACATGACGCCGCCCCTCATCGGGATCGTCGCCCGGACGGTCTACGGGCCGGATCTCCCGGCGGAGGACGCTTTCGTCACGCTCGCGTTCGGGGCGGCGGGGAACGAACTTGCGAGCCTCGTCGTGGTGTGCGTGCTCGCGGCGAGCATGTCGACGCTCTCCAGCACCATCAACACGATCGCCTCCAACTTCACGCTGGACCTCTACGCGCGCTTCATCGCGCCCACGGCGAGCGCCGTCCGGCAGCTCTGGGTCTACCGCCTCAACGTCCTCCTCGTCGGGGCGCTCGCGGCCGCCCTCTACCTGGCGCTCCCCCTCCTCATCGAACTGTTCTGGATCGGGGGACGGATCATGGGGGCCTCCGTCGCCCCCGCGCTGATCGGGATCGTCCTCTTCCCGTCGCTTCGGCAGGCGCCGCGGACGGTGATGGCGGCGATGCTCATCGGCGCCACGGTGCAGGCGGTATGGCAGACGTTCGGGGCGATCCGCGAGGTGGGGGCCGTCGTCATCATCTGGGAACTGGATCCGATCCTGGTCGGACTGCCTCTCACGATCCTGATTCTGTGGATCGGGGCGCGTCTCGAGACTCGAACCGGGGGCCGAAATGCCGCAGCGTGAGAGTCGGACCGTGAGTTCCGTGGATCCGGTCCTCTTCGAGGTGATCCGGAACGCGCTCGTCGAGGCGACGGAGGAGATGTCCGTCACGCTCCAACGCACGGCCTATTCGACGAACATCAAGACGCGGCTCGACTATTCCTGCGCCTTCGTGGACGCGAACGGGCGGATGATCGCGCAGGCGTTCTGCCAGCCGGCGCACCTGGTGACGATCGGGCGCCTCGTCCCGCGCGCGGTGGCCGAGTACGAGGCGGAGCACGGGCAGGGGACGCTGGGTCCGGGGGACGGGCTGCTGGTCAACGATCCGCACCGGCAGGCGAGCCACCTCAACGACGTCTTTCTCATCACGCCCTTCTTCCACGAGGGGGAACTCACGGGATACGTCGCCAACTGCTGTCACCACGTGGACGTGGGAGGCGGGGCGCCGGCGAGCATCGGGGCGTTCCGCGAGATCTACCAGGAGGGGATCATCCTCCCCGTCGTGAAGCTCTTCGACGGCGGCGATCTGGTGGACGACGTGCTGAAGCTCATGCTCGCCAACGTGCGCGCGAAGAAGGAAGTGGCGGGCGACCTGCGGGCGCAGCACGCGGCGAACGAGATCGGGCTGCGGCGGCTGTCCGCGCTGTGGGAGCGCTACGGGGCGGAGATGCTGGGTTCGTACATGGAGCGCATGATCGAGTACAGCGAGCGGCGGCTGCGGGCGGAGTTGGCGGAGCTTCCGCGGGGAGAGTTCGCGGCGGAGGGGTGCCTCGACGACGACGGGATCACCGGGGAGCCGGTCCACCTGAAGGTCCGGATCCGGTTCGACGGCTCGACGGCGCGCTTCGACTTCACGGGGACCGACCCGCAGCGCGCGGCGCCGATGAACTGCAACCTGACGCAGTGCTTCACCGCCTGCGTCTACGTGCTCAAGTGCCTGGTCGACCCGGACATCCCGCTGAACGAGGGGTTCTATCGTCCGATCGAGGTGGTCGCGCCGGAGGGGTCGGCGGTGAACGTGCGGCCGCCCGCCGGAGTGGTCGGCGGCTGGGAAGTCGCGATGCGGCTGTGCGACATCATGTTCCGGGCGCTCGCGGGCCCCATGCCGGAGCGCGTTCCCGCGGGAACGAAGGGGATGATCTGCCACGTGGGGTTCGGGGGAGAGGATCCGGGTACAGGGGAGTACTACTGCTTCCTCGAGACGCTCGCCGGCGGGTACGGCGGGCGGCACGACGCAGACGGCCCGGACGCGGTCCAGACCCACATCCAGAACACGCAGAACGCGCCGATCGAGGAGACCGAACTCAACTATCCGGTGCGGATCCACGAGTACAGCCTCGTTCCCGACTCGGAGGGGGCGGGCCGGCGGCGGGGCGGCCTCGCGCTGTGCCGCGAGTACGAGTTCGTGGGCCACGAGCCGACGTTCACGACGCTGGCCGACCGGGCGCGGTTCCCGGCCCACGGCCTGCACGGGGGCGGCGACGGGAAGGTCGCGAGCTACCGGCTGATCTCGGGCGGCGAGGCGCGGGATCTCGGCTCGAAGGCGACGGTGCAACTGGCGACGGGAGACCGGGTGCGGATCGAGACGGCCGGCGGGGGCGGGTTCGGACCGGCGCACGAACGGGATCCGGACGCGGTGCTCCGGGACGTGCGGGAAGGCAAGATCTCCCGCGCCCGGGCGCGCGCCGCCTACGGCGTGGCCATCCAGCCGGGCGAATGGACCGTCGACCTCGCGGAGACGAGGAGACTGCGCCGAGCGCAGGGACGATGACCGCGGGACCGAAGACCGCCGACGCCGTGGTCATCGGTGGCGGGATCATGGGCGCGAGCGCCGCGCACTTCCTCGCCAAGCGAGGGTTCGGACGCGTCGTGCTCCTGGAGAAGGGGCGCCTGGCGGGCGTGAGCACGGGACATTCCGCCGCGATCGTCCGCACGTACTATTCGAACCCGATCACGCTCGAACTCGCGAAGCGCGCCCTTCACATGTTCGAGAACGACCGGGACCTGCTGGGCGGCGACTGCGGGTTCCGGCCCATCGGATTCCTCCTCCTGATCGGCGAGCGTCTGCGCGCGGCCGGGGAGCACATTCTCGAGTCGGAGCGGCGGCACGGTCTCCACGTCGAACGCCTCACCGTGGAAGAGGTGGCCGATCTGGCGCCGCCCCTCGCTTTGGATGGCGTGTCGTACGGCATCCTCGAGCCCCGCTCGGGTTACGCCGACCCGACGCGCACGACGGAAAACCTCGCGGCCGCGGCCCGCCCGTGGGGGCTCGAACCCCGCGCCGGCGTCGCCGCCACGGGCGTCCGCCTGCACGGGGACCGCGTCGTGGCGGTGGAGACCGAGGAGGGGACGATCGCGACGAACGTCGTCGTGAACGCCGCGGGTCCCTGGGCGGAGCGGGTCGGCTCCTGGCTCGGCCTGAGGTACTCGCTGCGCTGGAGCCGCGAGAGCGATCTGTTCGTGGAGAAGCCAGCCAGGTTCGGCGACCTCCCCGTCGTCTCGGACCCGGGCCTGCGCGTCTACCTGCGGCCCTGCGGGGACGACCGGATCATCGCCGGATTGGGGGCGCCCAAGGACATCGAGCCGGTGGATCCGGACGACTGCGATCCGGCCCTCGATCCCGCAATGCGCGAGCGTATCGAGCGCCCGCTCTTCGAGCGGATCCCGGCGCTGTCCCGCGCCCGCCACCTGGGCGGCTACGCCTCGCTCTACACGATCACGGACGACTGGCACCCGATTGTCGGCCCGGAGCCCGGCCTCGAGGGCTACTACGCCTTCTTCGGCGGCAGCGGCCACGGGTTCAAGCTCGGCCCCCCGATCGGCGAGGCCCTCGCCGACGTCATCTGCGGCGAGGCAGCGGACATAGACATCTCACCCTTCCGCCCGGGCCGCTTCATCGACGGCGAGCCGCTCACATCCGCCTGGGGCGAGGGCAACCGCGGCTGACTTCGGCTTCAAGCTTCCTGCGCACCCGCTCCACCCTCCGCCGGTTTACCCCAAAATCGAACAGGCCGATGCGAGACGCCGACGCTACATGGGCGACGTTCTCCGACGGGCACCAGCGGAACTCGAGATCGTCGCGGAACCCGAGCCGGGTTCGGCAGACGGCGTGCAGGTAATCGTCCGTCGCCGTGACGATGCGGGTACGCGGCATGGCGGCGACGACTGCCTGGAGGCGACGAAAGAGGTTGACCGGGTCTCCCGACGCGGGGAACGGTGCCACCCGGTGAATCCACCACGCGCCGGGTTCGCTGCTCACGTGGTCGTGCCTGAGCCTCCGGAACCGGCGTGTCGCAATCTTGTCCCGTATCAATGCGGCGTGAAGCGCTGCATTCGGCGGCCGGTGGAGGCCTCGCCAACGTAGATGTTGCCGCGGGAGTCCACGCTCATCCCGTGCGGGCGCAGGAACTGGCCGAGTTGGCGCCCTCCGCGGCCGAACTCGCCCACGATCTCGAGGTCGCTTCGGCGCATGATCCACACCTTGTGGTTGGTGCCGTCCGCCAGGTAGAGCCAGCGTTGCTCCTCGTCGGGTGAGAAGGCGACGACGAAGGCCGAGCCCGAGGCGCGCGTGGCCGGGGCCACGATCTTCTCGGCCTGGAACGCGCCCTCCTGATCGAACACCTGGATCCGGTTCCCGCGGCGGTCGGCGACGTAGATGAGGCCGTCGTTCGATCCGGTGAGGTCGTGCACGGTGGAGAACTGGCGCGGCGGTTCCGAGTCCGGCGTCCGCCCGGCGTAGTCGTACTCGTAGGCGTCGTCCGGCGGCTCCCCGTAGGCGCCCCAGTGGCGGAGGTAGGCTCCGGTCTCGCCGTCGAACACGACGACGCGGCGGTTCTGGTAGCCGTCGGCGATGAAGACCTCGTTGTCCTCCGGGTCCACCCAGATGCCGGCGGGGCCGCCGAGAAGCTCCGTGTCGTGGCTGCCCGCGTTCTCGTCGTAGCGGCCGATCGTCATCACGAGGTCGCCGGAGCGCGTGAACTTCATCACCCGGTGGTGCCGGTAGGTGCCCACCCACACGTAGTCGTTATGGTCGACGAAGATGCCGTGCGCGTTGCGCGGGAACTCCGAGACGTCCTGCGTGGCCGGGTCGCCCCACCCCTGGACGAGATTCCCCTCGGGGTCGAACTCGGTCACGACCGGGGCCGGAACACAGCAGGTGCCGAGCGGCGGGTCCTGCACGGCGGACGTCTCCTCCGGCGTCAGCGACTCCGGGATGTGCGTGACCCAGACGTGATCGCGCGCGTCGACGAACACGCCCGTGATGGATCCCATGATCCAGAGGTTGGGCATCTCGCGCGGCCAGCTCGGGTCCACCGCGAACGTCGGCACGCCACCCTCGGCGGGGCCACCCTCGGCGGGGGCGCCCGCCCCCGGGTTCGAACACGCCGAAAGAACGATCGGAAGGAGGAAGATCACGCGCCGGATGCCGTCTTTCATGGCCGCCCTCTGCGTCATGTCCGGGATCGTTGCCTCCCGGAACGGGAAGATCCACTGTAAACGCTGACCCTCAGCGTGGGAGAGCGTTCCATGTCGCGTCAAATGAGGCCGGGGCTGGTGACCATGGGCTGTGCGCTCGCGCTGGGGTGTGCCCCGCCCGTGAGCGAAGAGATGAATGTCGCTGAAGCCGGGGAGGTCGAAGCCGACCACTTCCTCCCGTCGCGGCCGGAAACGCTCAACTGGGGCTGGTTCCCGATCGACAAGGAGCCGGTGCTGCGGATCGCGTCCGGCGAGACCGTGCGGATCGAGACGTTGACCCACGTGGGGGCCACGCAGGACGAGCACCCGGTCGAGTTCCTGACAGGACTCGGTGTGCCGCGGGAGGAGATCCTCGACGACGTCATCGACTTCTGGGCCTCGCGCGAAGCCCGTCCACGCGAGGGGCGGAGCGGGCACGTCATCACGGGTCCGGTCCACATCGAGGGGGCCGAGCCGGGCGACATGCTTGAGGTCCGGATCCTGGACATTGAGACGCGCGTACCGTGGGGCGTGAACTCCACCAGCGGCCGGGGCGGGGTCTTCTCCCCGAGCTATCCCGGCGCCCGCGAAGGGGACGAACCGCTCGACATTCCGGCCGGCCGGCACCTGATCCGGACGGGTGACGCGGACGGACGGGAAGTCGCCTTCTTCTCGTCCGACATCCAGGTGCCGCTGGCGCCGTTCATGGGCATCCTCGCCGTCGCCCCCGATCCGGTCGTGGGCGAGCCGGGCGTGACGGTGCCCGGCGTCCAGGGATCCCGCCCGCCGGGCGCCTTCGGCGGCAACCTCGACGTGAAGGACCTCACGGCCGGGACGATGCTGTACCTCCCCGTCTTCCATCCGGGGGCGCTCTTCTACGCGGGCGATGGGCACGGCGCGCAGGGCGACGGGGAGGTGAGCGGTACCGCGATCGAGCAGTCGCTCACGGGTGTGTTCCAGTTCGTGGTGCACAAGGGCGTGACGATCCCGGCCCCGCGCGCGGAGACTCCGACGCACTACCTGATCATGGGCATCGATCTCGACCTCGACCGCGCCGCGCGCGAGGCGACCCGGCTCGTGGTGGAGTTCCTCGTCGAGGAGAAGGGACTGGCGCCCGACAGGGCGCTTTCCCTCGCCAGCATCGCCGTCGATTTCCGGGTGAGCGAGGTCGTCGACCTGACCCAGGTCGTGACCGGCTTCATCCCGAAGGATGTCTTCCTTGAGCGCTGACAGCTCGCGCCGCATTCCGCCGGCCGTCGCCGCCGTCATCCTGATCCTGTTCCCCGCGGCCCCGGCGCTCGGCGCGCAGGGCCTGGGCCCGGAGGACCGGCAGCAACTCAGGGCCACGCGCGACGCGAATGGGACTCTCCTGCTGGATGGCCATCTGGACGACGCGGTGTGGTCGCGGGCGGAATTCGCGACGACGTTCTGGCAGCGCGAGCCGGACGAGGGCGAGCCGGCCACGCGGCGGACCGAAGTCGCGTTCGCGTTCGACGACGACGCGCTGTGGATCGCCGGGCGCATGTACACGGACGACCCCGCCGGCATCCAGGCCTACCGCACGCGCCGCGACCAGAACACCGGTTCCGAGCGCCTGCTCGTCTCGCTCGACCCCTACCTGAACCGGCGCACGGCGGTCTCCTTCGGGGTGAACGCGGCGGGCAGCCGCACGGACTGGTACCACCCCGAGGACAACGTGTCGAACCGCGACTACACGTGGGATCCCGTGTGGTCGGCGCGCGTGCAGCGCGACTCGCTCGGGTGGACGGCCGAGATGCGCATGCCGTTCTCGCAACTGCGCTTCAACGGCGACGAGTCGGCGTGGGGCGTGAACATCAACCGCTACATGCCCGACATCCAGGAGAACCTCCTGTGGGAACTCGTGGTGCGGAGCGAGCCGGGGTGGTCGTCGCGCCTCGGCGACCTCACCGGACTCGAGGGCGTGCGGGGGAGCCGGGGGATCGAGTTTCTGCCCTACGTGGCGGGCGATCTGCGCACGCCCACGGGCGGTCCCATGGCGGGCGTGGTGACGCGGAGCGAGTCCCGCGTGGGGGCGGACTTCAAGGTCGGTCTCGGTTCGAGCCTGACGCTCGACGCCACCGTCAACCCGGACTTCGGACAGGTCGAGGCGGACCCCGCGGTGGTGAACCTGACCGCGTTCGAGGAAGTCTTCGAGGAGCGCCGCCCCTTCTTCACGGAAGGTCGCCAACTCATGGAGGGGCTGGGCCCGCGCTACTTCTACTCGCGGCGCATCGGGGCTCCGCCTGCGGGACGGGCGGACGCCGACAGCGTCGTCGCGCCGGATCAAACGACGATTCTCGGGGCGGGGAAGGTCACGGGCCGACTCCCCGGCGGGACCTCGGTGGGCGCGCTCTTCGCCGTCACCGGTCGCGAGGATGCCCGGGCGTTCCACTTCACCCGGCGCCCGGCCGCGACGGACACGATCGAGAGCGCCGTCCCCATCGCCCCCCTGAGCGCCTTCGCGGTGGCGAGACTCGAGCAGGAGTTCGGGGAGGAGGGTTCCACGCTCGGCTTCACGGGGACCACGCTCAGCCGCGAGGGCCGTCCGGAACTCGCCGCGCTCCTCCCGTGGCGCGCCTACGCGGGCGGCACGGACTGGAACCTGCGCTTCGCAGGGGGCGAGTACGAACTCACGGGACACGCGGGGTTCTCGCACCTCAGCGGGAACCCGGATGCGATCCTGCGGGTGCAGCGCTCGAGCGCGCGTTTCTTCCAGCGGCCGGACCGCGAGACCGCCCTGCTGGACCCATCGCGTTCCGCGCTCTCCGGGTACACCGCGGCCCTCGGGATGCGGAAGGTGGGCGGGCGGCGCTGGCTGTGGCGCGTGCGGGGCGAAGCCGTCTCGCCGGGCTTCGAGATCAACGACGTGGGACAGATGTTCAACGCGGACCGGCTCACGGCCGCAGCCGACATCGCGATCCGCGAGACGATTCCGACCGCGTTTGCCCGCGCATGGCAGGTCGGCCTCACCTCGGCGAGTTCGTGGAACTTCGACGGCGTGCGCACGGAGACGACGATCGGGGCCCGGGCGACCGCCACCTGGCACAACTACCTGCGCACGACGCTCGAGGGCGGATACCACCCGCGCGCGCTCAGCGACCACCTCACGCGCGGCGGCCCCCTCATGGAGACGCTCGCGCGCTGGCAGGCCGGCCTCGCGCTCGCCACCGACCGCTCCTTCCGGACCGGCTTCCGGCTCAGGGGGGCCTACGGGCGGGACGAGATCGGCGGGTGGTCGTACGACGTGGCCGGCGCGCTCACGCTCCGCCCGGGGGCCGCCCTGCAACTCGAAGTCGAACCCAGCTACCGGCGCGAAACGGAATCGCGCCAGTACCTCACGACGCGGGCCGGTGGCCGGCGGGCCACCTTCGACCGGCGCTACATCTTCTCCGCCATCGACCGCAGCACCCTCGCCCTCCGCCTCCGCGGCGCCTACGCCTTCGGCCCGGACCTCACGCTCGAGGCCTACTTCGAGCCGTTCGCGGCAAGCGGACGGCGCCACGGACTGGGCGAACTCCTCGAACCGGGCCAGCGACACCTGCTCCTGTACGGCGAAATGGGATCGAGGATCGATCGCCGCCGTGACGGGTCGTGGGACGTGACCGAGGGTGGCCGATCGTTTACGCTCCCCGACGGGGACTTCAACATCCTCTCGCTGCGCAGCAACGTCGTCCTCCGCTGGGAGTGGCAGCCGGGCAGCACGCTCTTCCTCGTCTGGCAGCAGGACCGCTCCGACATGCGGACTTCGGGCGAACTCGTGGATCCCGGCCGTCTCGTCGACAGCCTGCGCGCGCGAGGGCAACACGTCTTCCTGCTCAAGGTCGCCTACTGGCTCCCGATCTGAGGAGCCCGGAAGGGTCGCAGCCGTGAGAGGAGTGGCATGGAACCGGACATGATGGGCAGGGTCGCGCTCGTGACGGGCGGGACGAAGGGGATCGGGCGCGCGATCGCGGAGCACCTGCTGGAGGCGGGAGCGTCCGTTGCGGTCTGCGCGAGGACCGGGGCGGATGTGCGCGCGGCCGAGGCCGAACTCGGCGACCGGGCGCTGGGCATCGTGTGCGACGTGGCAGACGCGGGTGCCTGCGACCGCATGGTCGAGGACACCGTGGCCCGCTTCGGCCGGCTCGACATCCTCGTGAACAACGCCGGACTCGGGATTTTCAAACCGCTGCGGGAGATGAGCGTCGAGGAGTGGCAACTCCAGATCGACGTGAACCTCGGCGGCGTTTTCTACTGCTCCAGGGCCGCGCTCCCCCACCTGAGCGCGAGCGGCGACGGATTCATCGTGAACATCGCGTCGCTCGCCAGCCGCCATCCCTTCCACGGCGGCACCGGGTACAACGCGAGCAAGTACGGCCTGCTCGGACTCACCGAGGCGATGCTGCTCGACGTGCGCTACGACGACGTGCGGGTGAGCATCGTGATGCCCGGGAGCGTGGACACGTACTTCAACGGCCGGGAGCAGGTGCCGGAGCGGACCTGGCGCCTCCACGTGGATGACTGCGCGGTGGCGGTCATGCAGTTGCTCTCCTATCCGAAGGAAGCCCACGTGAGCCGCGTCGAACTGCGTCCCTCGCAGCCACCGCGGAAGGCGTGACCGCGCCGCCGGAGAGTGCGGGAGCAGGCGCCCGCGACGAACTCGGCGCCCACGTCTCTGTGGCGGGCGGCGTGCCGGCCGCGCCGCGGCGCGCGGCGGAGATCGGGGCGGCGAACTTCCAGATCTTCACCAAGCAGCCCAACCGGTGGGCCGAGCCGCGCATCGACGACGAGACGGCCGCGGCGTTCAAGGCGGCGCGCGCCGAGCACGGGATCGCCGTCGCGGGGGCCCACGACTCCTATCTCATCAACCTCTCATCCCCCGACCGGCGGCTGTGGCGGATGTCGCAACGCAGCTTCGAGAGCGAGCTGCGGCGCTGCGCGCGCCTCGATCTCGATTTTCTGGTGACCCATCCCGGGAACGCGACGGATGGGGACATCGACGAGGGGCTCGCGCGCAACGCGCGGGGCGTGACCGAATCGCTGGAGGCCGTGGGGGGTCCGACCCGCGTCCTCCTCGAACTCACGGCCGGCGCCGGGACGACCGTCGGGGCGAGCTTCGAGAACCTGCGCGCCATCCTCGATCGGATCCCGGAGTCGCAGCGGGGGCGCGTGGGCATCTGCTTCGATACGTGCCACGCCTACTCGGCCGGATACGACCTGGTCGGCGACTACGATGGCGTCTGGGAGGCGTTCGACCGCGCGCTGGGACTCGAACGCCTGGGGCTCATCCACGTGAACGACTCGCAGCACCCCTTCGACTCGCGAAAGGACCGCCATGAGGAAATCGGAGCAGGCAGCCTCGGCGAGGGCCCGTTCCGACGCTTGATGCGGGACGCCCGCCTGCGCCACGTCCCCAAGATCCTGGAGACCCCGAAGGGGGAGGACGGCGCGGACGCCGACATCCGGAACCTCGCCCGCCTGCGGAGCTACCGCGAAAGGAGTCGCTGATCATGTCCGATCCGGTGAGCACCCGGCGCCGCGGGCACGTCCTCGAAGTCACGCTGGACCGGCCGCCGGCGAACGCGATCGACGCGGCGACGAGCATCCGCATGGGAGAGGTCTTCTGCGGCTTCCGCGACGACGATGACCTCCGCGTGGCGATCCTCGCCTCGGCGGGCGACCGCATCTTCTCGGCCGGCTGGGACCTGAAGGCCGCGGCCGGAGGGGAGCACGAGCGGATGGACTACGGGGCGGGCGGCTTCGGCGGGATCACGGAACTGTGGGACCTGACGAAGCCCGTGATCGCCGCCGTGAACGGCCTGGCGGTGGGGGGAGGGTGCGAGATCATGCTCGCCGCCGACCTCATCGTCGCGAGCGAGGGCGCCGAGTTCTGGTTTCCCGAGGGCCGCCTGGGGAACGTGCCCGACGCGGGCGGTGTCCAGCGGCTTCCGAGGCGGCTGCCGCGGAACGTCGCGATGGAGATGCTGCTCACCGGCCGCCGGATGAGGGCGGCGGAGGCGCACGAATGGGGCCTCGTGAACTGGGTTGTCCCTTCGGAGCAGGTGCTCGCGAAGGCGCGGGAGGTTGCCGAGGGCCTGGCCCGAAACGCCCCGCTCTCGATGCGGGCGATCAAGGAGATCGTGCGCGAGATCGAGGGTCTGTCGGTGCGGGACGCCTTCGAGGCCGTCCAGGAGGGCCGGTTCCCCGCCTACGAGCGCATGCTCGTCTCCGAGGACCACGCCGAAGGCCCCCGCGCCTTCACGGAAAAGCGCGAACCGAACTTCAAGGGCCGGTAGCCGGGCTCGGGCAAGTGGCGGGCGTCGCTTCCCACGGACTGCTCGGTCAATGCCAGCGTCGGCGTGAGGACTCCACCCGGTACAGGATGTAGTCCCGTAGCGCACGAGCCACACGGCGGTCGATGTACGGGACCGTGATCCTCCCGCACGCCAGTTGTACCCGCAGCGTGGCCAGTCCCTTCCGGCGCTGCAGCGGGGACTGCCGGACGGTCGCGGACTGAACTTTCCGCAGGGGGAACGCCTTCACCTCGCTTCCCAGGAATCCGCTGCGGCTCGCCAGTCCGTCGCGGTCGTACGCGTATCCCTGCCGGCGCCACCGCTGCCAGGCGGCGAGCGCCGCGGCCGGGATGGATGCGGCCCACCAGAAGAGGATCGTGGAGGTGCGGGCGAACACTCCGGCGCCCGCCAGCAACAGGAGGGTTCCGAAGACGGCGACGAGGACGAGCGCGTAACGCAGGGCAAGCGCGCGAATGTAGTGGGGCGACACCCGCTTGAGACCCAGGCTTCCGGGCAGAACGGGAACCGCCGTCGCTTCCCGCTCGAACATCAGCGACCGCAACTCCTCGGCGAGCCGGTCACCCAGGAGCGGCACCTCGAGCACATCCGGCACTTCGACGGCGGAGACCCGGCCCGCGTCCGGGGAGACGGCCGCGGCCGGGAGGGCGTAGAGCCGGTACCGCCGCAGCCACCGCAGCACGAGGCCCTGGCTCACGGTCAATTGCTGGATCTTCGGCGCCTCGACCACGACCTCGCGCTGCGTGAGGAGACCCGCGCGCGAACGGAACCGGCCGCCGTCGTGTTGCAGCGTGAAGTTGTGGTGTCGCAGGAACGCGGCGGTCACCGTGAGGAGGAGCGCCACGCCCGCGATGGAGGCGATCACGGCGGCCGCGAGCCCCACCTGGGCGAGCGCCCCGAGACTGGTGAACGCGCTCGCGGCACTGTCGACGCCGGCCTCGATCGCCTCCAGGATCGGATCGAGGGAATCCCCAGGCTGGAGCAGGTCGGTCAGCACGCCGACCAGCGCCGCCACGAAGATGAAGTTCCGGCTGGCGAGCCCGATGCGCACCATATCGGCCGAGCCGAGCCGGAGAAGGACGGAGTCCCGTCCGACGCCGGACCGCGCTTCCACCGGAGCGGCCGACCCGCTGGCGCCCGCGGCCGCCGAGTCCCCCTCGCCCGCGGCGGGGCCTCCGAGGACGGGTCGAAGCGCCGTCACGCTGCGCTGCAGCCGGTGGGCGACCTCCGTCTTGATCGACGGCAGTTTGCCCTCGGCCTGGACCGAGCCCGACGTATCGAGTGTGACTGTGACCAGCCCGAACAGGCGGTCGACCGGGGACCGCCTGACGTTGATGCCCTGCACGCGCTCGTAAGGGAGGTCCAGCGCGGTCTTCTTGAGGACGCCTTTGCGGATGAGGAGTCGGTCGCCGGCGATCCGGAATTTGAAGCAAGCCCACTGAACCGCGCCCACGACGAAGGGCAGCAGGAGAACCGCCCCGAGCACGAGGAGCAGAATCCCGAGAGCGCCGGGATCGTCCCGCACCAGGGGTATGATCGCGATCAGCGGGATCAGGGCACCCAGCATCGCTCGCGCCAGGATCCTGACGACGTTTCCGGCGAAGAAGAGAAGGGCGAAGGGGGAGGAGCGCTGCCAATCGCCGGGGTTCGGCGGATTCACCGGCCGGCGTCCCCCGTGGCTTCGAAGCGTTCGTCGGAATCGGCGGCGAGCGCCCCGGATTCGATTCGTTCCGAGACGTACACGCGCAGCCGCTCTGCCGTCTCCCGTCCCAAACCGCGGACGTGGTTGCCGAGGCCGCCTCCCGCCGGAAAGACCGACAGGCTGGCCAACCCGAACCGGCGGTCCAGCGGCGTGCTGTGGAGCTTGGTGTGCTGCACGCGATTGAAGGGGAACGCCTTCACGGAGCGCCAAAGGACGCCCGACTTGTACAGGAGGTCTTTCTCGCGGACGACATACCCCCGACGCGGGACGGCGATCAGCGGCCATACGATGGAGCACATGCAGAAGACCCCCAGTGCCGTCCACAGGAGGGCCGGCAGCCACGGCACGGACTCCGCGATAGCGGCCCGGTTGCGAGGGGATACCGCCATCTGGAACGCCCCGGCCCCCAGGACGTAGACGACGGCCCGGATCGTCGCCCCGACCTGGAGGCGCCTCGCGAAACGGGGGTGAAGCGGCGTCCAGTCGACGTTCTCGGCGCCGGGCAGTGCGTCGAGCGGTACTTCGGGGTTGAAGAAGTCGCCGGGTACTTCGAGTTCCGGGGTCGCCGACATGGCCGCCCCGCGGCCCTCAGCGACCATCGTTCGCCTGGGCCTGGTACAGGCGGAGGCCCTCCTCGAACGTCGCGACGACTTCCGCCTTGTGGGCCGGGTCGTCCCAGCGGTCCATCGAGTGGATGTCGTCGAGCGTCCGTTCGATCCAGCGCACGAAGAACGCGGCGTCTTCCGGCGACCGGATCGGCTCGCCATCGGCGATGACGAACACCGGGTTCGTGTGGGCGAACAGGTAGCTGTCCATGGCGCCGTGCTGCGTCGGCCCGAGGACCCGCGCGGCGATCCAGCCGCTTCCGTCGATGGCGACGTCGATCTCCGCCTCCAGCGTCCGGCCGTCGCCCGTCGCCTCGACGGTGTGGATGATCTCGCCGTTCCGGATGATGTCGAGCCGCTCCATCTCGAACAGCGAGCGCGCGGTGACCGCGACCCTCACGCTCTCGCCGCGTGACGCCGCGAGTTCCTCGCCCATCCCCCTGCCGTCCACGTCGAGCGTGAGGATGGGTCCGCTCGTCACGAAGGCGTGACCCGCGGCCATCGCGTCCGCCCACTCGTCGTAGTCGAGGTCCTCCTCGCCCGTGTAGACGTACGAGCGCGTCGTTCCCACGGCCGGATGCCGCCACATGTCGGTCATCGCGTCCGTCCCCGCGGTGGCCGGGATCCGGGAGCCGGTGTTGAGGAGGCGGTACCAGATGGCGGCCGTCCCCAGTTCATCGCTCCAGATGCAGGAGACGTCCACGAAGTCGGCCAGCCCGAGGATCGCGTCGACGGGCAGTTCGCGCGCCCCGCCGGGCGCCGGGTCCGGCCCGCGGTGACTGAGCCCGAACGGGTGCACGTAGCCGCCGATGCCGCCCTGTTCGTGCACGCGCCGGAGCACCGCCGCGTTGTCGGGATAGAGTTCCCGGAATGCCGTCCCTTCGTAACCGATGTAGAACGGCGTGATGAGCTCCACGAGGTTCAGCAGCGACATGTGGGCGAAGAAGTTCGGCCGGTACTCCTCGTTGTAGTAGACGATCGTGCGCGGGTCCGGGTGCGGATGCGGGTGGCCGAGGAAGTGTTCCAGGTCCTCCACGCGACTGTTCGCCCAATAGTTGGCGATCATCCCGTTCGCCACATTGAGGTCTTCCGCCAGCGCCTTGTTCCCGAGGTCGAGCGGGGTGACGAAGTAATGGCCGCCATAGTTCGGGTGAATGTGATTGTCCCCGGAATACCAGCCGTCCGCCGCCATGTCGATCCAGCGCTCGAGCCGGACGTCCACGTTGGTCCACTCGCCAGCCCGCACGTCGACCGTTTGCGCGACGGGCTCGTACTCGAAGCCTCGCCACACCTCCAGTTCGGCCGCCCCGACCGGGAGGGTGACGGAGAAGCTCCCGTCCGTGTGGAAGTAGTAGTCCTCGGGCCCGCTCAGGACGCGCGGGAAGCTCCCGTCCGGGAAGTAGCTCCGCCCGTCCGACCCCTCCAGGTAGATGCGGGAGGGGACCCGCCGCCCCCTCGGGTCGGTGACGCGGATCTGCACCCGGCCCGTGGGCTCGGACCACGCGTAATCCTCGATTCGCACCGGGACCGGCTCGCCGCCCCCGCGCCCCGTCGTGTAGAGCCCGAATCCCATGCCGCCGTCGATCGTCCGTTCCTCGCCGTGGAGGCCCCCGTTCCGCGCGTAGACGAGGCGCTCCCCGTCCGGAGACCAGGAGGGGAAGTACTCGTCCGTGCGGGTGTGCGTGAGCCGGACCTGCTGGATTCCCGGGCTGGAGCGATCCTGCGCCGCGGATGCCCGGTAGGTCGGTACCTGGTAGATGTCGTTGTTCCCGGAGGCGTCGGTGACGTAGGCCACCGAGCCGCCATGCGGGGCCACGACGGGCGAGGCCTGGTAGTTCGTCTCGATGCGGATGAGGAGTTCCGCCTCGCCGGTGTCCGCGCTCCACCGCCACAGGGAGCCCGAGCCGAGCGCCGCCTCGCCGCGCTTGGAGACGAAGACGATATCGCCCGTGTCGCCGATCCAGTCGCCGGCCATGTCGTTCGCCCCCGGGTGGGCGATGACGGACTCCAACGCGTCCGCCCCGAGGTCGTAGGCCCAGAGATCGAACGTCCCGTCCCGTCCGGTCGTAAACAGGATCCGGGAGCCGTCCGGGGAGAACCGCGGCCGCATGTCGATCGCGGGATCTTCCGTCAGCCGGCGGGAAGCCCCGCTCTCCAGGTCGAGCAGGAAGATGTCGAGATTGAGGCCGATGTCCGCGGCGTAGGCGATGTATCGCCCGTCTGAAGACCAGCTCGGCTGCGAGTGGTATCCGGCCCCGGACGTGAGCTGCCGGGCCACGCCCCCTTCGGCCGGCACCGCCCAGATCCGCCCCTGGTAGGCGAAGGCGATCGACGCGCCATCGGGCGAGAACGCGGGATAGGTGGGAGACGCCGTGACCGGGGGTGGAAAGTAGCTCTCCATGTACATCTTCCCCGACCCGCCGATCCCGCTCATGGCCGGATACCCGCCGGGGAACGGCCCCGGATACTTGGCCACGTCGTCCTGCCCCGCGAGCGGCAGCGCAGCGAACCCGCCGCCGGCGATCAGGAGGAATCCGAACAGTCGAAGGGCGCGCGGCGTCGGCGTCATGTCAGCCTCCGGAACGGTGGAGCCAGGAATCGGTCCCCAACACTGGCTGGCGTGTGCGGTTGCCGCCAGACGACGCCCGGTCGATCCTTGATGGGACACCCAAGTTGCCCATTCCCGGGACTGGCCAATGAAATCGGTGAACGCGAGACACGACGGGCCGCGGGGAACTCCGAGGAGGGCTCCGAGAACGGCTCCGCTGCCCGCTGTGCTGGGAGTCTGTCTCCTCGCAGCCGGTCTTTCCGGATGCGGGATGGAGGCGGGATCGACGTCGGCGGGTCCGTTCGACGTGCTCATCACGGGGGCGCGGATCGTGGACGGGGCGGGGAATCCCTGGGTGCGGGGCGACGTCGGCCTGCGCGGCGACCGGATCGCGGCCGTCGGGAACCTCGCGGGCCACCCGGCGGTGCGCACGATCGATGCGGCGGACCGCGTGGTCAGCCCCGGCTTCATCGACATGATGGGTCAGTCGAGCGTCGTCCTCATCACGGATCCCCCGAGCGCCGAGAGCAAGCTCCGGCAGGGGATCACGACCTACCTCTCCGGCGAAGGCGGGTCCGCCGCGCCCCAGAGCGACGCCACCCAGCCCTGGGGGCTGGTCGTGAACGGCGAGGAACTGCGCTGGCGGACCTACGCCGAGTACTTCGCGCACGTCGAGCGCATCGGGATCCCGATCAACGTCGTGCACGATGTCGGACTCACGCAGGTGCGGCGCGTGGTCCTCGGCGAGGAGGACGTGCAGCCGACGCCCGAGCAACTCGAGGAGATGAAGGCGCTCGTCCGGCAGGCGATGGAGGACGGCGCCGTCGGGACCTCGACCTCCCTCATCTATCCGCCCGCCGTGTACGCGACGACGGAGGAACTCGTCGAACTCACGCGCGTCGCCGGCGAGTACGGCGGGACCTACTTCACGCACATGCGGAACGAATCGCACTCGGTGCTGGAGGCGATCCGGGAAGCGATCGAGATCGGCGTCCGCGCCGGCACCCCCGTCCACATCTACCACCTCAAGGCGGCGGGGCAGGAAAACTGGCCGCTGATGGCCGAGGCCCTCGCCCTCATCGATTCGGCGCGCGTGGCCGGGATCGACGTGACGGCGGACATCTATCCCTACATCAGGAACGGGATCGGCCTCGGGTCCTTCCTCCACCCGCGACACTACGCGGGGGGCAGGGCTCCCTTCCTGGAGACCCTGTCCGACCCCGCGGTGCGGGCCGAACTCCGCCGCGAGGTGGAGACCACGTCGGACTGGGAGAACTGGTACCGCCACGTCGGGATGGACTGGGACAAGGTCCTCATCGTCTCCGCTCCCGACGAGGTGGACGAGCGGGTGATCAACCTCTCGGTCGCCGAGGCGGCGGAAGTTTTGGGGACGGATCCGTGGGACGCGTTCTTCGATCTCGTGCAGGCCGGCGGCGTGAGCGTGAACCCTGAGAGCATGAACGAGGAGCAGAAGTGGCAGGCGCTCCGGGCCGAGTTCGTGATGATCGACACGGACGCCTCCCCGGTGAATCCGGCGACCACGGCGAGTTCCCATCCGCGGGCGTTCGGGGCCTTCCCGCGCGTGATCGCAAAATACGTGCGAGAGGACGGGATCCTGAGTCTGGAGGACGCCGTGCGCCGCATGACGTCGCTCGCCGCCCGCCGGCTGGGGCTGGCGGACCGGGGCCTGATCGCGCCGGGGATGGCGGCGGATCTCGTCATCTTCGATCCGGACGCGGTGCGGGACCTGGCCCGGTTCGGGGACGCGATGCGCTATGCCGAGGGGATGGACTACGTGTTCGTGAACGGCGTGCCCGTGATCGACGACGGCGCGCTAACTGAGGCGCAGTCCGGCAGGCTCCTGCGCCGGGAGACGGGAGGGGGGCCGTGATGGCGAAGATCCTGCCTCCACGACCCGGAGTCGCGCTGGCGGCGCGTGGGTTCGCGGCGCTTGGACTCGCGGCCTGCTCGGAGGCCCCGGCGGAGGCGGCGGATCTCGTCCTCGTCGACGGGGAGATCCTCACGATGGGGGAGCCGGGGATGGTGGAGGCGCTCGCGGTCGCCGACGGCCGTGTGGCGGCGGTGGGAACGTCGGAAGAAGTTCGGGCGCTCGCGGGGTCGGACACACGGGTCGTCGAACTGGGCGGCCGCACCGTGATCCCGGGGCTCGCCGACAACCACTACCATGGCATCGGGGGCGGTCCGGGGGTCGACCTGACGGCCGCGCGCTCCCTGCAGGACGTAGAGGACGCGATCGCCGCTTTCGCGCTGGAGACCGCCCCCGGCGAACTCATCGTCACGAATCGCGACTGGCACGAGGGGCAGCTCGCCGAGCACCGCCTCCCCTACCGTGACGATCTCGACGGCGCGGCGCCCGGGCAGCCGGTCGTCGTCGTCCGCGGCGGGCACGAGTACGTGCTGAACAGCGCGGCGCTCTCCCGCTGGGGCATCGACGAATCGACGCCGGAGGTGCCGGGCGGCCGCATCGGCCGCTATCCGGGCGGGCGGCTGAACGGCGAACTCGTCGACCGCGCCAAGGATCTCGTGACGTTGCCGGCTGCCGCGCCGCCCGACCCGGCGGCCGTCCTCGACGCGCTGGCCGAGGAGTACGCCGCGCTCAACTCCCGCGGCCTGACCAGCATCCGCTACCCGGGCGGCCCCCCCGATCAGTACCGGGCCATCGAGCGCCTCCGGGACGAGGGCCGGCTCACCCTGCGCGTGAACTACGTCCTCCGCGCCCCCCGCGGCGCCGGGGCGCCGCCGCTCGCCGACGCGCTTGCCACATGGCCGGCCATGGGCGAGGGCGACGACTGGCTCCGCGTCGGCGGCGTGAAGGTCGGCGTGGACGGCGGTTTCGAGGGCGGCCTCATGCGCGAGCCGTACGAGGAACCGTGGGGCGAGGGCGGCACCTTCCACGGCCTGCAGACCGTGCCGACCGAGCGCTTCATGGAGACCGTCCGCGAGCTTCACCGGCAGGGTTGGCGGGTGGCGACGCACGCGGTGGGCGACGCGGCCATCGACCTCGTCCTCGACGGCTACGAGGCCGCGCACGCCGATGCGCCGATCGACGGCCTGCGCTGGGTCATCGAGCACGGATTCATCCCGCGCGACGACCACTTTCCGCGCATGCGGGCGCTCGGACTCTCCGTGACCGCGCAGAACCACCTCTACGTCGCGGCGCCGAGCCTCGTGAAGTACTGGGGCGCGTGGCGCGCCGCCTGGACCACGCCCGTGCGCGCCTACCTCGACGCCGGGATCCCGGTGTCGCTGGGGACGGATTCCCCCGTCGTCCCGTGGGACCCGTGGTGGATGCTGCACCACTTCACCACGCGCGGCACGATCAGCGCCGGCGTGCTCGATCCGTCCCAGGCGATCACCCGCGAGGAGGCGCTTCGCGCGGCGACAAGCGCGTACGCGCACCTCACCTTCGAAGAGAACGAGAAGGGGACGCTCGAGGTCGGGATGGCCGCCGACCTCGTCGTGACGGCGGACCATGTGCTGGAGTGCGAGGACCCATGCCTGGAATCGATGGAGGTCGATCTGACCGTGGTGGGCGGCCGGGTCGTGTACGAGCGGTGATCGCCCGCGTCCGCCGGGTCTGCCTTCTGGCCGGGGCCGGCCTCCTGGTGTCGGGAGCCGCGGGCCCGGCGGGGGAGGGCGCGCCTTCCCCGCCGCACGACAGCGATGCCCGCTTCGTGGTCGAACTCGAGTGGCCGCGCGAGAACATCGCCCGCACGCTCGGCGTCGCCCGCTCGGAACTCGGCATGTACGGCCGAGGCAACCCGTTCCAGACGCGCGACATCGGCGATCTCACGTGCGTCGTCGGCCCCCTCTTCGCGCTCGACATCGACGACGAGTTCGCGTTCGACATCGATGAGCCCGTCGACCTCGTGGTCACCTACGCGCCGGAAATCACGGGCCCATTCAGCGTGGGGTTCAACGACAACGGCGGCGACGGGATCGGCGAGTCCGCGACCATCGAACCCGAGTCCGGCCCCGCGTCCGGCTCGACCTTCGCCACCGCACGCGTGACGCTCGAGCGCGCCCGCTTCGCCGCGCACGGCATCCGCGACACGGACCTCGCCATCGGCGGCCCGGAGGGGATCGCCCTGTGCGACATCGAGGTCGTGCGCAGCCACGCCACGCCCGTCCCGGACGGCTACGGCACGCTGCGCCTGGCGGTCGAGGATGCGGCGAGCGGGCGTCCGGTCCCCGCACGGTTCGGCCTCTACGACGAGACGGGCCGCGCCCCGCTCCCCTCCGAGCGCTCCGTCCTCGTGCACCGCTTCGTCGACGAGGTCCGGCTCCTGTGGGTGAACCCGCGCACGTGGTGGCCGTCCGAACACCGCCTCGCCTTCTACGTCGATGGGGAGTACGAGGCCCGCATCCCCGTCGGGAGCTACGAACTCGTCGCGACGCGGGGCCCCGAATACCGAGGGTATCAGCGGACCGTCGAGGTGCGCGCCGATGAGACGACCGATCTCACCGTCTCCCTGGAGCGCTACGCAAACCTCCCCGCCGAGGGCTGGTACTCCGGCGACTCCCACGTCCACATCGCGCGCGAGCATACGGAGGACGACGCCGTATGGGCCCAGATCGCGGCCGAGGACATCCACGTCGCGAACCTGCTCGAGATGGGGAACATCGCCGTCACCCACTTCAAGCAGCCGGCGTGGGGGGAAGCGGGACAGTACGTGCGCGAGGGCCACGCGCTCGTGTCCGGGCAGGAGGACCCGCGCACCGTCCAGCGGGGGCACACGATCCACCACAACCTGCAGCGTCCCATCCGCCCGGATCCGGAGTCCTACTTCCTCTATCACCGGGTGTTCGAGGAATCGCGCGCTCAGGGCGGGATCTCCGGCTACGCGCACATGGGCCAACTCTTCAACGGCGAGCGGGGGCTCGCGCTCGACGTGCCGTTCGACCTCGTCGACTTCATCGAGGTCCTGCAGGGCGGGCGCCTGTACGACGACATCTGGTACAGCTTCCTGAACCTCGGCTTCAACGTCCGCCCCATCGCGGGCGCGGACTACCCGTACTTCGGGCCCACGCTGCCGGGCGTCGAGCGCACGTACGTGAAGCTGGACGGGCCGTTCGCCCCGAACGAGTGGTATAACGCCTACCGTTCGGGCCACACCTATGTGAGCAACGGGCCCTTCCTCGAGTTCCGCGTGAACGGGCGGGAGATGGGCTCCGAGCTTCGCGCCGAGCGCGGGGAGCGCCTCGAGATCGTGGCGGAGGCGTCACTCAACCCCGACATCGACCGCCTGAACCGGCTGGAACTGGTCGTCCACGGAGAGGTTGTCGCCGCCGCGACCCAGGCGTTCGGGGACGGCGACCGGCTGCGGCTCGAAACGGAGATCGAGGCGGACGAAAGCCTGTGGGTCGCCGTCCGAGCTTTCGGCGACCGCGACGGGGAGCGGGACATGACGGTCGCCCACAGCGCCCCGGTGTTCGTCGTCGTGGAGGACGAACCGTGGTGGAAGCTGGAAGCCGTGCCCGAACTCGTCGCCCGCCACCGCGCCAAGCTCCAGGAACTGCTCACGGAGCCCATCCGGCCCGCGGGCGATCTCGAATACTGGGAGACGACCCGCCTCCTGGAGGAGGAATGGGAACAGCAGCGCCTCCGCCTCGAACCGCGCGTGCAGGAAGCCGAAGCCCGCTACCAGGCCCTCCTCGACCGCGCCCGCGCCGCGGGCGCCGCTTTTCCCGAATGACAGGATCCCGTCACAAGGAGGACCCTATGCGCCGCCCCGCTCTTCTCGCTCTCTGCTTCGTTCTATCTCTTGCCGCCCTGGCCCCGGCCATCGGGTCGAAAATCCGAGCGCAGAGCCGTTCGCCGATCGACGCCGAGACGCGCTGGACGCTGTCCGCGGTGGGGGACGTGATCATGAACCGCCGCACGGCGCCGTTCGATCACCCCGGCGATCCGGGCTTCCACGACCTCGCCAACATTATCCGCGCGACGGATGCGGCCTTCCTGAACCTCGAGCAGTCGGTGTTCCGGCTGCAGGAGTTCACGGGCTGGCCGGCGGCGGAGAACGGCGGCAACTACGAGGTGGGCTCGCCCGAGACGCTGAAGGACCTCGTGGACATGGGGTTCAACCTCTACAACCGGGCGAACAATCACTCGACGGACTACGGGGTCGAGGGCATGCGCCTCACGAACCGGCTGATGGACGAGTGGGGCCTCATCCACTCCGGGACCGGCGAGAATCTGGGCTGGGCGAGCCGCCCCGGGTATCTGGAGACGCCGAAGGGCCGGATCGCGCTCATCGGAATGGCGTCGACCTTCACTCCGATGTCGCGCGCCGGGAAGGCCGGACCCACGGTGCAGGGTCGCCCGGGGCTGAACCCGCTCCGGCTGAGCACGCGCTACGAGGGCTCGCCGGAGACCATGGCCGCGCTGCGGGACGTCGCCCGGCGGCAGGGCACGAACGTGTCGGACGACGCGGACGCGCCCGTCCGCGTATTCGGTTCCACCGTGTTCCCCGGAGACGAGGACCGCGCGACCGTGTCGCTGAACGACGAGGACCGCGAACGGGTGCTGCACGAGGTGCGGAACGCCACGGACCAGGCCGACTACGTCGTCGCGAACAGCCACTCGCACGAGCCCGGCAACGCCTTCGTGACGGCGCCGGCGTGGATGGAGGAGTTCGCGCGGCAGACGATCGACGCGGGGGCGGACGCGTTCATCATCCACGGGCCGCACCAGCTCCGCGGCGTGGAGATCTACAGAGGCCGGCCGATCTTCTACTCGCTGGCGAACTTCATCTTCCAGAACGAGACGATCGACCCCATGCCCTCCGACCAGCGCGACCGCTACGGGATCCCGCTCGACCGGCTCGCGTCGGAGATCTACGACACGCGCTTCCAGGTGGACGAGGACGGCAACCCCACGACGGGTTTCCCCATCGGGTCCGAGTGGTACGAGAGCGTCGTTCCGGTCGCGACCTTCGAGGGAGAAGAGGTGGTCGAAATCATCTTCCACCCGATCGAACTCAGTTGGAAGGCGCCGCGCGGCCGGCGCGGGACGCCGCGGATCGCGCCCGAGGAACTCGGCCGCCAGATCATCGAGCACCTGGCCGAACTGTCGCGCCCCTACGGGACGGAGATCACGTACGAGAACGGCGTCGGCGTCTGGCGGCGCTAGGGAGTGCGGCGCAGTTCCACGGGCTGGCCGTGCGGGGTGTGGCGGTAGGCGTCCGCCCACGCCTCCTTGCAATCGTCGAGAGCCGCGGAGGTGCTGAGCCGGCGGTCGACGACGAGCCGTTCGAGCGCGGCGACCCAGTGGTGGTAGTACCGGGAGCCGTCATCCGGTTCACCGCGGGCCTCCGCCTCGGCGAGTTCGTCGGCGAGCGTCCCGGCCCATTCCTTCCAGGTGAAGTGACCTTCCTCGGAGAGCTTCACCGCGAGCGCGAAGGCCTGCGCCTGCCACGGCGCCTCGAACACCGGGCCCTCCTCGTCCGCGGGCAGCGGAGGGAGGACGGCGAGACGTTCGGCGTCGACACGCTCGGCTCCGCCCCGTCCGGCGCTCGTCATCACGCCGGCTCCATGTAGTCTTCCCACAGGTCGACGTAGATCGCGTCGCCCGCGGCGGCCCGCTCGCCCCACAGTTCCCGCGCCTCGAAGCGCACCGAGTAGACGTGCTGCGGCCGGCGGTCGAGGGGACGCCGTCCCTCCTCGTCCGTGTCCTGCAGCGCGTAGACGCCGTAGTCCTCGACCACGGTACCCTGCCGCCCGCGGACGTAGCGCGGCTGCCGCGTGTGGCCGCGCGGGTGAAGGTTCCGCGCGCGCACCTGGTCGTTCGGCGCGAAGCGGGCGGGTACATCCATGTCGAGGAGCCCGGCGCCCGGCCCCCCGGTGTTCGAAGCCGGGAGCAGCTCCGGCCGCGGCGTGCCCGGATCCGGGTAGCCCGTCTCCAGTTCGGTCTCGGAGATCAGACCGCTCACGAGCAGCCGGGTCGTCATCATCCGGAACCAGCGCTCGTAGTAGGACATGCTGAGGTATTCGACGGGGGGGATGCTCTCGAGCGTGTAGCGGAAGGAGGGCCATTCGCGCCCCCGGCCCCACGGCCCGACCGCGCGGGTGAGCGCGTACACACGCCCTTCCCAGCGGTGGTGGAAGACGGGTTCGTTCTCCTCGGGCTCGATCGGGCCGAAGCCGTCCATGCCGCCCATGTCGTGGATGGTGTTCACCGGTCGCCTCCCGACGGCGCCTCGACCCGGGCCACGCCGATCATCGAATCGCGGCTGACGATCCCCGCCAACTCCTCCTCGGTCATGTCCTCGGTGCCGGCGGGCCGCTCCGGGAGCACGAGATAGCGGATCTCCGCGGTGCTGTCCCAGACGCGGACCTCGACATCCTCGGGCACGTCGAGGCCGAACTCGCTCAGCACGGCGCGCGGCTCGATCACCGCCCGCGCCCGGAAGGGGGCGGACTTGTACCACACGGGCGGCAGGCCCAGCGTCGGCCACGGGTAGCACGAGCACAGGGTGCAGACGACGAGGTTGTGCACCTCCGGCGTGTTCGCCACCACCTTCATGTGCTCGCCCTGGCCGCCGAGATAGCCGAGTTCGCCGATCGCCGCGGTCCCATCCGCGAGGAGGCGTTCGCGGTACGCGGGATCGACCCACGCGCGCGCGACCACCTCGGCTCCGTTCCGCGGGCCGATCCGGTTCTCGTACGTGTCCACGATCTGGTCCAGCGCCGCCGAGCCCACCATCCCCTTCTCCACGAGGACGGACTCAAGCGCCCGCACCCGGAGCGCGATGTCCGGCGGCACGTCCTGGTGGTCGTGATCGTGGTCGTGCCCGTGTCCGTGCCCGGTCTCGTGGGCGTGAGAGGACTCCGGCTGCTCTGCCATCAGCTTTCCCGGGGTGGCGAACGCGGCCGCACCCACCGCCGCGTCCCTGATGAATCCGCGCCGGTCGACCGGCCGCCCTTCAGATTCGTCCATACGCACTCCTTGCTGCGTTCATGGTGTTCACGGGCCGCCGCGTGGCGCAACCTGTGCGCCGTTTTGACGCGACGAGCCGCCGGGCGAGCGGGATTGCGCGGCCCGAGCCGTCCGCGCACCGTTCGGCGCATGACCGTCTCCTACGAGAACTCGAAGGCCGTCTTCGACGGGATCAAGGCCGCCGGCATCCGGAGCATCTCCGCCCTGCCGGAGACCTGGCTCGGTCTCCTCCTGCAGCGCGCCGAGGACGACCCCGAGGTCGATCTCATCCAGGTCGCCAAGGAGGAGGAGGCCGTCGGAGTCGCGGCCGGGGCGTACTTCGCCGGCGAGCCGCACATCCTGCTCATGCAGAACCACGGCTTCTTCGCGGCGATGAACGGGATCATCTCCCTCGCTCAGCTCTATTCCGTCCCGCTCTGCATGCTCATCGCGGTCCGGGGCCACTGGGGCGAGCCGTACCCGTGGCACACTCGTGGCGGGATCGTGACCGAGGGTTTGCTCCAGGCGCTCAACATCCCCTACCACCACGCGAGAGATCCGGCGCTCGTCGCGAAAGAGATCGCCGAGGCGTACACGCTGTCGCAGAGTTCGCTCTCGCCGGTCGCGCTGCTGCTGACGCGCGACCTCATGGAAGTCTGAGGGGGATGTAGACCGATGGAACGGGTGCACTGCCTCGAACTGATCTACCCCGAGATCGAGGACAAGCTGGTCGTCACGATCATGGGGGCGTGCGCCCAGGAGCTGTACGACCTCGGCCACCGCGAGAACTTCTTCTACCTGCAGCACGCGATGGGGCTCGCCTCGTCGATCGGTCTCGGCCTCGCGAACCATCTGCCGCACGAGAGGGTGATCGTGCTGGACGGGGACGGATCGGCGCTGATGAACCTCGGCACCTTCACGACACTCGCGCGCTACCGGCCCCGGAACCTCCTCCACATCATCTTCGACAACGGGAGCCTCCTCTCGACGGGCGGATTCGAGTCGCACACCACCTCGGGCGTCACGGATCTCGCGGCGATCGCGCGCGGGGCGGGGATCGAGCACGCGGTGGCCGTGGATTCGCCGATGGCGTTCGGGGAAGCGTTCGTCGAGGCGATGGAGCGGGACGACCTCGGCGTGATCGTTGCCCGGGTCGACGCCGTGGGTCCCGACAACTACGGGATGGACTTCGCCCTGCCCGAGAACGCCTTCCGCTTCAGGCGCTGCGTGCAGGAGCGCCGCGCCGCGACGGGCTGGGAGCCGCCCCCGCAGCCGGGACACGCAAGCGGCGCGTAGCGTTCACACCTGCCAACCGTATTCTGCCGGGCGGGGCTAGCGCGTCTCCTCGGCGACCCGGGCGATGACCTCCCGTACCCGGTCGCGGAAGGTGTACGCCCGCTCCATTACCTCCGCTTCGTCGACGCTGAGCACCCGGCCCTCCCTGACGACGACGCGGCCGTTCACGAGGACGGTAGCGACATCGCTCCCTCGAGCCGCGTACACGAGGTGCGAATAGACGTTGTACAGGGGCGTGAGCCCGGCGCGCCGCGTATCGAGCAGCACGATGTCGGCGCGCTTCCCCGGTTCGAGCGAGCCGATGCGGTCGTGGAGGTTCAGTACGCGGGCGCCCCCCATCGTGGCCATGCGGAAGACGGTCTCGGCGGGGAGCGCCGTCGGGTCGGCGTTCGTGAACTTGTGGAGCTTGGCGGCGGCGTCCATCTCGTCGAACAGGTCGAGGTCGTTGTTGCTTGCCGGTCCGTCGGTGCCCAGCCCGACGGGGACCCCGGCGGCGAGCAGTTCCACGACAGGCGCCGCCCGCGGGATCCCGAGTTTTAGGTTGCTCTGCGGGTTGTGCGAGACCCCGGCGCCCCCGGCTGCAATGCGTTCGATGTCCTCGTCCGAGAGGTAGATGGAGTGGGCGAGCACCGTCCCCGGGCGGAGGGCGCCGATGGACTCGAGCGCCTCCACCACGCCCATCCCGGTCCGTTCCGTCGCCGTCGCGAACTCGCTTGCATCTTCGGCCGTGTGGATCTGAAACGGCGCGCCGTGGTCGATGGCCAGCCGCAGCGCGGCGCGCGCATCGTCGAGGGACGTCGTGTACAGCGAGTGCGCCGCCGTTCCGGGAACCAGGGTGGGGTGGTCGCGATACGTTTCCATGAACTCGGCGGCGTCGGCCATCGTCGCCGCCGGCGAGGCGAAGTCGGGGGCGGGGAAGCCGATGACGTGCGGGCCCATGACGGCGCGGATGCCCGCATCGATGGCCGCACGCGCCGCGTCATCGCGGAAGTAGTACATGTCCGCGAACGTCGTCGTCCCGCTCTTCAGCATCTCGATGGAGGAGAGCAGCGTGCCCCAATAGACGAACTCGGGGTCGACCAGTTCGGCCTCGGCGGGGAAGATGTGCTCGTTCAGCCAGGTCATCAGCGGCATGTCGTCGGCGAGTCCCCGCAGGAGCGACATGGCGGCGTGGCCATGAGTGTTCACGAGTCCGGGGATCACGAGGTGCCCCGTCGCGTCGAGCACCGGCACGCCGGCGGGGCGGGGCGCTTCACCGTCGAGAACGGCGGAGATCCGGTCCCCCTCCACGAGCACCGCGCCCCCCTCGAGGACGGCGCCCGCGTCGTCCATCACGACGACCGTACCGCCATCGATCAGGAGCCGGCCGCCCCCCGAGGCTGTGTCGCCCGCATCGGAACCGGCCGTGCACGCAGAGAGGAGAACGCCGGCGAGGAGCAGCCCCCCGCCGGTTCCGGCGATGCTTCGTGTCGGCGCGAACCGCAACGGCTAGCGGTCTTGCGGCTGCGGGACGACGCGGATGTAGGGAAGGGGCTGCTCCCAGCCCTCCGGGAACCGCTTCCTCGCTTCCTCGTCGGTGACCGCCGGCGCGATGATCACGTCGTCGCCCTGCTCCCAGTTGGCCGGCGTGGCGAGCTGCTTTTCGGCCGTGAGCTGGCACGAATCGAGGAGCCGGAGGATCTCGGCGAAGTTGCGGCCCGTGCTCATCGGGTACGTGAGGGTGGCCTTGATCTTCTTGTCGGGGCCGATGACGAACACCGAACGCGCGGTCGCGTTGTCCATCGGCGTGCGGCCCTCGGAAGAGTCTCCCGCGTCGGCCGGCAGCATGTCGTATGCCTTGACGATCTCGAGCCTCGGGTCGCCGATCAGCGGGTAGCCGACGGCGTACCCCTGCGAGGCTTCGATGTCCTTCGACCAGGCCTCGTGGTCGCTCACTCCGTCGACGCTGATCCCGATAATCTTGCAGTTGCGCGCCGCGAATGCGTCCTGCAGCGCGGCCACCGCGCCGAGTTCCGTCGTACACACGGGCGTGAAGTCCTTCGGATGGGAGAAGAGGAGGGCCCACCCGTCCCCGATCCAGTCGTGGAAGCGGATTCGGCCCTGCGTCGTATCCGCCGTGAAATCCGGCGCCGTGTCGTTGATGCGAAGCGTCATGACTGCTCCCTGTTTCGAGGTGGTCGCCGGATAGTCGCTGCTGGCGACGAAGCCCATGATCGGCCCTTCCCGCCATGGTAACCACGTCGGCCTGTCGCCGACTATGGCCGAACTCGCCCGGATCGGCGCATGTTGCTCGGCGATGCGCTACCGAACCCGAGAAGCCGGAGACTCCGGAGGATCCCTGATGAAGATCGGACGCCGTGTCCTGTTGACGACCGCCGCCCTTACTGTTGCCATCGTCGCGACGGCGCGGGCGCACACGATGTACCTGAAGCTCGAGAGTTTCTTCCTGGAGCCGAACTCGACGAACGTCGTTGCGCTCTTCAACGGAGACTTCGACGAGAGCGAGAATCACATCACGCGCGATCGCATGCTCGACGTGAGCATCGTGGGACCGGACGGGGTCGTGCACCCGCCGACCGAGGCGTGGCGGGACACGGCGATGTTCCACTGGCACGCGGACAGCGTCGACACGGCGCTGCTGACCTTCGAGACGGGCTCGGCCGGGACCTACACGATCGGCGTGTCGACGGCGGCCCGCGTGATCCCGCTAACGGGGCCGGAGTTCAACGACTACCTGGTTCACGAGGGCCTCGTCGACGAGATCGCGCAGCGCGAGGCGGCCGGCAAGACGAACGACGACGCGGCCGAGCGCTACAGCAAACACGTGAAGGCGATCGTCCAGGTGGGCGACGAGCGGAGCGGCGAATGGGCGGAGGAGCTCGGCTATCCGGTCGAGATCATCCCGCTGCAGAACCCGTACGATCTCGTCGTGGGTGATGAGCTCCAGGTGCGGTTCCTCCGCGCAGGCGAGCCGGTCGAGAACGCACTCCTCTACGCGAACTACGAATTCAACCCCCACTCGCACGACGATACCGGTGCACACAACGAGGCGGTCGAGGTTCGCACGGACGGGGACGGCGTCGCGACGATCCCGCTCGTCGGCGGAGGACGCTGGTACATCCGGACGATTCACATGGTGGAGACGCCGTCGGAGCCTGACCTCGACTACGAGTCCAACTGGGCCACGCTCACGTTCCAGATCCGCGGCGGCTAGCCGGCGCTAGTAGCTAGTAGCCGCGCTCCCGGTTGACGACGGCCAGAAGCGGCTCGCCGGCCGCGAAACGGCGCAGATTCTCGCGGAAGAGGATCCACATCCGCTCCATGTGTTCATCGGAGTCGCCGCCGAGGTGCGGCGTGATGATCACGTTCGGCATCGACCAGAGGACGTGGTCCGGCGGGAGCGGCTCGGGGTCCACCACGTCCAGACCCGCGCCCGCGATCCGGCCCTCCCGCAGCGCGCGGACGAGCGCCCCCGTGTTCGTCGTCCGTCCGCGTCCCAGCGTGATGTAGAGCGCGGTCGGCCGCGTCAGTTCGAAGAAAGCGTCGTCGACGAGGCCTTCCGTTTCCGGAGTGAGCGGCAGGGCGTTCACGATGACGTCCGCCTCGGGAACGAGATCCGGCAGTTCCGACGCCAGCCCGACCTTCTCCACGAAGTCGGGCCCCTCCCGGCTGCTGTTCCGCGTGGCGATGACCCGCATGCCGATTCCGTGCGCGATGCGGGCGGTTTCCGTCCCGATCCCGCCGAGGCCGATGACGAGCATCGTGCGGCCCCGGAGCTCGAGCAGTTCGCTCCCTTCGCCTCGGTAGGGAGAGGGCCCGGTCAGCGGCCGGATGTCCCAGCGCCGCTCGCGCTGCAGGTCGAGCGCCGTGTGGAACCGTCGCGCCAGCATGAGCGCCATGCCGAGCGCGTGCTCCGCGCCGCCGGGGGCGAAGATCCGCTGCGCGTTCGTGATGACGAGGTCCTCGGCGTCGGAGAGCCCGGAAAGCGCGAGGTAGCGTTCGACCCCCGCCGAGGCGAGCTGCACCCAGCGGAGCCGGTCGCCGGCGGCGAGGATGTCCGCGTTCAGCACGCCGAGGATCGCGTCGGCGTCGTGCGCCTCGGCCGCCGCGGCCTGCCCGTCTCCGACGACGACGAGGTCCACGCCCGGGGCGACCTCCGCGAGTTCGGCCGTGCGGCCGGGCCACAGATCGGCGACGACGACTTTCACGGGCGGCTCCCAGTCAGGCGAGGATCGATCGGGCGAGGGGCCCGGACGCAGGCCGAACACCCCGGCCGGGGCGCGCTCCGCTTCGGCCGCGCTCTCCGGCGGACGATCGGCAGCGCAGCCCGCCACCGCCAGCGCGGCGACGAGCGAACGCAGGCAACCCGGCGAGCGGGCTACGGATTCCCCCCCATCCGCTCCTGGTAGCGCGCGCCGCTCAACACGTTGAACATGGCGTAGTTCCCCTCGTGGCACGCGTACTCGTAGAGCAGATGGTCGAAGCGCTTGAAGGGGACCTGTCCGCCCCAGGGGCTCGTGTACACCGCGGGATCGTCGATCGTGAACTCGTAGAGGACCGTCTCCTCGTCCACGCGCGTGAAGCGCTCGACGACCTTCCGATCCTTCGAGGGCGGCACCCCCCGAAACGCGTGCTCGGGGTTCAGGTTCGTCGTCTCGACGACGAGCGTTCCGTCCTCCCACCAGCCGACCGAGCTTCCGAACCACGGCGTGACGTGCTCCGGCTCGGGCCGGCTCTCGAGCTGCTCCCGCGGGTCGCGGATGGGGATGATCCGCGCGTCGTGCACCATCTCGGCCATGATCACGATGAAGTCTTCGTTCTGCGCGATCGTGTAGCTGTTGTTGTACCAGTAGTTGGGGAGCATCGGCGGCCCGGCGCTCGATCCGAACGATACGATGCACCGTTCCGCGAGCGGCCGAAGCTCGGGGTGGTCGTACTGGCCGAATCGGCCGCGGAACTCCGCCGCCGCCTCCAGCCGCCGACGCGCCTCCGGCGTCAGGTCCGGGACCCGTCCATCCGGCGGGTCGGTGACGAGAGAACTGCGCGGCTCGCCGTTCACGATCGCCACGCGTTCGCCCGGCTCGCGGTAGAACTCGTCGTAGCAGGTCGTGGCCCCGTCGATGCAGACCCGGTGCTCACCGCCCGGCGGCAGGGGTCGGTCCGGGTCGACGGGAGCCGTCCGTTCGGCGACGGTCTGCGCCTGGCCACCCTCTACGGCGGCGACTTCGTCCGGGCTCAGCACGGATCCCTGGCCTTCCGGACGTTCGAATGGGGTCAGCGTCTGGTTGGTCCAGTTTCCCTGGAGATCGGGATGGCCGTGCGCCGTAAGGGGGGGCTCCCAGTCGCCGGCCGTGGTCTGCGTGCGGGCCGCGTCGGGCTGAAGGAGTACCGCGGCGGCAGCAGCGAGTCCGAGGACGCCGATCGCGACGTAGGTGAAGGGGCGCGCGGCGGGTCGGTCCACGTTCATCGTTCCTCCTCGGTGCCGGCATCGGAATCGACCGCATCGGCAATCTGCGCTTCGCGAGCTTCGGGCGCGAGACGTGGAACGCGAAAGGGCCCGGAAGACCGGGCCCCTTCGAAGAGCTGTTGCCTGGGTTGAAGAGCGGGACTCAGAGACCTCCGCCGCCGCGCCGCCGCGCCGTCCGTCCCGTCGAGCTCCCCCCGCTCGACCGGCCTCCCGAGGTGCCGATCGACGCCGTCCCCCGCGAAGACCCGGTCGGACGCGTTCCGATTCTGGAGGTTCCGCTGCTGTAGCCGCGTCCGCTGATCACCCGGCCGCCGCTGTTCGCGGGCTGCGTACGGATGATCGTCGGTCCGTACCCATAACCGTAGCCGTAGCCGTACCCGAAGGGCGAGTAGCCGCCAAAACCGAAGGGCGAGTAGCCGTAACCGTAACGGTAGCCGAAGCGGCCGTAGTAGGGATAACCCCAGCCGTAACCCCCGTAG
Source organism: Gemmatimonadales bacterium (assembly GCA_009840115.1). Lineage (GTDB taxonomy): Bacteria > Gemmatimonadota > Gemmatimonadetes > Palauibacterales > Palauibacteraceae > Palauibacter > Palauibacter irciniicola. Next base: position 96,930 of record VXOJ01000011.1, on the reverse strand, counting down.
AACGGGTCGTAGTAACCGGCCGTGCCAAGCCAGGGCCGTTCGCCGCCGTCGCCGCCCGTGGACACCGCGAAGCGCTCCGGGTAGCTCCGTGCGATCATCATGTCGATGACCCCTTCGGACACGCCGGCGTCGGCGAGTTGGACGAGCCGGTCGGCGTCGACCGCGAGAGGCGTCTCGTGTTCGACGATCCAGGCCTCCACGGCCTCGGGATCCACGTGAGACTGCGCCTCGATGATGTCGCCGACCGAATACCGTCCGGATGCCGCGAGTCGCAACGAGCGCACGGCCATGCTCCGGTCGGCCGCGATCTCACCCAGGCCGACGGCCTCGGCCTGGCTCTGCGTGGCCAGCCGGTATCGCGTCACCCACGTCATCTTCTCGCCGCCGACGGTGACGACCCGTGCGTCGATCCAAGAGTCGGACGAGATCATCGCGAACATCCCGCTCGACGATCGGTCGACGCCGCCCTCGCAGACCTGGTCCATATCCATGAACACCCGGCCCGGGCGCGAGGCGAAGACCGCGCGCCGCGATCCGCTGCAGCCCTCCAGGGTCGCCTCGCGGGGCTGTCCATCCGCCCGCACGACTTCCCGGGACGCGATCTCGCCGTCTTCGACCGCGATCATCTCGACGCCGGCCTCGTCGGCACTGGGCCGGAAGCAGAGCAGCGTTTCGGGCGCGTCCGCGCTCGTGGAAGTACGAACAGGCTGCCAGCAACCCATCCAGGCGAGCCAGCGTTCGTCCATCTCCTGCGCCGCCGCGGTCGCCAGCGGCCCGGCCGCGAGCATCATCCCGGCCGCCACGAAAAGAGCGGAGCCGATTCCAGCAGTTCGCTGTTTCGTCATGTGACCATACCTCGAGGTTTACAGCCGTACCGAAAAGCCGAACGCGGCACGGAGTCCGTTCAGGTCGATCCTGTCGAACCCGATGAAGTGTCCGCCCATATCCGCGCTGGCCCAAGAATAACGTGCTTCGGCGGTCAGAATCCACCGCAGCCCGAGCGAGTAGTCGAATCCGGCCGTCACGTAGGCGAGCGAGGATCCGGCTCTGGACGAGAAGTAGTCGTGGAAGATGTCCAGCGTTTCGTAGTCGACGAATTCGCCCTCCTGCTCGAACTCGTACCACATGAAGCCGACGCCGCCTCCGACGAAGGGAGCGAACTTGCCCGGAATCCAGGCGAGATCGCTGATCCGCCGTCCCCGCTCCGTGAGGTAGGCCTTCAGGCCGACCGTGAACGGAATGCGGCGGAAATCCGTCGTCTGCAGGATCGGCAGGTCGTCCGTGCCGATGAATTCGCGTGACTCGGAGTCGATTTCGCTGTTCTCGAACCCGATGCCCACCGCAAGATCGATGCGGTCGGAGAGCCGGATGCCGAGGTCGGCGGCGAGCGCCACCGCGTTGAAGTCCTCCTTGTCGACCGTCAGTTCCCTACGCGTCAAATCGAAGACCTCGCTGTCCGCGCGGGGTATCGCGTACCCGATTCGGACGCCGAGCGTGGCGGCAGGACGCCCGAAGAGAAAGTCCTGCGCCGCGAGGGATTCGGCCGCCCAGGCTCCCCCGACGACGACGAGGACGGCCGCCACCGAGGACTGTCTGAATCGGTACTTCACGTTACCTCCTTCAAGCCAACCGGGTTGTCCGTCTGCCACTCCTAACACGAAGCAATCCCCGGACGGGTCACATCCCGCTAGCGGCTTCTCACGACGACCGGCGTCTGCTGCTGGACCTCGCCGCCGTCCGAGTCCCGCGCCGTGACCGTGATCGTCGTACTCCCCACCGTCACGCCGACCACCGTGAGCGTGCTGCCCGACACCGCGCCCACCGCGACAAGCGTGTTGCCGGTCGTGACGCTATACGTCAGGTCGTCGCCCTCCGGATCGCTGAAGTACTGCGACAGGTTCAACTGGCTTACCTGGCCCGTGGTCAGGCTCAGCGCCGGGAGCGCCTGGGCCGCGACCGGCGGCTGGTTCGGCACCGTGATCAGGAAGTTCTGCACGGCTTCGCCGCCGGCCTGATCGCGGGCGAAGATCAACCCGGCCGCCTGGCCGGTCCCGACCCCGACCACGGTCATCGTGCTGCCCGAGACGGAGACGCCGGCCACGAGCGCGTTCGATGTGCCCGCGCCGTACACCAGCGGGTCGCCGTCCGGATCCTGGAAGAAGCCCGACACGTCCACCATGACATGGTCGCCGGCCGCCACGGCCAGCGGCGGCACGGCGCCGACCGCGACCGGTGCTTCGTTCGCGGGCACGGGCTCCATCGTGTCCTCGCTCTCGATGCATGCCCCCGCGACGAGGACGGACAGCGCCACGGCGATGCAGACGCCCGCGCGTCCGGAATTCAGATGTTCACGCAGCATTTTCTGTTTCTTCCTTAGGCTCTTGAGAAAGGTTCAGCCCGTCCGGCCCGAGTGGCCGTCAGGGCAGGGCCAGCGCCGCAAGCCCATCGGTCAGCTGAATGATCACGTACTGCTTGCCCTCGTGGACCCAGCTCGACATCCCGTAGCGCGTGTTGCCGGGCAACTCCACCTGCCCCACGCGCTCGCCGGTCCGCTTGTCGATCGCGAACAGGTGCGGCGTGCCATCGGTCGTCTGTCCAGACGCAAGAAGGAGCGTCGGAGTTGCAACCATGGCGGAATGGCCGCGCCGGCCCTGGTTCGGATTCACGTCCACTCCCTGCAGCATCGGATGGTCGCGGATCACCGCCTGCTGCCGCTCGGGCGCATCGCCGTGCGGAATCATCCACAGGTGTTCGCCCGTGTTCACGTCGATCGCCGTGATCCGCCCCACCGGCCCCTTCCAGATCCTCAGCCCCTCGATGGTCGCCTGGTCCGCCGTGCTCTCCGTCACGACGCCGATCGCGCGGGAGAATTCGGAGTGGGTGACGCCCGTCTGGTCCGGCCCGTCGAGTTCGGATTCGATCCCCGGCGCCACCATGACCGGCGAGCACCCGCTGGTCGACGTGACGAAGACGATCCCGTTCACGGGGTCCGCGACGGGCGGCCCGGTGATGTTCGCGCCCCCGCCCCCGCCGGGGCAGATGAGCGCCGCGCCCTCGCCGTCCGGGTTCCCGACGTGCGTGGGCGGGTTGAACAGCGGCACGAAGAGGTCGTTATCACGCGCGTACTCGAGCGCCATGTCGCGCAGTTCGGGCGTGTAGTCGATGAGGTCCTGCTCGGTGCGGCCCTGCAGGTCGTAGGGCAGGGGCCACGTCGGGTGCGGCTGCGTTTCGGCGAGCTTCTCGCCCGGCACCTTCGACTGCGGGACCGGTCGGTCCTCGATGGGCCAGATCGGCTCGCCCGTCTCGCGGTCGAGCGCGTACAGCCACGACTGCTTCGTCGCCTGGAACACGCCCTTGATCGGTCGGCCGTCCACGACGACGTCCATCAGAATCGGGGCGGTCGGCGTGTCATAGTTCCAGATGTCGTGTCGCACGAACTGGAAGTGCCAGCGGCGCTCTCCCGTCTCCACGTCGAGCGCGACGATGCTCGTGCCGAAGAGGTTGTCGCCGGGGTGGAAACCGCCGTAGTAGTCGATCGTGGCGCCGTTCGTCACGAGATAGACGAGTCCGAGTTCGGGGTCCGCCGAGAGCGGCGCCCACGGGGACACGTCACCCGTCCACTGCCAGGCGTCGTTCTCCCACGTCTCGTGCCCGAACTCGCCCGGCCGCGGGATGATGTGGAACTTCCACTTGAACTCGCCGGTGCGCGCGTCATAGGCCAGAATATCGCCCGGGACCATCTCCTTCCGGGTCTGGTTGTACCCCTGCTCCGCGGAGTTGCCGACGACGACCACATCGTTCACGACGATGGGAGGGGACGACGCGGTGATGTAGCCGATCTCGAGCGGCATCCCCTGATCCGGATCGTATTCCTGGTTGAGGTCCTCCCACGGTCCCCAGCCCTCGATGAGGTCCGCCACCAGGTCCACCGTCCCCGAGGATGGGAATCCCGGCAGCGGCACCGCCTCGCCCCAGTTCTCGAGCGGCCGTCCCGTCTCGGCGTCGAGCGCGTAGAGGAAGAACCCGGGACTGATGATGTAGACGACCCCGCGGCCCCCGACCTCGGCGTAGGCGACGCCCTTCCCGTAGGCCTTCCGCATCGAGTACTCGTGCCGCCAGGTCATGGGTTCGGCGAAGCTCCACAGGAGCCGTCCCGTGGTGGGGTCGAGGGCGATGACGTGACGGTTCTCGCCCGTGACCGTCATCAGCTTCCCGTCGACGTAGGACGGCGTGGCCCGCGCCGTGCTCGGCCCGAAGCTCGAAGCGTCCCAGCGCCACGCGACCTCGAGGCTCTCGAAATTGGAGGCGTCGATCTGCGTCGCCGGCGTGTAGCGGGTGTGCCAGGCGTCGCCCCCGTAGTAGGTCCACGCGGCTCCCTCCACGCCCGGGCCCTGCGCCGCGACGGGGGCGCCCGCGATGGCTCCGAAGAGAAGGGGGAGAAGAAGGGCGCTGCTCGGCCGCCAGCTCCAGTGGTTCTTCATCATCCGTCCGCTCTCGCTGTTCTCTCTTCCGAAGTTCGCCGTCCGGTGTACGGCAAGGATAACACTCCATCGTGGACGCGCGTTTCCCGGGACGCAACGTCTCCTTGCACGCAGGCGATGTTTCTTTGCACTGTATCAGGGCGTTAAAGAGGAGTCGCCGGAAGCAGCGGCGGAGCCGTTCCATCTGGAGGAGGTTGCCTCATGCGTGGATCGCATCGTCACTCGAGCCATGCCTGGTCGCATGCAGCGGCCCTCGCCGTCTTCATCGTGCCCCTTGCCCTGGGTCTCACGTTCCGGGATCTCGCCGGACAGGGCCCGGCCGCGAACGGTGCCGGAGGGTCCGAGGCGGATGTCACGTTCTCGAAGGACGTCGCACCGATCCTCCAGGCGAACTGCCAGAACTGCCACCGGCCGGGCTCCGTGGGTCCGATGCCGCTCCTCGAATACCGGGACACGCGCCGCTGGGCGTCTCGCATGAAGGAGCTGGTCTCGAAGCGGCTCATGCCCCCGTTCCACCTCGACACGGGCGTCGGCATCCAGGACATCAAGGATGACTGGCGGCTGAGCGAGGAGGACATCGGGACGATCGTCGCCTGGGCCGACGCCGGGGCGCCCGAAGGGGATCCGGCCGACATGCCGCCCCCGATCGAGTGGCCGAACGAGCAGAAGTGGCAGCTCGAGGACATCCTCGGCCCGCCCGATCACGTGATCAAGTCGAAGCCGTTCGATGTCCCGGCCGAGGGCGGAGACACCTGGTGGCGGCCGCAGGTGCCGACGGGACTCGAGGAGGACCGCTGGGTGATGGCGTTCGAGACGCGTCCCTCCTTCCCCGCCGGGCGTCAGGTCGTGCACCACGCGATCCCCCGTCTCCTGAGACTCAATGAAGAAGGGGAGTACCAGCGAATCCAGAGCCTGTCCGAGTACGCGATGGGCAAGGTCGGGGAGATCGTGCCCACGGATGCGGGTCGGCTCCTGAAGGTGAACGACAGGATCGAGTGGGACGCCCACTACTATCCCATGGGATACGACGTGCCCGGCGACCAGGTCGAACTCGGGATCTGGTTCCACGAGGAGGGCTACGAGCCCGAGTTCCAGCAGGACCTGCGACTCTACCCTCTCAGGGGGGACATCGCGCTGGCGCCGGGAGGGACCGCGATGACACAGGGGTTCTACCGGTGGGACCACCCCGTGAGGCTCGACAGCTTCCAACCGCACGGGCATGTGCACCTGCACGCGATGTCGATCCAGGCGCTCTACCCCGACGGCAGGCTCGAACTCATCAGCATGGTCACGGACTTCGACGCTCGCTGGCATCACAGCTACATCTACGAGGATGACGTGGCGCCGCTGCTCCCGCCCGGGACGGTGCTCGTCATGACCGGGTGGTACGACAACACGGCGGAGAACGAACTGACCCCCGATCCGGAGATCTGGTACGCGCGCGGCGCGCGCACGGGCGACGAGATGTCGCACGCGTGGCTCGCCGTGACGCACCTCACGGAGGAAGGCTACCAGCGGCTCGTCGAGGAGCGGGAGAAGAAGCTCGCGACCGACGACGACGCCGGCGACAGCAGCAACGACGACAACTGAGCCGAGGCATGCGCAGCCTACATATCGCGGCCGCCATGGTCGCAGCCCAGGTGGCGCCGGTCGCCCTCGTCGGGGGGCCGGCGCCCGTTCACGCCCAGCAGGTGCAGCGCCTTCCGCTCGCGCCCATCCCTCCGAAGGGCGAGCCGGTGGCTCCGTTCTTCGAGGGCTGGTACCGGAACGACGACGGCACCTTCACCTTCTCCTTCGGCTACTTCAACCTGAACACCCGGGAAGTCATCGAAATCCCGATCGGCCCGGACAACTTCATCGAGCCGGCCGAGTTCGATGGCGTGCAGCCGACGCACTTCCCCGTGCGGCCGCGCCGGGACCGCGGCGTGTTCTCCGTCACCGTGCCCGCGTCGTACGGTGACGGCGAGCAGCGTGTGGTGTGGACGATCACCTCGAACGGCGTGACGTATCCCGTGCCGGCCCGCGTGTTCGCCCCGGCGCTGCAGCTCGACTACGGACCGCGTGCCATGGGGTCGATACCGCCCCTCGTCCGCTTCGACCCCGAGGGGGAGGCGGGCCAGCACGTCCAGGGCGTGTGGGGCGAACCGCGCACGGCTCGGGTGGGCGAACCCCTGACGCTGCACCTGTGGACCGAGGAGGTCTCCGTCCGCGACCCCGAGGACCTCGTGAACCAGGCGGTCGACGTGGAGGTGAGCTGGTTCAAGCACCAGGGGCCCGCCGCGCCGGTGGAGTTCGAGCCGTGGCAGATCACGGTCGAGGGCGGGACCGGCGAGACGATGACCGCGGCGACGTTCAGCGAGCCGGGCGAGTACGTCCTGCGCGCGCGCGTCGACAACTGGGACGCGAACGACAGCGCCGGCGGCGACCAGTGCTGCTGGAGCAACGCCTACGTCCGGGTGACCGTCACCCCCTGACCGCCTGACAGGAGGCGCCATGGCTCTCCCGCCGCTTCGGCTGGCCGCGCTCGCCGTCTGCGTGGCGGCGTGCGAGGCCTGGCCGCCCCCGCCCGAGACGGCCCGGATTCCCGTCGTCGACTCCCTGCACAACGTCGAGTTCACGGACGACTACCGGTGGCTCGAGGACCAGGAGAGCCCCGAGACCCGCGCCTGGATCGCCGAGCAGAACGCCTACGCGGAACGCATCGTCGGCGACACGCCGGTGCGCGCGGGTCTCGAGGGCAGGCTGCGCGAGCTGATGGACGCGCCCGGGGCGATCTTCCCGCGCGGGGCGGGGGACTACGAGTACTTCTCGTTCCGGAAGCCGGGCCGGGAGGTCGGAGCGATCTACCGCAGGCCGGCGCCGGACGAACCGCAGGAGACCCCGATCGACCCCGCAGGCGAGTTCGAGGTCGTCATCGACCCGCTCGACCTCCGCGATGACGCCACGACCAGCGTGAGCATCATCGACTTCTCGCCGGACGGCCGCCTCATGATCTACGCCGTCCGGGACGGGGGACGGGACGAGCGGGAGTACCGCGTCCGCGACCTGGAGAGTGGCGAGGACCTGCCCGACCGCCTGCCGACCTACCTGTACGGGAACGTCTTCTTCGATCCGGAAGGGGACGGCTTCTACTACAGCCGCCGGTCGCGGGAGACGGGCGCACGGATCCGATATCACCGGCTGGGGACCGACCTCGAGGAGGACGAGGAGCTGTTCGGGGAGGGGCACGGCCCGGAGCGGTTCATCGGCTTCTCGCAGGGGGGCGACGGCCGGTGGCACGTCTACACCGTACAGCACGGCTGGGCGCGGACGGACGTCTACCTGCACGACCTCCGCTCCGGGACGGCGCCCGCACCGCTCATCGTCGGCGCGCCCGCCCGCTTCAGCACCCGCTTCGTCGAGGACGAACTCTACCTGCTCACGAACCTGGACGCGCCCAGGAACCGCATCCTCGCGGTGGACCTCGACAACCCCGACCCGGATCCGGCGCGGTGGCGGGAGGTGCTGCCCGAGGGCGAGGATCTCCTCACCGGCTACCGGTTCATCGGCGAAGACCTGTACGCCGACTACCTGCGCGACGTGAGCAGCCGGATCGTGCGCTACGGGCCGGACGGCGCCGTGAAGGGCGAGATCCCGATTCCCGCGCACCATGTGGCGACGCTGCGCTCGCACGGAGATGACGAGAACGAGGCCCTCCTCACGCTGACATCGCTTCTCACCCCCTCCACCATCCTCAAGCTCGACCTCGAGACGATGGAATCGGAGGAGTGGCGGCCGTCATCCGTCCCCTTCGACGGTTCGGAGTACGAACTGAAGCAGGTGTGGTACACCTCGGAGGACGGGACGCGGGCCCCGATGTACGTCGCCCACCGCCGGGGACTCGCGCTGGACGGGCGAAGCCCCGCCCTCCTGTACGGGTACGGCGGTTTCAACGTGAACCTGCTGCCCCGTTTCGACGCCCGCGCCGCGGCGTGGCTGGAACAGGGTGGCGTGTACGCGATGGCGACGCTGAGGGGCGGCGGCGAGTTCGGCGAGGAATGGCACCGGGCCGGCATGCTCGAGAACAAGCCGAACGTGTTCGCCGACTTCATCGCCGCGGCGGAGTGGCTGGTCGAGAACGGCTACACGAACCCCGACCGGCTCGCGATCCGCGGCGGCAGCAACGGCGGGCTCCTCGTCGCCGCCTCCTTCACGAAGCGGCCGGACCTCTTCCGCGCCGTCTACTGCGGCCTGCCCGACCTCGACATGGTCCGCTTCTACCAGTTCACCGACACGAACAACATGCCGGCGCTCCTGGAGTACGGGAACGCGGCGGTGGCCGAGGAGTTCGATGTCCTCCGCACCTTCTCCCCGTACCAGAACGTGCGCGACGGCGTGGCCTACCCCGCGGTCATGCTCACCCAGGGCGACCTCGACACCCGGGTGCCGCCGCTGCAGGCCCGCAAGATGGCCGCGCGCCTCCAGGCCGCCTCGAGTTCCGGCCGGCCGGTGATCCTCGACTACGACGAGCGCACGGGCCACGCCGGCGGCCGCTCCTTCAGCCGCAACGTCCGCAACGCCGCGATGGAACTCGCCTTCCTCCTCCAGCAACTCGGAGTGTCCTGAGGCCGAGTGCCAGCAGACGTCTGGGCGCCGACGCCTATCCGTCGGCCGGGATGCGGCGGAAGAGGCGGAACACGAGCACGAACGCCGTGGCGTACATCACGGCGCCGAGCAGGAAGGGCGCGCCCGGCAACTCCACCGGGGCGGCGGGTGACGTGAAGTAGCTGAACAGGAGGCTGGTGAAGATCAGGGGGCTCAGGATGCTCGTCAGGCTCATGAGCGACTGGAGGCCGCCCTGGACCTTCCCCTGGTCCTGCGGCTCCACCGCTCCGGCCACGAGGCTCTGGAGCGCGGGGCCCGCCACGCCCCCGATGGAGCCGAAGATGATGAAGGCGATGAGCATCCACCCCTGCGTGGCGAGGCCGTAGCCCAGGTACGTGATCACGGCCAGCGCGAGCCCGCCGAGGATCGCGCGGCGCTCCCCTGTGCGCTTGATCACAGGCTGAACCAGGACCCCTTGGACCAGGGCCGCCATGAGTCCCACCAGCGCCAGCGACAGGCCGTTCGCGAGTTCGTCCCACCCGAACTTGTGGCCCGTGTAGAGGACCCAGACCGTCTCCAGCCCGCGCTGGGCGAGGATCATGAAAACGAACGACACGGCGAGGCCCGCCACCAGCGGGTACGAGCGCAGCACGAAGAGGCTCCCGACCGGGTTGGCCTTCAGCCAGCTGAAGGCGTCGCGCTTCTCGGGCGGCAGCGATTCCGGGAGGACGAAGACGCCGTACAGCCCGTTTACGAGGGCGAGTCCCGCCGCGGCGAAGAAGGGGAGGCGCAGGTCGATCCCGCCCAGGAGCCCGCCGACCGCGGGGCCGAAGATGAAGCCGAGGCCGAACGCGACGCCGATGAGTCCGAAGTTCCGGGCCCGCTTCTCGGGCTCGGACACGTCGGCGACGTATGCGTTCGCCGTGGTGATGCTCGCGCCCATCACGCCTGCGATGAGGCGCCCCGCGAAGAGCCAGCCGATGGAGGGCGCGAGCCCCATGATGATGTAGTCGATCCCGAGCCCGAACAGCGAGATCAGAATGACGGGCCGGCGCCCGACCCGGTCCGAGAGCGACCCCAGGATGGGCGCGAAGAAGAACTGGGTGACGGCGTAGGTCGCTGCGAGCACGCCGAACCACCGTCCCGCGCGCGCCGTACTTCCGCCCGTGAACTCCTTGATGAGTTCGGGAAGGATCGGGACGATGATCCCGATCCCCAGCACGTCGATGAAGACGGTGATGAAGATGAAGACCATCGCCGCCTCGCGGCCCCGCCCGGGAGCTTTCAACCGTCCTCCACGCGATCGTTAGCCGGAACGCCGCCAACGCGCTGGCGGGTCGCGTAAGGTACTAGCTCGCGTGCCGTCGGCGGAGGGCGTCGCGCCTCTGGTGGTAGTTCGCATACACCTGCTCTCCGGCGCGCTCGGCGCGGCCGGCCCGGGGGTTGGAAAACCCCGTCAGGTGCACGATGGTGTCGTCTGCGACGAGCGCGCCTCCGATGGCGCGTTCGGCGACGATTCCCACATCGCGCCCGAGGCCGACCGCCGGGTGCTGATCGAAGGAGCCCGCTCGCAAGCGGTCGAGGAAGTCCCGCGCCGCGGAGGCCGGCGCCGCCGTGCCCCCCTCCGAGCGCCGTTCCAGCGCGTCGACGCCGTAGCTTCGCACGAGCCTGGGGAGGAACGCGGCGAGGGTGGCGTGACGGTCGAAGAGGTCCAGTCCGTAGTTGCCGCCCGCCACCGCGAAGATGGCGCCGAGTTGATCCGGAGCCGCCTCCACTCCCCGGACGTAGTCGTCCAGCGCCGCCGCGTGGCGCTCGAAGATCTCGCTCATCGCGCCCGTCTCCGATGGGGCTTCCATCGCCGCGGCCTTGTCGTCGATCGAACTCCACACCCGGCTCTGGTCGGAGCGCCGCGTCCCCTCGCTCCGCATCGACTCCTGCACGCTCGCGTATCGCTCCGCGCGCCCGCTCGCGAAGTGCATCCGGTTCGTCACCTGGAACCCGGGGCGGTCGTACGACCAGCGGCCCTGTTCCACGCACGAGACCGGGATGATCGTCGTCTTCCCGGCGGGAAGCAGCATCGTGAGGTTGGCGACCCGGTTCTGCTTGGCGCCGACGAGTTCCTCGCCGTCCACGATGAGCAGGGGACGGTCGGACCGGTTTTCCACCTCGAGGTCGGGGACGCTGCCCCCCATGGATACCTCGCGCACGACGACGCGGTCCTCGCGAAGCCCGTCTCCCAGCAGCAGGTAGTCGAGGTCCGAGGTCTCCCGGGAAAGCAGGGGGAACACCGTGAGGCCGCCGCGGAAGGTCGGTTCGCCGACCTCGAGGCCGGCGATGGCGGTCGTGATCTGGTTCATGTCTCCCCTCCTTGATATTGTCAGTGTTGATACGCTGTTGACAGTAACGGGGAGATTCTGACAAGTCAACGGCTGTCGTCTGTAAACGACAGTATACGTCACTCAGAACTGGAACGGCGGAAACGGCATGCGCAGTTACACGGCCCGGGAGTTGGAGGAGGAGACGGGGTTCAGCCGACGCACGATCGCCTACTACGTGCAGGTCGGACTGCTTCCGCGCGTCGGCCGGAGGGGGCCGAAGACCCGCTATCCGAAGCTCGTGCGGGACCGCCTCCTCTTCATTCGACGGGTCCGCGACGCGGAGGGGGCGGGGAGTGTGCCCGCGACCCCGCTCCGCGAGATCGGGGCCGTGTTCGAGGGATCGTCGCCGGAACTGATCGCGGGCGTGGCGGACGGACGGATCGCCGTGACCGCCGACCTCCTCTCCGGCTCGTCCACCGGAACGGGTTCCCCGCTACGAACGGCGGACGCGGCGGAACGGCCGGAGGCGCCGGCCGTCTTCGCCGCCCCCCAAGCGCGGCATGCGGCCCTCGAGGACCGGCTGATGGTGCGAGAGGGGGAAGCGGACTGGCCTCGCGCGGCGGCGTCTCCCGCCGACGATCCGGAGCTGGCCGCGTTGCTGATTGCGCTCCGGGAGGTGGCGGACTGCGGCGCCGACCTCGTGGGTGGGGTGGAAAGATGGGCGCGGATCGAGATTGCGTCCGGCGTCACGCTCTCGGTCCGCGGTGTCGCGGATGAAGACGCCGCAGTGCTCGAGGCCATCGGGCGCAGGATTCGCGAACGGCTGTCGGACGGCTAGAACTCAATGTCGTAGAAGCTCTCGACCGGGGGCGGAGTCGCCGGGACGGCGTCGTGTTCGAGCGCGGCGCGCATCGCGGGTAACCGCGGGGCGGCGGCGACCCCGCCGAGTCCGGAGGGGTGGTCCGCCATCGCCGCCACGAGGCGGCCCGCGCGGTCGAGCCGCGTCGCGATCGCCTCCTCGATCGGTTCGAGGCTCCAGTCGCCGCGCTCCATCACGTGTCCGAGTGCGATCCCGTCCGAACGCGGCAGGATCCCGATGCGGCCGCCGCCCGGTGCGCTGCCTTCGAGGCTGTAGTCGATGCCGGGCTGCGGGGCGAGAAACGTGAGTTGGCCCTTGATGGGGGTCATCGTCTCGTCGCCGAACAGGGCCCGCGAGCCGAGACCCGTACAGTTGGCGATGAGCGGTTCGTCGAGCGACATGAGGTCGCGGGGTGTCGCGAAATCCCGGATCCGCACGCGTCCGCCGAAGAGGAGGAACTCCTCCATCAGCCGGTCCAGATAGATCGACGGCTCGATGCGGAGGGTCGGCCGGCGGAGGGCATAGGTGCCGGGGAAGGGGTGTTCTCCCGGCTGCAGCACGGTGGGGCCCACGTCGAGGCCCGGGTCGAGGCCGCTCTCGGTCTCGTCGAGTCCGGGATCTTCCACCCGCCGACCCGTGAGGCGGTTCGTCCAGGTGTACGTGGTCATCCACGACACGCCGCGTCCGGCGCCCGCGAGCCGTTGCATCTGCTCGTAGGAGGCGCGGACGGCCCGGTCGAACTGGGTGTCGAAGGCCGGGGTCCGTTCGGGCGCCGACACGAGGTTGGAGAGCGGCGAGAACCCGGCATAGGCCATGTTCGAGGTCGTGTCGGGCGGGAGGGCGCGCGCGTGGATGGTCACGTCGAACCCGCGGCGCTGAAGCTGCCGCGCGGTGGCGAGGCCGACGGCGCCCGCCCCGATGACGGCGGCTTGCCTCGAAGGATGAGGTTCGGCCAGTTCGGACACGAGCAGTCCCGTCCCCCACGAAAGGGAGATCCCCGCGCCGCCGTGGCCGTAGTTGTGGATGACGGTCTTCTCGTCCAGCCGCTCCGCGGCCACGCGGAACCCGGCGGGCCGGAAGGGCCTGAGACCCACGGAGGTCCGGATGACGCGGTCCGGCGCGACGCGGAGGAGGGGGAGGCTCGAGGCGGTGGGGCCGGGCGGAAAACGGCGCCACGCGGGGGAGCACGCGCCGAGGCTCGAGCCCAGCGCCGCGGCGCCCACGGTCTTGATCAGCGTTCGACGTTTCACGCAATAAGACTGATGTCAGGCACACGGATCGGCCAGAGAGCGCGTCGAAACGTTCCCGCGGGAACGCGCGGAGGGGGAGAATGCAGGGAAGAACGATAGAAACGCCGGACGATATCGCGGTGGGCCTCGAGGCGTTGGTGCGGATCGACGGACGGCTCGCGGAGGTTGTCGAAAAGGCAGGGCCCGTGCCGTTGCGGCGAAGGGCTCCGGGCTTCGAGGGCCTTGCCCGAACCATCGTTGCGCAGATGGTTTCGAAGGCGGCGGCCGCCGCGATCTGGGAGCGGCTCGTCCAGGAAGCGGAGGGTTGCGAGCCTGCGCAGGTCGCCGGGCTCTCCGATGCGCAATGTCGCCGGATCGGGCTGTCCCGGTCCAAGGAGGCGACGCTCAAGGGCGCCGCCGAGGCGGTTCAAAGCGGCCGTCTCGATCCGCAGGCGCTCTGCCTCATGCCGGCCGAGGCGTCCATCGCGGCCATGACGGCCCTCAAGGGCATCGGCGTATGGACGGCCGAGGTCTACCTGCTCTTCTGCGCCGGACACAGCGATGTCTTCCCGGCGGGCGACCTTGCACTGCGAAACGCGGCGGGACACGCGCTCGGCCTCGAGCAGCGACCCGCCGAGAAGACGCTCCGCGACATCGCCCGGCGCTGGCGACCCTGGCGGAGCGTGGCGGCGCGGCTGCTCTGGGAGTACTACACGACGGAAATGCAGCGGCGAGGCACGCGCTAGTAGCCCGCCGGGAAGCTCCGCTTCGTCAGTCGACGCCGATGGAGTGGGGGCCGATGTCGGCGAGTGACGGCGTCCCGACGGCGCCCATCGTGATCCGCAGCTCCTCGATCAGGATTTCCAGCACCCGCTCGACGCCCGCCTGGCCGAAGGCCCCGAGGCCCCACAGGTAGGGACGCCCGATCGCCACCGCCGTCGCGCCGCGCGCGAGGCCCTTGAAGATGTCCGTGCCGCGGCGGAAGCCTCCGTCGACGATGATCGGCACCTCGCCGGCCACCGTCTCCGCGATCTCGGGAAGCGCGTCGATCGTCGCGCGGCCGCTGCCTTCCGCGCGGCCGCCGTGGTTCGAGACCCAGATCCCGTCCACGCCGTGCTCGAGCGCGAGTTCCGCATCTTCGCGGGTCACGAGTCCCTTCACGACGATCCGCTGGTCCGTGATGTCGCGCAGGCGGTGCACGTAGTCCCACGTCATGGTGGGGCCGCCGCTGTCCGGCGGGCCCTGGGGCAGCCCCTCGTACATCGGTTTGACGGGGTCCGCGCGGCCGCCGCTCCGGTGACAGCTCTCGCAGTTGCGGTCGTCGATCCGCCGGTAGCGCTCCAGCGTGAGCCGGTTGCTTCCGCCGAGGAGATCGACCGTGAGCACGATGACGGGGCAGCCGGCTTCGCGGACGCGGTTCACGAGCGCGACCGTCGCGTTCCAGTGGCGGGGCGCGTAGAGCTGGTACCAGACCGGCTCCCCCCGCGCCTCGTTCACCGCCTCGACCCCCGTGGAACTCACCGATGAGAGCGTCTGCAGGTGGGTGCGGGCCGCGGCCGCTCGTGCGGTCGCAAGCTCACCATCGCGGTGGAAGGCGACCTGGCTCCCCGCCGGCGCGATCATGAGCGGCGTCGGCCACTCGCGCCCGAACATCGAGACGCGCATGTCGAGGTTCGAGACGTCGACCAGCCGGCGCGCGCGGATGTAGATCCGCTCCAGCGAGGCCCGGTTGTTCGCCTGCGTCCCCTCCCCGTCGACGCCCGTCTTGATGTACCCCCAGTGAGCCGTCGGAACCGTCTGCGCGGCCACCTTCTCCAGGTCGAAGACATCGAGCGCCTCCTGCGCCGACCCGACGAGGTTGTCGAGCGACCGCGCGGGCGCCTCCTGTGCCATTGCGTGCCCGACGAGGCCCAGGTCACACCCGGCGAAGGCGGTAAGGAGGGGGCTGGCGGCAAGCCAGCGGAGGAGGTCCCGACGGTGGACGGCCTTCGATTCCGATCCCGGCTCCGGCGTGTCGTACATTCGGCGCTCCCGGTTGGCACTCCGCGACGGAGTGTCTGGATTCACGGTGCCCGCCGCCACGGCCCCCGTCAACGCGGGGGCACCGAAAACCGTTCGGGCAACGCCGAAATTCGATAAGATGTCTTTCAAGCGCCGATCCCCATCGGTGCCGGGTATCCGGGGCTGTTCGAGAGCTTCGCGCCAGATCATTCGAGAGACGATTCGAGAGGAGAGGAACGCACCGCGGTGAGTCACGACATCGAAGCGATACAGGAGAAGATCCGCGAGCAAAGCGCTTTCGTGGAGCGGCTCGTCGACGAGGTGGGGCGGGTCATCGTGGGGCAGCGAACCATGGTCGAGCGGCTGCTCATCGGCCTGCTCGCCGATGGCCACGTGCTCATGGAAGGGGTGCCGGGATTGGCGAAGACCCTCACCGTGCGCACGCTCGCGCAGGCGATCGACACCGGCTTCCAGAGGATACAGTTCACGCCGGATCTCCTCCCGGCCGACCTCATTGGAACGCTGATCTTCGACCCCAAGCGGAGCGAGTTCCAGACCCGGAAGGGTCCGATCTTCTCCAACATCATCCTCGCCGACGAGATCAACCGATCCCCCGCCAAGGTCCAGTCCGCCCTCCTCGAGGCGATGCAGGAACGGACGGTCACGATCGGGGACGAGACCTTCCGGCTCGACGACCCGTTCCTCGTCCTCGCGACGCAGAACCCGATCGAGCAGGAAGGGACGTACCCGCTCCCCGAGGCGCAGGTGGACCGCTTCATGCTCAAGCTCTCCATCGGGTATCCCGACAAGGAGGAAGAGCTGGAGATCATGCGGCGCATGGGCGTCGGGTCCGCGCCCGAGCCGCAGACGGTCGTCACGCCGGACGAGATTCTCCGGGCGCGCGGCGCCGTCGACCTCATCTACATGGACCGGCAGGTCGAACGGTACATCGTGGAACTGGTCTTCGCTTCGCGCGCGCCGGCCGACCACGGACTCGACGACCTCGCGGACCTCATCGCCTACGGCGCGTCGCCCAGAGCCAGCATCTGCCTCGCGCGCACGGCGCGGGCACACGCCTTCCTGCGGCACCGGGGCTACGTGACGCCGGAGGACGTGCGCTCCGTCGCCCTCGATGTCCTGCGGCACCGCGTGCTCGTCACCTACGAGGCCGAGGCCGAGGAAGTCACGAGCGAAGACGTGGTGAACCGGATCCTCGACAGCGTCGAGGTCCCCTAGGGATCCGGGGGGATTGGAGGGGATCGAGGGATGATTCCGCGGGAGATCCTCCGGAAGGTCCGCCGCATCGAGATCACGACGCGGGGGCTCGTGGACCAGGTGTTCTCGGGCGAATACCACTCGGTGTTCAAGGGACGCGGCATCAACTTCGCCGAGGTCCGGGAGTACGACTACGGCGATGACATCCGCACCATCGACTGGAACGTCACCGCCCGCACCGGAACGCCCCACGTCAAGATCTTCGAGGAAGAGCGCGAACTCACCGTGATGCTCCTCGTGGACGTGAGCGCCTCCGGAGACTTCGGCACACGGGAGCGGATGAAGGGAGACCTCGCCGTCGAGGTGTGCTCCCTCCTCGCCTTCAGCGCGATCAAGAACAACGACAAGGTCGGGCTCATCATCTTCAGCGACCGCGTCGAGAAGTTCGTCCCGCCGCGCAAGGGCCGCCGGCATGTGCTGCGCGTCCTGCGCGAGATGCTCTACCACGAGCCCGCGGGCCGGACGACGGACCTCGGCGCCGCGCTCGAATACCTGTCGCGCATCATCCGGCGGCGGGCCGTGGTCTTCGTCGTCTCCGACTTCGTGTCGAAACCCTTCGAGAAGGCGCTCGGGGTCGCGGGCCGGCGGCACGACATCGTCGCGCTCCGCGTGAGGGACCGGCGGGAATCGGAACTGCCGTCCATCGGACTCGTCGAACTCGAGGACGCCGAGACGGGAGAACGGCTCGTCGTCGATACCTCGAACCGGGACTTCCGCGCCGCGTTCGCGAGCCGCGGGGAGGAGGCGCGGGCGGGACAGGACCGGACCTTCCGGCGCAGCAAGGTCGACGTCGTGGACCTCAGTCCGGGGCGCCCCTACCTGCGGCCGCTGATGCGCTTCTTCGAGGAACGGGGGCGGCGCATATGAGTCGCGGGTCGGGGCGCGGGAACCGGCGGGCCGTGGTCGTGGGCCTCCTGCTCGCGTGCGGGGCGCTCGGCGCGGGCGGGGACCTTCGGGGACAGTCGCCGCGGGTCACGATCGAGCCTGACACGACGGAGATCCACGTGGGCGACCCGCTTGCGCTGCGGCTCGCCATCGAGCACCCGGCGGACTTCGCGGTGCGCTGGCCCGATTCGCTTTCGCTGGGCCCCTTCGAGGCGCTGGCGCTCGAAGCGAGCCCGCCCGAAGCCTCGGCGGACGGCGCCCGGACCGCAGCGGTGCTTCACGTGACCGCCTTCGAACTCGGGGAACTCGAGATCCCGTCCTTTACCCTCGAACTCACGGACGGGGGCGACGGGACGGCCACCGTCTCCACGGATCCGGTGGTCATCGGCGTGACCACGGTCGGGCTCGATGAGAGCGGGGACATCCGCGACGTGAAGGGCCCGCGCGCGGTCGCGCGCAACTGGCTGCTCCTGTGGCCGTGGCTCCTGCTCGCCGTGGTTCTCGCCGGCGGCGGGTACTGGTGGGGGCGTCGTCGGCGCCGCGGCCCCGACCGGGTCGACTCCGGGCCGCCGGTGCCGGCCCGACCGGCGCACGAGATCGCGCTCGAGGCGCTGGACCGGCTCGAGGCGTCCCCTCTCCTGGAGCGCGGCGAGATCAAGCCGTACCACGTCGAGGTGTCCCGGATCATCCGCGCGTACCTCGAGGGACGCTACCGGATCTGGGCGCTGGAGATGGTCACGCCGGACGTGATATCGAGCCTGGGGCATGCCGGCGTGGACCCCGGCATTCGCACGGCCTTCGAGCGCTTTCTGGACGCCTGCGACCTCGTGAAGTTCGCGAAATGGCGACCGGATGACGCGGCGTGCCGCAACATTCTCGCCGACGCGCGCAAACTGGTGGACCGGACGAAGTTCGTGCCCCCGCCCCTGGCGGAGTCCGAAGCGGCCGCGGCCGTCTCATGATCCTCCGATTCGCGGATCCCGCGTTCCTCCTGCTCCTGCTTCTCCTCGTCCCGGCGGTCGCGTACCGGCACCTGGCGAAGGGCGGGCGGAAGACCGGCGCCCTGCGCTACCCGGACCTTGCGCTCCTGCGTCGCGCGGGGGCCGAGCGCACGGGCCGCCTGCGCCATGTGCCGCTGGCGTTGCGACTTCTCGCGCTCAGCGCGCTCACCGTCGCCTTCGCGCGCCCCCAGTCCGCCTCGACGAGCGAGGACGTGTCGACCGAGGGCGTCGACATCGTCATGGCCCTCGATATCTCCAGTTCCATGCTCGCGCAGGACTTGGCGCCCAACCGGCTGGAGGCCGCCAAGGAGGTGGCGGCGGACTTCGTCGAGCGCCGGCGCAACGACCGCATCGGACTTGTCGTGTTCGCGGGCCAGGCCTTCACCCAGGCCCCGCTCACGATCGATCACCCGGCCGTCTCCGCGGTGATGGCCGAACTTGAAGTGGGGATGGTCGAGGACGGGACCGCGATCGGACTCGGACTCGCGACCGCGCTCAAGCGGCTGGAGTCCAGCCAGGCCGAATCGCGGATCATCGTGCTCCTCACCGACGGCCGGAACAACCGCGGCGAGATCGATCCGGCGACGGCCGCTCAAATGGCCCGGGCGCTGGGGGTCAGGGTCTATACGATCGGGGCCGGTTCGCGGGGGACGGCCCCGGTCCCCGTCGATGATCCGGTCTTCGGGCGGCGCCTCGTCTCGATTCCGGTGGACGTCGATGAACCGACGCTCACGGAAGTCGCCGAGGTCACCGGAGGTCGCTACTTCCGGGCCACGGACCGCGAGAGTCTCGAACGCATCTACGAGGAAATCGACGCCCTCGAGACGACCGAAATCGACGTGCAGAGCTTCACGCGGTACGGCGAACTCTTCCACTTCCCGCTCGCGGCGGGACTCGGACTGCTGCTGCTCGAGATCGGGCTCGCGCAGACGGTCCTGAGAAGACTGCCGTAGCGGGAGGGGGGATCGTGTTCCGCTTCGGGTTCGTCACGGCGCTCTTCGGGCTCGCGCTCATCCCGCTGGCCGCCGGACTGATGTGGCGCGGCGCGGCGCACCGCCGCCGGGCGCTGGCCCGCTTCGGCGATCTCGCGCTCGTCCGCCAGTTGAGCCGGAGCGTGAACCGGCGGGCCCGAGCCTGGAAGGCCGTCGGCCTCCTCGCCGTGCTCGGACTCTCCGTCGTCGCCGTCGCCCGCCCGCAGTTCGGCTCGCGCGTGGAGACTGTCCGCCGCGAGGGGATGGACATCGTCGTCGCCCTCGACCTCTCCACCTCGATGCTGGCGGAGGACCTCGCCCCCAACCGCCTGCAGCGCTCGAAGCTCGAAATCCAGCGCCTCATCGAACAGCTGGATGGGGACCGCATCGGCCTCATCGCCTTTGCCGGCCAGGCCTTCGTCCAGAGCCCGCTGACCTCGGACTACGGGGCCGCACGCCTCTTCCTCAACGCGATGGACACGGATCTCGTGCCTGTGCAGGGGACGGACCTCGGCGCCGCGCTCGAACTCGCGCTTGACGCCTTCTCCGACGCGCCGGTGGAGGAACGCATCATCATCGTGGTCACCGACGGCGAAGACCACGAGGGAGGCATCGAGCCGGCCGTGGATCGCGCGCTCGAGGCCGGGGTGACGATCCACACGGTCGGCGTGGGTTCGACGGACGGCGTCCCCATTCCCGAGTACGACGCGGCGGGCCGGCCGGCCGGGTTCAAGCGCGACGAAGCGGGGGCGGTCGTCACGACTCGGCTCGACGAGGCGACGTTGAGGGAGATCGCGATGCGAACGGGTGGACAGCTCTACCGCAGCACCCCCGAAGCGAGCGAGTTGACCGCGCTCATCGAGGAGGTGTCGGAGCTGGGCGGACGGGAGATCGACGCGCGCGAGGTCACGCAGTACGAGGAGCAGTTCCAGATCTTCCTCGGAGCGGCGATTCTCCTATTGTTCCTGGAAGGCCTGTGGACGGACCGGAAGACGACGGTGAGGGTCTGGAGAGGGAGGTTCTCGTGAGCACGACGCGCGGCGGCAGCGGGCGGCTGTGGCTGCCCCTGGTCATCGCGACCCTCGCGGCCGCGGCACCGGTCGAAGTGCGCGCGCAGGCGGGACGGGCGGAGACGCGCGAAGGGAACCGCCTCTACGAAGAGGGACGCTTCGCCGAGGCGCATGAGAAGTACCTGGAAGCGCTCCTCGAGGCCCCCGACTCCCCCATCATCCGCTTCAACGACGGGAACGCGCTCTACCAGGGGGAGAACTACGAGCCCGCGCTGGAGTCCTTCCGCGCCGCGGTGGAGAGCGGCGACCCGGAGCTGGCGGCCGCCGCCTGGTACAACCTCGGGAACACGCTCTACCGGCAGGGGGCGCTCCCCGAGAGCCTGGAGGCCTTCAAGCAGGCGCTGCGGGCCGACCCGGCGGACGCCGACGCCAAGCACAACCTGGAGCGCGTGCTCGAGCAAATGCAGGAGCAGGAGCAACAGCAGCAGGGCGACGGCGAGAACGACGAGGAGAACGAAGACGAGGGCGAGCCACCACCGCAGGGCGGCGAGCCGAACCCGGACCCCGAACAGGACTCGCAGAATCAGCCCGAACAGGACCCGGAGCAGGAGCCCGACGAATCGGAACCGCAGCCGCAGGACGGAACACCCCCGCCGGGCGAGATGACGAGGGAGGAGGCCGAGCGGCTGCTGGACGCGATCCGGGAAGATCAGGATGAAGTGAACCGCCAGCCGCGCACGCCGACGCGCGGCACGAGGCCGCGCCGGGACTGGTGATGCGACGCCCTGGACTCCCGGCCCGCCGCGGGCGCCCGGTCACGGTTGCCGCGCTCGGCTGGCTCATCGGTTGCCTTCTCGCTCCGGGAACGCTTGCCGGGCAGGAGGTCACGGCCTCCGCGCATCTCGACCGCGGGGAGGTTGGGGTGGGGCAGACCTTCACCCTCAACGTCGTCCTGGACGGCGTCCAGCGCTTCGACCAGGACCCGGTCCTTCCCGACATGGGGGCTTTCGCCGCCTTCCTGAGCAGCGGGACCCAGAGCTCGGTCCGGATCGTGAATGGCCAGACGACCGTCTCGCTCACCGTGCAGTACCGCTTCCAGGCCACGATGGAGGGGACGTTCGAGATCGGGCCGGTGACGGTCGAGGCGGGGGGCGAGACGCTGACGACGGAGCCGCTGAGCCTGCGGGTGTCGTCCGCTCCCCAGCCGGCGCCGGGAGCGGGTGGAGCGCCCGCGGGGCAGCCTTCCGATCCGGAGACCGTCGGCCCGGACGACCTCTTCATCGTCGCCGAGCCGGACAAGCGCCGCGTGCGGGAGAACGAGCCGGTCATCGTCGAATACCGGCTCTTCACGCGCGTCAACGTGAGTTCGTACGGGGTCACGCGACTCCCCGGCACGGCGGGCTTCTGGGTCGAGGAGTTCGAACTCCCGCAGCAGCCGCAGGTCGAACAGGTCGTGCGCGATGGGGTCGCGTACGCGACGGCCGTGATCCGGAAGGTGGCGCTGTATCCGACGGGGCCGGGCACGAAGACGCTCGAACCGCTCGCGATCGAGGCGCAGGTCCGCGTGCAGCGGCGTTCGCGCGATCCGTTCGACGATGTGTTCGGGGGGTTCTTCAACCGGAGCTCCCTGTTCGGAGACGTCGTGACGGCGGGGGCCGCGTCTCGTCCGGTCGAGATCGACGTGCTTCCGCTCCCCGCCGAGGGCCGGCCCGCGGACTTCACGGGTCTCGTCGGAGATCTGGCCGTCGCGAGTTCCGTCGACCGGGACAGCCTGGCCGCGAACGAGGCGGTCACGCTGCGCGTGGAGGTGTCGGGCTCCGGCAACCTGAAGGCGCTGGCGCCGCCGGAACTCGCCTTCCCGCCGACCGTGGAGGCCTTTCCTCCCGAAGTTTCGGATCGTCTGCGGACCGCCGACGCGGGCGTTTCGGGGACGCGGACCTGGGAGTACGTCCTCATCCCGAGGGCGCCCGGGGTGCTGACGATACCGGGCGTCGACATGGGGTACTACGACGCCGCGGCGGACCGCTACGAGATCGCGTCGGCGGGGCCGGTCGAGTTGCGGGTCACGGGCCGGGCGGTCGAGGACGCGCTGCCGGGAGCACGCGCGCGCGGCTCCGTCGAGGCGCTGCGCTCGGACATCCGCTTCATCCGGACCGATACGCCGCGCTTCCGCCGCCGGGGTGAGACGCTGTTCGACCACGCATGGTTCTGGATCGTCGCGCTTGCGCCCGTCGGCATGGTCGCGGGCGCGGCCGGGCTGCGCCGACGCCGCGACCGGCTCGCCGGTGACCGGGCCTACGCCCGCGACCGCCGGGCCGCCCGCGTGGCGAAGAAGCGCCTCGCCCGGGCGGCCGGGCTCGCGGGAGGCGACGATGCGCGGGCCTTCTACGCCGAGACCGGCCAGGCGCTGGAGGGGTTCGTCGCCGACAAGCTCGACACCTCCGCGGCCGGGATGATCCGCGACGACCTGCGCGCCGCCCTGCTCCACCGCGGCGCCCGCGAGCCCGCCGTCGAAGAGTACTTCGCCGTCCTCGAAGCCTGCGACCGGCAGCGGTTCGCCCCGGTCGGCGCCGAGATCGAGGAGCGCAAGGCGTTTCTGGCCCGCGCCGAGTCCGTGCTGTCCGCCCTCGCGGGAGAACTCCGATGACCGCCCGCCGGCCCGCCCGGCGTCGACACGCGGCCGCCGGGCTTTCGGCGGTCGTGCTCGCTGTCGCCTCGGTGACCGCCCCGGCTTCGGCGGCCGGGTTCCCCACTCCCCAGGAAGCCGCTCCCGCCGCGGCGCTCGCCGACCGGTTCCAGGCGGGGAACCGCCTCTACCAGGCCGGAGACCATGAGGGGGCCCTCGAGGCCTGGCTCGGGCTGTACGAGGACGGGTTCGAGAGCGGCGAACTTCACTACAACATCGGCAACGCCTACTTCCGGCTCGGAGAACTGGGCCGGGCGATCCTCTTCTACGAGCGCGCCAGGGTCGCGCTGCCCCGGGATGAGAGCGTGCGCACGAATCTGGCACTGGCGCGCTCCCTGACCGCCGACCAGATCACGCCGCTGCCCGGCTTCTGGGTGCCCCGCGTCGCCGGGTGGTCGGTGCAACTCGTGCCGCGCGCGTGGCTCATCGCGATCGTGGCGCTGGGCTACCTGGGGCTGGCGTCCATCCTGCTCTACCGGCTCCTCTCCACCGGACCGCCGCGCTGGACCCGCCACGCCGCCGTCGCCGCTGCCGCGCTCACCTTCGTCGTCGGCGCGAACCTCCTGGTCCGCGAATTCAGCATCGGGCGCGCGGAACGCGGGGTGATCCTGCAGACCGAGGCCGCCGTCCAGAGCGCGCCCTCCGATGACCCTTCGCTTCAGTTGTTCACGATTCACGAGGGGGCCGTCGTCCGGATCGACCGGAGATCGAGCGACTGGCTCGAGATCGTGCTCGAAGACGGCAAGGTCGGCTGGGTGCGAGCCGGAGACCTCGAAACGATTTAGCCGCCCGCGGCAAAAACCCGCTGCTCACCCGATGCTGTGAGGGCCAAGCGGCAAGACCCTGGCTTGGAATCCTAGGGGGACGTCCCGTCGGGAGGATCTCTGAATTGGGAAACCCGGCGCTTCGAGATGGCGGTGACGAACCGTGCGCCGGTTATCGCCCCGTAGACGACCCCGAATCCACCGCCGTCTCCGACGAGCAGTCCCAGCACGCCCACGCCGAGGGGGCCGGCCGCGAGGAGACCCGCGACGCTTGCCGCCACCCACCAGCCGGCACGCGCGACCCGTCGGAGAATCAGCCATTGGACGGTGCCGAACGCGCCCAGTCCCGTGAGCGTCCCCAGGATGGCGCCGAGGGTTTCACTCCCGTTCGCGGACAGAACGTCCAACAGGCCGAGCGCGACGGCTCCCCCGACGAGTCCTCCCACGACCTTTGCGGTCGCCCACCGGGCGGCCCAGGACAGCCGCCGCCGCATGATGAGCCACTGGACGGTCGCGATCGCGCCAAGGACCCCGCCCAGGGCGACGGCCCCGAGGACGGCCTCGCCCATCGCCGTGCCGATGATCCTCGCCGGGACGACGCCCACGGCTCCGCCGACTCCGCTCGCCAGCACCCACGCGAGCCAAAGGCTCCATCTCGACACGCGCGACGCCGGCATGGCGCCGTTCGTCGCCGCAGCGGCTGTCAGAGGATTCCTAGGAAGTTCAGGATGAACCCGATCGTGAGAGGGATGATGGGCAGCAGCGTGACGCCGACGGCGATGGTCACGCCCGCCCGGAAGAGGAGGGGGCCGGCCGGAAGGAGCCGTTCGCCGAACAGCTTCTGGAGTGCGATCTCGACGACGGGACCCAGCGAATAGCACACGTTTGCCCACACGGCCCACCAGATCGCCCCGCGGACCAGGTCGACCGGTTGAAGCGTCGCGACCACGGCCGTGAGCGCCGCGCCGAACGTCATCGTCACGAGTCCGGTCCCGCCGACGATGAGGTTGTAGGGGAGGCGGCGTTTCTCCCACCAACCGATGATTGCCCCGACGCGGCGCTCCGCCGGCTCGGGGTAGAGGAAATCGGCGAGGAACGTGCCTCCGGGGACGATGCCCCGGGTCAGCTCGCCGGCGGGGGGTGGATCGCTCAAGGTGTCGTGGTTCGTCACGGGCTCGCTTCGCGGGACCTGCTCAACTCGACGTGGTCACACCGTCATACGGTCCCGCGCGCTCCGGGTTCCGCGCTGGCAGAAATTCGCTCCGGGGGCCGCCCGAAAGACCCCCGGAGCTTCCTGCGAAAGGCCAGGCTCAGCGCAGCGAGGCCGTCAGGTCGCGGATCGCGTCGGCCAGCAGCGCCAGGCGCCGCGCATCTCCCGGCGCCGCGGCGTTGGCGGCGAGACGCGCGTCCTCGTCGAGTTCGGCGGCGACCGCGTCCAATTCATCGAGCGTGGCATTCCGCTCGGCGCCGGACCGGCTCTCCGCCATGTCGAGCAGCGACGCCACCCGCTCCCCGCGCTCGGCCCGGATGCCGCTGCCGCGCTGCATCTGGATCAGGTACGACCGCGCGACCGCGAAGCTCGCGGGCCAATCGAACCGCTCCTGGTTCTGCACGTTGGAGTCGCCGACCATCACGGACATCGCCGCGTCGATCTCCGCCTGCGACAGGTGCTCGCTCGCGGCGAGCTGGAACACGTCCACGCCGCGCGCGATTTCCGCGCCGTAGATCGCACCGTTATGCCAGTACGCCGACCAGTAGCCGCCGCTCAGCATCTCCACCGCGTCGAGAGGCCCACGGTCGAAGTAGGCGATCTCGAACGGATTCTCCGGGTCCGTGAAGTCGAAGATCGAGAGGCCGCCCTGGTACCAGCCCTGCACCATGATGTCGCGGCCCGGCACCGGGATCATGGAGCCGTTGTGGGCGACGCAGTTCTCCTGCTCCGTCTGCGGCACGGGCAGCTTGTAGTAGCCCGCCAGCTCCATCTTGCGGTCGCGGATCGTGAAGATCGCGTTGGCGCCCCAGGTCTCCGGATCGGAGCCGCGGCAGCGAGGCGCTCCGCCCCCGCCCCACTCGTCCGTGAACACAATCGCCGTCCCGTCGTTGTTGAAGGTCGCGGAATGCCAGTAGGCGAAGTTCGGATCGACGACCTGGTCGATGCGGGTCGGATTCTCGGGGTCCGAGATGTCCAGCAGGATGCCGTTCCCCGCGCAGGCTCCGGCGGCGAGTCCGAGATCCGAGCGTACCGTGATGTCGTGGCACTGGTTCGTGAGACGGGACGCCTGCGTGCCTTCGCCGTGGTCGCCTCCCGACCACAGACCCGCGATATCCCCGGTCTCGGGGTCGGCGAAGATGCGCGGCATGTTCACGACCGCGGCATCCTCCGGCGCAGCCACCGGCACTTCGATGATCTCGATCCGGAACAGCGCCGTGTTCTCGTCCTCCTCGGCCGGCATGCCGGAGCAGCCTTCGAGTTCGCTTCCCGAACGGACGCGTCCCGTTCCCGACACGTAGATGTAGACGCGCGAATCGTCGTTGGGGTCGGTGACGAGCGTGTGCGTGTGGGAGCCGCGGCACGTCTGGACGGTCTTCACCTGGCGCGGATTCCCGATGTCGGAGATGTCGAAGATCCGGATCCCCTGCAGGCGCATGGTGCTGACGCTGTCCTGGACCCCCTCGGTGCCGCAGTCGAGCCGGGCCGACGTCTGCTGGACCGACATGAAGAGAAGGTTCTCGTGCACGCTGACGTCACCCTGTCCGCCCGGGCACACGACCGCGACGACGAGTTCGGGCTGGGCCGGATCCGAGGCGTCGAACACCTGGAAGCCCCAGTAGCTGCCCTGGAAGACGAGGTCCCCCTGGAAGGCCAGGTCCGAGTTCGTCGGGCCGCGTCCTCCGGCCTCGTCCGTGAGGAAGGGATCGGGCTTCGGGAGGCTGATCAGCCGCTCGAGGTTGCCGATCGCCATGCCGGCATCGTGGAGGCCCGGCGCGAGCCCGATGCGCGGATCGTCCGGATCCCATTCCCAGACGGCCTCCGGCGGGGGTGGCGGCGGGTCCTGGGCCGCCAGGGCATCCGCGCCGGCCAGCCAGCCGAACGCCAACACGAACAACGCCGCCGGGCGGCCGATCCGCCGTCCCGCGGTCAAGGTCTCTCTGCGTGACATCTTCCTACCTCCTACCTCCGTGAATCGCCGATGAGCGCTCATGGAATCGCGTTCAACATGTCGCTCATGCGCAGGATCTCCATGTCCTGGTCCGCGTCCACATCCGCCGCGAACCGGAAGATCTCGGTCTCCTGGCCTCCGCCAGGGCTGTCGAACAGTTCCGCCACCATCATGAGCGCGCCCTGATGGTGCTTGATCATGCCTTCGAGGAAGAGCCGGTCGAACTCGGAGCCGCGCGCCGCGGCGAGGGCGTCCATCTCCTCGCGCGACAGCATCCCCGGCATGAGTTCGCCCTCGCCGAGTCCGTGCGCGTGTCCGGCCCCCATCATCGGAGCCGTCTCGCCCCGGCGCTCGAGCCAGCGCGTCATCCACGCGATCTCGTCCCGCTGGGAGATCTCGATCCGGCGCCCGAGCAGGTGCAGTCCCTCGTGCTCCGTCCGCTCGGAAATGAGCGCGGCCATCTCCAGCGCCTGGGCGTGATGCGGGATCATCCCCTGCATGAAGCGCACGTCCGCCTCGGTGTGCGTGATGTGCTCGAGGGATGCGGCTTCCTCCACGGTCAGGACGCGCGTGGCCTCGCCGGGCGCGCCGGGCTGGACGGTCCGCGCCTCCCCCTCGCCCGCCTCGCCGCGGCACGCCGCCAGCGCGACGAGCAGAAGCCCTGCCCCGCGCGTGAACTTCAACCGTCATCCTCCGTCGCGAGTTGGGCCTTCGCCGCCCGCACCATCTCGCGCACGTCGGCCAGCATCCGCTTCGCGTCGTAGATGATGCCGTCCTTGATCGTGTACTTGATGCCGCCGACGCGCTCCGTCTCGCCGGTCTCGTCGTTGAGCTTCGGCGCGCCGTTTCCGTACAGGACCTTCAGGTTCTGAAGCGGGTTCTCCTCGATGACGACGAAATCGGCCTTGAGTCCGGGGCGGATCATCCCGAAGTCGGGCGGGAGCCCCTTGGGATCGTTCAACTCCTGCGCCCCGTGCAGGGTGGCCGAGCGGATGACCTCCACCGGGTGGAACCCGGCCTCGCGCAGCAGTTCGAACTCCCGGATGTAGTCGAAGCCGTACAGCTTGTAGATGAAGCCCGAGTCCGAGCCCGTCGTCACGCGGCCGCCGCGGTTCTTGAACTCGTTGAGGAACTGCATCCACACCTTGTAGAAGTTCCGCCACGCGACCTCTTCCTCCGTGCCCCAGTAGAACCAGTACGAGCCGTGCGCGGCGCGGCTCGCCTGGTAGAAATCCCACTGGCTGGGGAGCGTGTACTCCTCGTGCCAGTCCGCGTTGCGGGCGGCCATCACGTCCCGGCTCGCCTCGTAGATCGTCATCGTCGGATCGATCCCGAACCCGAGTTCGAGGAAGCGCTCCTGCAGCGCGTTCCAGCTCTCGGAGCCGGGGCCGTCGACCTGGTCCCAGAGCCGGGCCACGTTGCCGAAGCGGTGCTGCTCGTTCTGGTAGTTGTAGTCGAGCGGCCAGTCCTGGACGCTGTAGTCGGACAGCATCGACTCGAACAGGCCGTAGTAGTGGGTCATCATGTCGAGCCCGATCTCGGCCGCGTCGAGCGCGGTCATCCGCCCCACGCCCATCTGGCCGAGGTGGGCCACGGTGCCGAGCCCGTGCTGCCGCGCCTCGTCGATCAGCGCCTCCATGATCGGCGGGTCGTACGAGCCCAGCTTGAGCCCGTCGATCTTCTGTCCATCGACTTCCTGCGCCGCCGCCCAGCGCACCCATTCGCGCGCCGTCTCGGGCGAGTGCACCAGCCCCTGGCCCCAGGCCTCGCCGGGCCGCACGTAGGTGTACATGCGCGGGGCGACGATCTCGTTGCGCGCCGCCTTCGCTTTCTCCTCGAGCGACCACATCATCGGCCCGTGGCCCACGCCGCGGGAGGTCGTGATCCCGTGCGCCATCCACAGCTTGTAGACGTACTCGGGCTGCGGCGCCTTGGGGAGGCCGCCGGTGTGCGCGTGCATGTCGACGAAGCCGGGCATGACGAAGTGCCCGGAGAGGTCGACCTCGTGCACGTTCGCGTCGGGATCGTCCTCGAGTTCCACGTCGGGCCGCCGCTCCTCGTTGATGTCGAGCCCTGGGAAGCCGACGGTGTTGATGGAGACGATGCGGTCTCCCTCGATGACGATGTCCACGGGGCCCTGCGGCGGCGCGCCGGTTCCATCGATGATCGTGACGCCGCGAAGAATCAGGCGGTCGTACGGGCCATCGCCCTCGTCGTCGCCGCGTGGAGTCGTTTCCGGGCGTCCGACCTGCGCGAGCAGGGATCCCGCGCCGAGCAGGAAGAACCCGGCCATCGTCAGGGCGCTCTGCCAATACCGTTTCGTTCTCATGATCCCTCCATGATCCATGCGGCGAACCCTCAGGTCACGGCCGCCGCCACCTCGGAAATGTTGCTCTCGCGGAGCAGCTTGACCCGGAACTCGGTGAACTCGCCCGGCTCGCTCTCCACTTCGAGTTCGCCGCCGTGGCCGACGACGATGTCGCGGGAGATCGACAGCCCGAGTCCGGTCCCCTGCGTCCCCGACTTCGTCGTGAAGAACGGTTCGAAGATCTTCCGCACGATGGAGTCCGGAATGCCGGTGCCGTTGTCCCGAATCGACACGATGACGTGGTCTTCGTAGCCCCTCGTCTTGAGTGCGACGGTCGGCGAATAGTCGGCGTCCTCGTCCTCCTCCTTGCGGGCGGCCGTCGCGTGACAGGCGTTGGTCACGATGTTCAGGAAGACACGGCTCAAATCGCGGGCGATGCCGGTGACCTCGCCGGCTTCGTCATCGAAATCGCGGTCCAGCGTCACGTTGAAGGAGGAGTCCGTGCCGCGCAAACCGTGGTAGGCGAGCTTCGCGTACTCGTCGACCAGCTGGTTGACGTCGATGGTCTCCGCGGCGCCGGCTTCGTCGCGCGAATGTGCCAGCATTCCCTCGACGATGCGGTCGGCCCGGCCCCCGTGCTCCCGAACCTTGGTCACGTTCATCTCAAGGTCGCCGAGGACCTCATCGATGAAGTCGCGGTCCAGCTCCGCGTTCCCCTCCGCGACCTCCTTCATCTCCTCCTGCAGTTCCTCGATCAGCTCCTTCGAGAGCACCGCGAAGTTGTTCACGAAGTTGAGCGGGTTGCGGATCTCGTGGGCGACCCCCGCCGTGAGGGCGCCGAGCGAGGCCAGCTTTTCCTGGGTGATGACCTGTTCCTGCGTACGCCGGAGGTCGTCGAGCGTCTGCTCCAGCGCCTCGTTCTTCGTCTGCACTTCCTGCGCCAGCTTCTCGACGAGGTTCAGCCGCTGCACCTCGAGGGCGTGCTTGCGGAAGACCTCCAGCGCGTGCGCCATGTCGGTGACCTCGTCGTTGCCCTCGACCTCCACCTTCACTTCGAGGTCGCCCTCCGACATGCGCCGCGTGGTCGCGAACAGGCTGTTCAGCCGAACGATGAGGGAGCGGCCGAACGTCTTCCAGGCGACGCGGGCCGCGCCGATCGTGAACAGGATCACGGCGAGGAGGAACCAGAACCCCAGCTGCACGAGAAACTCCGAGCGGCCGGCCGCATCCCGGGCGGTCTCCTCGACGCGTTCCATGAGCGTCCGGACCCCCATGTCCAGTTCCGCCGTCGTCTGCCGGTTGCGCTCGAGCAGTTCCTCGGCCCGGCCGACCTCCTCCAGTTCCCGCCGCCGGGTCTGGAAGATGCCGCCGGAGCCTCCGTACAGCTCGCTGGGGACGCTCACCGCGTCGGCCAGCGTCTCCCTCAGGAGCGGGCGGATCCTGGGCAGCGTCGCCCGCACATCGCGGAGGGCGGTCTCCACGCGCCCCTGGTTGGCGAGGAGCTGCTCCGCATCGGTCTCGGCGAAGGCCTGCTGGATGAGCGTGATTGCCTGGTTCTGCGACGCCTTGAAGTTCAGGAGGCCGTCGAGCTGCTCGATTTCGTCGAACGCCTGGCGCTGGGAATTCGGCGCCGGAACGTCTGTCAGCTGGCGGAGCCCCGTGCTCATGAAGAAATACTGATCGTCGATCGCCTCCTCGAGCACCGACTGGAGACGGAGTCCGGTCTCCTCGACGGTCGCCGCCATCTCGGCGAGCCGGGCAGCGTAGGTCATCCGGTTGTTGACCGACTCGTAGATTTCGTTGATGTTCGCCACCAGGCCCTCGGCCAGGCCCCCGACATCCGCATCCATGCCCGCTCCGCCGCCGACCTCTCCGACCCAGTACTGGAGGCTGTCCTGTTCCAGCAGGACGGCGGCCCGGACGTCCGCCAGCGTAGCGGGGTCGGCGGCCGAGAGGAGCTGCGGGGATGCGCGCAGGAGCGCCTCGCTGTGCTGGGTCACGCGGTGGCCCGCGAGGAGCGAAGGGATCTGTTCCTGCGTCACCTCGCTCTGTCCCCGCTCCACGATGGTCATCAGCAGGAGCGCGAGAAGGATGGCGCTGATCGTCAGGAGCACGCCGCCGCCCAGTCCGACGACGATCTGGCTGCCGATGCCGAACCGCCCGCCGGTCGCGTCCCGCGCCCGCGCCCCGAGCCGGCCGGGGAGCCGCGCCAGCGCCCACTCGAAGGCGCGGTGGATGCGCTCGTCGCTCTGTTTCACCGGAGGCCCCTCGGTACTCACCGGGAGAGCCGGGTCACGGGAACGAACTCGCCTTCCCGAATCACGGTCAGAAACACGAGGTCCGAGCCCTGGTTGTCCTCCACGCCGTATTCGACCGTGAATCCGCCGAGGTCGATGGGGCCGGATTCCGTCAGCGTGCGGAGGAAGGACTCCCGCGTGGGCCGAACATCCGGATCGCCGGCCGCCAGCGCCTCCACGACCAGCCGCCCGGCCAGATAGCCCTCCAGCGACACGAAGCCTGGCCGGGCGGAGGGATCGACCGCCCGCAGCGCGGCCTGATAGCGCGCCACCACGGGGACGCTCGGGTCGCGGGGGAAGGGCACGACCTGCGTCACGACGACGCCGTCTCCGGCGCGGCCCAGTTCGTCGAGGAGGGCGTAGCTGCCGACGAAGGAGATGTTCACGAACAGGGCGTCGAGGCCGATCTTCCTCGCCCACCTGATGAAATGCGCCACGGGGATGTACGCGCCGATGATGATGACGGCCTGCGGGTTGCCGGCCTGGATGTCGAGGAGCCCGCGCTTCACGGCCCGCGTGTTCCGCATGTAGGGGGCCTCGCTGACGAGTTCCATGCCGAGCGCGTCCATCGCGTTGCGGACGCCCGTCAGGCCGGCCAGCCCGTAGTTGTCATCCTGGTAGAAGACCGCGATGCGCTGGAAGCCGAGGTCCCGCACGAGGCGTTCCACCATCTCCGCGGTTTCCTGGTCGTAGGACGCGCGCAGGTTGACGACGTAACGCTGGTCCGGGCCCCTCAGCAGGCCGGCGCCCGTGAACGCCCCGATGTAGGGGACGCCCGCGTCGCTCGCGCCGGGTTCCGCGGCGGCGGAGGTCGGCGTGCCGACGGCGCCGATGAGGCCGAACACGCCGTGCTCGATGAGCGCCTGCGTGTTGGCGACGGCGGGTTCGGGTTCGTAGCCGTCGTCGCGGACGATGAGGCGGAGGGCGCGCCCGTGGACGCCGCCCTCGCGATTGGCCTCCTCGAACGCGGCCCGGATGCCGAGGTTCATGTTGCGGCCCAGCTCGCCGGCGGGCCCTTCGAGCGCCGCGGACTGGCCGAAGACGATGGAATCGGCGTACACGCCCTCGGTCGCGGCTTCGCCCTGCTGTGACATGGCGGCGCCCGGCAGCGTGCCGGCCGCCACGACGGCCGCGAGCGCGAACGACCGGCGCCGCATCAGGAGGGCGCCCCCAGGTAGCGGAGAGTCAGGCAGGTGATGTCGTCGGACTGGTCCGCCTCGCCGGCGTGTTCCTGCACCGCCCGTATCACGTGGCGGTTGATGTCCTCGGCCGACGCGCCGTGGCATTCGCCCAGCACCTCGGCCAGCTCCTTCTCGCCGAGTTCGACGCCATCCTCGTTCATGGCCTCCGTCACGCCGTCCGTGTAGAAGAAGACGGCATCGCCCGGCTCGAGCGTGATCGACCCCTTGGGGAAGTCGACCCCGGACATGATCCCGAGGACGAGTCCCGGATCGGAGACGATCTGCTCGACCTCTCCCGACGCCTTGATGAGGAACGGAAGATTGTGCCCGGCGTTCGCGAACGTGGCCTGACCGTTCACGGGATTGAACTTGGTGTAGAAGAGGGTCACGAACATCGACTCCTCGTTCTCGTTGATGAGAAGCCGGTTCACCTCGTCGAGACAGATCGAGGGATCCGCCTCTCCGATCGCCGTCCCCTTGAGCAGCGTGCGGCTCACCATCATGAAGAAGGCCGCCGGCACGCCCTTGCCCGAGACATCGGCCATGACGATCGCCATGTGGTCTTCCTCGAGGCGGAAGAAATCGTAGAAATCCCCTCCCACTTCGCGGGCCGGCGTCATCCAGGCGTGGAGCTCGTAGCGCGGGTCGTTGGGGTAGTTCGTCGGCAGAATCGACTCCTGCATCCTCGCCGCCACGCCAAGTTCCTGGCGCAACGCCACCAGCGCGTCCCGGTCGCGGAGCGCGGCTCGCATCACCGCGAGGTGCTCCAGGGTCTTGGCGATGGTGGTTTCCAGATCTCCGAAGTCGATCGGCTTGGTGACGAAGTCGAAAGCACCGCGGTTCATGGCGGTGCGGATGTTCTTCATGTCCCCGTAGGCCGTCACCATGACGGCGCGGAGGTCGCGGTCGAGCTCGCCGAGCTGCGCCAGGAGTGTGAGGCCGTCCATCTCGGGCATGTTGATGTCGGAGAGCACGACGTCGACATCGTCGTGGTTCTCGAGTTCCGAGAGGGCCTCGACCCCGTTCTGGGCGAAGACCAGCGTGAATTCGCCCGAGCGGATCCGGCGCCGGAACTTCTGCCGGAGGAGCAGCTCCAGATCGGGTTCGTCGTCTACTACCAGGATCTTCGGCATCGAGGCCTCGGTTGAGGTGAATCGTCGGTCACGGGTTCCCGCCCTTGTCCGAAACCGCGTCCAGTCGTCATCGTCCCTGTCGATCTTGGCGCGGGGGTCCCCGCGCTGCGGTGCGGGAATCTCCACAACCGGGGACCGGCCGCGCAATATGTCGAACCTCGGCAGCGTGCGTCGTTGCGGCGCCAAGGGCGTCCGGAACAGCGAGTGTGCAGCCAGCCAACAGGA
Source organism: Gemmatimonadales bacterium (assembly GCA_009840115.1). Classification (GTDB taxonomy): domain Bacteria; phylum Gemmatimonadota; class Gemmatimonadetes; order Palauibacterales; family Palauibacteraceae; genus Palauibacter; species Palauibacter irciniicola. The sequence continues at coordinate 62,561 of VXOJ01000011.1, read as the reverse complement.
GCGGAGCGGGAGTGCGGATCGCCGTCAAGCCGGACCCGAGCGAGCCACGTCGCGTGGTGGACGAGGTCGAGCGCTTCTGCCTCGAGCGCGGGCTTTCCAACGACATCATCTTCCGTTTTCAGCTCTCGCTGGACGAACTCCTGACGAACGTCGTTTCCTATGGATTCGAGGGAGTTAAGGATGATCCGGTCATCACGGTGGACATTCGCCTCGGAGACGCCGACATTGAGATCACGATTCGGGACAACGGCCAACCCTTCAACCCGCTGGAGGACGCGGAGACCCCCGACATAAGCCTTGCGGCGGAGGATCGTCCCATCGGGGGGCTTGGCATCCACCTTACGAAGTCGTTTATTGACACGCTTGCGTACGAGCGGGTCGAGGGTTTCAACTGCCTTACCCTAAGGCAGCCGCTGGGGGCTGCCGGAACCGAGGAATCGCCAGATGAACATTGAGACCAGCTATTCGGGAGATACCGCCGTAGGGGTGGTCAGCGGGCGCGTAGACTCCAGCAATGCCAAGGACTTCGACGGGGAGCTCTCCGGCATCATCGATGGGGGAGCGACCAACCTGGTCCTGGATTGCGGGAGCCTGCGCTATATCAGCAGTGCCGGGCTGCGGGCGCTGTTGATCGCCATCCGCAAGACCAACCAGGCCGGCGGCGGGCTCGCCCTGTGCCAAGTCCCGGAGAATATCCTCGAAGTGCTGGAGGTCAGCGGCTTCGTGCGGCTGACCAAGGTCTTCGATACGGTCGAGGAAGCTCAGGCGAGCTTCAAGTAAAAAAGACCGGGAAACGGATCAGGGGGCGCGCCGGATCGCCAGCGCGCCCCCTGATCCGTTGATTCGTCGCGGCCCGTCCGGGCCCGATCAGAAGAAAGCGAACGCCTGCACCTTCCAGGACCAGTCCGACCGGCCGCCAGAGCTGTAGAAGTCCACGTTCGTGGAGATCCCGTTGCGGCCCGTGAAGTACACCATGACGCCGGGCGTGACCACCGTCCCGGTGACCTTCTCCGGATGTTCCGCGCCGGAATCGACCCAGCTCACCCGAAGCATCGGCTCGATCCCCGAGAACCCGGACTCCGGCGCGGTGGGAAGATACCAGAAGGCCATGAACTGGAAGGCGGAGAACTTCGCGTCATCGTTCAGCTTCCAGTTGCGGCCCTGCAGAACGTTGGCGATCAGGTGGGGGCCGCCGAGCCAGGTCCCGAGTTCCACCTCGGCCCCGATGGCCGGGACGCCCATCGTCTCGTCCCGGCTGTTCAACGTCTCGTCCAGGGCGAAGTAGGCGGACACGCGCGTGTTCCCCCCGGTCGGGAAGAGCGAGAGCTGGCCCGAGGCCGACTTCCCGGTGTTCACGTCCTTGTTCCCGATCCCCTCGCCGTTGGTGAGCGTGAACCGGTAGCCGAACAGCTCGCTCAAGCGCCCCTGCGCGAGGATGCCCGGCTCGTAGTTGTCCAGGCCCAGCGCGCCGGTGAGGCGGCCGAAGGTGCATACGCTGCCCACGCCGGGGCAGTGATCCACGCCCGTGACCCTGGCGTCTCGTTCGATGATCGGGAGCCAGGAGTTGGGCACCAGCCAGAAATACGACATCCCCTTCTTGAACTGCCCCAGCTGGATCTCCAGCGCCTCGCTCGGCGTGAGTTCCAGGTACGCTTCCAGAACCGATGCGCCGTCGATGTTGAACTGCGCCCTGGCTCCAACGAGATCGTTGAGTTGCCCGTCGATCGTCACCCACGCGCGGCGGATGAAGAAGGACGAAGGCGCCTCGTCAACGCTCGAAGCCTCGTACTGCGCCTGGACCCGGGCGCCCACCGTGACGGTGGAGCCGCCACGCGCCCGGATTTCCTGGGCAAGGAGGGGGTGGACTGCCGAAAGCGTCAGCCCCAGCCCAAATGCGGCGACCACTCCGAAGGAGCGTTTCCACATAGCGATTTGCCCTCTCGTCGAAGATTCCGGTGTCGTCCGGTCACACCCGAAGATAGCCGGCCGCCGCCGTTCGGCTACCGGCGCACCGAGAACCCGTTGCGCGATGCCGAGCAGCGACGCAACCTAAACCGCGAGTCGCGAAGGGCCATGATCGGACGAAAAACCTGTTGAAGAAGGAGCTGCCGTGAGCACCCATCAGGTACGCTGGTCCCGCCGGTTCGCGGCGGGCAGGAACCTCGCAACCGCCACGCTGCTCTCCGGCGCGGGCCTCCTCCTGGCGCCGGCGGTTCTCGCCGCGCAGGACGTCGCCGGAGATCTCGGGTTCGTCCTCAACACGTACTCGTTCCTCGTCTGGGGCGTGCTCGTGATGTGGATGTGCGCGGGGTTCACGATGCTCGAAGCCGGGTCGGTGCGGTCCAAGAGCGCGTCCATGATCTGCATGAAGAACATCGGACTGTACGCGATCGCGGGTCTCGCCTACTACGTCATCGGCTACAACCTCATGTACGTCGATGTGGGGAGCGTGATCGGTTCGATCAGCCTCCTCTACGGCCCCTCCGCCGAGGAGGTCGCGCTCATTGAAGCAGTGGCGGCCGACGCCGACGTGGATGCGGCGACCGCCGCCGTTCGAGAAGCCGCGGGGGACAACAACTACTCCGTGATGTCGGACTGGTTCTTCCAGATGGTCTTCGTCGCCACGACCGCCTCGATCGTCTCCGGCGCGCTGGCCGAGCGGGTCAAGCTGTGGACCTTCTTCGTCTTCGTGGGCGGGCTCACCGCGGTCATCTACCCGATCGTCGGCGCGTGGACGTGGGGCGAAGGCTGGCTCTACCAGATGGGCTTCACGGACTTCGCCGGCTCGACGATCGTGCACTCGACCGGCGGCTGGGCGGCGCTCGCGGGCGCGCTCGTCGTGGGCCCGCGCTGGGGCAAGTACCGCAAGGACGGCTCCATCAAGCCGACCCCTCCGTCGAACATCCCCGCGGTCACGCTGGGCGTGTTCATCCTCTGGATGGGCTGGTTCGGCTTCAACGGCGGCTCCGAACTCGCCCTCTCGGGCGTCGTCAACGCGGTGTCGATGAGCAACATCCTCGTGAACACCAACCTCGCCGCCGCGGCCGGCGTCATCACGGCGCTCTGCCTGTCGCGGTCCATACTCGGCCGGGTCGACCTTTTCGCCACGCTCAACGGGGCGATCTCCGGCCTGGTGGCGATCACGGCGGGACCGAACATCACCAACTCGCTGTGGGCCATCCTGATCGGCGCCGTCGGCTCGCTCCTGTGCATGTTCGGGCTGAAGCTGCTGGAGGTGCGGCGGATCGACGACGTGGTCGGGGCCGTGCCCGCGCACCTGTTCGCCGGCATCTGGGGCACGCTCGCCACCTGCATCGCGGCCGGCGGCAATTTCGTCCCGCAGTTGACCGGCGTGGCGGCCGTCGGCGTGTTCGTCTTCTCCGTTTCCTGGATCTTCTGGACGGTGCTGGACAGGACGCTGGGCGTTCGCGTGTCGCGGAGCGTCGAGAGCATCGGCCAGGACGCGGCGGAACTCGGGATCGACGCCTATCCGGAGTTCGTCCTGATGGTGGATCCCGACGACGACAACGACTTCCGCGACGCGGACTGAGCGTCCGCCCACGGGTAGCGTTCGATGTCGGCGGTGAAGTTCGTCGATCACGGCTATGCCGACCCGGACCCCGCGATCTCGGCGGGGTCCGGGCCTTTCCGCCACTACGAACTGGATGCCGCGTTTCACGACGAGTTGTTTCACGAGGACGGTACCCCGAGGGCGCGGGCGCGCCGGCTCGGGGCCGCCCTCTCCAGGATCCCCCCGGAAGACCTGGAGCGGCTCCAGGACGGGGTGTACCGCCGGTTCGTCCATGAGGGGATCACGTTCACGGTCCTCGGCGTCGAAGATGTCTCGGAGCAGATCATCCCCATCGATTGCGTGCCGCGCCTCATCACCGCCGAGGAGTGGGATCACATCGAGCGGGGGCTGAAGCAGCGCCTCACGGCCCTCAACCTGTTCCTGCGCGACGTCTACCACGACGGGAAGTCGCTGCGGGATGGCATCGTCCCGATCGACCTCGTGCTCGGCTGTCCCCAGTACCGTCTCGAGATGCGGGGGCTGAAGGTGCCGCACGACGTCTACGTCGCCGTGTGCGGGACGGACATCGTGCGCGCGGGCGACACCTTCGCCGTGCTGGAGGACAATCTCCGCGTCCCGTCGGGCGTTTCCTACATGCTCGCCTGCCGCACGGCGATGAAGTGGGCTTTCCCCTACCTGTATCGGGCGTACGGGGTCCGCGAGGTGGCGGACTATCCGGAGCGCCTCTACTCGACGATCGCGTCGCTGTCGCGGACGGCGGAGACGCCCCGCATGGCCGTGCTGACGCCGGGCCGGTACAACTCGGCCTACTACGAGCACGCGTTTCTGGCCGGCGAGATGGGCGTCGACCTGGTGGAGGGGCGGGATCTCGTCGTGCACGACGCGACGCTGTACGCGCGTACGGCCGCGGGCCTGCGGCGGATCGACGTGCTCTACCGGCGGATCGACGACGATTTTCTGGATCCGGTCGCGTTCCGCGACGACTCGGTGCTCGGGGCGGCCGGCCTCTTCCACGCCTACCGCGCCGGCAACCTGGTGCTCGCCAACGCGCCGGGTACGGGCGTGGCGGACGACAAGGCGCTGTACGCGTACGTCCCCCGCATCATCCGCTACTTCCTGGATGAAGAGCCGATCCTGGCCAACGTGGAAACCCATCTCTGCCGGGAGCCGGACGGCCTCGCCTACACGCTGGACAACCTGAAGGAACTCGTCGTCAAGGAGGTCGGAGGGAGCGGCGGATACGGGATGCTCGTGGGTCCGCATGCGACGAAGGCGGAGCGGAAGGCGTTCGCCGAGCAACTGCGGAAAGACCCGGCGAACTACATCTCGCAGCCGGTCCTGCCCCTTTCCCGGGCGGGCTGTTTCGTGGACGGGCGGCTGGAGCCCCGCCACGTGGACCTGCGCCCCTTCGTCCTCCAGGGGAGCGAAACGCAGCATGTCGTGCCCGGGGGCCTGTGCCGCGTTGCGCTGCGCAAGGGCAGCCTCGTCGTGAACTCCAGCCAGGGCGGAGGCTGCAAGGATCTCTGGATTCTCCGTGAGTAGCGGCGGATTCGCCGTGCATGGCGGCCGGGTGAGGGGCGACGGGCGATGCTAGCCCGGATGGCGGCGAACTTCTACTGGCTTGGCCGCTACGCGGAACGGACCGAAAACACGGCCCGCCTGCTCGAGTATCAGCTGACCCGCCTCGTGGATGCGGACGCCGACGAACTCGCCCTCGGGTGGCGCGTCGTGTATCGGGCCCTCAGTCAGCCCCCGCCCCAGGCGCCGGCCGATGTGGACGAGGCCGAAGCCTTCCTCATCGCGGATGCCTACACGTTGACCGGCGGCCTCGTCGAGGACACGACGAACCCGGCGTCGATGATCTCGTGCTGGGGGATGGCGCGGGAGAACGCCAGGGAGATCCGGCCCCGACTGCCCCTGCGCGTGTGGGTGTGCCTGAACCAGGGATACCTCTGGCTCCAGGAGACGGAGTTCGCCGACGCCTGGGGCGAAGGCCCGGCGGCTCTGGTGAGCGAGGTGATCGACCGGCTCCGCCTTCTCGCCGGGGTCGTGGACGCGAACATGGCGCGGGACGACGCGTGGCGCTTCCTCGAACTCGGCCGCTACGTGGAACGGCTGCAGCAGCAGATCGTGCTGCTCGACGTGTGGGATCGGATCGCGCGGCCGGGCGGCGACGGCCTGGCCCTCGCCTGGGCCGATCTGCTGCGCGTGTGCGGCGCCTTCGAACCCTACCGCCGGGACCGGTCGCTCACGTTGCAGCGCGGTTCCGTGCTCGGCTTTCTGATGCGGAACCCGGAGGTTTCCCGCTCGCTGCACTTCGCGACCGGCCGGATCGAGTCCACGCTGCGAGGAATCGACCCGGCGGGCGGGCGCCCGCCCCTCGCCGCGCCGCACCGCCTGGCGCTTCGCATCTCGGCGGCCCTCGAACTCGATCCGGGCGAGGCGGATGCCGCATCCGACGCGCCCGATGCCGCATCCGGGGAGGTCTTCGGATCTCTGACGCGCGACAGCCGGACCCTGCACGACCTCGTGCAGGCCACCTACGTCGACTACCCGGTGACCGCGGGGCTCCCGTCATGATCGCGCGCTACACGATCGAACACGCGGTCGAGTTCGTGTACAGCGCGCCGGTTCGGGGGTCCGTCATGACGCTCTATCTGCACCCCGTGCAGGATCGGAGGCAGGTCGTGCGCGGGTTCGCGATCGAGACCGACCCGTCCGGCCCCGTGTTCGAATTCGAAGGACCCTTCCACAACCGGGGCCACTTCTTCGATCGCCCCGGCACGCACCGCCGTCTCTCGATCGTCGGACGTTCGACCGTGGAGGTGGGTCCGATACCGGAGGCGCCCGCGGAGGTCGGGGAAGAGGCATGGGTCCGGCTCGAGGCCGCGACGAGCGCTCCCGAACTCGGGCTGATGCTGCAGCCCAGCCGTTTCGTCCGCTCCTCGCCGCTCCTCGCCGATTTCATCAAGAGCTGCGGCCTCGAACGCGGGGATGATCCGCTGGCGACCGCCACGGCCCTCCGGAGCCGGCTCCACGAGTCGTTTGATTATATTCCAGGTACGACCGCCGTGGATTCGCCGATCGAGCGCATCCTCGAGAGCCGTGAGGGTGTGTGCCAGGACTACGCTCACGTCATGGCCTCGGTCCTGCGGGGCTGGGGGATCCCGACCCGTTACGTGTCCGGCTATCTGGGTCCGGACAGCGGCAACGGCGGCGGCGTGACGAGCGGCGAAAGCCACGCCTGGGTCGAGAGCTGGTTTCCCGGCGCGGGATGGGTCGGCTTCGATCCGACCAACGACACACAATGCGATGTGCGCCATGTGCGGGTCGCGGTGGGCCGCGATTATGCCGATGTTCCGCCCACTCGCGGCGTCTTCCGGGGTTCGGCGGAGTCGATGCTTCGCACCCGGGTCACCATTGAGAGAGGAGAAGCATCGTGCCCGTGATCCGCGTTGATTCTTTCCGGTTCCGGGGCCTCCGGCTTGCCGCCGCCGTCACGGCCCTCTTCGCCTTTGCCGTTCCCGTGTGGGGGCAATCCGCCTCGATCGGGGCCGACGTCGTGAGCCGCTACGTCTGGCGCGGCGTCGACTTCGGCGAATCCATGGCCGTGCAGCCCGCGATCACCTTCGGGGCCGGAGGGCTCGAGTTCGGGGCGTGGGGTTCGTACTCCATTTCCGCGTCGGGGGCCTCCGCCAACGAGAACGACCTCTGGGCGACCTACACGGTGACGGCCGAATCGGGCCTCTCCGTCGCCGTCGGAATCACCGACTACTACTTCCCCTCGCCCGGCGCCGACGCAGGCTTCGGGGCCGGGGCGGCGCACACGGTGGAGATGTCGCTCGCCTTCTCGGGTCCGGAGACCTTCCCGATCTCCCTGTTCGGAGGCGTGCTTACCAAGAGCAGCGTGCTGTACGCGGAGGTGGGCGTGCCCTTCGAGATCTCCGGAGTGGGTGTCGGGCTGCACATGGGGTTTGTGGGCGGCGAGAGCGACTTCTACGGCACCGACGAAGCGGCCCTGGTGAACCTGGGCGTCACGGCGAGCAAGGACCTCGCGATCACGGAGACCTTCGCCGTGCCGGTGAGCGTCGCGTACATCCTGAATCCCGATCAGGACCGGGCACACCTCGTGTTCGGCTTCAGCATCGCGCCCTGAGCACGCGATGACGCGCACGGGAGCACCGCGTGTGACGAAATGGCCGGGGGCCGCCCCGCTCCTGCTTTTCTCCGCCTGTTCGCTGGCTCCAGGGCCGTCCCTTCCGGAACCGGTGGCGGAGATGCCGGAGGATTTCTCGGCGGAGTTGCAGCCGGGGACGTACGAGGCGCTGCAGTGGTGGACGACGTTCCGGGATCCGGTGCTCGACGCCGTGGTCGACTCCGTGCTCGCCTCCAACTTCGACCTCGCCGCGGGGGTCGCGCGCGTCCGGCAGGCTCGCGCGAGGGCGAGCATCGCGCGGGCCGACCTCTTCCCGAGCGTGGGGGCCAGCGGAAACGTCACCGATACCGACACGCCGACGGACGCCGGCATCGGCGCGCAGATACAGGCCCTCGGGCTGGGCGGTCCGGGGGATTCGATCGCGGGTTTCGTGTTTCCGGACCGAATCGATCTGACGACGTATGCGGTCAGCGCGGATTTCGCCTGGGAGCTGGACTTCTGGGGACGCGCCCGCAACGACGCGCGGGCGGCGGGGTCGGAATACCTGGCCTCGGAGTCGGATTTCCACGCGGCGCGGATCGGCATCCTGGCCGAGACCATCACCACGTACTTCGATATCGTCACCTTGCGGCGGCAGACCGGACTGGCCCGCGAGACGGTGGAGGTGCTGCTCGAACGCGAGTCGCTGGCTTCCACCAGCTACGATCGCGGCCTGATCGACTCCTGGACGCTGTCCCAGGTTCGCCAGGACCTCAGGAACACGCAGGCGGGGCTGCCGCAGCTCGAGACGCAGCTCACGAGCGCCGAGGCCCGCATGGCCGTTCTGTTGGGCGGCTATCGGGAGGATGTCGATGCGATCCTGCCCGACTCGCTCGAGCCGCAACTGGCGGCGGACCCCGTCCCCGCCGGAATTCCGGCGGATCTCCTGCACCAGCGGCCCGACGTGAGGGCGGCGGGCCAGCGGCTGGATGCGGCGCGCTACAGCATCGGCGCGCGACGGGCCCAACTGCTTCCGTCCCTCTCGCTCTCCGGTTCCATCGGGCTCGCAAGCGCGGATGCCGGGGAACTCTTCAACGCGCAGCAGTGGTTCACGAATCTGATCACGAACCTGACCGCGCCGATCTTCCAGGCCGGCCGCCTCCGGAACAATCTCGCGCTGGCCGAGGGCCGCTTCGATGAGGCCGCCGCGGCGTACGGGCGGACCGTGGTGACGGCGGTGAACGAAGTCGAAACCGCCCTCGCCGGTCTGGAGAACGAGACGCGACGGCACGCGTTCCTCGCCTCTCAGCGCGAGGAGGCGCTGGCGACGATGGAGCTGCAGTCGCAGCGATACGAGTCGGGGGTCGTGGGCTACACCGACTACCTCGACGCCCTGCGTACGCTGCTGAACGTCGAGGCGGCGCTGGCGGGTGCGACGCGAGACCTGGCCCTCGCGAGGCTGGCCGTCCATCGGGCGCTGGGTGGCGCCTGGGCTTCGCCCGAGACGGTCCCGGAGCCGCAGATGGTGCCGGCCTCCGGCGCCGCGAACCTCCTAGACCCGAACTACCTCGGCACGTACTCGATCATCGGGCGCGATCCCGCGACCGGCGAGTTGGGGATGGGCGTGCAGTCGAAAGCCTTCGGGGCCGGAAACCGCGCCATGCACGCGAAGGGCGGCCTCGTGATCATCGCCCACCAGGCCGCCGCGAACCCCATGTACGGGGCGATCGGCATCGAGCTCCTCCAGGCCGGCTACTCGCCGGAGGAGGCCCTCGAGATGATGGTCGGGAGCGACGAGGGCCGGGACCGCCGCCAGGTCGCCATCCTCGACCAGCAGGGGCGGACGGCCGCCTGGACCGGCACCGGCGCGAGCGACTGGAAGGGCCACAGGTGCGGCGTGGACTACTGCGCGCAGGGGAACATCCTCACCGGGCCCGAGGTGGTCGACGCGATGGCGGCCTCGTTCGAATCGTCCACGGGACCGCTCGCGGAGCGGCTGATGGACGCGCTCGACGCCGCGCAGGCGGCCGGCGGCGACGCGCGCGGCATGCAGTCGGGCGCCATCCTCGTCGTGGCGCCGAGGGTGAACGGCGGTTACAGCGACCGCGTCGTCGACATCCGGGTGGACGACCACGACGAACCGCTCGCCGAACTGCGCCGGGTCCTCGACATGTACCGTTCGGGGCAGATGCTGCGCGAAGCCTCACGGCTGAGGCGGGACGGCGACCTGGAGGGCGCCCTGGCGCTGGCGCGCGACGCCTCGGCCCGGTCGCCGGAGAACGACAACGCGTGGGTGACGCTGGCCGCGCTCCTGCTCGACAGCGGGCGCGAGGAGGACGCCTTCGACGCCCTGGAGCGGGCGGTGGAACTGAACCCCGGACGGCGGCGCACCCTGCCCGAGGCGGACGACTTCGAGCGCGTGCGCGACGATCCCCGCTTCCTGAGACTCATCGGCAACTAGTTACGCCGGCCCCCTGGCGGGGCCGGGTCCGCCGCGCCCCGTCAGTGGTGGTCGGACTCCTCGTAGTGGCGCGCGAGCGCGTCGCCCCCGAAATCGTTCTCCAGATCCCGCCACACCGAGTGGACATGGTTCGCGTCGTTCTGCGTGTTGTCGTACTCGATGAGGAAGACCGGCGCATGGACCCGGTAGTAGTGTCCCTCGCCGGGTTCGAGCGGTCCCGCCCAGGCGAAGTGGATGTCGCTCGCCGGAATCTCGTTCTCGACCCGCGCCATCCAGTCGGCGCCCGTCGTCGCATTCCCCGCGTATTCCTGCACGATCTCGAACAGGACCGCGCGCTGCTCGGCCGTCATGGCATCGGCGGGAAGGCCCTCGAACGCGTCGAGCCGGGCCTCGCGGTCGTTCCCGGTGAGGATGTCGCTGGGGGCCTCGGTCGCGATGGTCGCCCGCTCGCGCTGCTCCGGCGTGAAGCTCCGCATGAGCGCGCGGGCCAGATCTTCCTCCCGCCCCAGCGGCCGCCAGCCCGCCTTCGGGCCCGATGGCACCCGGGCCGGATTCGCGCCCATGAACGCGGGTCCCGTCACCGTGAGCAAACCCGAGGGCGATGAGAAGTTGAGGGAGAGGTGATGTCCCTCGAACCGCCACGCCCACGGACCGTCCCCCGACGGGTCGCCGAAGATCGCGACGTAGTAGTTCTCCGGGTCCCGGCGCTCGGGCCGTCCTTCCAGGAGTCCGAGGATGCGCTCCAGTTCGATGATCGCGCTGGCCTTCAGAAAGCCCTGGCTGCTCATGGCGGCCTGAAGGAGATCGTGCGCGGCGCCGCGCTGCGCGGTCGTCATGTCGGCGAGCGGCAGTCCGTTCCGGGCCCTCGGGACGAAGTGCCAGTTGAACCGCTCCTCGTCCTCCAGGGAGAAGAGCGCCTTCTCCCGTCCCGCCTCGTCGAGCAGGGAGATGAAGGCCTGTGCGGCGGAGGCCGAATCCACCTTCGCGTCCGGCGCTCCTCCGGTCGCCAGCGCGAACGCGGCCACGGGAACGAGCAGGCAGGTTGCCCACGTCACCCGTCCCGCTGTCCGATTCCTGATCTTCATCGTTCCTCCTCCGCTCAAGACAGCCTCGGCCGCGCGCACTCGCGGATTGGCGCCGCCACCTTCAAGTTGGTCGACCTCAACCGGGACCGATCACCATCCCATATTGGTCGATCACCATTTCATATTCCGAACAACAAGGCAGAATCGCCAGATGATCGCGGGTCCCAACGGCGCGGAGAGCGACCGTCGCAGCCAGGCCGCGCACGTCGAGTTCGAGGGCGTGAGCAAGAGTTACGACGGCCGCACGCTGGTGGTGGACGACCTGAACCTCGCCATCGGCAAGGGCGAGTTCGTGACCCTGCTCGGTCCTTCGGGTTCGGGGAAGACGACCATCCTGATGATGCTCGCGGGTTTTCAGACCGCGACGTCCGGCGCGATCCGCATCGGCGGGCGCTCCGTCCAGGACCTTCCGCCGCGCAAGCGCGGGATCGGGATGGTGTTCCAGAACTACGCGCTCTTTCCGCACATGACCGTGGGCGCGAACCTCGCGTTTCCGCTGGAAGTGCGAGGCATCGCCGAGGAACGGCGCCGCGAGCGCGTCGAGCGCGCGCTCGACCTCGTCCGCCTCGGCGGCCTCGAGGACCGGCGCCCCGGCCAGCTGTCCGGCGGCCAGCAGCAGCGCGTGGCCATCGCGCGGGCCCTCGTGTTCGAACCCGACCTCGTGCTGATGGACGAGCCGCTCGGCGCCCTGGACCGCAGCCTGCGCGAGGAAATGCAGTACGAGATCCGCTCCATCCACCAGAGGCTGGGCGTGACCGTCGTCTACGTCACGCACGACCAGCAGGAGGCGATGGTGATGTCGGATCGGATCGCCGTCCTCAACGGCGGCCGGATCGAGCAGATCGCCGGGGCGGAGGGGCTCTACGAGGAGCCCGAACGCGCGTTCGTCGCCCGCTTCATCGGCGAGAACAACCGGCTCCACGGCCGGGTGGCGCTCGTCGAGGATGACCTGTGCGAAGTGGACGTGGGGGGCGAGCGGATCCGCGCCTTCCGGATCGCCCCGTGCGGGGTCGGCGACATGGTCACGCTCTCGATTCGCCCCGAACGGATCGCGATCAAGCCCGAGGACGGTCTGTACCACAACGAGGTCGGGGCCGTCATCGAGGACATGACGTTTCTCGGCGACCACCTGCGCGTCCGGCTGTCCGCCTGCGGGCACCGGGATGTCGTGGCCAAGATCCCGAACATCGTGGGCCACGGCGCCATGATGGTGGGCGACGCCGTCCGCATCGGCTGGACCGTCAACGACTGCCGCGCGCTGGACTTCGAAGGGGAAGAGGAGGCTCGGAGAAACGCATGAACATGAAAGTGAGATCCATGGTCCACGCTTCGCGAAACGTAACGCTCGTCATCCTCGCGGTCGCGGCGGCGTTCACGCTCGGGTGCGGGCCGCAGGCGCCGGAGGGTCCGGCGATCACGGCCGTTTCCTGGGGAGGCTCCTACGGTCGGGCGTATCGCGGAGCCATCCAGGTCCCGTTCATGGATGAGACCGGGATTCGGGTCGACATGGAGGACTACAACGGCGGCCTCGCCCAGATACGGGCGCAGGTCGACGTCGGAGCGGTCCACTGGGATGTCGTCGATCTCGAGATGGCCGATGCGATGCGAGGTTGCGACGAGGGCCTGCTGGAGACGATCGACCTCGACATGCTGCCGCCCGCCCCCGACGGGACGCCCGCGAGGGACGACTTCTATCCGGAGATGCAGGGCCCGTGCGGGGCCGGCATGCTGTTCTATTCCACCGTCTACGCGTACAACGCTGACCTCTTCCCGGATGAGAAGCCGGCGACGATGGCGGATTTCTTCGATCTGGAGAGGTTCCCCGGGCGCCGCGGCATGCGTCGCGTGCCGCAGGTGAACCTCGAGTTCGCGCTCATCGCGGACGGTGTGCCGCTCGACGAGGTGTACGCCGTTCTGCGCACTCCGGAAGGGCTGGACCGGGCCTTCGACAAGCTGGATACGATCGCGGACCAGGTCATCTGGTGGGAGGCGGGCGCCCAGCCGCCCCAGATGCTCGCGGACGGCGAAGTCGTGATGAGCACCGCCTACAACGGCCGCATCTTCAATGCACAGGTGCTCGAGGAGCAGCCGTTCGTCATCGTGTGGGACGGCCAACTGCTCGACTACGGTCAGTTGAGCATCGTGGCGGGGACGCCGAGGCTGGAAGACGCGCTCCGCTTCCTCCGTTTCGCGACGACGGGAGAATCGCTGGCCGCCGTCGCCCGCCGGATCTCCTACGGTCCGGCCCGCCGGTCGGGAGAACCGCTCGTTACCACGCACCTGGCGACCGGCGTCGAAATGGCGCCCCATATGCCCACAAGCGCCGAGAACGCCGCGCGCGCCCTGCGGAACGACTGGGAATTCTGGGTGGACAATCAGGACGAGCTGAACGAGCGCTTCAGCGCCTGGCTGACCCGTGCGAACTGACGGCGCCGCGACCGCCTCGGCGAGGGCGTCTGCGTATGCGGCCCTGATCGCCGCGTGTTTCGCCGGGCAGGCCGCGGCCCAGTCGATTACGGCCGTCTCCTACGGTGGCTCGTACCAGAAGGCGAGCACGGAGGCGTGGTTCGAACCGTTCACCGCCGCCACCGGGATCCGGGTGGAAGTCGAGGACTTCACCGGCGCTCTGGCGCAGATCCGCGCCCAGGTGGAAGTGGGCAACATCCACTGGGACGTCGTGGATCTCAACACGTCGGACGTCATGCTCGCCTGCGACGAGGGGCTGCTGGAGTATATCGATGCGGAGATGCTGCCCCCCGGCGCGGACGGGACGCCGGCGGCGGAGGACTTCGTGTCCGGGACGCTTTCCGACTGTGGGGCCGGGGTCGTCGTCTGGTCCACGATCTACGCCTTCGATGCGAGCCGTTTCCAGGGCGCAAGACCGGAGACGGTTGCCGATTTCTTCGATCTCGAGAGGTTCCCCGGGCGCCGCGGGATGCGCCGTGTTCCCATGTACAACCTCGAAGTCGCCCTCATGGCGGACGGCGTGCCGGCGGAGGAAGTGTACGCCCTGCTCGACACGCCGGAGGGCCTGGAGCGGGCGTTCCGCAAGCTCGACACGATCAAGGATCACGTCGTGTGGTGGGAGGCGGGCGCCCAGCCGCCTCAGATGCTGGCCGACGGCGAGGTCGTGATGAGCACGGCCTACAACGGACGCATCTTCAACGCCCAGGTGCTGGAGGACCAGCCGTTCGAGATCGTGTGGGACGGGCAACTCCTGGACATCAACCAACTGGCCATCGTCGCCGGCACGCCGCGGCTGGAGGCGGCGATGCGCCTCGTCACCTTCGCCAGTACCGCCGAGGCGCTCGCGGCGCTCGGCCGCCGAATCTCGTACGGCCCCGCCCGGGCCTCGGCCGCGCCGTTGATCACGACCCACCTGGAGACGGGTGTGGAGATGGGGCCGCACCTGCCCACGCATCCCTCCAACATGACCGGAGCGCTCTGGAGGGACTGGGCCTGGTGGGTGGACCACCAGGATGAGCTGAACGAGCGTTTCAGCGCCTGGCTGGCGCGCTGACGGGATGAGGGCACGCCGGCGACGCGGGGTCGCGGGGGTCGGACCGGGATACCGCGACCGGCTTCGGGCGATGGGGCTCGTCTTGCCTCTCCTCATCTTCCTGGGCGTCACGTTCCTCGCGCCGCTGGGGACGATGCTGTTGCGGAGCGTCTACGATCCGGTCGTGGCGGACGCCCTGCCCGCGACGCTCACGGCCCTGCGCGGGTGGGACGGCGAAGGGCTCCCCCCGGAGGCGGCGTATGAGGCGGCGGCACGGGAAATCGGGGCGGCGCGAGAGGCGAGGACGCTGGGACAGGTGGCCAGCCGGGCAAACCGGCTCCAGAGCGGGCTGCGGGGCGTGTTCACGCGGACGGGCCGGGACCTTCGGGAGGTGACCGAGGGTCCGTGGCGCGAAGCCATGGCCGCCATCGATTCCGCCTGGGTCGACCCGGGAACCTGGCACGCGGTCCGCGCGGCCGGCGAGCGCTTCACGGCCCGCCACTACCTGAACGCGCTGGACATGCAGCGGCTGGCGGACGGTTCCGTCGCGCGGCAGCCCGAGGAGCGGCGCATCTACCTGCCGCTCCTGTGGCGCACGCTGCTCGTGAGCCTCGCGATCACCGTCTTCTGCCTCGTCCTCGGCTATCCGATCGCACACCTCATCGCGCACGCGCGGCCGCGCCGGGCCGGCCTTCTCCTCGCTCTCGTGCTCGTCCCCTTCTGGACCTCGCTCCTGGTGCGGACCACCTCGTGGATCGTCCTGCTCCAGACACAGGGGGTGATCAACGACCTGCTGGTGGCGATCGGCCTCATTGGGGACGACGGCCGGCTCTCGATGGTCTACAACATGACCGGCACGCTCGTCGCCATGACGCACGTTCTGCTGCCGTTCATGGTGCTGCCCCTGTACTCGGTCATGCGGTCCATTCCGCCCCTGCACATGCGGGCCGCCGCCTCGATGGGCGCCACGCCCGCGCAGGCGTTTCGCCGCGTCTACTGGCCGCAGACGCTGCCGGGCGTGGGCGCGGGCTCGCTCCTCGTCTTCATCCTCGCGATCGGCTACTACATCACGCCGGCGCTCGTCGGCGGGAGCAGCGGCCAGCTGATCTCGAACATGGTCGCCTACCACATGCAGACGTCGCTCAACTGGGGACTCGCGGCGGCGCTCGGCGCGCTTCTGCTGGTGGGCGTGCTCGTCCTCTACCTGCTCTACGACCGGCTGGTGGGCGTCGAGCGCATGAGCCTGGGCTCATGACCGGGGCCCGCGTCGGCCGCGTCGGCTACCTCGCCTTCTGCACCTGCGTCTTCATCTTTCTCGTGGCGCCGATCATCGTGATCGTGCCACTCAGCTTCAACGCGGAACCCTACTTCACCTTCACCGAGGGCATGCTCCGCTTCGATCCCGAGGCGTGGTCGCTGCGCTGGTACCGCGAGATCGTCGAGAACGAGGCGTGGACACGCGGTCTCGTGAACAGCCTGGTCATCGGCGTCTCCGCCACCCTGCTCGCGACGGCGCTCGGGACGCTGGCCGCGCTCGGGCTGTCGAGCCCCGCCATGCCGGCACGCCGCTTCATCACCGGCCTCCTGATCTCGCCCATGGTGACGCCGGTCATCATCTCGGCGGCGGGGATGTTCTTCTTCTACACGAACCTCGGACTGGCCCAGACGCACCTGGGGCTGATCCTGGCCCACGCGACGCTGGGCCTGCCCTTCGTCGTGATCACCGTGGTCGCCACGCTGTCGGCCTTCGACCGCAACCTGACGAGGGCCGCGGCCAGTCTCGGCGCGGGGCCGGTGCGCATCTTCCGGACGGTGCAATTGCCGCTCATCGCGCCCGGCGTGATCTCCGGGGCTCTGTTCGCCTTCGCCACGTCGTTCGACGAGGTCGTCGTCGTCCTCTTCATGGGCGGACTGGAACAGAGGACGATCCCGCGGCAGATGTGGGCGGGCATCCGCGAACAGATCAGCCCGGCGATCCTCGCCGTGGCCACCTTCCTCGTCGTGTTTGCCCTCGCGCTGCTGCTGACCGTCGAATGGCTCCGCCGCCGGTCGTCCGCCTGAGTCTCCGCGCCGTCAGTTGCCCTCGAGCGAGAGGTTCACGAGTTCGCGGAAGCGCTCCAGGCGGGTGCCGCGGTTGTCGCCGCGCGGCGTCTGCGTGAACACGAGACCGATGATCTCGCGGTCGGGGTCGAGCCACGCGTTCGTGCCGTCCGAGCCTCCGTGCCCGAACGTGCCGTCGGCGAGCCGCCAGCCGTATCCGTAGTAGCTCGCCTCGTCCCCCTCGCCGGCGATGTGGATCTTCGGCGAGGTCATGAGTTCGACGGATTCCGGCGTCAGGATCCGGGCGCCGTCATAGGTGCCGCCGTTCAGGAAGGTCTGGCCGAAGACCGCGTAGTCCCACGCCGACGAGATCATCCCGCCCGAGGCGCGCGCGAACGGGAAGGCCACCGGACCTCCCGGCGTGCCGCCCGGCATCCAGTCGCCGTCGGGGCCGCGCTGGTAGTAGACGGCGCCCATGCGGTCGACCTTCCCGGCGACCGGGTGCTCGGCGTGGTGATTGTAGCTGTCCGCCATCCCGAGCGGTCCGTACACCGTCTCCATGAGCCGGTCCTCCAGCAACTGGCCGGAGGCGATCTCGACCAGCGCGCCGAGCGTGTTGTAGCCCGGATTGTTGTAGGAGTACGTCTCGCCCGGCGTCACCTCCGCGCCGATCGCGCCGAAGCGGGCCGACTCGCTCCGCAGCGTCGGGTTCTCGCCCAGCGGCTGCAGGAAGAGCGTGGGGATCCGGAGCCCGCTGCTGTGGGACAGCAGGTGTCCGACCGTGATGAACCCCGCGCGGTAGTTGTCCCACTCGGGGATGTACTCCCGCACGAGGTCGTCGTAGGAGAGCTTGCCCTCTTCGACGAGTTGCGCGACCGCCGTGGCTACGACGGGCTTCGTGTTGGAGGCCATGCGGAACATCGAATTCCGCTCCATCGGCAGCCCGCGCTCCTTGTCGCGCATGCCGACCGCCTCGTGGAGGACGATCTTCCCCTTGCGGGCGACCAGCAGGACGGCGCCCACGATGTCTCCCCGCTCGACCGCCTCGTGGTACAGGCCGAGGGCGCCCTCGAGGACGGCGCGGGACATGCCGACCTCCTCCGGTTCGCCGTAGGAGAGTGTGCGCGCCTCCTGCGCCGCCAGCGCCGGAGCGAACCGCGTCGCGCCCGCGAGGATCGTCGAGGGCAGGATGATCGCCAGGAAGAGCCACCGAGCGGCAGGGATGCCGCGAACTCGCCGCGAAACCTTCATCGGTCCTCCGGAAGCAGAAGAAAACGGGCCGAAAGCGGAACCCGCCTGCTGGACGCTAACGCGGCGTACGAGCGTGAACCAGATCGCGACCGAACTTGCCCCTCCGAGCCGCATACGGGCATCTAGTGTCGTGTCCCGGAAACCCGCGAGCTGCCGAGAGTGCGGAGGCGCGGCGGAACCACGGGCGATTCCCGAAAGCGGAGGGGTTGCAGACCATCATCGTCTATCTGAACGGAGACTACCTCCCCGTCGGCGAGGCGCGGGTCTCGGTGAACGACCGGGGCTTCCTGTTCGCGGACGCGGTCTACGAGGCGATCCCGGCGTACGCGGGCCGCTGCTTCCTGCTCGAACGCCACCTGGCCCGGCTCGCATGGGGCCTGCGAACGCTCCGGATCGAGGCGGACGTGGCTCCCCTCGCCGGCGTCGGTGACGAACTCATCGCACGGAACGACCTCGGCGCGGCCGAGTTCTCCGTCTTCTACATGCAGGTCACGCGCGGCGCCGCCCCCCGCACGCACGCGTTCCCGAAGGAGGCGGTCCCGCCCACTGTCTACGCCTTCGCGAAGGCACTCGTCCGCACGACGCCGGAGCGCTGGGAGCGCGGCTTCGGCGCCATCACGCTGCCCGACCAGCGCTGGGCCCGCGCGGACATCAAGACGACCGGCCTCCTGCCCAACGTCCTCGCGCAGCAGGCCGCGGTGGAGGCGGAGGTCGAGGACGCGATCTTCATCCGCGAAGGAATGGTGCAGGAGGGGACGCACAACAATGTGTTCGCGGTGCTCGGCGGAGAGGTGACGACGGCCCCGGCCACGAACCACATCCTGCACGGCGTCACCCGCGCCTTCACGCTCGAACTCTGCGCGGGGCTGGGCATCCCCGCCCGGGAACGCGCCTTCACGGCGGACGAACTCCGGGGCGCGGACGAGATCTTCTTCACGGGGACGACGACCGAGGTGCGGCCGACCGTCGAACTGGACCGCCGGCCCGTGGGACGCGGACGCCCGGGCGAGATCACCCGGGCGCTGTCGGAGGCCTACCGGCGAGCCGTGGCCTCCGAAGGCTAGCAGCCCGCAGCAGGGGTCTTGCCGCGGGCTGCCAAGCGGCTACTGGCGCGTGGCGACCGGCTCCATTCGGAGGATCGCGGTCGTCCCGCTCCCCCGGCCGTCGATCGCGATGTAGATCAGCCCGTCCGGCCCCTGCCGGACATCGCGGATGCGCCCGAAGCCCTGCACGAGCGTCTCTTCGCGAACGACCTCCTGCCCGTCGAGCGTGAGGCGCGCCAACTGCTCCCCGGCCAACCCGCCCGCGAGCAGGTTCCCCTTCCAGTGCGGGAAGCGGTCGCCCGTGTAGAAGAGAAGTCCGGAAACGGCGATCGACGGCACCCAGAAGTGCTCCGGAGGCTCCATGCCCTCCTTGTGCGTCCCCTCGTGGATCGCGCTGCCCGAGCGGTAGTTCACCCCGTAGCCGACGACGGGCCAGCCGTAGTTGAGCCCCGGCTCGATGAGGTTGAGTTCATCCCCGCCCTGCGGGCCGTGCTCCGTCGCCCACAGCTCGCCGGTTTCGAGGTTGATGGCCATCCCCTGCTGGTTGCGGTGTCCGTAGCTCCAGATCTCGGGGCGTACGTTCGGGTCGCCGATGAACGGGTTGTCCTCCGGGATCGTGCCGTCCTCGTAGACCCGGTTCACGGTGCCGTGATGGTTCGAGAGATCCTGTGCGGGGTGCGCGGAGAGATCGCCCCGCGTCGGAGCCTGCCGCTCGCCGACGGTGATGAACAGGTGTCCCTGCCCGTCGAACACGAGGCGTGACCCGTAGTGACCCCGGCCCTCGGACACCGCCACGAAGACCTCCTCGATGTCGGTGAGCGCGCCGCTCTCATACCGCCCGCGGATGACCGCGGTCGTCCCGCGCTCCGTCTCGTTCGGCTGCGAGAAACTCAGGTAGAGGAGCCGGTTGCTCTCGAAGTCGGGGTGCGGCACGACGTCGAGGAGTCCGCCCTGTCCGTCCGAGATCACGGCCGGCACGCCGCTGACCGGTTCGGGCAGGAGCATCCCGTCGCGCACAACGCGCAGTGTGCCCGCCTTTTCGGTCACGAGCATCTCGCCGTCCGGCAGAAACGCGATCGACCAGGGCTGCGCCAGCCCCTCGACGACCGGAACGAGCCTGTAGTCGTGGTACGCCGACTGAATGACCTCCTGGCTCAGCGCCGGAGTCGCGGTCGACAGAAGAAGCCCGGCGGCGAAGATCGCCAGTGGGGTCCGCTTGATCATCTCATCTCCAGGGAAAATCATGTCGTTCATCTCGTGGCTCATGCGTGGGTGAAGCCCGAAAAAAATGCTGCGGGCGCCCCCGGAACAGCAAGGCCGACGATCGACCCGGCGGGCGGACGCGACACCGGAGGGAAGGGGAGAGGAATGCGGAGAATCGCCATCATCGGCGGAGGCGTCTCGGGCCTCGGGGCCGCATGGGCGCTGCATCACGATTCGGACCGGTTCGATTTCCGCCTGTTCGAGGCCCGTGAGCAGCTGGGCGGGAACGCCGTGACCATCGACATGCCCCAGGAGGATGGGGGGTCGATCCCGTTCGACATTTCCGTCACCGCCTGCATCCCTTCCGTATACCAGCACTTCGTGGTGTTGCTGAAGCAGTTCGGCATCGACCTGATCGACACGAGGTTCAGCTACAGCGTGAAGTACCGCGGAGGGACCTACGCCCACGACTTCGATTCCGACATCCGGGAACAGCTGCAGCTCGAGATCCGGAAGTTCCAGCGCATCCTGCGGCTCCTGCACCGGTTCGGCCGGCTGACCCATTCGCGGTCGAAGTTCGTGAACAGCCTCAACCCGTTCAACTACATCAGCATGGGGACGGTCCTCAACGTCGCCGGTTTCTCCGGGGACTTCAGGTACAAGGTGCTGAAGCCGATGTTCGTCAACTTCCTGATGGCGACGAACGTCTTCGACATGCCCGCCTCCCTCTTCTCCAGGTACCTGGAGTTCTTCGACATCGAAGCCGCGACGACCATGCAGACCTGGGACCAGGGAACGCGCCGGATCTACGAGCACCTGTCGGCCGGTTTCCGGGAGAAGATCTACCTCAACCGGCCCGTCCGGAGGGTGGTTCGAGGGCCATCCCGGGTCGTGGTCGAGGACGAGGACGGCGGGGAGGAGACGTTCGACGCGGTGATCTTCGCCTGCAACGCGAACCAGACGCTGATGATGCTGGACGAGCCGACGTTTCTGGAGCGCTACATCCTCTCATCGGTCCGCTACGAGAGCGAACTCCACAACCACACCGTCGTGCATTCGGACGCCTCGGTCCTGCCGGACGACGAGGTGAAGGCGCTGGAAACGCGGAGCAATCATATCGAGCAGTACGGCGCCCGGCCCGACAACTACGAGATCACCTACATCATGCACAACCAGCAGCCGTGGGCGAAGCGCTCGGACAAGCCCTGCCTGGTGACGTACAACCCGATCAGCGAGATCGACGCCGAGAAGGTGATCGAGCGGCGGTGGTTCCAGCACATCGTACACGACGTGCGCCATGTCGCGTGGCTCGTCCCCCTCTTCCGCTTCATTCAGGGGAGGAAAGGGAGTTGGCACTGCGGCGCCCACACGCTGATCAACAGCCAGGAAACGGCCTTCGTCACCGGACTCGCGGCCGCGAGACAGATCGGCGCGGACTACCCCTTCGAGGATGCCGAAGCGAGGAAGATGTTCAACTACTACGGCCGCATCCTGTACGGCTGGCGCTTCAGAAAAGCCTGAGGGGTCAGTTGCCGTCGTTCTCCGCCTGGCGCCGGGCGATCCGCTCCAGCTTCGGCCCGATGGAGGTCATCACCGCCGCGAACAGCACCACGACCCAGCCCGCCGAGAGGATCAGGTGGAGGCCGACGAGCGCGCGGGCGCCCACGGAAACCGGGGCCACGGTCGCGAAGTCCTGACCGAGGGCGGCGAAGAACGAGAAGAACAGCCAGTCGACGATCCCGGCGCCGGCGTCGGCGAACGCCCCCGGGCTGAAGTGTTCCAGCGTGCCGTAGAACCCGGCGAACAGGACGATGATCGTCACGTAGCCGATCGCGAAACCGCCGATCGGGACCCACATGACGCGCAGGTAGTCGGAGAGGCCGCGGTACACGCGAAACCGCGGCCGGAACCAGATGATCGCCGCGCGCCCGGCGATGAAGAAGACCGCCGTCACGGCCAGTTCGAGGAGCAGCAGGGGGCCCGCGATCCCGAGGCCGCGGCCGATGCCCAGCCCGGGGTCCTCCTGCATCAGCGCGAACACGATCGCGCCGCCCGCGTACCCCACCGTTGGCACCGTGGCGAGCAACAGCAGCGCCGGAGGTCGCGTGTCGCGCCATCCCGCGGCGCGATGGCTGAGGAGGCCGGCGGAGAGCGCCACGTAGGGCACGAACAGGAAGATGTCCACGAAGAGCGACGGTTCCGACAGCGTATAGATGGCGGGCAGGAGTCCCAGGGCGAGGAGAACGGATACGAACAGCGTCTCCCTGAACGCGTCCCGATACCCCGAGAAGGAGGTGCCGCCGACCCCGTCCAGCAGGTCTTCGCCGTGGATCAGGCCGACGCCCAGGGCGAGCACCGGCGACATGGCGATCGCTCCGCTGGTGACGGCCACCGTGGAGGCAAACACGGCGCCGATCCCCACCAGCGAGCCGACGAGGATGCCGGTCCACGGCCGCGGTCCCCGGTTCCCGCTGAGGCCGACCGCGGCGCCGATCGCGAGGCCGCACCCGGCTCCGACCGCGACGCCTGCGTTGTTGCCCGCCGTCGCGTAGCCGAAGGGCACGACGATGACCGCGACCGCTGCCGCAATCCGGACTGCCAGCAAAACCACGCTAGCTGGGCCAGAAAACGGGGATGAGGAGGCTGGCCGTGATGAGCAGGACGAGGTTCAGCAGGCCGCCCACCTTCACGAAGTCCGAAAAGCGATAGCCGCCCGGGCCGTAGATCATGACGTTGGTCTGATAGCCGAAGGGCGTGACGAATGAGGCCGATGCGCCGAACATCACGGCGATGAGGAGCGCGTACGGGTTCACGCCGGCCTGCGTGGCCGCGAGGATCGCGACCGGAGTCAGCATCACGGCCGTCGCCGCGTTGGACACGATGGCCGTCATGAGGACGGTCACCAGGTAGAAGGCCGCGACGAGTCCGGACGCTCCCAGCGGCGCCGTCGCCGCCACCACCCCGCGCGCGAGCAACTCCGCCGCCCCGGTGGTCTCGAGGGCCACGCCGAGCGGGATGAGGCCGGCCAGCACGAAGAGGACCATCCACTCCATCTCCGCGTAGATCTCCTCGACGCGCACGCAGCGCGTGAACACCATGAGGCCGACGCCCGAGAGCGCGGCGGTCATGATGTCGAGCACGCCGAGGCTCGCGCTGAGCACGACGCCGACCATGATCGCCGCGGCCACGCCGGCCCGCGGTCTGCGCCCGGTCTGCGCCTTCACTTCTCCCACGGGGACGAACCCGGGATCTTCGACGAGGCGTCCGAGCGCGTTCGCCGTCCCGTGGACCAGGAGCAGGTCGCCGACGCGGAACGAGACCTCCGCCAGCCGCTCCGTCACGGTGACGCCGTGATGCTGGATCGCGAGCACGGCCGCATCGTAGCGCTGCGCGAAGTTCAGATCGCGCAGCGTCCGGCTTACGAGACTCGATCCGGGCGCCACGAGGACTTCGACCAGCCGTCCGCTGCCGCCGGCCAGGTCGAGTCCCTGTTCCTTCCGCTCCCGCGGGGTCTCGAGCCGCTGCCGGCGGGCGAGTTCGAGAAGGCGTTCCGCGGATCCCTGCACGTAGAGGACATCGCCCGGCCGTATGTGGCGGTCTCCGTGCGGCGCGGTGATCTCCTGTTCCCCCCGTTCGATGTCCAGCACGGTGACGCCGTACCGTTCGCCCCACTTGAGTTCGGCCAGCGAGCGGCCGTTGGCCGGCGAGTCCTCCGGGACGTGCAGTTCCGTGACGAAGCGGCGGATGTCGTACTTGCTGGACAGATCCGGCGCCCGGACGCGGCGCGGCAGGAGCACCCGGCCGGCGGTGAAGAGGTACAACAGGCCCACGGCGAGACAGATCAGGCCGAGCGGGGTGATCGAGAACATGTGAAGTTCGTCGAACCCGCGCCTCATCGCTTCGCCGTGCACGACCAGGTTGGTGGAGGTCCCCATCAGCGTGACCGTGCCCCCGAGAATCGAGACGAAGGAGAGGGGCATGAGATACCGGGAGGCCGGCTCCTCGGCCTGGTCGGCGAGCGCGACGAAGACGGGCAGGAACACCATCACGACGGCGGTGGTCATGAGAAAGGGGGAGAGGAGCGCGCAGACGAGGCAGAGCGCGAACATGCGGGAGTACTTGCCGCCGAGGGGAGCGGTGCGCGCCCAGGCCCCGATGGCGGACACGAGACCGGTCTTGCGGAGCCCCAGGCCGAGCACGAGCATCGAGCCGACGGTCACGGTCGCGCGGCTCGACAGGCCCGATACGGCTTCGGCCGGCGTCAGAATGCCGCTCAGGAGGAGGACCACCGGGACCGACATGGCGACCTGGTCCAGCCGCAGCCGGTCCATGGCGAACAGGACGAGAGCGGCCAGGGTCAGCCCGAGCACGAATACGATTTCGAACGTCATGTGAGGATGTTCGTCCCCCATACGTCCCGGCACCAGTCCGGCCGGCCGATGCGATCATCGTTGCGACAACGGCAGGGAGCCACATAGCCGCCATGGCCACACTCAAGCGCGAACTGGGGCTGTTCGACGTGTACGCGATCGCGACCGGCGCGACGCTGAGTTCGGGCTTCTTCCTGCTGCCCGGGCTCGCCGCCGCGCAGGCCGGCGGCGCCATCCCCGTCGCGTACCTGCTGGCGGGCCTCCTGCTCCTGCCCGGCATCCTCAGCATGGCGGAGTTGTCGACCGCCATGCCGCGCGCCGGCGGCATCTACTACTTCCTGGACCGCAGCATGGGCCAGCGGGTGGGGGCGATCGGCGGTTTCGGCACCTGGACGACGCTGACGCTCAAGTCCGCTTTCGCGCTCGTGGGCCTCGGCGCCTACCTGCAGGTCTACTTCCCGGAGGCTCCCGCCGGTCCCATCGCCTTCGCTTTCGCGCTGGGCTTCGCCGCGGTGAACCTCTTCGGCGCCAAGAAGACCAGTTCCATCCAGATGGTTCTGACCGTGGTCCTTCTGGCCATGCTGGGCTGGCTCATCGGGGCCGGCGTGACGGCCGTGGACCCCGATGCCTTCGCCGGGGCGTTCGACCTGGGGGCCTCGCCGTTCTTCTCCACCGTGGGGCTGGTGATCGTCTCCTACATGGGGCTTACCCATGTGGCCTCGGTCTCCGAAGAGGTGAAGAACCCGGACCGCAATCTGGCGCTGGGCATGCTGCTGGCCTTCGTCACGGTGCTGCTCGTCTACGTACTCGGCACGTGGGCGATGGTGGGGGCGGTCGGCGTGGAGGCGCTCTCCGCCGATGGCGGCAACCTGGCCCCGGCGGCGGCAATGGCGAGGGCCGTCGCGGGTCCCACGGGAGAGGCCGTCATGACCGTGGCCGCGATCCTGGCCTTCACGTCGGTCGGCAACGCCGGGGTCCTGTCCGCGAGCCGCTACCCGCTGGCCATGAGCCGCGACCACGTGCTGCCGGCGGCCATGCGCCGGATCAGCCGCTGGGGCACGCCGTGGGTCGCGATCCTCGCGACGGCGGGACTGATCGTCCTGTGGCTGGTGCTGTTCGACCCATCGGGCATCGCGAAGCTGGCAAGCGCCTTCCAGCTCATCATGTTCGCGCTCGCGTGCCTGGCGGTAATCGTCATGCGCGAAAGCGGCCTCGCACCGTACGACCCGGGGTTCCGCGCTCCCTTCTATCCCTGGGTCCAGATCGTCGGCATCGTCATGCCGTTTCCGCTGATCGTCCAGATGGGATGGCTGGCGACGCTGTTCAGCGTCGCGTTCGTCGTGTTCGGCCTCCTCTGGTACCGCATCTACGCCCGGGACCACGTGCGCCGCGAGGGGGCGATCTACCACGTGTTCGAGCGGCTCGGCCAGCAGCGGAACGAGGGGCTGGAGCGCGAGTTGCGCGGCATCCTGAAGGAGAAGGGGCTGCGCGACGCGGACCCCTTCGAGGAACTCATCGCGTCTTCGGACGTGCTGGACTACGAGGGCGCGGTGCCCTTCTCGAAGCTGGTGGACCGCGCGTCGCAGGCGCTCTCGCAACAGTTGGGCGTGAGCGCCGCCCGCATCGAGCAGGGACTTCTCGAGGGCACGGGCACGGGCCTCACGCCGATGTCCCAGGGCGTCGTCCTGCCGCACCTGCACCTGGATTCGATCCCCGGACCGCGCATGGTCCTCGCCCGCGTTCAGGGCGGGATCGAGATCGATACGGGGGAGCCCGACGTACCGCCGGCCGAAGACGAACTCATCCAGGCCGCCTTTTTCCTCGCGAGCCCCGCGGCCGACCACGGCCGCCACCTGCGCATCCTGGCGCAGATCGCCGGTCGCGTGGACGACGAGAGCTTCCTGACCGAGTGGCTCGAGGCGGAGGACAACCTGGAACTGCGCGAGGTCATGCTCCGCGATGAGCGCATGCTCGTCGTGGAGGTGCTGCCGGAGGGCGCCAGCAGCACGCTGGCGGGGATGACGATTCGGGAGATGGCGCTGCCGGAGACCACGCTCGCCGCGATGATCCGGCGGCGCGGACAGCTCATCGTACCCCACGACGACACCATCGTGGAGACGGCCGACCGCCTCACGATCCTCGGCTCGCCGCGCGACATCATCGACCTGCGGCACCTCTACGACGTGCATGCGACGACGGTGCCGCGCTGGTGGAGGCGCAGCGCGCGTCCACGCCCGGCGCCGTGAACGCGGTGGACCCGCCGTCGTCAGGAGTTACGGCAGTTTGAACGGAGGCCTCATCCCCGCAGGTGCTCGTTGAAGAACGCGATGGTCCGCTCCTGCGCGAGGCCGGCGGCTTCCTGGTCGTAGCGCGGGGTGGTGTCGTTGTGGAAGCCGTGGTTGGCTCCCTCGTAGACGTGGACCACGAAGGACTTTCCGTGTGCCTCCAGCGCCTCTTCGTAGGCCGGGTAGGCGGCGTTGATCCGCTCATCCAGGCCCGCGAGCTGGATCATCAGGGGCGCCTGTATCGAGGGCACGTCTTCCGCGGCCGCGGCCGACCCGTAGAACGGCACACCGGCGCCCAGATCCGGAAGGCGGACCGCGAGCTGATTCACCACGCCGCCGCCGTAGCAGAACCCGACGGCCCCGACTCGCCCGGTGGTCGTCTCGTGGTCGCGGAGGAACCGGAACGCGGCCACCCAGTCCTCCATCATCGTGTCCCGGTCGAGCTGCCGCTGCATCACCCGGCCCTCGTCGTCATTGCCGGGATAGCCACCCAGGGGGGTAAGCGCGTCCGGCCCCAGCGCCACGAAGTCCGCGGCGGCGAACCTGCGGACCACGTCTTCGATGTAAGGGTTCAAGCCGCGATTCTCGTGGATGACGAGGACCGCGGGCCTGGGCTCCGTCGCGTCGACGGGCACGGCCATGTAGCCGCGCATGGTCCCCGAGCCGTCCGGCGAAGGGTAGGTGACGTACTCCTGCCGGATTCGGGCATCGTCGGTCGCCACCTGCCGCGCCCACGCGTAGTTGGGACGAAGTGCCTCGAGGACCGCCACGGCGGCCGCGCTGCTGCCCAGCACCTTCCCGGCTCCCTTCAGGAAATCCCGCCGTCGAATGAACCCATGCACGTAGCCATCGAAGAGGGCCAGCACCTCCTGGGGGAAGTCGCTCGCCTGCTTTCTCCTGGTCATTGGGAATCCTCCAAAGTTTGTGAGTCGGCGTCTTCGTCGGCGTGTCGCCGCGCGATCCGGGCGAGCTTCGGCTCGATGGACGTCATCACGGCCGCGAACAGCACGAGCGCCCAGCCCACCGAGAGGATCAGGTGGAAGCCGACCAGCATCCGGGCGCCGGCCGAGACGGGAACGATGGCCGCGTAATCCTGGGCGAGGGCGGTGAAGAAGGCAAAGGACACCCAGTCGGCCAGGCCCGCACCGGCGTCGGCGAACGACCCCGGGCGGAAACGCTCGAGCGTTCCGTAGAAGCCCGCGAAGAGGAAGATGATCGTCAGGTATCCGAGCGCGAACCCCCCGATCGGGACCCACATGACCCGCAGGTAGGCGGCGAGCTGGCCGTACACGTCAAGGCGTGGCCGTAGCCAGGTGGCGGCGGCGCGCCCGATCAGAAACGCGGTCAGCGGAAGCACGGCAAGCGAGATGATCAGGATGAGGACAATCCAGAGAATCTCGGCGATGCCCGACAAACCGACGTCTTCCCGTACCACGCCGAACCCGAACAGGAGGCCCATCAAGACGGGCAGCGCAACCGCGCCGAGGACCAGGAGCCGGGGAGGCCGGACGTTGTCCCATCCCTCGCGCCGCCGGCTGATGAGACCGATCAGGAGCGCGCCCCAGGGCACGGCCACGAGCGGGAACGCCGCCACCAGCGGCGCCATGGAAACGTCACCCGCGACCAGCGCGGGGATGAACCCCAGGCTCAGCAGGGCGGCTACGAAGAACGTTTCCCGGGTCACATCCCGGTATCCGGAGAGCGACGACCGGTCCAGCCCGCCGATCAAGCCGACTGCCAATGGGCCAAGGGGCGGAATGATGACGCCCCAGCCGACGCTCAGGGCCCCGGCCAGGAACGCCGCGACGATCCCCACGACCGAGCCGATCAGGATGCCGACCCACGGACCGCCGTTCGACTTTCCCCGCAGGCCAACGCCCACGCCGACGGCGACCGCACTCCCCGCTCCCAGCAGGACGTCCGTGTGGTTCCCCGTGATCGCATACCCGCACGTCGCGACGACGAGGGCGACAGCTGCCGCAATTCGGACCGCCAGCCAGATCAGAAGGCTCACGACTCTTCCTCCGCATGGCGCCTGGCAATTCGGTCCAGCCTCGGACCCATGAATGACATCACCGCTGCGAACAGTACCACGATCCAACCCGCGGAGAGGATCAGGTGAAGGCCGACCAGCGCGCGCGCACTGTCCGAAACCGGGGCGATCGTCGCGTAGTCCTGGGCGAGGCCGGTGAAAAACGCGAAGAAGATCCACTCCTTGATGCCGACGGCGGCGTCGGCGAAGGCGCCGGGGCTGAAGCGCTCCAGCATACCGTAGAAGCCGGCGAACAGAACGATGATCATCAGGTAGCCGACCGCGAACCCGCCAATGGGCACCCACATGATGCGCAGGTATTCGGCAAGCCGGCCGTACACCCGGAGCCGTGGCTGCAACCACATCATTCCGACGCGCCCGAGCAGAAACGTAGCGGCGGTAACTGCAGCCAGCGCGAGCCCCTGTACGCCGACAAATAGGAGGATCGGAACGATGCGCGGGCTCACACGACCGTATCCCAACTGCTCGTCCACCAACAGCAAAAGCAGCGTGGCAAACAGGAGCACCGCACTCAGGACGAGGAGTCGGGGAGGACGGGTGTCGTGCCATCCCTGGCGGCGGTGGCTGAGGATGCCGGAAATCAGTGCGATCCAGGGCATGCACACGAACGGAGCCACCGCCAACGTCACCGCGGCCGCCAACTCTCCCGACACGATCCGGGCGAGAAAGAACCCCAGGGCGAGCAGGGCAGACACGATGAACGTCTCGCGGCTCATGTGCCGATAACGGGAGAAGGAGGTCTCGCGGAGCCCATCGTGCATGCCGACCGCCAGAGCCAGGACGGGTGGGACAAGAACCAGGAACCCGTCCCAGGGGGCCACGCCGGCAACCAGCGCAGTGGCGATCCCGACAATCGAGCCGATCAGGATCCCCATCCACGGACCGGCCTGCGCGCCTCCCCGGAGGCCGATGCCCACGCCGATGGCGAGCCCGCAGCCCGCCCCCATCAGAACGTCCCGGTGGACCTCGGTGATGGCATAGCCAAAAGGCACCACGACGAGCGCGACGGCGGCCGCAACCCAGGTCGCCCTCCGGATCAGGCGACTCACGGTTTCACCCGCTCCCCGGGCTGCGCTTACCGTTCCGAGACTACGGTGGGGGCCTCCTCGGGCTCGAGGGTTTCGAGGACCTGGCGCCACTGGAACTTCTCGCCCATGCCGCGGACGTAGTAGTCCATCCAGGCCATCTCGCTCACCGCCTTCACGAGACGGTTGCGCGGGTCGGGGATGCCGTGGCTGCGGCCCGGATACATGAACAGTTCCGTGGGCACGTCCAGCTTCTTGAGCGCCATGTGGAGTTCGACCGACTGCGGGCTCGGCACGCGGGGGTCGCCCTCCACGACGTGGATCATGGTCGGCGTCTTCGCGTTCATGATGTACTTGAGCGGGGACTGGTCGAAGTACGTGTCGAAGTCCTCGTAAAGGAAGCCGTCGCCCACGTAGAACTGGCGGTTCCGCTGCACGTCGCTCTGCGCGTACATGCTGATCCAGTTCATCGTCCCGGCCCCCGAACTGATCGCCTTGAAGCGGTCCGTCTGGGTGAGGATCCAGTTGGACCAGTGGCCGCCGGCGCTCCACCCGAGCGCGCCCATGCGGTCGCCGTCCACGATCCCCTCGGCGATCAGGTGGTCGACGCCCGTGATGATGTCCTCGTAGCCCATCGTGAAGTAGTCGCCGACGATGTCCGTGCGGTGCGCGTTCCCGTAGTTGCGGGAGCCGCGGTAGTTGGGCTTGAGCACGGCGTAGCCCGCGCCCGCGTAGACCTGCGCGTTGTAGCCGCCGTTGAAGCGCAGGATGTCCGCCGACGCCGGGCCCCCGTGGATCGCGACGATGAGCGGATAGCGCGTCCCCGCCTCGTACCCGACGGGATAGACGAGCACGCCGCCGACCATCTTCCCGTCCGACGAACGCCAGTTGACCTCGACCTCCTCGCCGAAGGCCACCTCGCGCAGTTGCGGGTTCACATCCACCAGTTGCGTCCACTTCGAGCGGTCCGGGACATCGTCCACGCTCGCGACCGCGAACACCGTCGGGGGCGTCTTCGGGTCGCTGTAGCCGATGAGAAGCGTGCCCGTGTCGTCATCCCGTGACACCGAAAGCGCCGCCCGCTCGTCGGTGAGCTGCCGCACCGCCCCCGTCTCCACGTCGAGGGCGTGCAACTGCGTCGTCACCTTCACGCCGGCGTTGAAGTAGATCGTGTTCGAATCCTGGGACCAGAACCCGACGCTCGAACTCTGATCGAAGTCCGCCCCGAGCTTCCGGAACGCGCCCCCGCGGTCGTCCACCTCGCGGATGTAGACGCGGTTCTCCGTCATCGAGTAGCGCTCCATCTCATCGGGCGCCGAGAAGGCGAGCCAGCGCCCGTCCGGGGAGAAGCTGAGCCCGCCCTCGCCGACCTCGTAGTTGTCCGTCAGGCGCTCGATCTCGCCCGTCGCGACTTCCATGAGATAGAGGTCCGCATACAGCCGCTGCGCCGTAATGTTGCGCTCGTAGCGCTTCGTCGAGCCGCCGGTGATCCCGATCCAGCGGCCGTCATCGGAGATCGTGAAGCCGTTCACGCTGTAGGTTGGATCGTCCGTCTCGCGGCGCTCCGTGGCGGTCTCGATCTCCACGCTCCACAGGTTCGAGAGCGGCGTGACCGCGTTCCGGACATCGACCGTGAAGCCCTCCTCGCGCCGCTTCACCTCGTCCTCGTCGAAGGAGTCGGGGCGCGCGAAGTAGACGCGGCTTCCGTCGGGGGAGAAGTCCCACTGGTCGACGCCGGCCTCGCCGTCCGTGAGCTGCTCTGGTTCGGCCGCCGCGAGGTCGTTGGCCGGCAGCCGGTAGAGCTGTTCCCGGCCGTTCTCGCCGGAGCGGTAGACGAGCCAGCGCCCGTCGGGGCTGAACGCGAAGCCGGACACGCCTTCCGCCGCGTCGGTGATCTTCCGGGCTTCGCCTCCGTCGTGGCGCATCATGTAGAGCTGGGTGTCGTCCCCGTCCCGGTTGGAGGCGAAGAGGAAGAACGACCCGTCGGGAGCCCAGGTCGGGTTCGTCTCGTTCTTGTCCTCCGTGTAGGTGAGCCGGCGGTCCGACGGGACGCCCTCGCTCAGCGACACGAGGTGGATGTCCGTCTGGGACTCCGCCGCCTCCCAGTCCGGCGTCGTCACCGTGTAGAGCATCCACGCCCCGTCCGGGCTCGGCGTCATCGAACCGGCGCGTTTCATCTCCTGCACATCCATGAACGTGAACGGCCGCTCCTGCGCGGCGAGCGGAGCCTCGGGCGACAGCGCGAAGACGGCGACGGGAAGAACGAGAGCGACGGACAGGGAACGCATCTGAACCTCGATACCAAGAGTGAACTGGACTCCTCCCATCATAAGACCTTCAACTTCCCGGAACGATAGACGCGGCAAGAGGCGCAGGTAAACGCTCTACCTTCTTCTCCCGTCTCACTTCTTGAAACCACGCGAGGGGGAAGGGACCGGGAGCGCCATGCTCTCCGACCGAGAGATCCTGGAACTGG
The DNA here is from genome assembly GCA_009840115.1 of Gemmatimonadales bacterium. Classification (GTDB taxonomy): domain Bacteria; phylum Gemmatimonadota; class Gemmatimonadetes; order Palauibacterales; family Palauibacteraceae; genus Palauibacter; species Palauibacter irciniicola. The sequence goes on along the minus strand of VXOJ01000011.1, from coordinate 30,103 downwards.
TCGAAGGGGTCAGGCAGGGAGAGCGAGGGGCGCTCGAGAGGCTGGCGGGCGCTCTACGTCCCCTGGTATGCCGGTGGGCCCTGGTCATGACCGGCGATCCGGATGACGCGGAGGATGTCGCGCAGGTCGTCCTGATGAAGACGCTGGACTCGCTTGCGAGCTTCGATGGTCGGGCCAGGGTCACGAGCTGGATCTACCGGATCACGCGGAACGCCAGCTTGGATCACCAGCGTGTGCGGCGGCAGGAACAGCGGCTGGCCGAGAAGGCGAAATGGCTGGCCGAGTCGCAGGCGCCCGAACTGGAGGATCCGCTGGATGACCTGGAGATGAAGCGGACGCTGCGACTGATTCGGACGCTTGTGACGGAACTGCCCATGACCCAACGGGAGGTCTTCGACCTGGTGGACCTGCAGGGACTGAGGCCCGCGGAGGCGGCGCGGTTGCTGAAGATGAACCCGAACACGCTGCGCGTACACCTGCTTCGCGCGCGGCGCAGGATGCGGAAGGAAATGCTGGCGCGACCCGGGGAGACGGGAAGCGGGGAGAAACGATGACGGAACGGGACGCCCGGGGGCGCCGGGACGCGGAGCGAATCGCCCGCAACGAACGGCACATGCACGCGGTCCTGTCGGCGGTGGCCAACCAGGTGAGCGACCGCCTGCCCGCCACGTCCCCGGAACACGCCGCGCCCCTGGAGCACTTCGCGCCCGTGGGTCGGCGACCCGCGTGGCGCAGGTGGACCGTGGCGCCGCTCGCGGCGGCGGCGGTCGTGGCGGCCCTGCTCCTGTTGCCCAACGGCGCTATCGAGGAGGGCGGCGTCCCCCTCACGTCCCCCACGCGGAGCATGGTGAGCGACATGGACGTGGAGGCCGACCGGCCGTTCGTCGTCTTCCCCACGACCGACCCCGACATCGCCGTCGTATGGCTGCTCAACCCGGAGGAGAGCGACTGATGATCGAGTACGTGAAACGAAGCATCCGATACGCCCTGATCGCGTCGTTGGCCTTCGGCCTCCATCCGAGCGTCGCGACCGCGCAGGAGGGCGAGGATGCCGTGGAGACCGTGCAAAACGTGCAGCTCGTCTTCCACCTGGTCGAGGCGGACGGATTCACCGGTGACGACCCCGAGATCAGTGACGTCGTGAGCGAACTCAGGCAGCTGTTCAACTTCCGGGGATACCGGCTCCTGTCGACTTCCGTGCTGAATGTCGGCTTGGCGGAGACGTCGAGCTTCATGGTTGGAGGCTCCGGGTCCCAGAGAATCGTTGCGGACGATGCGGAAACGCCGCTGGCGATCCACGCAGAAGTCAGTGCACGCAATTTCACGAGGAACGTGCGTGCAAAGGTGACTCTCAGCGGAGCAGAATCACGCCCGTCGACCCTGAGGGAGCTTGAGGGAGGGGTCTTCCGGATGAACGTGCTCGGGCCCCTGCTCGACGCCTCCGTCACGATCCGGGATGGCCAGAGAGTGGTGCTGGGGTCGGCGCGCCGTTCCGCCGAGGACCCCGTGCTCATCCTGATCGTGACCCCGAGCCTCGATCCCTCGTGATGCGCGCTTCCCACAACCGATCACGGCAGCGCCCGGGCATGGCAACCAAGCGTCCACAGGAGCGGACTCCATGAGATGGCATCTGACCCTCACGGTCGTGTGCCTGTCGGTCCTCGCGGGTTGCGCCGACGCCCGCTCGCACGCCGAACTGATGGCCGACGCGGCGGCCGACATGGATGCGATCGAATTCGAGCGTGCCATGGCCCGCTACGACTCAGCCCGCGCCGCCGCACCCGACGACGCCGAGGCCCATCGGCAGTACGCCACGCTGGCCGGCTACTTCGATCTCAGAGCGGAGGCCGTGCTGGCGTGGGAGCGCGCGCTCGATCTGGATCCCGACGACTCCGCCGCCTGGGAGGCGTACGTCGCCGACCTGCGGTGGGCCGGCGTCTACGGGACGGATCGCAGGTACGCGGAGAAGATCCTGCGGATCGTCCCCGAGGCGCTCCGTCGCGCGCCGGCCCGGCCCGTCATCTACGACGAAGCGCAGGACGCGGCGGAGGATCTCGGACAACTCGAGGCGTATGGAGCGATCCTCGCCGAGGTGCAGGCGATGCGGCCGGGCGACCAGATCCTCCGCCACGCGGTGGATGCGCTCCGTGTCGCGCGCGCCGAACAGGAGGAAGGGGACCGAGGCCTGGTCGTGCGGGATTCGATCGGCGGCGCCCTCGATGCGCTTGCGGCCGAGGCCGAAGGCGACCCGGCCGTCGCGGCGCCCGTTCTGTACCGGCTCGCGGCGGGGTACGACTCTCACATGCCGCAGCGGGAAGACGACGCGGACCGATGGCTGGAGCGACTCGAGGCGGCGCCCGACCGGGGCGTACTGGCCGACGACCTGCGGTATTGGGACCTGACCATCGATTTCGAGATGGCCGTGCGCGGATATGCGGACAGGACCGTCGACGTGTCGGCCCTCGCCGCCGAGGGGCTGAAGTCGAGGGATCTGGGGCGACGGAGCGCGTGGGTGATCCGGAATCTCACGGCGGTGAGGGAGCGTGCACTCGCTTCATTAGCCGGAGATGCGCCGAGCGGCAGGACCGTGACGGGCGCCGTGACCGTTGCGGCGGAGCCTCCCCATACGGGACTCGATCCGGATGTCGCCGAGCCGTTGTTCCATGCCGCAATGGACGTGGTGCGCTGGCAGTCGCGCGCTCAGTTCTCGGCGCTCCGCAGCCTGCTCTACTTCGGGATCGAGCCGCAGGCCGTGCTCGACGCGGCGATCGCGATCGAGGATGACCTGCGAGCACATTCTCCGGGATACCTGTACCCCGGCCTCCAGGGCGACGAGCGCGAGCGGTCGCGACGGAACGCGATCAACAGCGCCCGCATCCTCCAGGCCCGCGCGCTCACCCAACTCGGGGAGATCGAAGCGGCCGGCGAACGGTTCGTGGAGGTGGCGAACGAATCAAGGGGCACCCGGTCGCTGGGAGAATACGGCCGACACCTGCTGCGCACGGACCGGCCCGAAGAGGCCCTGGACGCCCTTGTCGAGGCGATGGCCTTCGGCGGATCCTGGCTCGAGCCCCTCGCTGAAGAAGCCGCCGTCGCGGCGGGTCTCCTTCCCGAAACGGTCGACGAACGGCTAGCGGCGCGCCGCCCCGCGGTCGAGGAGGAGATGGAACAGCGAGAACTCGGACAGCGCATCGAGCGCGAGGCGCCGGAGTTCACGATCGCGGACCAGAACGGGGTCGAGTGGCAACGGTCCGACCTCGAGGGGAAGATCGTCGTGCTCAAGTTCTGGGCCACGTGGTGCGGTCCCTGCATCGAGGAATTCCCGCACTTCGTCGAACTCCTCAAGACGTACGAAGACGACGAAGATGTCGTGTTCCTCACCGTTGCCACCGCGGGATCTCCCCGCGAAGAGGTCGCGAGGCAGATCGAGGAGGGCGGTTTCACCTTCCCCGTCCTGTTCGACGAGCAGGGCCTCGCGCTGGACTACGAGATCCTCGGCTATCCGACGACGTTCTACCTGGACCGGACGGGGTTCATCCAGTTCAAGCGCGCGGGCTTCGAGGAGTCCGGCTACGAAGAAGGCGTCGCCCTCCGCATCGACGCCCTCCGCACTGAGGCAGACGCGTCCGCTTCGCCCTGACTGCGGAGAACAGGCGCCCCCTGGCCTTGTGTTCAGCGAATGCAGATGACGCTGACGCCGTCAAGCTCCAGTTCGGCCCAGGCCCGGTCGGCGGTGAGTGCCGCGAGGCCGAGTTGGCGCGCGGTAGCCAGGCACGCCCTGTCGCCGAGACTCAAACCGAGCTGCCGGGTCGACTGCCGATACGCCCCGCTCAGCAGGGCTGCGGGTCTGTCGAACGGGAAGACTTCGATGCGGGAGTCTTCGAAGAAGCCCTCGACCTCCTCCTCGGTCCAACCTTCGCTGCCGAGCCTGGAGGCCACCTCGGCAGCGTTTACGGCCGATATCGCCGCGCCCCGCCGCACGACATCCCACACCCGGTTTGCACCTTTCTCTTTGAAGACAAGAGCCAGGAGCGCCGATGCGTCCAGCAGCGCCGCGGGGAGCCTCATTCCTCCGCGGCCTCTCTACGCCTCTCCGCGATGAACGCATCGACAACGCTACCGGTCGTCCGCTTCCTGCGCTTGGCAAGTTCCTGATAGCGACGGATGACCCCATCTGTCGTAGTGACCCTGAGCGTGTTCCCCTCGAGTCCAACCAGTAGCTGCTGCGGGCCGCTGATTCCGAGGGCCTTCCGGAATTTTCCGGGCACAACCAACCGGCCAGCGGCGTCGATCGCCACCAGCTCGCTCTGAACCGTATCACCACCGGCCGGGCTGTTCACCGCTTCAATCATGGAACCACCTCGTAGATGGTGTTCTTCTTAGCATGGCATGAACGATTTTATGCCATATCGCATGTCTTGGCAACATCACAAAAGGTCATGGAGGGCGGTGGCCGGCCAAGAGGGCGGTCGGCATCTTGCGACTTCGCATGCCGCAGAGGACCCAGGACGTCCGACAGGATCGCAAGCATGAGCCGCATAGCCAACGCAGCGCTGCTGATTGCCGCCACCGTCTCACCGCCGCCGGGTGCGCTCGCCCAGGAGACTCCCGACGCGTTGACGGTGGCGGACTACGAGCGGGCGGAGGGGCGGCTCGCGAGCCAGGTGAATCCGCTCGTGCTCGGGGCTTCCGTGATCCCGGTTTGGCTGGAGGAAGGGCGGTTCTGGTATCGGAACCGGTTCGAGGGCGGCACCGAGTACGTCATCGTCGATCCGGCCGCGGGGACGCGGGAGCGCGCCTTCGACCACGCGCGCATGGCCGCCGCGCTCGCCACGGCGACCGGCGAAGAGTATGCCGCCTTCGCGCTCCCGTTCGGAGGTCTCGCCCTCGACGCCGGGACGGTCCGCTTCGAGGTCGAAATCGAAGGAGAGACGTACGCCTGCGGGCTCGACCCCGACCGCTGCGAGGCGGTCCCGACGCCCGACGGCACGACGGCCCGCCGCTTCGACATCTTGTCGCCGGACGGAACGAAGGCGGCCTTCATCCGCGGCCACAACCTGTGGCTCCGGGATCTCACGACCGGAGAGACGACGCAACTCACCGAGGACGGGGTCGAGGACTTCGGATACGCGACGAACAACGCGGGGTGGGTGAAGAGCGACCGCCCCGTGCTCAAGTGGTCTCCCGACTCGCGCCGCATCGCCACCTTCCAGCACGACGCCCGCGGGGTGGGGATGATGTACATGGTCACGACCGAGGTCGGGCACCCGGAACTCGAGGCGTGGCGCTACCCGCTCCCGGAGGACTCGGTCATCTTCCGTATCCACCGGGTGGTGATCGACACGGAGGCGCCGGCCGCGAGCCGCGTCGTCCGCCTCGACATGCCCCCGGATCAGCACCGCTCCACCGTGTGCGACCACGTGGCCTGCGGCGGGACCTTCTCCGATGTCGAGTGGAGCGGCGACGGCTCCCGGTTCGTCTTCGTGTCGAGTTCGCGCGACCACAAGCGGGCGCTCGTCCGCATGGCCGACGCGAGCACCGGCGAGGTCCGCGACCTGTTCGAGGAGGTCGTGGAGACGTTCTTCGAGTCACACGCGAACTGGCGCTATCTCTCCGAGTCCGACGAGATCCTCTGGTACTCGCAGCGGGACGACTGGGGACACCTCTACCTCTACGACGCGAACACCGGAGAACCGAAGCGGCAGGTCACCTCGGGCGCGTGGCAGGTGGAGGACGTGATGGCGGTCGACGCGGAGGCCCGCGAGATCCTCTTCATGGGGAACGGGCGGGAGCCGGGCGATCCCTACTTCATGTACCTGTACCGCGCCGGCCTCGACGGCGGGGACGTCCACCTCCTCACGCCCGACAGCGCGAACCACGTGGTCTGGCTCGCGCCCGACGGCGAGACGTTCGTCGACCAGTACTCCACGCCCACGATCCCGCCCGTGACCGTCGTCCGCGACACGGACGGCGAGCTGCTGCAGACCGTGGAACGGGCCGACATCTCGCGCTTGGAGCGGACCGGTTGGCAGCCTCCGATCCCCTTCACGGTGAAGGCCCGTGACGGCGAGACCGATCTGTTCGGATTGATGTTCCGTCCCTCGAACTTCGATCCCGCCGCCGCGTATCCCGTGATCAACTACCTCTACCCGGGGCCGCAGAGCGGAAGCGTGGGGAGCCGGAACTTCCGCGCCGCACACCGGGACCTGCAGTCGCTCGCCGAACTCGGATTCGTCGTCATCGAACTGGACGCGATGGGGACGCCGCGGCGCTCGAAGACGTTCCAGGACGCCTACTACGGGAACATGGGAGACAACGGGCTCCCGGATCAGATCGCGGGTATCCGCCAACTCGCGGAGCGCCACCCCTGGATCGACATCGACCGGGTGGGGATCTACGGCCACTCCGGCGGCGGCTTCGCCTCCACCTCCGGGATCCTGCGCTACCCCGACTTCTACAAGGTCGCCGTCTCCCAGGCCGGGAACCACGACAACCGCAACTACGAGGACGACTGGGGCGAGAAGTACCAGGGGCTGCTCGAGGCGTACGCCGACGGCGCCACGAACTACGACAACCAGGCGAACCCGCTCGTGGCCGAGAACCTCAGGGGCAAGCTCCTCATCGCCCACGGCACGATGGACACGAACGTCCCGCACTCGAACACGATGCTGGTCGTCGACGCCCTCATCGCCGCGAACAAGGACTTCGACCTCCTCCTCCTCCCCAACCGCGGCCACGGCTTCGGCAACGAACCCTACATGATGCGCCGCCGCTGGGACTACTTCGTCCGCCACCTCCTCGGCGCCGAGCCGCCCCCCGAGTACGAGTTCGGCAAGCTGCAGCCCCTGGTTCCATAAACCCACCGACCGTCTCGGTCTGGCGGCCGCGTCTCCGATGTTTCCCCCGGATGTGACCGGGCAGGACGTTCTCGCGTCATCGGGATGACGGGCAGGCCTCCGGCTTCGGAGGAGACCGCGCTCCCGACTCCTGGAGGACATCAATGAAACGCCTCGCCGTGCCCTTGACGCTTGCGATCGTCCTGTCGGGCTGCGGACCGATGATCATGACCCGGCCGGCGAACGTCGACGCGGGTGGATTCGACTGCGTGAGTGCGACGCTGCAGCGCCTCGGATACATGATCACGGCCGGTGACCGCTCACTCGGGTTTGTAAGAGCCGAGCGCACGCACGGGCTGTTTCGGGAAACCGATGTCCTGGTCGTCAACTACGTCGCCGCCGGCACGGTGGACGACGAATCGGAGGATACGATCCAGGTGAGGGTCTCCCGGCCCAGCGGGAAAGCTCCGAGCAGCAACAGTGTCTCCGACGCCGAGCAATTGCTGGACCGGTGCGGGAAGCTCTGAACCACGCCCTGGAACCCGACATTAGACCGACCTGGGGTGCGGCCCGAACCGCGGCTACCGTCTCCATGGAGGCAACGATGTAACGTCGGCGGGTCATCCGATCACCGATAGGCTGATCGTGAACCTCTGAGACCACGGGACTCCGCATGCGTGAAAGGGAGCGGCCGACCCCATCATCGAGGGTCACCGCCTTCGCCATTCTGCTGGCCGCTATCCTGCAGGGAACGGCTTCCGCGCAGACGCGAGAGTCGGTTCCTTCCAATACTCCTGCTTCGGATCCGGCGGAGGACGCCTACCTGGACGAGACCGCCCGTCGGCTCGTGCTCGGGTTGAAGGCCGCTCGGGACACCGCACGCCTGACCATCGACGCGTACACGGCGTTGATCCGTGAGCGGATCGGCTCCGAGGTTCCCTCCTACGAGCGCAATCGTCCCTCGCTGCACGGCGAACGCACGGCCCGCGTGCGGTGGTCGCGTGACGAGCCCGCCATCGTGCACGTGCTCGCGGCACGGTTCCGGCAGCCAATCTTCGATCCCGACGATTCGGAGTTCTTCGGTGGGCTGCGGGCGGAACAGTTCGCGGCCGACCCGCTGGGCGACCCGTTCAAGTTCGGCTTCCTGGAGGCCGAGACCATCACGCGCAGCCCGCTGGGGCCGGCAGCCGAGCGCTACTACCAGTTCCGTTCCGGGGATACGATCGCGGTGCGGTTGAGCAACGGGAGCGCCCTGCGGGCGGTCGCCGTCACGGTGATTCCCCGCTACTCGAGCATCCGCCTCGTGTCCGCGATCATGTGGATCGACACGGAATCCTTCGGGCTCGCACGCGTCGCCTACCGGCTGGCCAAACCGGTCGACCGCGAGATGAACTGGCACCTCCGGAGCGGCGGGCGCTGGAGCCCGCGACTGTATCTCGACGTCGGTCCCCGTGATTCCGCCGACAGTGCACCCGCCCCCGATTCAACCCCCCAGCGTCCCAGCTTCTTCGACCGGCTGGTCAACGGGGCGTTCAACGAGGTCTGGCCTCGCCTGCGGTGGGATATTTCGACGGTGGTCGCGGAGTACGAGCTCTGGGAGATGCGCCACTGGTTGCCCCGAAGCGTGACTTGGCGGTCGGACATCAGTGCGATGGAGGGCGTCACGGCCTCCGGCCTCGCGCCTCTCTCGGCTCCGCTGATGATCGACTGGACACTCGAAGTCGAGGACATCCGCGAACGCGGCGCGGGAGCCACGCCGGGGACGCCCGCAACGGCCGCGGCGGCGTTTCGGCTCTGGCGCCAGGAGGGGGACAGCATCAGCGCGGCGCTGGAGGAGGCGGAACCCGGCGAGATGGTCACGATCACGCCGGCCGACCGGGAGGCCCTGGTCGCGAGCGACCTGTTGCCCGCGACCGTATGGGAGGAGGATGGCGCCGTCGACGATGCCGCCATCGGGCGGATTGCGGCCGAACTCGCGGCCATCGGCGTCGGCGACCGAGGGGAGCCCGCCGAGGGAGGGGAGCGCGCCGAGGCTCCGAGCCCCTGGCTCTTCGATCCCCCCGGCACGACGCTGAGACTCCTGCGGTACAATCCCATAGAGGGGATGTCGCTGGGAACCCGCCTGCAGCGCGACCTCGGCTGGGGGCGCGCGGCGCTGACGGCGAGGGTCGGAACCGCAGGCGTGGCGCCGGACGTCGACCTCACCCTCCAGCGCACCCACCCCGGCCACACGATGTTCCTGTCCTTCTACCGGTCGTTGCGGAGCGGCGCGCCGGGCGCAGGGGCGGCCACGCCCGGTCTCTTCGTGACTGGAGACGCCGCGGGCTTCCATTGGTCGCACGGCGCCGCGCTTCGGTTCCTGCCTCGCGTCGGCGAGCGGAACTGGCTGTCCCTCCGCCTCTTCGCCGAGCAGGACGCCGAAATCGCGACCGACATCCGGCGCAACCGGATCGGGACGGCCGTCGCGTGGCGGCCCTGGTGGGGAGGGCAACGGCCCGGGTCAATCGGCGTCGGCGGCCACGTCGGCGTCCGAGCATCGGCGGGGGACAATCCACACGTGCGCGCCATCGTCGAGGGGGCGCTGGTGATCCCTCTGTCGTCCCGGCTGTTGCTGGGAATGCGGGCGGGCACGGCCCGGGTGTGGGGCGACCCGGCGCCGTACCATCTCTGGCACACCGGTACCAGCGGCCACTGGCTCCGGGGCCACGCGCGATCGGTCGGCGGCACGCAACTCCACATGGCGAGAATCGACCTGCAGCGACGGATCGGCTTTCTCCGCCTCTCCGTGTTCGGCGACTGGGCTTCCGCCGGAGGCGATAACTTCTACGCGGTGGGAGCGGGACTCGTCTTTCTAGACGGCCTCATCCGACTGGATGTGGCCCACGGCCTGGGGCGGGGCGGAAGGGGTGCGGCCGGCCCCACCCTGAAGCTGCACCTCCGCCTCGGCGCAATTTTCTAGCCCTCAAGGCCGAGTGGTTAGAGCCGGAGTCTTCTCTGGATGTTGAATCCGAGGCGCCACGAGTTCGTGTCGAAGAAGTCCTCGGCGGCGCCAGCGAGCGTATGCGTCGGATTCATCCGGTGCTGATTCGTGACGACGATCTTGAAGAAGTGCCCGGGCGTGCGGATTTCGACGCCGAAAGAGGCGGAATCGTACTCCTGGTCCTCCCTCGAGCCGCTGAAGATCCACTCGGCGAAGAGGCTCCACATGCGGCTGAGGTAGATCTGGCCGGTCGCACCGACGGAAACCGCGGTCTCCCGGTCGGAGTCCTCGATTCGCGGATTCCAGAGGAGCGTGGGCACGACACCAAGTGCGACGCGGTCCGCGACCCTGGTGTTGGCGATCACCTGGACATAGGCCTGCATCTCGTTGTCCGCGGCCGTGCCGTCGTCGCGACCGCCGGCGTAGATGCTGCTGCGGGGCGCGAGCGCGTGCCCGTGGCCGGCGTGGCTGTCGTCCGGCTCGACCTGCAGGTTCCACGCCATGCCGGTCTGCGCAGCGAACTCGACGGGACCGGTGGCGCCATCGAGCCGCAGCCCGGCGAAACGGGCGTTGAACTCCAGGTTGTCCAGGCTGTTGGAACGAAGCACGCCGATGGTGACGTGGTCCTGGGGCGTATACGCCAATCCAAGGCGATTCAACACGAATCCGTCGAGCCCCCAGAGGTCGCTCGCACCGCCCGACACGTAACCGAACCGATGGGAGATCTCGATGTGCAGGTCGCCCGCGCGCGACGGAGCCGCGGTCGGCAGAGTCGCGGACTGCGTGGAGGCGAAGACGTTCTGGGCGACAGCTGCACCCGGCGAACCCAGACAGACCGCGAGGACTCCGATGACCGTTTGTCGTAACGATCCCAAAATCAACATGCGTGGCTCCGTCAACGCCACGAGGTTCCGGCGTGCCTTGAAATGGCTGATCTCTCTCACCTCGTCCTCATCCTCTCGTAGTGGCATCTGCGGGAAGACCTGACCGTCGGCTCAGTAATGATCTCGGGCGGACAGGAAGTAGACTCGCGTGGCCGTGACCCGATAGATCAAGCGATGCTCTCCATCGATTCGGCGGGACCACGAACCGGCGAACTCTCCGCGCAGCGGCTCCGGTTTTCCAAGGCCGTCGAACGGATCCCGCAGCGTCGACCGAACGAGCTTGAACACCCGTCGAGCACGCTTGGGTTTCGTTCGGGTCCAATACTCCAGATCCCGCAGACACTGAGGCGCGAGGACGGCGTCCCGCGTGCTCTTCCCGTCAGGCGCCTTCAAGGCCAAGCCGTCGGGCGAGCTCGTCGAGGTCCACAGGCTCTCCCTGCCCACTTTCGACCCAGGCGATCGCTTCCCGCAATCTCTGGGCGTTCTTCGGTGAGCGAAGTACGTATACCGTTTCCATCCACGAGCTGAGGTCTTCCGCGGCGATCAGGGCAACCGGCGCCTTGCCCCGGCGCCGAATCAGGACCGGTTCGTGCGTGTCGGTGACCTGGTCCATCAACGTGGCGAGGTTCTTACGGGCCCCGGTGTAGGTCGTCTCCCGAATCATCTTCGACTCCCTCATCCTGTTCTCAGGTACTGGTACAGGTATCCTGTACCCTAATCTTCGCAGCTGGACCAAACCAGTTACCCCTCCCGCGCAGCAAGTTCTCGAACGATCTTGGTAGACCAGAGATACCGGTTGGCCAACAACGCCGGATCAACGCGGCAAGGAGAAGGTGTCCATGCGAACCAGGTGGCGGAGACTTGGTGTGTGCGCGGCGCTCGTATTCTCGGCGTGCGCGGACGGTGGAGCGGACCGGGTGCCGCCGCCGAGTGATGAGTGGACGTACTACGGTGGGCAGAACTCCTTCAACCGGTATTCGCCGCTCACGCAGATCGATCGTGAGACCGTCGATGCGGTGCAGATGCTGTGGCGGCGGCCGGCCGTCGACGGCGCGCTGACGGCCGAGTATCCGGACCTCGATTTCAACAACTACCTGCGCGGAACGCCCGTCCTCGTCGAAGGGACCCTGTACGCGCCGAACGCCGTCGGGCTTGTCGAGGCCTTCGATCCGGGGACGGGCGAGACGCGCTGGTTCCAGCGGCCGGAGTCGGAGGAAGACGTGCGCGGGCGGAGCTTCCGGGGCGTCGCCTACTGGCGCGGCGCCGGTACGGGTAGCGGGGACGGTGGTGCCGACGGCGGTGACGGGGATTCCGCCGGGCGGATCATCTCCGTGCGCGGGCCCGCGATGTACGCGCTCGATGCGGCGACCGGCGAGCCGACCGCGTCGTTCGGCGATGGCGGACGGGTGGACCTGCAGCTTCCGGCGGGGGGACGGTACGGCTGGAGTTCGGGACCGATCGTGGTCGGCGACGTCATCGTCCTCGCGGGGACCGTGGACGGGGCCGGGGACGGCGGCACCGAGTGGCGGGGGAGCGTGCGGGAGGACATCCGCGGCTTCGACGCCCGCACCGGCCGTCTCCTCTGGACGTTCCACGTGATCCCGGAGGAGGGGGAGTTCGGGGCGGACACCTGGGGCGGCGGGTCGCTCGCGGAATCGGGGGACCTCGGCTCGTGGTGCTGCCTGAGCGCGGACGACGAACTGGGTTACGTCTACGTGCCGCTCTCGGCGCCGACCTCCGCCTACTACGGGGGACACCGGCCCGGCGACAACCTGTTCTCGAACAGCCTCGTGGCGCTCGACGCGGCGACGGGCGAGCGCGTGTGGCACTTCCAGATGGTGCACCACGACATCTGGGAGTACGACACCGTGGGCCCGCCCGTGCTGGGCCGGATCCACGTGGACGGGCGCCCGATCGACGCGGTCATGCAGGCGAGCAAGACGGCCTTCCTCTACACCTTCGATCGCCGAACCGGGGAGCCGGTGTGGCCGATCGAGGAGGTGGAGGTGCCGCAGTCGACCGTGCCGGGCGAGGCGACGTCGCCGACGCAGCCGATTCCGAGCCGCCCGCCCGCCTTCGACCGCCAGGGAGTGACGCCGGAAGATCTGATCGACTTCACGCCCGAGATCCGCGAGCGGGCGCTCGCGCTGGCGGACTCGCTCGTCATGGGGCCGCTGTTCACGCCGCCGATGGAGCGGGGGACGGCGGAAGGGAAGATCGGGACGTACGTCATCCCGGGCGCGTGGGGGGCGGGGAACTGGAACACGGGCGCGTTCGACCCCGAGACGGGCGTCTACTACGCAGTGTCGCACACGCTCCCGAACGTCTGGAGCCTGTCGGAGAACTCCGAACCGGGGGAGATGGAGTTCGGCACGCAGGGCGGGTGGCCGCGGGCCGAGATCGAGGGCCTGCCGCTCGTGAAGCCGCCGTGGGGACGGATCACGGCGATCGACATGAACCGGGGCGAGCACCTGTGGATGGCGGCGAACGGCGACGGTCCCAACGATCATCCGCTTCTCGAGGGCCTGGACCTTCCGCCGCTCGGGAACGCGAACCGACCGGCGCCGCTCGTGACGGGGTCGCTGCTCTTCATCGGGGAGGGGAGCAACGCCGTCATCGGGACGCCGGACACGCACTGGGGGACGACCTTCCGGGCCTACGACAAGGCGACCGGAGAGGTGGTGTGGGAGACGGAACTCCCGTCCGGGACGACGGGCGGGCCGATGACGTACGTCCACGAGGGGAAGCAGTACATCGTGGTCGCCGTCGGGGGGAGCGAGCAGCCGGCCGAGTACGTGGCGCTGGGCTTGCCGTGAGGGGCGCTTGATGAGCCGCCTTTGGTCCCGCGCGGCAGGGGTGGCCGCGCAAACGCCGGAGTCGCGCAACCGGTACGTGGACTTCCTGCGCGCCCTCTCGATCGGCGCCGTCGTGGTCGGCCACTGGATCCAGGCGGCGCCGTACACGGGCGGCGGGGACATCGCGCTCTCGAGCGCGCTCGAACACCAGTCGTGGACGCGGTGGCTCACGTGGGTCTTCCAGGTGATGCCGATCTTCTTCCTCGTCGGCGGCTACTCGAACGGCGTCTCGTGGCGATCCGCCAGCGACCGGGGGCAGAGTTACGCGGAGTGGCTGGACACGCCGCTCCGGCGCCTGCTCGGTCCGGTCCTCGCCCTGCTCGCGGTATGGGTGCTGCTCGGCGTCGGCGTGGGACTCGGGGGTGTGGACGCGACCCTCGTCGGCGACCTGTCGCAGATGGCGCTGATCCCGATCTGGTTCCTCGCCGTCTACGTCATGGTCGTGCTCATCGTGCCGCTGACGTACGCGGCCTGGCGGCGCTACGGGCTGTGGTCGTTCTGGGTGTTGGTCGCCGCCGCGGTCGTGGACGACGTCCTCTTTCTCGCCGCCGATCTGACCGTCGTGGGCTGGGCCAACTACGCCTTCATCTGGGTCGCCGTCCACCAGTTGGGGTACGCGTGGCGCGACGGGTACGCGGCGGGGCTGCGGAAGGGCGCGGCGTGGGCCGCCCTGGGCGCGGCGGCGCTCGTCGGGATGGTGACGCTCGGGCCGTACCCGGTCAGCATGGTGAGCGTCCCCGGCGACGAGATCAGCAACTCGCTGCCGCCGAAGCTGCCGATGCTGGCGCTGGCGCTCGTCCACACCGGGCTGCTGCTATCGATCGAGGGCCCCATGCGGCGCTGGCTCGGGCGCGCGGTCCCGTGGACGGCGACGGTGCTCGTGAACGGGATGATCATGACGATCTTTCTCTGGCACCTGACGGCGGCGACGTTGGTCGTCGGCGCGGCGCTCCTCCTGGGCGGTGTGGGCCTCGGCGTCGACCCCGCCTCCGGCGCGTGGTGGACCGTCCGGCCGCTGTGGTTCGCCCTGTACGCGGTGGTGCTCGTCCCGTGCGTGCTCGCGTTCGGGCGGCTCGAGCGCGGCGGCCGCCGAGAAGGGACGCGCCCGGGTTGGCTGCTCGCGGCCGGCGGGACGGCGGCCTGCGCCGGACTGGCGCTCCTCGCCCTGGGCGGCATCGCGGCGGACGGGGCCGGCCCGCTCGGCCTGAGGCTGTGGGTACTGGCGCTCCCCTTCGCCGGCGCGGCCCTGGCCGGCGTGAACCCGCTGGCGCGGTAGACGGTTTTCACTGGAGGTAACGATGCGTGTCGCAAGGTTCCCGCTCCTGATCTCCGGCCTCCTGGTTACGCCCGGGTTCGCCTTGGCCCAGACCCTTCCGACGGTGCCCGGATACACCGCCTCGGGATTCGCGGCCTCCATCGCGCTCGTCGGGGACGACATCCTCGTCTCGCGCAACGGGGCCGAGATCCGACTCCCGACCTACCCCGAGGCGGGCGCCGTGTACGTGTTCCGGCGCGGCGGCGATGCCGCCTGGGCCGTGGAGGGGACGGTGCGGCCGGGGGCGGGCGCGGTGGGCGACCAGTTCGGCACCGACATCGCCCACGCCGGGGAGCGGCTCCTCGTCGGCGCCCCGGGTGCGGCGGAGATGCGCGGTCGCGCCTACCTGTTCGAGCGCCGGGAAGGGGAGTGGGTCGAGCGCGCCACGCTGGATCCCGCGACGGAGCCGCGCGCCGGCGCGGGGAGCGCCGTCGCCATCGCCGGCGACGCCGCGTTTCTCGGCGCTCCGGGCGGACTCGGTGACCTGCCGCGCTTCGGCCAGCCGGCGCCCGCGCAACCCGGGGCCGTCTACGTCTACGCCGTGGGGCCGGACGGCGCGGCCGCGATGGCGGCCCGTCTCACGAGCCCATCGCCGGAGGGGGCGGACCGCTTCGGCGCCGCCCTGGTCGCGGCCGGCGACCTGCTCGTCGTGGGCGCACCCGGGAGCGATGGCGGCCGGGGCGCCGTGTACCGCTTCGAGCGCGAGGACGACGCCTGGCGGCCTGCCGGCGCGTTCGTGCTGGAGGGCCTCACGGCCGGAGCCCGCTTCGGCGCGTCGCTCGTCCTGGACGGCAGCACGCTGTTCGCGGGCGCGCCCGGACAGGCGGGCACGGGCGTCGTCGCGGCGTTCGACGTGAGCGAGCCCCCCGGGGCGCCACAACTCGTGAGTCCCCCGGAAGGCTCCGACGCGACCGGTTTCGGCGCCTCGCTGGCCGTCGGCGGCGGGCTGCTGTGGGTTGGCGCGCCCGGCACCGCCGCGGGGGCCGGAGCGGCGTACGCCGTCGACCCGACCTCGCTCGACCACGTTCAGTCCGTCGACGCCGCTCCGTTCGGTCCCGGGGCCGCCTTCGGGTCCAGCCTCGGAGCCGGGGCGGAGATGACCGTGGTCGGAGCCGGCCAGGCGGACCTCAGGCTCGGCGCGGCTGCCGTCCTCGAGCCCTCGGACGCCGAAGGCTCCTGGGTGGCTTCGGGCACGCTGCGGGACCCGGAGCGGCCGAACATGACGGCCATCTCGGGCGAGACCGTGAGCTGCCAGGACGGGACCGCGCTCGACTACGCCTGCACGGACGTGGATCTCGTCGCCTTCCTCCCGCTCGCCGAACTCGGCGCGGGCCCCACGTCGATCGCGAACGACATCTGGGGCTGGACCGATCCCGAGACGGGCCGCGAATACGTCCTCCTCGGCAAGTCCAACGGCACGTCCTTCGTCGACATCACCGACCCCAACGCGCCGGTCTACGTGGGCGAACTCCCGCTCACCGAAGGGGGCGTCGAGAACCTGTGGCGCGACATCAAGACCTATGCGGATCACGCCTTCATCGTGGCGGACAACGCCGGCGCGCACGGCGTCCAGATCTTCGACCTCACCCAGTTGCGCGACGTGCGCGATCCCCCGGTGATGTTCGCGGAGACGGCCCACTACGACGGCGTGTTCAGTTCGCACAACATCGTGATCAACGAGGAGACCGGGTTCGCGCACGCCGTCGGCAGCAGCGGCGGGGGCGAGGCGTGCGGCGGCGGCCTCCACATGATCGACATCCGCGATCCCCGGAACCCGCGCTTCGCCGGCTGCTTCGCGGACCCCGACATCGGCGGCTTCCTCGGCGGCGGCTACACGCACGACGCCCAGTGCGTCGTCTACGCCGGACCCGACGAGGACTACGTCGGACGGGAGATCTGCTTCCACGCTTCGATCGACGCGCTCGGGATCTCCGACATCACCGACAAGGAGAATCCGGTCGCGCTCGCGAGCGCGAACTACCCGGGCGCGGTCGCTGCCCACCAGGGGTGGCTCACGGAGGACCACCGCTACTTCTTCCTCGGCGACGAACTCGACGAGGAAGGCGGCACCGTCTCGAACACGCGGACGCTCGTGTGGGACGTGGAGGAACTCGACGATCCGGTGCTGGCGACGGAGTACTTCGCGGAGACGCGCGCAATCGACCACAATCAGTACGTGCGCGGCGACTTCCTCTACCAGTCCAACCTGCTGGGCGGCCTCCGGATCCTCGACATCCGCGACCCGGAGAACCCGGTCGAGGTGGCGTTCTTCGACACCGTGCCGACGGATGACGACGCGACCGCCTTCGGCGGGACGTGGAGCAACTACCCGTACTTCGAGAGCGGCGTGATCGCCGTGTCGAGCTGGAACGAGGGGCTGTTCCTGCTCAGAAAACGCCCGCCCGTCCTCGTCCCGTGAGTCCGCGTCGTTGCTGGCGTGGGCTACCCTTGAGGCTAGATTTTTGTGATGATGGATTCGATGGGGTAGGTGCCGGGCAACGAAGCCGCGCACCGAGTCACCGTGGTAGAGGATATCCAGGATGGAAGCACATAGTTCCGGCGCCTCGATAGCGGCGGGCCGACGGGTCGTCGAGCCCTCCGTCGCGAACGCGCTGCCGCACTTCGTCCCGCTTCTCATCTTTCCGCTCGTGTTCGCCGCCGCCATGTACGGCGGCTGGTGGCTCGCGGGTCCGTTCGTCTTCTTCATGCTCGCGGACCGGTTCGACCACCTCTTCGGCCTCGAGGAGCGGAACATGGACCCGGCCACGACCCGCGAAAGCCAGTTGTTCCTGTACAAGCTCTCGCTCTGGTTGTGGGCCGCGTTCTGGCCGCTGGCCTTCGTGTTCGCGCTCTGGCAAGTGCTGGTCGTCGGCCGCCTCTCCCTCTGGGAGATCGGTGTCACGGCCGCCATCCTGACGCTCGTCGCGCAGACGGTGTTCATCGTGGGCCACGAACTGGTGCATCGGCGGGCTCTGTGGGAACGGCGCCTCGGCGAGTTCCTGCTGGCCTCCGTCTCCTACCCGCACTATGCGACCGAGCACGTCTACATCCATCACCCCCGCGTGTGTACGCCGCTCGACCCCGGATCCGCGCCGAAGGGCCTGAGCTTCTGGCAGTATCTGCCTGCCGAGGTGGCGAACAACCTGGTAGGCGCCTGGCGGTTCGAACGCCGCCGGCTGACCCGCCGTCACCTGCCGCTGTGGCACTACACGAACGCGTTCTGGCGCTACACCGTGCAGATCGTCTTCTGGTACGGGTTGATCCTGTGGTGGGGCGGCCCCTGGGCCCTGCTGCTCTACCTTGCGCTGTGCGGCAGCGTCGTCTTCTCGATGAAGATCAGCAACTACGTGCAACATTACGGGCTGCGGCGCATCCGCATGCCCACGGGCAGGTACGAGCCGGTCAAGCCGAGGCATGCCTGGAGCGCGGCCTACAAGTTCACCAACTGGCTGTACTACAACATGCAGCGCCACGCCGACCACCATACGTCCAACCATCGTTATCCGCTGTTGCAGCATCACGGCGAGGCCGCCTCCCCGCAGCTCCCGGGCAGCTACGCCCAGATGAACGGCATGGCGCTCTTTCCGAAGCGGTGGTTCGAGACCATCGATCCGCTGCTCGACCGTCAGCGGGCCCAGTTCTATCCGGAGATCGACGACTGGAGCGCCTACGACAGCCGGGCGTTCGCGGCGCGTCCCGACGCGTTCGACGTCATCGCGGAGATTCACGCCGCCGCCCCCGGTCTCGCCGGGTGGATAAACCGCTCGCCGGCCCTGCTCGACACGCTGCGGGAGCGGGAATTCACGGACCTTGAGCTGCCGGAGGGATTCCTGTCGGATTCGGAATCGGAGGCGATCGCCCGGTGCGGGCTGGCGCGCCTGTACTGGACGCACGAACTCAGCCTCTCCGAAATGCGGGCCCAACTCGACGACATCCCCGTGCAGGACGCCGGCGAGGCGGTCGAGGCGGCGCTGGAGTGGTCGAACGGCAAGGTCTTCCAGATCGCCGTGCACGCGATGCGTGGCAGCCTGTCCGTGAGCGAGGCGACGACGGCGCTGTCGCGCGTCGCCGAAGCCTCCATCGTCACCGTCCTGGCGGCGGTCGAGGAGGACTTCGCCGATCGCGGCGTTCCGGAGGCCAGCGGCGGCGTGGCGGTCGCGGTTCTGGGACCGCTGGCAGACGGGGAGGCGCTGCCGGGCGCGGAGCTCGATATCCGCTTCGTGTACGACGGCGGCCCGGCCAGGTACTACGAAGCGTTGTGCCGCCGTTTCCGCAAGGCGATCCGTGCGCTGTCGCGAAACAACCTGCTGCTGGCGCCGGTCCCGCGGGGCGGGCTGGACGGCCTCCACTCTCTCGCCGAGTTCGAGGGACAGCTCCGGAATCCCGGTTCGGGTCGCGAGCTTGTGGCGCTCGCGGGGGCGCGCTGCGTGTTCGTGTCGGGCGACAGCGGGATTGAGGATCGGTTCGCGCAGACGCTGGGAGGCGCTCTGGGACACAGTGCCGCCCGCGAGGTGCTGATGGCCGAGTCGCGCGAAGCCACCCCGAGCGACGTCGAACCGGATCTGTCGTCCCGCGATACCGCGTCCCCGGCTGCCACCGACATCGCCGCGCTTGTGCACCCCGAACAGGGGGGCACAAGGCTTGACTTAATCCTTCGGAATAGCCACTCCTGTGAGAGTGGTGATGGTTCCCAATGCAGAAACGACGGAGAATGCCATGAGAAGCGGCGATGAAATGCTTGCGCAGATCGTTGAGAAGTCCACCGTGGACGCGGGATTCAGGCAACAGCTTCTCGCGGATCCCAAGACGGCGATCAGCGGCGAATTGGGCATCACGATTCCCGATTCGATGAACATCCAGATCCATGAGAGCGACATGCAGACGGTGCATCTCGCCTTGCCGCCGGATCCGCACATCACCGAGGAGCAGATGGAGGCCATCTCGGCCGGCCTCTGCTGCTGCTGGTAGCTCACCGCGGCCGGCGAGACCCGACAGCCGGCCTCTGAAACACCCGGCCTCGGCGAGGTCAGTTGACATCTGGCTTCGCCGAGGTCGGCGTTTTAAGTGCGGACTTCCCGCGCCCTCCTCACGCGATCACGGGCGCGGGATTCAGGTCGGCTTCGGCGAGAGGGGACTCCCGGTAGCCCAGGCTGACGGGCACGTCGTACAGGCGCCCGGCCGCGAACCTTGCCCAGAAGTGGCGCATGCCCGGCACGATGACCCGCGCCACGGGCATGCCGATATCGGGCCGCGTCTGATCCAGCACAAGGAACTCCAAGCCCCTCGCCTCGACGAGCGCGCGGCAATTCTCCACATCTTCGCGCGTGTCCGCCGATTCGGTCACCGGATAGTGCGAAGCCGTGCGGGGCGGCTCGTCCGGCGCCGGCGCCAGCCAGGCACAGTCGGCGAGCCGGGCGGTCTTCCACCACCATAGGGCCAGCGGATCATCGATCCTGGGCCGGCCGTCCCCCGCCCCGGGACGCGGCAGCCAGGTGAGGCACTGGTTCAATTCGCAAAGCGCGCGCAGGGCTGCTATGCGCGGGTCGGCGTGGGTCCCGGCACCGTAGATGATGTCCTCGGTCCGGGCGTCCGGCCGGCGCGAGAGCGCAACGAAGGTGGGGATGCCGATATCGGAGGTGACGTCGAGCATCCATAGATCCCGGTCGTGGCGGCCGTAGTAGTCGGAGGCCGCTGCGACGTACTCGTCGTCGAAGCTGGAAAGATCGACGACCGGCACGCGCAACCGGTTATACCACCAGATGGCGAACGCATCGCGCTCGGCCAGTTCGTAGAAGCCCTGCAGGATGGCCTCTTCCAGGGTGTTGCCCGCGGCGCAGCCGTTCGAGTCGGCGATCAGGTCCGAGGGGCCGCGCTCCTCGGCCGGCATGCTGTAGAGGATGGACGTCGGCAGGTAGCGGTGCCGCTGCTGCGTCAGCGACCACACCGGCGTCCAGTCGATTTCGGCGTCGGGCTCGAGACGCGGCGGGACGACGTTGTAGGGGTGGCCTTTCGCGTTGATGCTCCCCGCCTCGTCGAGCTGACGCTCGCTGAACAGCTGCACCTCGTTCGGGTGGATCGCCTCTCCCCTTCCGAACTCGCTGAATCGCTGGCGGATACGGATCTCGTCCCCATGACGGGCGCCCGAATAGCGTTCGACCGCCTCGCAGAGGGCACTGACCTTGGACTGCTGTCGTGTGCTGCCCTTGCCGGCGCTCTTGCTGCGCAGGCTGCGCCTGAGCGAACTCAGGCTCCGGCTTCTCATGCCGAGATTGCTCCCGGCCCAGTAGACGTGCAGCCAGGAGTCGGCCTCATCGGTGGTGCGCGACAGCCAGGTCACGACGCCGCTGATCGGGCTCACCAGGTGCCGGTACTTCGCCAGGGTGGCACCCGGCGCCACGGCGCGCGCGCCGCCGCTGTTGCGATGGGCCTTGGGGCTCGCCTTCAGAGACACCGGAACCGGTGGTCGATCCGGTCGGTGCAAGGCTTCGTCGCCGCAGGTCCGGCACTGCGGCCGACGCACGACCCGATGCTGCGAGCTTTCGAAGGTGGCGACATTCATCGCGATGGCCTGTTCGTGAATCGGGGCCGACTCACCCAGCACCAGCCACTTGACGATCTCCGCCGCGATCAGCCCGCACATCGCTTCCAGCACGGCGGGCTGAGCCGCGAACGGCCGGAAGGCGGCGTCCTCGCCGGCGACGTTGCGCAGGAAACCGTGGACTTCCCGGTGGCTGCGCAGGCGGTACGCGAGGCAGTCCCAGCACGGCCCCTGCCTGTCCGCCCGAAAGATGGGGCCGAAGAGCGGCTCCATGCCGCTCGGCCGCACCGGCGTCCACGGCGCTCCCGCCTCGAGCTGACGCCGATTCACCTCCGCGAGATGTGCTTCGAGATAGTCGCCGCAGACCACAACGGTGAGCCTGGGCTCGCCGGTCCCCACCCTGGCGCCGTTCGCCTCCAGGTGCCGGACGAGCCCGCCGTCGTCGCCCTCGACCGTGACGCGCGACTGCGCCAGCCGCTCCTCGACCCAGCGCGGCGACGCGCCGAGCGACGACCAGTAGGCTGCCTGGCGCCGGTCCATGCCGTGATCGGCGGAGACCAGGTAGCCCTTGGCCGCGAACGCGGCGATGGCCGCAAGGACATCGGTCGCCGCGTGGGCGCCCTCGAGGGCCGCGACAATCTCGTCCCGGGGGCGCCGACCGTCGAGCAGCGGCAGCAGATCGCAGTGCAGCTTGCCGTGCAGCAGCGTGTTGAACGACTCGGAGACGAGAAGCACCTGCGCCTCGCCGATCTCGTGAAATCGGAGGTGCGGGGTGAGCGCGGGAAGCTTGACCATGCCCCGGTCCGCACGCGTCGTTCGGGTCAGGATCCCCTGCCGGGGAGGCGCGTGCTTCCGGGCCGCATCACCCGGCACGCTCAGGTCCCCAGCACTTCGACGAGACGCTCCAGGGCCTCAATGCAGAACGCGGAGGTCACGGCCTCGGATCCATGCCCGATCTGGCCGACCACGCCCCACTTCAACGTTTGGTCGCCGAACGCGAGCAGCTCCGGCCAACTGCCGTCCTCGCGCTGCAAGCTCATCAGCATCTCCACCTCGCGCTTCGCATCGATGCGCTCGAGGCTTCCGATGTTGTAGAGCGCCGTCACCGCCTGAGCGGTCTGAATGACATTGCCGAATCCGCCCTCCTCGTCACGCAGGCCGAGGATGCGATCCGCGAGGACCGGGCGCAGGGGATCCAGGGCGGGCTCCGCACGAATCATCGCGCGGGTGATCGCATAGTAGATCGAGACCGTGTCGGGATACCACTTCGATGAGCCCTCGAGGTTGCCCTCGGTCACCAGGGCTTCCAACCATCGCCGGGCATCCCTGGTTCCCGGATGGTCGCCCAGGTAGGCGAGGACATTCGCGTTGACGACCGGGTCGGCCTCGATACGAAAGCGCGACACGACGTCGGGTTCGTCTTCCGCCAGCACCCAGGTCATGAAGCGGCCTGCCTCATCGCGATTCGCCAGCATCCCCGGAACGTTCCTCCCCAGCCAGATCCAGGGGTGCGTCCCGATGACGAGCGAACAGAGTGAGGTACTGTCGAGATCCGGGGGCAGGTGACGGTAGTACCGCCACCATCCGGGATATTCGATGGTGTCGATGAGATACGCCTTCGTAGCGGTGCATATCGCCCTGGCCTGCGGCTCATCGGAGCTCTCGAGGGCAAGCGCGCAGAGAGCCGACACGAAAGGAGGCCTCTCGAAATGCCTCGGGATCTCCGGGTCGGCCACATTGAACCGGATGCAGTGCCAGGCCCCATTCTCGTCGATCGCGGATTCCAGGAAGGCAAGCCCGCGGCGGATCCCTTCCCTCGCCGCCCTGGCCAGCGCCCCGGAGGTGGCCCCGCTGCTTCGGGCCCCCTCTTCTTTCGGCGCAGGGGGGCGAAGGGGCGGCGCGGGGTCGTGGAGTGTCCTTCGAAGAAACTCGAGCGACGCCGCACCGGTCCTTGCCTCCTCTCGTTCGGCCTCGCTGAGCTTGCTCCGCGGCGGGAGCACCACATGCGTCGCGGCATACGTCTCTTCGTGCACGTGAATCTCATGGTCCTCGGCCAGCGTCACCCCGAATTCCGCCTCGATGGTCTCCCTGGGGTTCCGGAGAAGACGTTCGCGAAAGTCGCTGTCTTCAGCCGCTCTTGATGCGAGGAGATCGTCCGCGTCCATGGGTCCCTTCATCGATCAGGCGACCTGCCTCCTGACCAGGTCTCTGAACACCCCGTCGGCCTCCATGAGTTCGTTGAAGGAGCCGCTCTGTACGACTCTTCCGGCCTGCAGCACATAGATGCGATCGGCCTGTTCCAGCGTGGACAGGCGGTGCGCGATGACGATCCGGGTGGAGGTCAGGGCGGTGAGGTTTCGCATGACCTTGGCCTGGCTCTCGTTGTCCAGCCAGTTGGTCGCCTCGTCGAAGAGCATGATTCGCGGGCTGCCGATCACCGACCGGGCGATCGAAACGCGCTGACTCTCGCCGCCCGACAGGACAGCCCCGCTCGTGCCGACCATGGTCATCATGCCCATGGGCATGCCCTTGATCTCCTGTTCGACGTCGGCGACTCGCGCCGCCGTCCATACCTCGTCGCTCGCCACCTCGTCGTGGTGACCGACGAGATTGTCCCAGATATCCAGGGGATGGAGTCCGACGGACTGCGGCACCACGCCGATTCTGCGGCGCACCTGTTTCAGGTTCAGGTTCCTCAGATCACGCCCGTCGTAGCACACTGCGCCGGCGGTGGGCCGGTCGAATCCGAGCGCCAACCGGAAGAGGGTGCTCTTGCCGGCGCCGGACTCGCCCGCAATCGCGACGAATTCCCCGGGCCGGGCATGAATCGTGACATCGTCGAGGATCAACGGGCCGTCGGGATCGTACCGGTAGGAAACGCGGTCGAAGACAATGTCGCCGCCCAGGTACTCGACCGGCGCTCCTTCGACTTCGGCCTCGGGAACCGCAGCGAGGAGCGGGCGCATCTGGTCGAACGCCGGGAGCATGGCGGCGACCGTGCCAAAGGACTCGCCGAGCCGGGCCACGGCGGATTGGAAGGCGGCGAAGACGAGGTAGACGACGAGAAAATCGCCGACCGGGAGGTTCCCGTCGCCCCAGGCTACGACCGCGAACAGCAGGACCCCGGCGGCAAGAAAGGGGAGCGCGGCGCCAAATGCCCGCGAATGTCCCTCGAGCGCACCCAACTCGAGCTCGGTGCGTTTCTGCTCCCGGTAGTCCCGCGCCCAGATGGCGAAAGCCGACGCTTCCGCGTTTTCCACCCGCAGCTTGCCTATGCTGCCCACGATCTGGAACAGCCGGCCGGAGACGCGCCGCGCCGCGCGGATCATCCGCCCATAGGGCGGAATCTGGCGCAACCCGAGGACGACGGTGATCAGGAGCGAAGCCAGGCTGAAGGCGAGGGCAACGGTCCCGAGCGTGGCATCGTAGAGGAAGATGACGCCAAGCACCGGAAGCAGAAAAACGACCGACAGCAGACCGTCGGCCGCGACTCCCTGCAACCCGTCGCGGAGATTCTGGAACGTCATCCCCGAGACGGCCAGATCGCCAGCCCGACGGCCGTGCAGAACGCTTGGCGGAAGGCGCATGAGACGGTCCCAGAAGGCCGCTTCGACCCGTGAAGCCGAGCGACCCTCGATCCGCATCATCACGGTGCTCTGAAGCAGGTGCAGCAGTGCGCCGAGCAGACCGAACCCCGCCACCGCCACGGCCACGGCATAGAGCGCTCCGGCAGTGCCGCCCGCCACCGTCTGGTTCGCGACGAACCCAAGCGCGAACGCCGGCACGAGCTTGATCAGGCCGCCGGCAAGCCCGGCCATCACCAGCCGCGCCAGATTCGCCGCCGATCCACGCAGCGCGATCCTCAGCAGGTCCGCCGGCTTCACGTTCCCCACCGGCAGTGGCCGGTAGAACATCCAGGCCTCGTCCGCCAGCGCAGCGGCACGATCCGCCGTCATCCGGACGCTGCGCTTGCTGACCGGATCGAATTGCCGGTAGCGCCCCAACCATCCCGGCAGGAGCGCCACGGGCTGGCCGTCTTCGGCGCGGAATGCCAGCATCGCGTTGCTGTCGCCGCGCCACCAGGCGCCCTCGGCCCCGAACCGCACGCGCCGGGCGCGCACGCCCGACGTATCGAGGACGTCAACGAGGCTGACGGGATCACCGGAGGGATCCGAGCGCGCCGGGATCTTGAAGTCGATTCCTTCACGACGTCCGATCGCCTCCAGGGCGTCCGCCAGCGACGTGTCCTCGACACCGGCATCCCCGTCAATCGGCAGATCATAGATGTTGAAGAGCCGCTGCCGCGCAGCTCTCTCGACCGTGCGGCGGCTCGTGGTCCGCGCGCGCTCGAGATTCGCGTCATCGGCCACGGCCAGCTGGCGGTTCAGGCGCTCCAGGGCGAAGGCAACCGCGTGAAAGGACGCGAGCGCCGAGAGCAGGATGCCCTGCTTTGCCAGTGTCTCGGTGGACCTGCCTGAGAGTGTCGCCTCGTCGAACAGGATGAGCCAGCTCGTCCGCGTCAGCGGTATCACCGCTTCGTGCGGGCCGCCCGCCTCGACGATTTCCGCCTGGTCGACCAGATCCATGTAGAGGCTGGTGCCGCGCGGCGGTTCGGATACCCATACGACGCCGCGCTGTACGGACAGCGTACAGGGAGCCGGGGTCCGCGTCGGACCGGGCTTGGCCAGCGCGGTCGGACGCGGAAGGCGGCTCGCAAAACGCGAGAGTGTGTCCGTAATCGCGGTCAGCCAGGTGTCGATCTGTTCCGCCAGCTCCGCCGGATCGACCTCGGACAGCACGGAAGCCGGCAGACGTTTCAGAACGGTGCCCGGCGATCCCTTGGCGATCAGGCTGAGCGTGGTGTCTTCCTCATCGCGTGGTCCGTCCGGTGCGACGCCCGGCAGCAGCCAGCCCGATTCGCGGCGCAGCAGATGCTGCGGCGCCGCCTGCTCCACCCCGTCCCTGAATTCGACCAGGAACAGATTGACGGCGCCCTGATCGATGAACCAGACAGTGTCCGGGTCGTCGAGCTTCACCGGCAGGTTGCCGGCGCAGGGCACGGACTCGCCCGAGCGGGCGGCGAGTTCCGCGATGGACGTGTACCCCGGTCTCGTGTCCCCCATCAGCCGGACTTGACCAGCTTGTAGTACGTGCCGTCCTGATCCGCGATCAACTCGTCGTGCGTCCCGCGCTGCACTTCGACGCCCTTGTCGAGCACGATGATCTCGTCGCAGTCCCGCACGGTGCTCAGCCGGTGCGCCACGATCAGGCAGGTGATACCGCGACGTCGCAGGGCGTCATCGACGTATTCCTCCGTCGCGGCATCGAGGGCGCTGGTCGCCTCATCCAGAATGAGCAGCGTCGGATTGCCCAGCAGCCCCCGGGCGATCTCCAGCCGTTGACGCTGGCCTCCGCTGAAATTCACGCCGCCTTCCTCGACCCGGGTCGAATACCCGTCCGGCCGATGCAGGATTTCTTCATGGATCTGGGCATCGCGTGTCGCCGCGAAGATGGCCTCATCCGGAACGGCGGGGTTCCACAGCGTGATGTTGTCGCGCACGGATGCGGAAAAGAGCACGACCTCCTGATCCACCATGGAGATGGACCGCCGCAGCACCTCCTCGGGAATCTCATCCCGGGGATGGCCATCGAACAGGATTTCGCCGGACCAGGGCTGATAGACACCGGCAATCAGACGCGCGAGCGTCGACTTGCCGGAACCGCTGGGACCGACCACGGCAACCCGCTGCCCCGGCCTGATCAGGAGGTTGAAGTCCTTGATCAGGGCGGGCCGGCTCTTGTTGAAGCCGAAGCTGACGTCTCGCAGCTCGAGCCGGCCGGTGAGCTGGAGTCGGCCCTTGAAGGTGGGAATCGACTCCGACTGGGGACTCCGGCGGCTGAAGGCGGGGTCTTCCGCGGCTTTGGAGATATCTTCGAGTCGCTGCAGATCGGTTTCGAGCATCTGGCGTTTCTCGCCGAACTCCAGAAAGCGCCCAACCGGCGCCAGAAACATCTCGGCCAGGATATAGAACCCGACCAGCGTGCCCAGGGTCATTTCTCCGACCAGGACCATGCTTCCCCCGATGCCCAGGACCGCCGCGCTGCGAAGTGCGGCGATCATGCCCGGGAGCGCGGTGTTGACGGATCCCAGTGCGGAATAGCGCCGGCGCGCGTGCAGTTCGCGCGCCTGATGGCCGCTCCAGCGCGAAAAGAAACGGTCGTCCGATCCCGTCATGCGCAGATTGTCGGCGTGATTCAGCATCTGCATGCCGACGCCGATCAACAGTCCCTGTTCACGCCTCATCGCCTGGCTTCGAACTGCCCTGAAGCCGTTGAGAAAGTGGGCCAGCACGCCGTGGAGAATGGCCAGAAACAGCACCACCAGCGTGAGCCGGACATCGAAGACCAACATGGCAATGACCAGCACAGCGCTCATTCCCATGTCGATAATGAGCACCAGAAACTGTTCCGTCAGGTTTCTCGAGATTCTGTCGATGGACGAGACCCGATCCGTCAGATCGCCGACGAGGCGGTGTTCGAAGAACTCCACCGGCAACCGCAGCAGCCGCGACAGGCCTCGACTGTAGCCCATCACCGAAATCCGGACCGCGAACCGTTTCAGGAACCGGTGCTTGAGCAGGGAAAGGATGTATACGAGGACACCGCCGCCGAGCAGGGCCGCCACGAGTCCGCCCCAGGGCCCCCGGTTCTCCAGAACATCGTCCACGAAAACGCCGAGAGCTGTGGGGACAACAAGGGCCAGCAGCGTCAACATGAGACCGCAGGCAATCACCCAGGCAAGCACGCTCCGCGATCCGCTGAGCAGGGTGCCCAGCTGCGTGAACAATCCGGGCTGTTCGCCGCCCGGTGTGAAACCGGAGCCCTGCTCGAATCGCAGCGCAATTCCGCTGTAGCCCTTTTCGAACTCTTCCGCCGAAAGCCTGCGCCGCCCCGTGGCCGGATCATTGAGATAGAAGTGGCGACTGTCGAACCCCTCGAGAACAACGAAATGGCTGAATTGCCAGAACACGATCAGAGGCAACTGCAACTTCTTCAGCTGACTGGCACGTACGCTGAGTCCACTGCATTCGAGACCGTAGTGCCTGGAGGCGCGCACGATGCTCGCCGCACTGCTCCCGTCCCGACTCACTTCGCACTTTTCCCGCAATTCCGTCAGCGGAACCCAGCGTCCGAAGTAGGCGAGGATGCTGCCGAGGCAGGCGGCGCCACATTCCGACGCGTGCATCTGCAACAGAATCGGCGTGGTGACCCTCTGTTTCTCGAAGCTCGGTGCGGCCTTGTCGCCAGCCCTCCTGAAAGCGATCAGCGCCATATCATGACCGTCGCATCCGCAAGAATGCGACCGGAGACTGCGTGCCGGTCTCGATGACGATCCGGCATTCCCTGCCTGCAACGGAAGAAAGGTCGAGGCTCTCATCCAGCGTGATATCGAGGCGGTGCACGGACACCGGCACCGCAGACTCGAAGGCCGCGGGAACCTCGGACAGGCGGACGGCGGAAATCGCCGCGACTTCCACGCTTATTGTGCCGGTTTCTCCATCCGCCGTACCCAACTCTATCACCGCCGGCATCCCTGCCCTGATCTGCGGCACGACGTCGTTCTCGATCCAGACGAGCGCCTGCACGGACCGGCCGGCTTCGGACAGGTTTGTGCCGGGGTCGACCAGCACACCGTCCACCGCGAGGCTGCGGGCTACGTTGCCAAAGAAGAGCCACGCCACGAAGATGAGCAGCCACAGCGCGATGGCGGCGACGAGCAGGCGCTCGCGCGGCGTGGAAATCGTCAGCAGCCGGTCGAGTTGTTCCCGTTCCTGCTTTGCTTCGGCAACGGTATCGTGAAACGAATCAAACGGATTATTGAACACGACCCGGCATCGCCTCCTCACCAAGTATCGAGCAGGGACAATCCCATTCGGATTGAGCGGAAAACAGGGAAATATAGCACGTCCGTGGGCCCGGTGCAGGTTGTGACGCCACCGCTGAAGCAGGTCGCGAACTCGGCCGCTCGGACCCGTAGCCCGGCCCGGCAGGCGGGCGGCCGCGCCCGATGGAGCCCTGCAGGCCTCCGCGCCGGGGCCGCTTCGGCGGCCGTGCTGCTCTCGGTCCTCTGCGACACTTCTTCCGGTCAGGCCATGCAGTTGAACGGCTACGTCCAGGCCGTTCCTCTCGCCGGAACCCGTGAAGGCCAGGTGGGCGAGTTCAACCGTTTGCGACTCTTCGGCGAGTCGGGAGTGGGAGCCTTCGGATTCGGCGCCGCCTACGAGCATCTGCTGACCTTCCGGCGCTTCGCCGGGGCGCCCGAGTTCCACCTCGGGGCGGTGCCGGGCGGCGGCGAGTGGCTCCGGCTCCAGTGGACGGTGGAGGAGCGGGACCACGTCGTCTGGCGGCACCGATTCGATCGCCTGTACGTCGAGTGGGGGAGTGAACGCCTCGAGATCAGCGTGGGGCGGCAGGCGGTGTCGTGGGGCACCGCGCTCTTTCTCACGCCGAGCGACCCGTTCACGCCCTTCAACCCGGTCGACCCGTTCCGGGAGTTCCGCGCCGGGGTCGACGCGGCCCGACTCCGTTTCTTCCCGAGCGCGCTGAGCGAGGTCGACCTCGTCGTGCGACCGACCCGGTCGCCGGCGGGCGAGGAGGTGCTGACCGCGCTGATACGCGGCCTCACGACGGCGCG
>VXOJ01000028.1 GCA_009840115.1 Gemmatimonadales bacterium | reverse complement strand
CCCCCCCCCCCCCCCCCCCCCCCCCCCCCCCCCACTCTTTCTCCACCCCCCCCCCCCCCCCCCCCGACCCCTCCCCGCCCCGGCCCCGCGCCGCTGCCCAAACCCCCCCCGCGCCGGGGGGGGTCCGCTCCGGCGGGGCGAGTCATCGCGGTGGACGGTCCCGCCGCCTCCGGCAAGAGCAGCACGGCCCGCAGCGTGGCGCGGCGACTCGGCTTCGTGCATGTGAACTCCGGATTGCTCTACCGGGCGATCACCTGGTGGGCCCTCGACAGGGGCATCGCCGGGGATGGGCCGGCGCTCGAGGCCGCCGTGCCCGGGCTGGACGTCGATTTCGTCCCCGCGCGCGAGGGATTCGATGTGTCCGTGGAGGGGACCCGGCCCGGCCCGGGCCTCGAATCGCCCGAGGTGACCGCGCGGGTGTCCGCTGTTTCCACGCTTCCGGCGGTTCGGGACGTCGTGCTGGAGCGGCTGCGCCGGGCGGGCCGCCGGCACGAGATCGTCTGCGACGGACGCGACATCGGCACGGCGGTCTTCCCCGGGGCGGATCTGAAGATCTTCCTCGTGGCGGAAGCCGGCGAGCGGTCGCGCCGTCGATTGCGCCAGCGCGGCACCCCTTTTACCGACGAGGACGTCGAGCGCGAGACCCGGCGTCTCGAGGCGCGCGACCGGCTGGATCGTTCGCGTCCACTCTCTCCGTTGCGGCGAGCTCCCGACGCCATCGAGATCGATACGACCGCCATGTCCCCGGACCAGGTCGTGGATGCGATCCTTGAACTTGCGGCCGCCGCTTTCCGTTGACGCTTTTGCGGCCTGAATCTAAGTTGGCGTACTGTTCGAGGACCGGTGCGGAAAAAGTGGCGCTTCGCCCCGGATCCTGTGGAAACCCGACACCAGGGGATCGGCCGGCGGCTGGGCGGAGATGGTGAAGCTCGGTTGAGGTCGATTCTTTTTTGCCACGAGGCCCGGCGGGAGGCACGGTTGGCCCCGCGCGGGAGCTTGATTCCCTATGCCCGACGACACGAACCCTCAGACCGACGTCCCCGAGACCGACATCCCCGAGGCGACGGATGCGTCGACGGAAGTCGACGACTCCACTCCAGAAAATACGGAGGTCGCGGCACCGGCCGCCTTCGAGCCGAGTGCCATCGACCTGGATCTCGACGCCGACCCCCGGGACGACTCGCAGCACGACCAGGCGGAATACGCCGAGCTCTACGCCCTCTACGAGGACACGCTCAGCCGCATCACGGAAGGCGAGATCGTCTCCGCGCAGGTCATCGGAAAGACCGAGACGGACATCATCCTCGATGTCGGCTTCAAGTCCGAAGGGGCCGTCCCCCTCGAAGAGTTCTCGGATCCGGACGAAGTTCAGCTGGGCGACTCCGTCGATGTCCTCCTCGAGAGCCTCGAGGATGAGGAAGGCGTCGTCGTCCTGTCGAAGAAGAAGGCGGACTTCCTCCGCGTCTGGGAGAAGATCAAGGACGCCTTCGACAACGACCGTCCCGTGCAGGGGCGCATCAAGCGGAAGATCAAGGGGGGCGTGACGGTCGACCTCATGGGGGTCGACGCTTTCCTCCCCGGATCGCAGATCGCGCTTCGCCGCGTGCCCAACGTCGACGACCTTCTGGGCGACGAGTACGACTTCAAGATCCTCAAGCTCAACAAGCGCCGGCGGAACATCGTGGTGAGCCGTCGCGTCCTTCTCGAAGAGGAGCGGGCGGGGAAGCGCGAGGAGCTGAAGAAGGAGCTGTCGGTGGGCGACGTGCGCCCGGGGATCGTCAAGAACATCACGGACTTCGGCGCTTTCATCGACCTCGGCGGCATGGACGGCCTCCTCCACATCACCGACATGTCCTGGGGACGGATCGGCCATCCCTCGGAAGTCTGCGAGATCGGCCAGTCGCTCGAGATCAAGATCCTCGACATCGACTGGGACCGGGAGAGAATCTCGCTCGGCCTCAAGCAGCTTCAGGAGTATCCCTGGAAGAACGTGGCCGAGAAATACCCGGTCGGAATACGCGTGCTGGGCCGGGTCGTTTCGATCACGAACTACGGCGCCTTTATCGAACTCGAGCGCGGGATCGAGGGTCTCGTCCACATCTCCGAGATGTCGTGGACCCGCAACGTCCGCCATCCCTCCCAGCTGGTCGGCATCAACGACAAGGTCGAATGCGTCGTGCTGCGCGTCGATGAGGAGGCGCAGAAGATCTCGCTCGGAATGAAGCAGGTGGAGGAGGACCCGTGGCTGGCGCTCCCGGCGCAATACCCGCCGGGGACGAAGATCCGCGGACTCGTCCGCAACCTCACGTCCTTCGGCGCCTTCGTGGAGGTCGAGGCGGGCATCGACGGCCTCGTCCATATCTCCGACATGAGCTGGACGCGGCGGGTGCAGCATCCGGCGGAGGTGCTCCGCAAGGGGGAGGAGGTCGATGTCGTCGTGCTCTCGATCGATCCCGACCAGAAGCGGATCTCCCTCGGTTTGAAGCAGGTGCAGGAAGACCCGTGGTACCAGCTTGCGCAGACGTACCAGCCGGGACGGGAAGTGGCGGGCTCGATCACGCGGTTGCTCGAGAAGGGCGTCGTCGTGGACCTCGGGAGCGATCTCGAGGGGTTCGTGCCGATCTCGCAACTCGGTGTGGAAGCGGCGATCGCCGAGCCCGCCGACCACTTCGACGAGGGGCATCGGCTGGACCTGCGCGTACTCGAGACGGATCCGATCAACCGTCGCATCGTCCTCGCCGTCGTGGACGCGCCCGATGTGCCGTACGACGCCGAGGAGGTGGAGTACGAGAACATGGCGGCCGCGAAGTCCGGTTCCGCGGCGGATGACACGGACGAAGGGGAGCAGTCCGATTCCGGTGGTGAGGCAGGGGAGTAGCCCCTTCCACGAGCGGCGAAGAGCGGCGCGGAGGCGCGTAGCCCTTGGCTGCGGCGTCGTGCTGCTCGCAGCCGCGGGCTGTGCGTTCATCGCCGGCAACCCACCCATCGAGACCTCGGCACCGAGCGCGGTCGACGCGGAAGGAGCGGCCGCCGCGCTTCGCCTCGCCGAGGCGGATTACGAGCAGGGGCGATTCGCCGAGGCCGCGGCGCGCGGGGATTCGCTCGACGCCGCGTGGCGTCAGGTCGAGCCCCTCCGCGCCCTCGCGGACCGGGCCCTCTCCGTGGCGGGCCGGGCGCTGGAGGCGCAAGAGCTCCCGGGCGCCGCGGCGGATCGCTATGGCGCGCTCCTCGCGCGGGCGCCCGCCGCCCCCCTGGAGACGGCCATTCTGGAGCGGCTGGTGCGGGTCCTCGGCGACACGAGCCGCGAGCCCGAGGCGGTCGCCGCGATCCTCTCCACGCCCGGAGGGCTCGAAACGGTCGGCGCCGAGGGTCTCCGCCGGTTGACCTCCACCCTCACGGTCGGGGAACTGCGCCCGCTGGCGGAGGCCTTTCCGCCGGAGACCGCGGGGGCCGCAGTCGTTCATGCACAACTCGCCCGCCTTCTCGTCATCGAAGGGGAGGGCGACGAGGCGAGACGTCTTGCCGCTCGCATCCTGGAGGGGCAACCCGCCGAACCCGAGCGGGTCACGGCGGACATGATCGCCGGGGCGGAAACGGATCTCGGCAGCGGCGGCGCGCGCATCGGGGCGATCCTTCCGCTCACCGGCGATCTATCGGAGGTGGGCCAGGTGCTGCGTGAGGGGATCGAACTCGCGGTCGAGCGGTACCGCGTCGAGCGCCCGGCCGGCTTCGATGTCGAACTCATCTTCCTCGACGACGCATCGGATCCGGAGAACGCGGCGGACCTCGTGCGGTCGCTCGAAGGGCGGGATGTGGTCGCGATCGTGGGTCCCCTCCGCGCCGAGTCTTTCGCGGCGGCTTCCCGGGCCCGCCTGAATCCGAGGCTGCCGATCGTCAGCCCCACGGCGACGGAAGTGCTGAGACCCGCGCCGGCGAGCTACACCCTGTACGACGCCGGTACTCGGGCCTCGGATGTGGCGGAGGAGCTGGCGCGCTGGACAATGGAGGAACTGCGGCTCCCGCGGGTCGCCGTGCTCGAGCCGGACGGGGTCGGACTCGGGGACGCCGTGACCGCGTTCACGCGAACGGTCCGCGAGTACGACGGCCTGCTCGTCGGGCACGAACGCTACGATCCCGGGCTCACGACCTTTCAGGGGCCCATCGAGGTCATCGCGGCCTCGGAGCCGGACGTCGTCTTCGCGCCGGCGGCGTCCGCGTCCGGCGTCCTCGCGGTCGCGCCTCAGCTCTTTTACTACGGGCTGTACAACGTGATCGTGATCGGGAGCGAGGCGTGGGCCGAGCCGGCCGCGCTCCGTCGTCTCGAACGCTTCGCGACGGACCATCGGGTGATCGGTCTCGCCACGGATCGCGTCAGCCCGGGCACGCCGTGGCGGCGATTTGTAGCGGATTATGAGAGACGATACCGAAAGACGTTGCGGGACAACATTATGCCGGCTCTGGCGCACGATGCGACGCTCCTCGTGCTCTCCGCGCTCGACGGTGCGAGACTGCCGATTCCTGCCGCGCTCGCCGCATACCTCGAGTCGGGGCCGGAAATCGAAGGCGTGACGGGCCGCCTGCGTCCCGAAGCCGGCCGGTCCGTCGTGCGGCGTTCCACGGAGGTCCGCATGCTGGTCGACGGTTCGCCCGTGGAGGCGGACCGGGAGGAACTGCTCACGTGGCTCGCGGAGGTCCGAGCGGCGCCGTCTCCCTTTGCGCCGCGCGACTCGCTTCGCGTCGACACCCTGCGCACCGAGTCGCGGCGCCGGGTGGGAGCGACGGGCGTCCGGTGAGCATGCGCGAAAAGCTGGCCGAACTCGAGGCCCGCTCCGAACGCGCCGCCCGCGGAGACCCGGACCGGCTCGCCCGCCAGCACGGGCGCGGCAAGCTGGGGGCCCGGGAGCGCCTCGAGATCCTGCTCGACGAGGGGAGTTTCGTGGAGTTCGACCGCTTCGTCGAACACCGCTGCACGGACTTCGGGCTGGGAGACCGGCGCATTCCCGGCGACGGGGTCATCACGGGCTACGGCCGCATCGACGGACGAATCGTCTACGTGTTCAGCCAGGACTTCACCGTCTTCGGGGGGTCGCTGTCGGAAGCGCACGCCGGCAAGATCGTGAAGGTACTGGACCTCGCTACGAGGAACGGCGCCCCCTTCATCGGGATCAACGACTCCGGCGGCGCACGGATTCAGGAAGGGGTCGCCTCTCTCGGCGGTTACGCGGACATCTTCCTCCGAAACACCCTGGCCTCGGGGGTGATCCCGCAACTGAGCGCGATCCTGGGGCCGTGTTCCGGAGGGGCGGTCTACAGCCCCGCCATCACGGACTTCGTGTTCATGGTGGACGGGGTGAGCCACATGTTCATCACGGGCCCCGGCGTCGTGAAGACGGTGACGCACGAGGACGTGACCTTCGACGAACTCGGCGGCGCGGCCGTGCACGCGAGCCGGTCGGGCGTGGCGCACTTCCGTTCGGGGACCGAGGTCGAGGCGCTCGGCGCCGTGCGGCGCCTCCTGTCCTATCTGCCTTCGAACAACCAGGAGACGCCGCCGTGGCGGGAGACGACGGACCCGCCGGACCGGGCCGACGAGGCGCTTCTCGAGATCGTACCGGACGACCCGAAGCTTCCCTACGACATGCTGGACATCATCCGCCGGGTCGTGGACGCCGGAAGCCTGATGGAAGTCCACGAGGACTACGCCCGCAACATCATCACCGGCTTCGCCCGGCTCGGCGGGAACGCGGTGGGTGTCATCGGCAACCAGCCCGCGGTCCTCGCCGGCGTCTTGGACAGCGACGCGAGTATCAAGGCCGCGCGTTTCGTGCGCTTCTGCGATGCGTTCAACGTTCCGCTGGTGACCTTCGAGGACGTGCCCGGCTTTCTGCCGGGGCTGAGGGAAGAGCACGAGGGCATCATCCGAAACGGCGCGAAGCTCCTCTTCGCCTACTGCGAGGCGACCGTGCCGAAGCTCACCGTCATCACGCGCAAGGCATACGGCGGCGCGTATGACGTCATGTCGTCGAAGCACATCCGTGGCGACCTCAACCTCGCCTGGCCCAGCGCGGAGATCGCGGTGATGGGCGCGAAGGGTGCGGTGGAGGTCCTGTACCGGCGCGAGATCGCCGCGGCCGACGACCCCGAGGCGCGCACGGCCGAACTCGAAGCGGAGTACCGCGCGAAGTTCGCCAACCCCTGGCTGGCTGCCGAGCGCGGGTTCATCGACGATGTGATCGATCCTCGCGAGACGCGCGCACGCCTCGTGTCGGGACTCGAGGCCATGGGCGAGAAGCGCGACCGCAACCCGCCCAGGAAGCACGGCAACATCCCGTTGTGATCCCCGCCGAGGCCCGATGTTCGACAAGGTTCTGATCGCGAACCGCGGCGAGATCGCGGTTCGGATCATCCGCGCCTGCCACGAGGAGGGCCTCGGGACGGTCGCGGTGTACTCCGACGCGGACCGCCGGGCCCCGCACGTGCTGCTCGCGGGCGGGGCGATCCGGATCGGCGGGGCCGCCGCCGCGGAGAGCTACCTGTCGATCGACCGCCTCCTCGCCGCCGCACGGGAGGCGGGGGCGGGCGCGGTTCACCCGGGGTACGGCTTTCTGGCCGAGAACGCGGGCTTCGCGCGCGCCGTCGAGGCCGCCGGACTCGTGTATGTCGGACCGCCCGCGGACGCGATCGAGATCATGGGCGACAAGACGCGGGCCCGGGCGCGAATGGTGGCGGCCGGGGTCCCCGTCATCCCGGGCAGCGACCCGCTCGCTTCGTCGCGGGAGGCCGTCCGCGAGGCGAAGAGGATCGGATTCCCCGTCCTCCTGAAGGCGGCGGCGGGAGGGGGCGGCAAGGGCATGCACGTCGTCTCCGAAGCAGAGGAGATGGCCGGAGCGTTCGGGCGGGCGACGCGGGAAGCGCAGGCCGCCTTCGGCGACGGACGCGTGTTCGCGGAGCGCTTCCTGCGTGCCCCCCGGCACATCGAGATCCAGGTGCTCGCCGATGATGAGCGGACGGTGGACCTCGGCGAGCGTGAGTGTTCCATCCAGCGGCGACACCAGAAACTGATCGAGGAGGCGCCGTCCACCGCGATCGACGACGCCCTGCGGCGCCGGATGGCGGAGGTCGCCGTGCGGGCCGCCGAGGCAGTCGGCTACCGGAGCGCGGGGACGGTAGAGTTCCTGGTCGAGGGAGGGGAGTTCTTCTTCCTCGAGATGAACACCCGGATTCAGGTCGAGCACCCCGTGACGGAGCTGGTTACCGGCGTCGACCTCGTTCGGCAGCAACTGCGCGTTGCCCGTGGGCTCCCGCTGCTCGGCGGCGGCGAGCCGCCCGCGGCGCGCGGGCACGCGATCGAATGCCGGATCAACGCGGAGGATCCCGGCGCCGCGTTCGTGCCGTCGACCGGTCGCATCGACCGCCTCGAAGTCCCGACGGGGCCCGGGGTGCGGTGGGACGGCGGGATCCGCAACGGGTCGGAGGTCGGCCCGCACTACGACTCGCTGCTCGGCAAGCTCGTCGTCCACGCCTCGGATCGGGAGGCGGCGATCCGGCGCATGCGGTCCGCGCTCGAAGGGCTCGTCATCGGCGGCGTCGAAACGACCGTCCCGTGGCACCTCGCGGTGATGGACGAACCCGACTACCGGATGAACGACCTCTCCATCCGGTACGTGGAGGAACACCCCGGACTCGGAGAGACCGCGGATCCCGGACTGCGGGATGTGGCGATGGCGGCCGCCGTGCTCCTCGAGGATCGGGACCGGCCGCGGGTCGTTTCCGGCGGTGCACGGCGCGCCCGCGACGGAGGGAACGGGATGTCGGCCTGGGTGCGGGCGGGCCGGGAGTGGTGAGGCCGTCATGAAGTACCACGTCGAGGTGGACGGCGGGAGCTTCGAGGTCGAACGGCTGGCCTCCGGGCTGCGCCTCAACGGTGCGGAGCGGGAAGCCGGGGTCGAGTGGCTGGCGGAGGGCGAGGTCCACCTCACGCTGGACGGCGCGAACCATCGCGTGCTCGCGCGCCGCTCGCCCGGGGGGTGGCGGGTGACCGTGCGCGGCCGGACGTTCGATGTCACGGTCGAGGATGAGCGCACCCGGACCCTCCGAGCGCTGGCCGACCGGAGCGCGGGTGAGCCGGGACCGCGGGAGTTGCGCGCCCCGATGCCGGGGCTGATCACGCGCGTCCTCGCGGAAGCCGGGCAGCGCGTGGACGCGGGCGATGGACTGGTCGTGATCGAAGCCATGAAGATGGAGAACGAATTGCGCGCCCGGGAATCGGGAACGGTGGCCGGGGTCGCGGTTCGCCCCGGCGACGTCGTGGACCGCGATCAGGTGCTCGTAACGCTCGAGGCGAAGACGTCGTGAGCGAGCGGCGTCCGGTCTTTTCCACGACGAGCGGCATCGAAATCGACCCGGTCTACCACGCGGTCGCCGCGAGCCCGGATCCGGCGCTGCCCGGCGAGTTCCCCTACACGCGCGGCGTGTACCCCACGATGTACCGGGGCCGGCTGTGGACGATGCGCCAGTACGCCGGCTTCGGCACGGCCGCGGCGACGAACGCACGTTTCCGCTATCTGCTGGAGTCGGGACAGACGGGCCTTTCCGTCGCCTTCGACCTTCCGACCCAGATGGGGTACGACTCCGACGACGCCAGGGTGCGGGGGGAGGTCGGGCGGGTCGGAGTGGCGATCGATTCGATCGAGGACATGCACCGCCTGTTCGAGGAGATCCCGCTCGAGCGCGTGTCGACGGCCATGACGATCAACGCCACCGCGCCCGTGCTCCTCGCGATGTACGCGGGCGTAGCCCAGGAGCGGGGGATCGACCCGGCGGTGCTCCGGGGCACGGTCCAGAACGATGTATTGAAGGAATTCATCGCGCGGGGGACGTACATCTACCCGGTGGAGCCGAGCGTTCGGTTCGTGACGGACGTGTTCGACTTCTGCGCCCGGGACATGCCGCGCTGGCGCTCGATTTCCATCAGCGGGTACCACATCCGCGAGGCCGGCGCGACGGCGGCCCAGGAGCTGGCCTTCACGATCGCCAACGGGCTCGAATACGTGCGCCGCGCCATCGAGCGGGGGCTGAAGATCGACGACTTCGCCCCCGGGCTCAGCTTCTTCTTCTCGGCCGACCGGCTGTTCTTCGAGGAGGTGGCCAAGTTCCGTGCGGCCCGCCGCATGTGGGCGCGACTCATGCGGGACCGTTTCGGAGCCGCGGAAGAGAGCTGCCGGCTGAAGTTCCACACCCAGACGTCCGGCGCCGCGCTGACGGCCCAGCAGCCGCTGAACAACGTGGTGCGCGTCGCGATTCAGGCGCTCTCCGCCGTCCTCGGGGGCACGCAGTCGCTGCACACGAACAGCTACGACGAAGCGTTGTCGCTCCCCGGAGCGGACGCCGCCCGCCTCGCGCTCCGCACGCAACAGGTCCTGGCCGCCGAGACGGGCGTCGGAGACACCGTCGATCCCCTGGGAGGCTCCTGGTTCGTGGAGTCGCTCACGGACGACCTCGAGGCGCACGCCGCGGAGTACCTCGCGCGCATGGAGGAACTCGGCGGCCCCGTGCAGGCGATCGACTACATGCGAGAGGAGATCCACCTCGCCGCCCGCCGGCACCAGGAGGCGGTCGAGAGCCGTGAACTCGAGGTCGTCGGCGTGAACGTGCACGCGGATGCCGAACCGGTCGAGATGCCGACGGCGCCGGATTTCGCCCGCCTGGCGGATGAACAGCGCCGGCGGCTTGCGCGGCTGAGGACGGGGAGGGACGGCGCGGAGGTGGAAGCGTCGCTGGCGGAGATCCGGCGCGCGGCGGCCGGAGATGCTAACCTCCTGCCCGTACTGATCGACGCCGTCCGGCGCCGCGCGACTCTGGGCGAGATCAGCCACGCGCTGCGCGACGTGTGGGGGGAATACCGCCCCGGCTAGCAACTGGCAGCCCGCGGCAGACCCCTGCGGGCATACCGGACGTTCCACGGATGGATCCGGGGGCACGAGTGCCAACGTACGAATACAGATGTCGCGGTTGCCGACACGATTTCGAGCGATTCCAGCGCATGTCGGACGCGGCGATCCGCGTCTGCCCGTCGTGCGGGGAGGAGCAGGTGGAACGGCTGATTTCGACCGGTGGCGGAATCGTCTTCAAGGGGGCCGGCTTCTACGCCACCGACTATCGGCAGCCGGCCGATGATGGCGGGAAGTCCACCGCGGCGAAGGTGCCGGACGGTGACTCGTCGGCTTCGCGAGACGGCGCCTCGTCGGGGTCCGAACCCGCTCCATCCGGATCATCGGAAGGCGGCTCCGGCTCTTGACGGGCGATGCCGGGCCGGCCCGGCTTGCCGAGGCCCTCGGATCCGCCCTCTCCGCCGCCGGGGCTCCCGAGGGCTTTTCTCCGGTACTGGAGCGGCCGCGCGATTCGACGCACGGAGATTGGGCGTCCAACGCGGCACTCGTGCTCGCGAAGAGACTGGGCCAGCCCCCCCGCGCGCTCGCGGCGCGCGTCCGCGAACTGATCGACGCCGAGGCCGCCGGCATCGCGGAGGTGGAAGTCGCGGGCCCGGGGTTCCTGAACTTCCGGCTCTCCGACCGATCCATCTGGCAGCGGCTGGCGGAGGTCATCGAGGCCGGCCGCGCCTGGGGACGGACGCGGGCCTCGCCGGCGCTCCGCGTCAACGTGGAGTTCGTCTCCGCCAATCCGACGGGACCGCTGCACGTGGCTCACGGTCGCGGCGCGGCGCTCGGCGACGCGGTCGCGGCGCTGCTGGAGTGGGCCGGACACGAGGTGACGCGCGAGTTCTACGTGAACGACGCCGGACGCCAGATCGAGCTCCTCGGCGAATCCGTGGAGGCGCGCTACGAGGAAGCGGCCGGCCGGCCCGCGGCCATCCCCGAAGGCGGATATCACGGCGAGTACGTCCGCGATGTGGCGCTGGCGATTCGAGACGCCGCCGGCCCGGGGACTCTCGCCTCGCTCGCGCCGGACGAGCGGCGGGCGCACTTCCGGCGCGAAGCGGTACGGATGCTCCGCGAGGAACAGGCGGAGGACCTGTCGCGGTTCGGCGTCCACATGGACCTGTACTACTCCGAACGCTCGCTCTACGAGTCGGGTGCCATCGACCGCCTCCTCGAGGCGCTGGAGGCCGGCGAACTGATCTATCGTTCGCAGGGGGCGACCTGGCTTCGGACTTCGAATCTCGGCGACGAGAAGGACCGGGTCCTCATCAAGAGCGACGGCTCCTTTACGTACTTTCTGCCGGATCTCGCCTACCACCTCGACAAGGCGAGGCGCGGCTTCGAACTCGCGATCGATGTCTGGGGCGCGGATCACCAGGGCCACGAAAAGCGCATGCTGGCGGCCCTGCGGGGGCTGTCGTACCCCGATCTGCTCGAGGTCCTGATCATCCAGCTCGTCACGGTCCTGCGCGACGGCAGGGAAGTCCGGATGAGCAAGCGCGCCGGGCGCTTCGTGACGCTGGGCGAACTCGTCGAGGAAACGGGCCCGGACGTGGCGCGGTACTTCTTCCTCATGCGCCGGGCGGAGGTCCATCTCAACTTCGATCTCGACCTCGCGCTGGATACGTCGGACGCGAATCCGGTCTACAAGGTCCAGTATGCGCATGCGCGCATGTGCAGCGTGTTCCGCAAGGCGGGCATCGTCGCCGACGAAGTGCCGGCCTCGCTCGACGTCCCGGACACCTTCGGCACCCCGGCCGAGCGCGAGGTCGCCCTGTCCGTCATGAGGCTTCCGGAGGTCATCGCGACGGCCGCGGCGGGTCGGGCTCCGCACCTCGTCTGCACCTATCTGGAGGAGACCGCGGGGCTCGTGAACGCCTGGTACCACCAGGGGAACCTGGATCCGGCGCGGAGAATCCTGGCGGACGTGCCGGAACGGGCCGCGAGAGTCCGGCTCGCGCGCGCCGTGCAGCTCACGCTGCGCAACGGGCTGCGGGCGCTCGGCCTGTCGGCTCCCGAGACCATGGCCCGGGAGGCGAAGTGACGTACCGTGCCCCCGCCGACGGGGATGACGGGGCCCCGGCGGCGCCGATCCTCGTCGTGGGCAGCGTCGCCCTGGATGAGATTTCGACCCCCGCCGGACACCGGGAGGGGGTGGTCGGCGGGACGGCGGTCAACTTCAGCGCCGCGGCCTCCCTGTTCGCGCCGGTCCAGCTCGTGGGGGTCATCGGCGACGACTATCCGACGGACGAACTCGACTTCCTCCGCCGCCGGGGCGCGGACCTGTCGGGGCTCGAGCAGCGGCCCGGCCGCAGCTTCCGGTGGGGCGGCTTCTATCGCCGGGACATGAATACGAGGGATACGACGTTCACCGAACTGGGCGTCTTCGCGGATTTCCATCCGACGATTCCCGACGCGTTCCGAGGCGCGCCCTGGGCCTTTCTGGGCGCCATCGACCCCACGCTTCAGCTCGAGGTGCTGGATCAGATCAAGTCGCCCGTGCTCGCGGCGTGCGACACGATGAACTACTGGATCGAGGGGACGCCGGAGCGTCTCGCCGACGTCATCGCGAAGATCGACCTCATCACGCTGAACGACGAGGAGGCGAAACAGCTTTCCGGGGAGCACAACCTGGCCCGGGCCGCGCGCTGGATCCGGAGCCGGGGACCGCGCCACGTCGTGATCAAGAAGGGGGAACACGGAGCCGTGCTGCTCACGGGCGACGGGTTCTTCCTCAGTCCCGGCTTCCCGCTCGAAAACGTGGTCGACCCCACCGGCGCCGGCGATGCGTTCGCGGGCGGCCTGCTCGGGTATCTGGCGCGCTGCGGGTCGATCACGGGACCGGCGTTGCGGCGGGCCGTCGTGTACGGTTGCGCGCTCGGTTCCTTCGCGTGCGAAGCCTTCGGCGCCCGCCGCATGGTGACGCTCACCATGGCCGAAGTGGAGGACCGCGTGCGAAGCTTCGGCGCGCTCACGAGATTCGATGTTCCAGCAGAGGCGTGACTGAGACATGAACGATGGATTGACCTACCGGGATGCCGGCGTGAACCTCGAGGCGGCCCGCGCGACGAAGGCCCGGATCTCCCGGCTCGTTCAGGGGACGCGGACGGACGCCGTGAGTTCGGACTTCGGCTCGTTCGGGGGGAGGTTCCGGGCGACCCCGGGCCGCGAACTCGTGGCGAGCGCCGATGGCGTCGGGACGAAGCTGAAGATCGCCTTCATGGCGGACCGGCACGATACGGTGGGCGCCGATCTCGTGAACCACTGCGTCAACGACATCCTCGTCGAAGGCGCCCGGCCTCTCATCTTCATGGACTACGTCGCCTGCGGCGTGCTGGACCCGGACACCGTGACGAGCGTCGTGTCCGGACTCGCCGCCGCCTGCCGCGCGAACGGTTGCGCGCTGCTCGGGGGAGAGACCGCGGAGATGCCGGATTTCTACGCGCCGGGCGAGTACGACCTGGCGGGGTTCGTGGTGGGCGAGATCACCTACCCGGAGCTGTCCCGCCGGGATCTGGAGCCCGGGGACCGTCTCATCGGGCTCGCATCGAGCGGCATCCATACGAACGGCTACAGCTTTGTGCGCGCCCTCTTCTTCGACCGTCTCGGACTCGGAGCCCACGACGCCTTTCCCGGGGCCGATGGCTCCGTATCGGATGTCCTCCTGCGTCCTCACCGCAGTTATCTGCCGATCCTCGAACGCAGCCTCGAAGCGGGTCGCGTACGGGCGCTCGCGCACATCACGGGGGGCGGCATCCCGGGAAACGTGGACCGGGTCATCGGATCGAATCTCGATGCGGTGGTTCGTACCGACTGTTGGCCGCGCCCCCACGAGTTCGACGTGATCGCGCGCGAGAGCGGGGCGGAGGAGGCCGAACTCTTCTCCACCTTCAACATGGGCGTGGGGATGGTCGCCGTCGTGCGCGAGGGGGAGGCCGGGCGGGTGCTCGACGAGATTCGCGGTGCCGGATGCGAGGCGTTCATGTGCGGTGAACTCGTCGCGGGCAGCGGCAGGGTGCACCTGGAGGGTTCATGACGACGCGGGGATTCGACCCCATCGCCGGCGCGCCACCGAGCCGCACCGAGGACCTGCGACACATGCGCGAGGCGCTGGCCGTGGCGCCGCGCGGACAGGGCCGCGTGTCGCCCAATCCGCTCGTCGGCGCCGTCGTGGCCCGGGGAAACCAGGTTTTCGGCACGGGGTGGCATGCGGAATACGGCGGCGACCACGCGGAGATCATGGCACTGCGGGAGGCCGGGCCGCGGGCGGCGGGCGCAACGCTGTACGTCACGCTCGAGCCGTGCCGCCACGAGGGGCAGACGCCTCCGTGCACGGCCGCCATCATCCGCTCC
Source organism: Gemmatimonadales bacterium (assembly GCA_009840115.1). GTDB lineage: Bacteria > Gemmatimonadota > Gemmatimonadetes > Palauibacterales > Palauibacteraceae > Palauibacter > Palauibacter irciniicola. The sequence continues at coordinate 73,406 of VXOJ01000028.1, read as the reverse complement.
GGCGTGCGGCGTGTCGTGATCGCGTGCCGGGATCCCAATCCGGAGGCGCGCCACGGGGCGGAGGAGCTGCGGCAGGCCGGCCTGGACGTCGAAATCGGGATCGAGGAGAACGCCGCGAAACGGCTGAACGCGGCCTTCCTCTGGTTTCACCGGCGGTGGGTGCCCTTCGCTTCGCTCAAACTCGCGCTCTCCCTGGACGCGAAGCTGGGAGAGGAGAGCGTTCGCACGCCGGTCACCGGGATACGGGCGCTTGACGAGGTCCACCGCCTCCGCTCGTGTCACGACGCGATCCTCATCGGTTCCAACACGATCGAGATCGACGATCCCCTGCTTACGGCCCGCGGAGAGGTCGTGCCGCGGGTACCGCCGATCCGGGCGATCCTGGACACCACGCTCCGGCTCCGAACCTCGAGCCAGCTCGTGCGCACGGCCTCCCAGGCGCCGGTCTGGGCCTTCGCCGACCCCGATTCGGACGGCTTCGACGAGCGCGCGGGCCCGCTCCGCGATGCGGGCGTGGAAGTCATCGGAGTTCCGCGGAGCGAGGACCACAGGCTGGACCTGAGCGCCGTGTGGAACGAGATGGCCATGCGCGGCGTGCTCTCGGTGCTCGTCGAGGGTGGGGGGCAGGTCGCCGCATCGTTGCTGCGCGACGGGCACATCCAGAGAATCCATGCCTTCATCGCCCCCATGTTCTACGGGCGGGGCGGCGTACCGGCGTTCCCGGGTCTCGAGCCGTCGACGCCCGGCGACTGGCTTTCCGTGCAGCGGGAGTCGCTGGGCCAGGATACGCACATCGTGTTCGAGCACCGGCAGCTGCAGGAAACCCTGGACAACCTCTGAGCGGCCGGACTCGTGTTCACCGGAATCGTACGGGCGGTCGGTGAAGTCTCGGGGCGCGAGCGCGGGAAGGCCGGGCTCCGGCTGACGATCTCCCGCGTCCCCTTTCTCGAACGGCTCCGGGACGGGGATTCGGTGTCGCTCGCGGGTGTGTGCACGACGGTCGTCGCTCTCGGAGATGGGACGTTCGATGTGGATGTCGTCGAGGCGACGCTGGAGCGGACCACGATCGGGAGCTGGCGCGTCGGCGATCCCGTGAACCTCGAACCCGCGCTGTGCGCCGGGGAACCGCTGGGCGGGCACATGGTACAGGGACACATCGATGGGGTGGGGACCGTGGCGGCGGCCAGGTGGAAGGACGGGTCGGGCCTGCTCGAGATCGAACTCCCGGACGGCCTCGAGCGGGTGACCGTGCCGCGGGGCTCCTTCACGGTCGATGGCGTGAGTCTCACGGTCAACCGCCTGAGCGGGACCATCGCGCGCTTCGCCATCATCCCATATACATGGACTCACACGACCCTTGGGCGCCTCGTGTCCGGCGCGAGCGTGAACCTCGAGGCGGACCTGATCGGCAAGCACGTGGCGCGTGCCCTCCGACCGCACGCGGCCCCGGCGGACTCCTGAGTCGGCTCCCGTTCGAATGGAAACCGAGAACAGACTTCGGCTGGCGGACATGCCCGCACACACGGTGGAAGCGGCGATCGCGCGGATCCGTAGCGGCGGACTCGTGATCATCGCGGACGATGAGGATCGCGAGAACGAGGGGGACCTCGTCTGCGCGGCCCAGCTCGCGACGCCCGAGACGATCAACTTCATGGCGAAGCACGCCCGGGGGCTGATATGCCTCGCGATGCCCGATGAGATGGCCGATCGCCTCGATCTCCCGCTCATGACGGACGACCGGCTGGCGGACCCCAACAAGACGGCGTTTACCGTGTCGATCGATGCCCGCCAGGACTTCGGTGTGTCGACGGGGATCTCGGCGCAGGATCGGGCCCGCACCATCCGCGTCGCGGTGGATCCCCAGACCCGGCCGACGGACCTCATGCGCCCGGGCCACATCTTTCCGCTCCGCTCGCGGCCCGGCGGCGTGCTCCAGCGCGTGGGCCAGACGGAGGCTTCGGTCGATCTGGCCCGGCTCGCCGGGCTCACCCCGGCGGGCGTGATCTGCGAGATCCTGAACGAGGATGGGACGATGGCGCGCCGTCCGGAACTCGAGAAGTTCGCGGCGGAGCACGACCTTCCCTTCATCACGGTGGCTGCCCTCGTCGCCTACCGGTTGCGGACGGAGAGCCTCGTGCGGCGCGTCGCCGAAGCGGATCTCCCCACGCCGTGGGGCGATTTCCGCATCGTCGGATACACGAACCAGGTGGATGGGCGCGAACACGTCGCGCTCGTACGCGGCGACGTGGAGGGTGCGGAGGACGTCCTCGTCCGCGTTCATTCGCGTTGCCTGACGGGCGATGTGTTCCACTCCCACCGCTGCGATTGCGGCAGCCAGCTCGACGCCGCGATGAGGAAGGTGGTGGAGGCCGGCGCCGGGGTCATCGTCTACCTCGACCAGGAAGGGCGGGGGATCGGACTGCTGAACAAGCTCCGCGCCTACGAACTGCAGGATGAAGGCCACGACACGGTCGAAGCGAACGAGGCGCTCGGTTTCCCGCCCGACCTGCGGAACTACGGCATCGGGGCCCAGATCCTCGTGGATCTCGGGTTGCACTCGATCCGGATCATGACGAACAACCCGAAGAAGCTCGCGGGGCTGGAGGGGTTCGGCCTCGTGATCCGCGACCGCGTGCCGCTCGAGCTCGGCGGGGTCGATGATCGGCTGGTCCGCTATCTCCGCACGAAGCGCGAGAAGCTGGGACACCTGACCGGATCCGCGTGAGAAGCGGGTCGGAACCTCCTCGAGGCGATGGCCCCGCCGGGTTCACGAGGGGGCGCCTGAAGACGTACGAGGGCGCGGCATCGGGAGGCGGCCGGACCGTCTGCATTCTCGTCAGCCGGTTCAACTCCCGGGTCACCGAGCGTCTGCTGGAAGGCGCCGCGCGAACGGCCTTCGAATGCGGCGTGGCCGAGGAGGATGTCGATGTCGTGTACGTCCCCGGCGCCTGGGAACTCCCGCCCGCCGCGCGACGAGCCGCCGCGCGAGGATACGCCGCCATCGTCGCGCTGGGCTGCGTGATTCGCGGGGAAACCGCGCACTTCGACCACGTCGGCCGCGCGGCCACCGACGGGCTCGCGAAGGTACAGCTCGACTCGGGCGTGCCGGTCGGTCTCGGCGTGCTGACGCCGAACACCATGGAGCAGGCGCTCGCGCGGGCCGGCGGCGAACTCGGAAACGCCGGCTCGGAGGCGGCCCGCGCGGCGCTCCGCATGGCCGACCTCAACGAACGGCTGGGCGCGTGACGCGGACCGCCCGGACGCACGTCCATTCGCGCGCGCGGAGCTGGGCCTTGAACCTCCTCTACGCGTGGGAGGTGGGCGGGGACGGCACGCCGCTCGAACACGCGGCGCAGAGCCTCGTCCACCGTCGCATGTCCGACCGCTACCGCCCCCACGTGCGGCGCCTGCTCGAGACCGCGGGTCGCCACCTCGCCGAGATCGACGCGACCATCGCGCATCACGCCTCGAACTGGCGGGTCGAACGCCTGCACGCGATCGACCGCAACATCCTGCGGATCGGGATTGCGGAGCTGTTGTGGTTCGAAGACGTGCCGCCGAAGGTCGCGATTCACGAAGCCCTCAAGCTGGCGCGCCGGTACGGCAGCCCCGGCAGTCCGCGCTTTCTCAACGGCGTGCTCGACGCGGTGCTGAAGGCCCGGGAGGCCGGGTCCTGAGCGGACCCGTGGGCCGGCCGCTCCGGATCCTCCTCCTCAACTGGCAGGACCGGGAAAACCCCGAGGCCGGCGGCGCCGAGGTGCACCTCCACGAGATCTTCGGGCGGCTTGCGGCCCGCGGACACTCCGTGCGGGCCGTCGTGAGCGGCTGGCCGGGCGCGGCCCTGTCCACGACCCTCGATGGCATCGACTTCCGGCGCGTCGGAAACCGGCACAGCTACGCGTGGCGGGCCCGGCGCGCGGCGCGGGCGGCCGTGCACGACTTCGCCCCGGATGTGCTCGTCGAGGACATCAACAAGATCCCGCTCTACTCGCCGCGGTGGGCCGGCGTCCCCGTGGTCGCGCTCGTTCCGCACCTGTTCGGAGCCACGGCCTACGCGGAAGCGTCGATCCCCGTCGCGACCGCGGTCTGGGCCGCGGAACGGGCGATCCCCCACGTCTATCGGGACTGTCCCTTCCAGGCGATCTCGGAGAGCACCGCGCTCGATCTCACGAAGCGGGGGTTGCTCGCACGCGATGTCACGGTCATCCCGCCCGGCATCGATCACGACACCTATCGTCCGGATCCCGCGACGGAGCGCGCGGAAGCGCCGACGCTCCTCTACGTGGGCCGTCTCAAGCGCTACAAGGGTCTCGATGTCCTGTTCGAGGCGCTGTCGCGGCTGAACGACCGGCTACCGGACGCGAGGCTCGTCATCGCGGGCCGTGGCGATGACGAGCGTCGCCTCCGGGGACTCGTGCGGCGCGCCGGCCTCTCGCACCGGGTACGCTTTCCGGGGTACATCTCCGAGGAGGAGAAGGTCGCCTGGCTGCGTCGGGCCTGGGCGGTGGTCTATCCCTCTCCGAAGGAGGGATGGGGAATGACGAACGTGGAAGCGGCCGCGTGCGGCACGCCGGTGATCGCGAGCGATTCGCCGGGGCTGCGCGAGTCGGTGGCGGCGGGGGAGTCGGGAGTTCTCGCCCCCCACGGGGATGCTGCGGCGTGGGCGGCCTCGATCCGCGAAGTTCTCGGGCAGCCGTCGGTGCGCGAACGGCTCGGAAGAGGCGGGGTCGCGCACGCGGCCCGGTTCTCGTGGTCGCGTGCAGCGGATGAGACGGAAGCGCACCTTTACCAGTCACTCGAACCCTGATGAGGACCGATGCGAACCATCGTCACCGCGCGTAACACCGATGTCTCCGACATTCAGGAGATCATCGAGGCGCGCTTTACGAACCTGACTCGTTTCGAGCCGCGCGCGTCGAAGGCCGAGATCGTATTCACCGGAGAGAAGACGCAGGTGCGCGCGGCGGCCGTGATCAGCGTCGACCGCGCCCGTCCCGTGCACGGGGAGGCGGCGGGTCCCGACCCCCGCACGGCGCTCGACAGGCTCACGGACAAGCTGGGGAACCAGCTCCGGCGCAACCACGAACGGCACAACGAGCGCTCGGCGCCGCCGATGGATGAACTGTTCGGGAATCCCTTCGAAGCGGGCGGGGAAGCCGGGTGACCCTCACGGTCGCGTCGCTGCTCCGGCGCAAGCGGGAAGCGTTTTCGCTCACGGTCGTGGCCGGCGAGTCCGGCCTCGAGCGCAGCATCGAGGTGCCCGAAGTCTCGTCGCCGGGACTCGCGCTGGCGGGCTACAGGGAGCGCTTCGTCTCCCAGCGCGTGCTGATCTTCGGCGAAACCGAGATCGCCTATCTCGAGAGCCTCCGCGGTTCGGAACGCGCCGCCGCCCTCACGTTCGTGTTCGAGTCCGGCGTTCCCTGCGCGATCATCACCAAGAGCCAGGCGCCGCCGGAGGAACTCGTCGACGCGGCGGAGGCGGCCGGCGTGGCGGTGCTCGAAACGCCGCTGAAGACGGGCGACTTCTACCGGAGGTTGCAGCCCTATCTCGAGGAGGAGTTCGCGCCCCGGGCTTCTCTCCACGGATCTCTCGCGGATGTGTACGGGATCGGCCTGCTCTTCATGGGGCCCTCCGGCATCGGAAAGAGCGAGTGCGTGCTCGATCTCGTGGAGCGGGGCCACCGCCTCGTCGCCGACGACCTCATCCTCGTGCACCGCCGCCAGAGCGACATCCTCCTCGGGCGGGCGCACGAACACCAGCGCCACCACATGGAGATCCGCGGCGTGGGCATCATCGATGTGCGCGCCATGTTCGGGATCCGGGCCGTGCGCCAGCAGAAGCGGATCGAAGTCGTCGTCGAACTCGAGGTGTGGGGAGAGCGCGACGACTACGACCGAACGGGTCTGGAGGCGGAGGATTGCGAGATCCTCGGCGTCAAGCTGCCGAAGGTCCGCATCCCCCTGAACCCCGGAAAGAACATCACCGTCATCGCTGAAGTCGTGGCCATGAACCACCTCCTCCGCTATTCGGGGGAGGACCCGGCGGCGGCCTTCGAGCGCGACCTCATCGAGCGCATGCGGCCGGTGCGCGACTACCTCGAATCCGATGACGAATAGCCGGGTTCGCGGCGTCGTCGTGGCGCACGCGGAACTGGCCCATGCCCTCGTGTCCGCCGTCGAGGCCATCAGCGGCGTGAGCGGCGCGCTGCATGCCGTGAGCAATGAAGGCCTGGGGCCCGACGAACTCGCCGCCATCATCGGAGAGGCGGCGGGGGGGGCGGAGGCCATCCTCTTCGTGGACCTCGCGGGAGGCAGTTGCGGTCTGGCCAGCCTTCGGCATGTGCGGGAGAGCGGGGGCAGCGCGTGGATCACCGGCGTCAACCTTCCGATGCTGCTCGACTTCGTCTTTCACCGCGAAATGCCGCTCGACGCGCTCGTCCCCCGCCTCTTGCGCAAGGGGCAGGCCGGACAGCGCGCGCATCCTTCCCCGCCGGCCGGGGCCGACTGAGCCGGACTCGTGCCGCTCGAACTCCTGCGGATCGATGAGCGTCTGATCCACGGCCAGGTGCTCGTGGGCTGGGGGCGTCCGCTGGACCTCGATTTCTACGTCGTCGTCGATGACGCCCTCGCCTCCAGTGAATGGGAGCAGGAACTCTGGGCCAGCGCGCTCGCCGACGAGGAGAGCGCCGAGTTCCTGGGGGTGGACGAGGCGGCGCGGAGCTTCGGCGAACTGAGCGCGCGGGCGGAGCGCGGCGCGCTCCTGACGCGGGATACGGCGACGATGCGGGCGCTGGCTGAGCACGGGTGCCTCGACGGGAGGGCCGTGAACGTGGGAGGCGTGTACCCCGCGGGAGGACGGAAGAAGATCCTCGACTATGTGCACCTTTCTCCGGAGGAGGTGGAGGACCTGCTCCTGATCGGTGAGCACGCTTCCGTGAGCGCGCGGAACCTCCCCACCGCATCCGAGGTCCGTCTCGACGCCCGGAAGCTCCGATGATCGGCGTCGAGCTTACGGCCGGCGACTGGGCGCTGGCCTGCCTGCTCGGGGCGGTCATCGGTCTGGACCAGGTGTCCTGGCCGCAGGCCATGTGGTCGCGGCCCATCGTGGCGGGCACCCTGGGAGGCGTGCTCTTCGGGGCGCCGGCCGCGGGCTGCCTCGTCGGAGCCTGGCTGGAACTCGTCCTGTCGCGCCATCCCCCCTTCGGCGGCGCGCGGCACCCGGAGACCGGGCCCGCCGCCTTCACGGCGGGGGCGGCGTACGCGGTCGCCGGCGGGGGCGCCCCGGCCGGAGTCGTCGCCGCGGTCGCGGTCGGGTGGGCGGTCGGGTGGACGGGCGCGTACTCCGTGACGCTCCTCCGGCGCGTGACGCCGGGGCTCGTCTCGCGGCCCGAGGGCTTTCGCGGGGGGGCCGCCGCTCTCGCGCGACGCCACAGGCTGGCGCTGGCCCTGGACGGGTTGCGCGCCGGACTCCTCGTCGCCGCGCTGCTCGTGCCGTCCGTGCTGTTCGTGCGCCTGCTCTCGACGCAGCCCCCCGGCGCTCCGGCCGCCGCCTGGTGGCCCGTCGTCGCCGGGCTCGGACTCGCCGGAGCCGCGGGCGTCGCGGCTCGCGGGCTGGGTGCGCGAGCCCGCCGCTGGCCCGCGCTGGCCGCGGGACTGGTCCTGGGAACCGTTCTCGCCCGGGTGCTCTCGTGAGGCCGCGCCGGAGGGATTTCGCGCGCGCGATCCTGCGCAGTTTTTCCATCCAGGGCTCATGGAACGACCATACGATGACGGGGCCCGGGCTGGCGCACGCGCTTGCGCCGCTGCTGGCGCGCATCCACGCGGGCGATCCCGCCGCGTTCCGGCGGGCCGTGCAGCGCCATTCGCGCGCCTTCAACGCGCATCCGTACCTGGCCCCCGTCGCGATCGGGGCCCTCGCGCGCCTCGAATTCGAAGGAGATGACCCCGACACGCTGTCGCGCTTCCGTTCCGCCCTCCGGGCTCCCCTCGGTGCGCTGGGCGACGGGGTCGCGTGGGCCGGGTGGCGGCCCTTCTGCACGTCCGCCGCGGCCATCGGCTTCGTGCTTGGACTCGACGCCGGGGTTGCGGCCGGCGCGTTCCTCGTCCTGTACAATGCCGGACACGTCGCCCTCCGCATCTGGGGACTGCGCTGCGGCTGGAGATCGGGCCGGTCCGTGGCCTCCGCGTTGAAGCGCGCGCCTCTGCGCCGGCTGGAGAGATCGCTCGTGTCCGCGAACCAGGTGCTCATCGGCGTTCTCGCCGCGCTGCTCATCGGCCAGCTTCCGGGAGCCGGCCACGTCCCCTGGCGGGACGGCAGTGCAGTCATCGTGGCGCTGATGGGTTATCTTGTCCCCCGACACATCTCGGCGGTCGCCATGGCGAGCCTCCTTGCCGCGTGCGCGGTGTGGCTCCTGTGAGCGTTCCGACAGGCCGTGCGGCCTGCCGCGAAGCGCGGCCCGACGCCGATCGTTCGCTCGACCGGAGCGGAAGGCCCCTGTGACGACTCGACACGAAGCAGCGGTACGTATTCGGAACCGGCTGGGGCTGCACGCCCGCCCGGCCGCCGAGTTCGTTAAGCTTGCGAGCCGGTTCCGGGCCGAGGTGTGGGTCGAAAAGGATGAGCTGGAGGTGAACGGGAAGAGCATCATGGGCGTGATGATGCTCGCGGCCGAGGCCGGCGCCTCCATCCGTATCCGGGCCACGGGGTCCGACGCGGAGAACGCCGTCGATTCGCTCACCGAACTCGTGCTGTCCGGGTTCAGCGAGGAACTCGCGCCGGACATGGACGCGGACGGGCCGGCGTGAGCGAGGTCATTCACGGGATCGGGGCCGCGCCGGGGCGTGCGCTCGGCGAGGTGCGGCGGATCGAGCGGCACGAGTGGCGGCCGGAGCACCGGACGATCGCGTCCGACGTCGTCGATCGCGAGGTCGCGCGTTTCGAGGAGGCGCTGGCCTGGGCCGCCGACCGCGTCCGGGACACGCGCGAGCAGGCGGCGCGCTCGCTGGGCGAAGTGGAAGCGAACATTTTCGACCCGCAGATCCTCATCCTGTCGGATCCGGACCTCGTCGCGGGCACGATCCGCTACATCCGGGAGAACTTTCTCTCCGCGGAGCGCGCCTTCGACTGGCGCCTGACCGAACTCCGGACGGCGATCATCGATGCGGGGCACTTCATGGTCGTCGACCGGCTGGCCGACCTGCGGGACATCCGGTCTCGGGTTCTCGCGCGGCTCACCGGGCGCGAGGAAGATCCGCTCGCTCTTCCGAAGGAGCCCGGGCTCATCGCCGTTGACGACCTTACGCCGAGCTTCGCGGTGGGCCTCGACCCGGAACTCGTGCTCGGCGTGGCGAGCGGATCCGGGTCCCGGACCTCGCACAGCACGCTGGTCGCCCGCTCGCTGGGCATTCCGGCGGTCGTCGGACTCGGCGCCGACCTCGCGAGGATCGAAGACGGAACCACCGTCCTCCTCGACGGGGGCAACGGTCGCATCCTGCTCGAGCCCACGGAGGTGGAGAAGGCGGCACACCTGCAGATGGTCCGCCGCCTGTCTGTCCGTCCCGCCGCCGACCTCACGCGCGAACCCGCGCCTCTGCGGACGGCGGACGGGGTCCGGGTCCACCTTCGCGCGAACATCGACCAGCCGCACGATGTGCCGGCGGCCCGGCGTGTGGGCGCCGAGGGGGTCGGACTCTTCCGGTCCGAATTCCTCGTCATCGGACGGAGGGTGATTCCAAGCGAGGAGGAGCAGTACGAAGCCTATCGCGAGGTTGTGGAGGGGTTCCCGGACCAGCCCGTGACGCTCCGGACGTTCGATATCGGCGGCGACAAGTTCCCGCTCTTTCTCGACCTTCCTCCGGAGGAGAACCCCTACCTGGGCTGGCGCGCCATCCGCGTCTGCCTGGACCGGCCGCAGCTCTTCCGCAACCAGTTGCGCGCCGCGATCCGGGCCGGCGGACCGGAGGCCCGCATGCGGATCCTCGTCCCCTTCGTCATCTGCGAGACCGAGATCCTGCGCACGAAGGAAATCGTCGCGGAGGTCGGCCGCGAGCTGGGTCAGACGGAACCCGTCTCCTTCGGCGTGATGGTGGAGACGCCGGCGCTGGCGGATACGCTCGATCTCGTGGGGCGGCACCTCGACTTCATCAGTCTCGGCACGAACGACCTGACGCAGTACTCCCTGGCCGTGGACCGCGGCAACGCCCGGCTCCAGCATCTCTCGAACCCCATGCACCCGGCGCTCATCCGCAGCTACGAGCGGATCTTCAACACGGCCAGCGCCCTGGACCTCGACATCGGCGTTTGCGGAGATCTCGCCGCCGAACCGGTGGGGCTCGCCCTCCTGCTCGGCCTCGGCTATCGGGATTTCAGTCTCGCGCCCGCGTCGATCCCCGAAGTGAGGGAACTCGTGGGACTCCTGTCCGTGGCGAAGCTGTCGGAACTCTGGAGCCGCGTCGGCCGCGATGGTTCCCTCTCCGGGATGCCCGGGGAGCTCCTCGCGCGGCTGGAGGACGCGATTCCGGTGGAGCCGTCGCCGCTGTACATCTCCTGATCCCGCGGCGGCGACGTTGCCTCCACCCGGCCGGGCGGCCACTATCTTGGCCGCTACGCCTCCTGCGGCGCTCCGCCGCGAACCTCCAAGTGGGAGAACCAGCCTCGTGAAGGGGATACAACCGTTTTCCTCGGAATCCGTGACGGAGGGACACCCCGACAAGATCGCGGACCAGATCTCGGACGCCGTCCTCGACGGCATCCTCGCGGAGGATGACCGGGGTCGGGTCGCATGCGAGACGCTCGTGACGACGGGCCTCGTCCTCGTGACCGGCGAGATCACCACGGACGCCGGGATCGACATCGCGGCCATTGCCCGGGAAGTGCTGCGCGACATCGGCTATACGCGCGCCGAGCACGGAATCCGGTGGGACACGTGCAGCGTGCTTACCGCGGTCGACGAGCAGTCGGCCGACATCGCCCAGGGCGTGGATGTCGGTGGCGCCGGAGATCAGGGGATGATGTTCGGATACGCGACCGACGAGACGCCGGAGCTGATGCCGCTCCCCATCATGCTGGCGCACGCGCTGGTGAAGCGCCTGGCCGACGTGCGGCGCGCCGGAGGCATCGCCTGGCTGCGGCCGGACGGAAAGGCGCAGGTATCGGTGGAATACCGGGACGGCGAACCGGCCCGGATCACCACAGTGGTCGTCTCGGCCCAGCACGACGGCGACATCGCGCAGGATGAGATCGAAGCGGCGATCAGGGAAGAAGTCATCGGGCCTGTGTTGCCGGACGAGCTCTATGATGAAGGCCGGGCGCAGTGCCACATCAACCCGACGGGTCGTTTCGAGATCGGCGGACCGCAGGGCGACGCAGGCCTCACCGGGCGGAAGATCATCGTGGACACGTACGGGGGCGTGGGCCGACACGGGGGCGGCGCCTTTTCGGGAAAGGACCCGTCGAAGGTCGACCGCTCGGCGGCGTATGCGGCCCGCTGGATCGCCAAGAACCTCGTCGCGGCGGCACTCGCGCGGCGCGCCGAAGTCCAGCTTGCCTACGCGATCGGGGTCGACGAGCCGGTCAGCGTGATGGTCGACACCTTCGGCACCGGGCGTCGGCCCGACGACGAACTCGCCCGCCGGGTGACGGAGGTCTTCGACCTTCGGCCGCGAGCGATCATCGAGCGGCTGGGCCTCCGGAAACCGATCTACCGCCGGACCGCCGCCTACGGGCATTTCGGCCGCGAGCCCGAAGGCGACGCGTTCACGTGGGAGAGAACCGATCGGACCGATGCCCTCGCCGGCTAGCAGTCGACGTTGGGGCGGGGCCGGGAAAGGGCCGGGATGACGGAGTCCGGGATGCGGGAGGTCGCCGTGGCCAGCCTCGGACTCGACAAGACGACGGGCGCTCCCGTCGTCATTCTCAGAGAGAAGGACGGCGAGCGTTTCCTCCCGATCTGGATCGGACCCGGCGAGGCCTCGGCCATCGCGATGGAACTCGCCGGAGTCCAGTTCACGCGGCCCCTCACGCACGATCTCTTCAACGCCGTGGTGCGCGGGCTCGACAGCACCTTCGTACGCGTACTCATCACGAAGGTCGTCGACAACACGTACTACGCGTCGCTCGTGTTCCGCCGAGAGGACGAGTTCATCTCCATCGACGCCCGTCCCAGCGACAGCATCGCGCTGGCGCTTCGAGCCGGCGTCCCGATTCATGCGGCGGAGAGCCTCCTCGAAGCGAGCGCGTTCGAGATCGACGAGACCGGAGTGGCCGAGGGGGAAGCGCCGCCTTCCGGGACCGGGCCATCCCGGGCCCCCGAGGAGCCGCTGAGCGACTACCTCAAGGGGCTGGACCCCGAGGACTTCGGCCGCTTCGAGCCCTAGCGGTCCGTGGCAAGACCCCGCGGCCTCCGGGGGGCGCGTCGTCGCCGATGCGGGCCCTCTAAACGTTATTCTGGCGGAAGCTCGCCGGACCGGAACGGGCAGGGCGGCGTCCGCTTGCCGTTCACCACCCGCGAGCGGACCTTGCCGGGAAGGACCCAACCGCCGGGGCGGCGACGGCTCCCGGTCGGCGACCGGTTGCGGGCCGCACAGGGTTGGGCATCAGAGGAGCGGATCATGAGACGTAGCTGGATACGGATTGGGGCGCTGGCGGTCCTCGCCGCGTGCGGCGGTTCGAACGGGACGGGGCCGGATGACCCGGGCGTCGCAACTCCCGACCGCTCGGAATTCGCCGTTCTCAACTCCATCTCCGGGACCTTGCAGCAGTTCAACCGGATCGATGGCCGGATCGTCCCCTTCGGGCGTGACATTCAGTTGGAGGCGGGGTTCAGGGGCCGGACGGCGGATTTCATTCAGGATCTCTGGGTGACGGCGTGGGACGCTCCAGAGGGGAGCAAGGTCGTCTTCGGGTCCTTCTCCACCGACGAACGGACGACGGCCGTTTTTCCGAACAACGCGATCGTGGACCCCGGTAAACCCACCGTGATCTTCGATGCGGGCGGTACGGTGGGCGCCCTCATCCCCGCCCGGGCGCAGGACGCGGTGTACGTGGCTTTCCCGGGCACTCCGATGGCGCAGATCGCCGTCGAGGCGGTGGGCACCTTCGTGGAGAGGGTGATTCCGGCGGGGCAGTTCCTCGTCTCCGCCGATGGCAACCTCGACGACGAGGACGGCGGACGAGAGCCCCTCGGCCCCCCCCGCATTGTCCTTCACGAGTTCATCAGCGGCAGCTATTTCGACGAGTTGAGGCTTCCGGAAGGCACGGTCGGAGTCAACGAGGCCATCGTGCTCGAGGACCAAATGCTCCTGCTGGCGGGCGGGGCAGTCGATCCGGTGACCTCCGCCGCGGTGGGGGAGGGGAATCTCGTCGAGATCGACATGTCGGCGCGGACCGTGCAGGACGTGAACCCCCTTGGGGGGAGCGGCATCTCCATGGAAGCCGGGCGCGACGGGCTCGTCTATGTCGTGCGCACGAAGGGCATCGGGGCGACGGAAACGGACGTGCTCAGGTTCAGCTTTGCGGTTCGGGATTGGATGAACGGGCCGGAAAACCCGATCCAGCCGCGCGACCGGGACGGCTCGAACCTCAACTGCCGGGTCGCGGCCGGATTTCTTGACGGCCAGATCCTCTGCGCCACCTACGTGGCCGCGGGCCAGGGACGCCTCGTTCTCCTCTCGGCCGAGGGCGAGTTCATCGACGAGGCGCCGATCGGGGCGGGAACGACCGATATCCTGCTTCGTCCCAGCTGACCGCGCCCGGGGCTGGTGCCGTGTCCCGGAGATACCGCGGCTGCTCGAGGGGACATTAGGGGGGCCGAGTGGGACTCGTGACGACCCGTGCGGTGGTCCTCCAAACGTACCGGTACAGCGAAACCAGCAAGATCCTGCGCCTGATGACGTGGGAACTCGGCCCCTGCTCCGCGCTCGCCCGGGGGGCGCTGCGCCCCCGCAGCCGCTTCGGCGGCCTGCTCGAACCCTTCGTGGAAGGGGAGGCGACATTCTACAGCCGGGAGGGACGCGACCTGCATACCCTCTCCAACTTCGAACTCCTCCGTGACCGGCGGGGGCTCGACCGTTCGATCGAACTCTTCACGATCGCATCCGTCCTCTGCGAGCTGGTGATGCGCCTCGCCCCGGAGCACAGCGATGCGGAGCTGTACCGGACCCTGACGGAGGGCCTCGACGGGCTCCACGGCCGGGTCCGGGAAGGGGCGTCGGCCGGCGGGCTGGAGTTCGTCTGGGGTGTGGTGAACGCGCTGGGGTTCCGCCCGGAGATCGAACGTTGCGTCGGCTGCCGGAGTCCCATCGGGGCCGCGGGCGCGCGCTTCGACTTCGAGGCCGGCGGACTTCGCTGCGGCTCCTGCGGTCCGATCGGGCCCCAACTCGACCCGGGAGAGCTGGATGCCCTGCGGATCCTCGTGTCCGGCGGGCAGGCGGAACGGAACCGCGCCAACGGCCGCCAGGGCCGCTGGCTGGCCGAGTTCATCCGGCACCACGTGGCGGAGGGCGCACAGTTGAAGTCTCTGCCTTTTCTGAGTCGGCTGGACTGAGGGACCCGTGAACGACCGGTGAGCCCACGGTGAACGGGGGCACGAGCGATCGGCGCGGGATCGTGATCGGGACGGCCGGCCACGTGGATCACGGCAAGACGGCTCTCGTGCGGGCGTTGACGGGGGTCGAGACGGACCGCTGGCTGGAGGAGCGGAAGCGGGGGCTCACGATAGACCTGGGCTTCGCGCGGCTCGACCTCGATCCCGGCCTGGAGACGGGGATCGTGGACGTCCCGGGGCACGAGGACTTTCTCAAGAACATGCTCGCCGGGGCCACGGGCATCGATGTCCTCCTCCTCGTCGTGGCGGCGGACGAGGGGCCGATGCCCCAGACGCACGAACACCTTGCGATCGCCCGTCTTCTGAACATCCGGCGGGGGGTCGTCGCGCTCACGAAGAGCGACCGCGTGGATGAGGACTGGCTCGAACTCGCGAGGGAGACGACCCGTGAACTGCTGGGCGAGGATCCCGTCCGGGCGCCGTGGGAGATCGTGCCGGTCTCCGCCCTGACAGGCGATGGGATCGAAGCATTGCGGGCCACGCTCCGCAGGGCGACGGCGGGGATCGCCGCGCGCAGCGTCGACGACCGCTTCCGGCTCCCGGTCGACCGATCCTTCTCGATCCGGGGCACCGGGACTGTGGTGACCGGCACGGTGTGGAGCGGATCCGTCGGCGTGGGCGACACCGTGCGCGTCTTCCCCGGGGGCGACTCGGCCCGCGTGCGCGCACTCCAGGTCCACGAAGACCCCCGGAGCCGCGTCACCGCCGGCCGCCGGTGCGCCGTTGCGCTCGTCGGCGTCGCGCCGTCCGCGGTGGAGCGGGGCAGCGTGCTCGTGGACCCGTCCGAGTGGAGGTCGAGCGCGCGTCTCGGCGTCCGGGTGCGAGCGCTCGGGAGCCGCGACCGGCCCCTCCGCCATGGACAGCGTCTGAGGGTCTACCTCGGCACCCGCGAAGTCATGGCCCGACTGCAAACGGCCGATCGCCAGCCCGTCGCGCCCGGCGCGACCGCCTGGGCCGTGCTTGCCCTCGAGGCGCCGCTCCTCGCCCGGACCCGCGATCGGGCCATCCTTCGTTTCTACTCGCCGGTGACGACGATCGGCGGGATCCGCGTGGCGGAGCTGAACCCGCCGCCCGACTGGCCCGCGCGGACGGCAGCCTGGCGGCGGATTCTCGACGGTGACCCGGCGGAGGCGCTCGCCGCCGCCGTGGCCTTGGGGGGCCTGCGCGGGCTCCCCGTCGCGACATCGCCGATCCTCCTCGGGCGGCGCGACCCCACGCTCGAGACGGCCGCCGGGGAGGCCGGCTGTGTGCGCATCGGCGACCGCTGGTTCGCGGCCGACGCGGTGGCCGAGGCGATGGAAGCCGTGGAGGAAAGCATGGTCCGCCTCCACGCCGCGGACCGCCGCGCCCCGGGCGTGTCGAAGGAGGCCGTACGCTCCGCGATGGCGCCCGTCTGCGACCTCGAACTGGCGGAGACCGCCGTCCGCCGACTCCTCGCGGACCGGCGTCTGCTCGAGAACGGGCCGCGGCTCGCGCTTCCGGACCACGCGCCCCGCCTCACTCCGCGCGAGGAAGAGGGGCGCGCGCAACTCGAGGGGACGATCGAGGCGGCCGGACTGCAGCCACCGCTCGTCGCGGAACTGGGGAAGAAGCTGCGTCTGGACCGCGCCGTGCTCGACGACCTCCTCCGGCTGCTGCAGGAGTCCGGCGTGACGAAGGCGGTGACACCCGAGTTGCATGTCGCCGTCGGGGCTCTGGAGAACATGGAGGCGCGAACGAGAGAGCTTCTCGCCGATGGCGCGCCGGCCCCTCCCACGCGGTTCAAGGAAACGTTCGGGCTCTCCCGGAAGTACCTGATCCCGCTCCTCGAATACCTCGACCGGGAAGGCGTGACCCGGCGAACCGCGGAAGGAAGAGTTCTCGTCCGCCCGCCCGGCTAAGCGGGCTGCGGGCTCAGTCCGGGTTCAGCCGACGTGGTAGAGGAAGCAGCCGCAGTACTCGCACGATTCGACGCGGAGATTTCGGTCCGCCTCGGAGGCGCGGGCCGTGGAAACCGCCACGAAGCAGCCGTAGCAGATGCCGTTGATGACCGGCGCGACGACGCGCGGCGCCTTGTCGGCGATGCGGCGATAGCGCTCCCGGATCCCCCGCGTCAGCCTCTGCGCGAGTTCCTCGACCTTCTCGTCGAGCGATCGGATCGCGTCCTCGATCTTGATGTCGAAGACCTCCGCCTCGAGGTCGGTCAGCGTTCCGTCCGTGAGACCTCGACGCTGCATTCGCAGGTCCTGGATCTCAAGGAGCAGTTCGAGTTGCTGGTCCACTAGAGGTCCTTCGCATCGAGCAACTCGATGAACTGTTCGGGGCTCGATATTTCGGCGAGCAAGTCCGGCACGTCGGCTTCCTTGCCGAACTGCGCGATCCTGCCCAGCACCGGAAGATACTGATTCGAGACCTCCAGCGGCGGCGCGACGATGAGGAAGACGTACCGAACGGGTTTCTCGTCGATCGCCTTGAAATCCAGACCCGAGAGCTTGCGGCCGAACGCGACCCTCAACCGGGTCACGACGAGCGAACGGCAGTGCGGGATCGCGATGCCGCGGCCGATCCCGGTCGAACCGAGATTTTCCCGCCGCTTCAGCATCTTGTAGAGGATTCCTTCGGATTTTCCGTCGAGGCCCATACACGACACGAGTTCCTTCAGGGCCTCATCCTTCGTCTCGGCCGCCAGGTCGAGTTTGATGGCGGACGGAACGAAAAATTCTCGAAGCTGCACTTGGATCTATATCTCCTCCCCGCGAGCGCGGGGCGCATATCGAATCAACGGGCACCGGCGCCGCCGGACCCGGCAAGCCCCGAGTATACCCGCGCCGGTTTCCGGCTGTCAAAGAACCTCCTCGGCCGCTCCCGGAACTTGCGCTGCACGACGGGATAAACGACCGTGTGGGGTAGCCTTTGCGAGTATCAGGGGGGCGACACGGCTTCGACGCGTGAACCGGAAGCCGCGGAAGCGTGCCGAGGTGCCCGGGGCCTCGTTAAACACCGGGAAACCTTCAGGTGCCAACGACGGTTTGGCTCTGGCTGCGTAAAATCGCGTAGCCCGTCCCCGAGAGGTCCGGGCCCGAGGACCTCCCGGCGGACGTCGATGAATCGGGCTGGTCGCCCCGGCGCGCCGTAAGCCGCGGGTGACGAGAGCACGGCGAGAGCCGCGTACACGGCTGGTTCCGTGAGGGGTTGTTCGTGAACCCTCGCGGGACGAGACTCGATCACGAACTACGCACGTAGATGCCGTGGTGGATGGGCTCGCGGACGCGGGTTCGATTCCCGCCGCCTCCATCAGGTGCAGGGTCGCATAACCTGCGCCGGCAGTGCTCCGCCCGGGGCGCCTCCCTTTCCGGGAGCGCCTCGGCTTTTTTTGCGGCCGGCCCGTCGACGGGTCGAGGAGGTTCCGGATGATCGAAGAACTGCAGCGCAAGATCGGGGACGAAGCGGAGACGCTTCTCCACGAGCTGAACGTCATCCTTCCGAAGGAAATCGAGAAGGCCGTCGCCCAGGGCGACTTGCGGGAGAATTCCGAGTACACCGCCGCCCTGGAGCGGCAGGGCTTCGTGCGGGCGCGGCTCGACTATCTGGCGCGCCGAATGTCCCAGCTCGGGGAACTCGATATCGAGAACATCCCGACGGACCGGGTCGGGTTCGGTTCGAGAGTCGCGGTGCGCGACCTGGAGGACGACGAGATCGAGTCCTTCAACCTCACGATCGGCGACGACGTCGACATCGAGAACAACGACATCTCGATGGAGTCGCCCATCGGCCGCGCGCTCCTCGGAAGAAGGAAGGGCGAACTCGTGAGCGTGAGGCTTCCGGCCGGCGCGCGCGAGTTCGAGGTCGTCGATTTCGAGACGATGCACGACCTCTAGAGGGCCCGGATCCGCTACCGGATCTGCTAGAAGACCCGGATCGGCGGGATGAACTTTCCGGGGTTGGCCCGCACCTCGGTGAGGAACGCGTTCAGGTCCACCACGACCTTGAGAAACTCCTCGTACAGCGTCTCGTCGCCGATGAGCTGCCCGACCGCCCCTTCGCCGTTCTCGATGAGGCCCAGGATCGCATTGGCCCGGGTCGCGGATGAGGCGACCGCGCGGTACAGGGAGTCCGACGCCAGCAGACGCCCGAGCGTCCCTTCGCCGGCCGCCAGCGCCGCCGTCACCGTGTCGAAGCGGGCGGTGGAGGAAACGAGGCGGTCGTAGAATTCCTCATCCTCGAGGAGACGGGCGAAGGAGCCCTCCCCGTCGGCGATCGGCCCCAGCACTGCCGCGAGGTTTTCGTTGAGGTCGACGAGGCCGTCGTAGAGCGCTTCATCGACGAGGAGGCGTCCAAGCGAACCCTCGCCGCTCGAGACGCGGGCCAGCGTCGCCGAAAGGTCGTTCGAGAGCTGTGTGAGACCGAGGACGGCATCGGCCGCCTGGCCGAGGAGTTCGTCGTAGCTCAGCGCCGGCGCCGTTCCGATCGTGTCTCCCGGAACGAGGATCGCCGAATCGGGAGACCCCGGTTCGATGTCGATGAGGCGGTCGCCGAGCAGTCCCTGCGTCCGCACGCGGGCTCTCGATCCGCGCCGGATCTGCTCCCGGATGTCCACGTTGACCCCGAGCCAGACCGCGACCGCGGCTTCCGAGTCCCCCCGCTCCTCCGGTGCGATGAACTCCACGCGCTCGACCTGGCCGACGCCCCTCCCGGCCACCTGGACGGGGGCTCCGGGGCGGAGCCCCGAAGCGGATTCCATCAGCGCGACAAGCTGATAGCGCTCGCCGAACACGTCCCCGATCCGGCCCACGAAAAGCACGCATAACGCGAGCAGGACGAGGGAGACGATGAGGACGAACCCCACGCGCATCTGGTCCCATGTGATCGGTTCCGACCGTCGCATCGTATCCCTGTGCCCCCTGTCTGGCCCCTCGGCAGTCCGTGGCGGTTAGCCGCGGAAGGCTCGAACATAGCGGTCTTCCGTGGCGTGCATCTCCTCCGGAGTTCCGCTGAAGATAATCTTCCCGTCCTTCAGGAGCGCGGTCTCGGTCGCGATTCTCGCCGCGGACCGCACATCGTGGGTCACGACGACCACGCAGACGTGCAGTTCCCGCCGCAGCTTCAGGATCAGTTCATCGATCCTCCGCGTCGTGATCGGGTCGAGCCCGCTCGTCGGTTCGTCGAAGAGGAGGATGGGGGGGCGGTGCACGATCGCCCGCGCGATGGCGACCCGTTTGCGCATGCCTCCGGACAGTGCGGACGGGAGCAGAGGGAGCACCATCGCCGGGTCGAGGTCCACGAAGGACAGCACCTCTTCGACGCGGTCCCGGATTTCACCATCCGCCAGCTTCGTATGCTCGTAGAGCGGAAAAGCCACGTTGTCGAACACGTTCAGGGAATCGAAGAGCGCCGATCCCTGGAACACCATCCCCATCCGTTCCCGCAGCGCCAGAGCCTCCGGACGCGAAACCGCGCTGATGTCGCGTCCCTCGATGAGGACCTCGCCGCGGTCGGGGAGGAGGAGCCGGAGCATGAGGCGCAGGATCGTCGACTTCCCGACTCCCGACCCGCCGAGGATGCAGAGCGTCCCGCCGCGCGCGACGCCCAGCGAAACGCCGCGCAGCACCTCGTGAGTCCCGAAGGAGAGCCACACGTCCCGCAGTTCGACGATTTCGGGTTGCGCGGACCCGCCCCCGTGGGTCTCCAGTTCCCGGCGAATCTCGTCGCGCAGCTCCGCCTCGAAGGCCTCGCTTCCCGGCTCCGGCGCGCCGTCGGGCGTGCGGCCGCTCATGTCGGATCCTCGTTCACGATGGGAACATGGTCAGCAGGATCTGCGTGAGGAAGTAATCCATCGCGAGGATGAGGATGGACGAGGTCACCACGGCCCGCGTCGTCGCTCGCCCCACGCCTTCCGTGCCGCCCTCCGCCCGAAGCCCGTGGAAGCAGCTCGTGAGCGCGATGATCCCGCCGAACGCGAAGGGCTTGCCCAGTCCCTGAATCAGGTCGATGGGGATGACCGTGAGCACGAAGCCGGTCTGCGCGAGGGTTTCCCACACGGAGTTGATATACAGCTGGGCCGTGAAGTCCAGCATCAGCACCGCGATGAGGAGCCCGCCCAGGATGGCGACGGCATCGCCTATGATCGTGACCACGGGGAGCATCACGAGGGCGGCGAGGAAACGGGGCACGACGAGCTTCCGGATCGGGTCCACGCCCATCGTGCGGAGCGCGTCGACCTGCTCCGTGACCCGCATTGCGCCCAGGGCCGCCGCCATGCCGGCCCCCGCCCGCCCCGTGACGATGAGCGCCGTGAGGACGGGGCCGAGTTCGCGGATCGTGCTCGCCCCCACCAGGCGGCCGATGTAGACCGTCGCCCCGAAACGTTCCATTTCCACGGCGGCCTGGAGGGCGAGCACCATCCCCGTGAAGAGGCCCGTCAGCATGACGATGAAGATCGAGGCGACGCCGATCGTGTCCATCTGCTGCACGAGGTCGCCGCGGTAGAAGGGCCGGCTCAAACAGGCCCTCGTCACGCGAACGAGGAGCCTGAAATAGGCCTCGACCGCGAAGGCCATGCGAAGTACGGCATCGCGGGCGAGTCTTGCGGCGGAACGGCGGGCGGAGCCGGCGGGCACGGTCTTTGGCGCTCTCCGGGGGATCGAAGTATGTTCGCCCGACCGCCAGAACGCGTTCGAACGCAACGACTCGCCTCCAGCGATGAGGCGTACGGGCGAGGTTACCGGCTCCCACCGATTCGATGCAAGGCGATGGCGACCGGCGGACGCGCCGCGTCATGCCCGGTGGCGACGGCCGATCGCCCGCCCCCGAAAGGAGTCTCGAGCATGCAGACCGGATCGGTCCACACCGACCATGCACCCGCCGCCGTCGGCCCCTACTCCCAGGGGTACTGGGCCGGCGAGCTGTTCTACTCCGCGGGACAGGTGGGGTTGGTCCCGTCCACCGGCCAGCTGGTGGGCCCCGATGTCGTGTCCCAGGCGGAGCGCGTGATGACGAACCTCGCGGCCGTGCTGGGCGAGGCGGGGCTCGCCTTCGGCGATGTCGTGAAGACGACGATCTTCCTCGCGGACATGGGCGATTTCGGCGCCGTGAACGAGGTCTATGCCCGCCACTTCGAGCCGCCGTATCCGGCCCGCTCGACAGTCGCCGTGGCCGCGCTGCCCCTCGGGGCCCGGGTCGAGATCGAGGTGATCGGGCGAGCGCGGCCGGCGATTTGAGAGCGGCCGGACCGGGAATGACGAACGATGCGGATTGACCGGGAGCGGATGGTGACTGGTGTCGCCTGCGGTCTTCAAAACCGTTATGGGGCGTTCGCGCGTCCCGGGTGGGTTCGATTCCCACACGTTCCCGCCACCTTCGCGCTCGCCGCCGTGCTCCTGGCCGGCCAGGCCCTGGAGCCATCGCCGCTGCGGGCGCAGGATCCTCCGCCCCCGGTGGCCGCGCCCGATTCGGTCGCCGCCGAGACGAGCCCCGCCGCCGACTCGACGGGACGGCGCCCCCCCATCTCCCCGCTTGGCGCCTTCGGACGCTCCCTGATCCTTCCGGGCTGGGGACAGCTGGAGGTCGGGCGGCCGGCCCGCGGCGCCTTCTACTTCGCCGCCGAGTCCGTCTTCCTGTTCATGGTCTTCAAGGCCGACGCGCGGCTCTCCGCGGCGAAGGAGGAGATGCCGCCGAACGAAGAGCGGATCTCCAATCGCACCGGGCAGCGCGAAAACTGGATCGTCCTCGCCGGATTCTTCGCCTTTTTGAGCGGTCTCGACGCCTGGGTGTCCACGCAGTTCTGGGACTTCGAGCCCTCGATCGGCCCGCCCGCCGATGGATCCGTCGGGATCGCCCTCGGCTTCAAGGTGAATTTCCCCTAGCCTTCGCCGGGTCCCCGGTACGACTCCAGGCGGATCTCGTCCGGCGTCACGACCGCGAAGCTGTTGTGGTGGAGCCAGTCCCCGGAGTTGAGGTAGAACCTCCCCGGCGCGAGTTCGGTGACTTCCGGCCGGTGCGAGTGCCCGAACACGACGAGGTCCACGTCCTCGTGTGCGGCCAGTATCTCCACCGCGTGCCGCGCGAGGAGCGACGCCCGGGGCGATTCGCTCCGCACCCCCCCCGCCTGCGCCCGCCTCGTGCCGCTGGCGAGCCGCGCGAGGGGGAGCCCGAGGTCGGGGTGGACCCACCTGAAGAGTCCGCGCCCCACCGGACTGCGGGCGGCCCGGCGCAGAACCCGGTAGCCCCGATCCGCGGGGCCGAGTCCGTCGCCGTGCGCGATGTACGCCCGCCGCCCCGCGATCCGTCGCCGCGCCGGCTCTTCGAGGATTTCGACTCCGACCTCGTCGCGGAGGAAACTCCCCCCCCACGCGTCGTGATTCCCGCCCATGAACAGGACGGGCATGCCGCCTTCGACGAGCCGCCGCAGGCGGGCGAGCACGTCGAGCTGGCCGCGCGGGATCACCTGTCGGTATTCGAACCAGAAGTCGAACAGGTCGCCGTTGATCAGGAGTTCGTCGCCCCATCGGCGCGCCTCCTCGAGGAAGGCGAGAAACGCGCGCGCGTTCTCGGCGGCGACGGCCCCGAGGTGGATGTCGGACACGACGACGGTGCGTTCGGACATGGGGCCGAAGCTCGGCGCGCCGGGCGCGGCCCGTCAAACCCCGGCGAGGGACCGCGGTGCATCGGTCACGGGAGAAAGTTCGACACCCGGTGCGTCTCGGGAGCATATTGCGGCCATGGAAGGCGCGAACGGAGTCGGAACGACGGAAGTACGCGTGCGGTATGCCGAGACCGACCAGATGGGGCGTGCGCACCACCGCCACTACCTCGTGTGGTGCGAACTCGGGCGCACGACGCTCATGCGCGAGCGCGGCGTGTCGTACGCGGAACTCGAGCGCGGAGGCCTCTGGCTCCCGGTGTCCCGGGTAGAGGTCGAATACCGGATCCCGGTCGAGTACGACGAACTCATCCGGATTCACACCCGCGTGGAGCGCGTCCGGAGCCGGGAAGTCGTGTTCGCCTACCGGATCGCGCGTGCGTCCGACGACGCGACGCTCGCCCGCGCCCGCACCGCCCTCGTGTGCACCGATGCGAGGGGCCGTCCGCACCGGTTTCCGGAGGCCGTGAAGCGGCAACTGGAGACCCTTCCGGCCGTCGCCGCCCCGCCGGCCGCCACGTGAACCGAGCCCCGGGGCGCCGCGTCCTCCGGCTTCTCCTCCTCCTGCCTCTCACCGCCTGCGGCGGCGGTTTCGAGCGCGGGGCCCCGATGCCGGACGCGGACGAGGTCGCGCTCCGGGCGCGCGCGACCTCGGGCACGGAACAGCCGATGCACGTCGTCTTCAGGTGGGAATACGCCGGCGAGAGCGGGAACTTCCGCGGCGACGGCGCGGCCCGCGTGAATCCTCCCGACCGTTTTCGTCTCGATCTCTTCTCGACGGGGGAGGGAAGCCTCCAGGCCACGCTCGTCGACGGGGTTCTGGCCACGTCGGGCGATCTCGAGGGCGTCGAACTGCCCCCGACCGTCTTCCTGTACGCCATGGCGGGGGTGTTTCGGCCCGGCGACGCGCCTCCCGCCGGGGGGTACGAGATCCCCGGCTCCAGCGTCCTCGAGTTCGCGGTCGAAGGAGGCGCGACGCGAAGCTATTATCTTGACGAGGGACGCCTCACCCGCCTCGAGGAGCGGCGGGCCGGCCGCCGCGAGCGCTGGATCGAACTCGCGTGGGGAAGCGACCTCAGCTGGCCCCGGGAAGCCCGGTATCGGGACATCGTGGACTCGAGCGGGGTACTTTGGGAGTTGGTGAGCGCGACGGCTCAATCACAGCCATACGATGAGGAACACTATGTCCTGCCGATTTCGCGCCGGAGCGATGGCCGCGATTCCGATGCTCGCCGTGCTGGCGGGGTGCTACGGCTTCTCCGGCGGCGGCG
The DNA here is from genome assembly GCA_009840115.1 of Gemmatimonadales bacterium. Taxonomy (GTDB): domain Bacteria; phylum Gemmatimonadota; class Gemmatimonadetes; order Palauibacterales; family Palauibacteraceae; genus Palauibacter; species Palauibacter irciniicola. The sequence continues at coordinate 48,915 of VXOJ01000028.1, read as the reverse complement.
GGCTGCCCAGCCACATGCGCACCGTGTGGGTCGCACCGATCGAGAACGAGAGCACGCAGTTCGGCATCGCGGAGTCCCTGATGGACGAACTCCTCACGGCGGCGCGCCAGCGGCTGGGGCTGCGGCTCGCGTCCGAGGAGGAAGCCGACGCGGTCATCACGGCGCAGATCCGGCGCTACGCCGATGAGGCGGTCAACTTCGACGCCGTCGGGGGGGTCGGCGCGGACGTCTTCCAGCGTCGCGTGACCGTCAGCGTCTCCGTCGAGATCCTCGATGTGGCCGAGAACCTCATCATCTGGGGCAACCAGAGTCTGACCGGGACCGGGGAATACGAACCCGGAAACGAAACCGAAGACCAGGCCCTGATCGTCGCGCTCGAGAACCTCGTCCAGCAGATCGTCGACGGAGCGCAATCGCAGTGGTAGACTGACCGGCGTCGACCGCCGGGACGGGATCGGGCGGGAGCCTCTCGCGCCCGCGCGACCGGTTCGCCATTCTGTGGTCGACTTTTGGATGGGCCGACAACCTTCACTCAACGTCCGGGCGCCGACATGCCGCAAGCCGCTCGACCCGCCACTCCGAATCCGTGACATACGCCGTCGGCCTCGTCGCCATCCTGGCCGCCGTGTGGCTCATCTGGTCGGGGCACTTCGACAACCCGGTCATTCTGAGTCTGGGAGCGGTGTCCATCGGGCTCGTCGTCTTCATCTCGCTCCGCATGAGGATCGTCGATGACGAGGGGGCGCCGATCCAGCTCCCGCTGGGGCTGGTCCGCTACCTGCCCTGGCTCGTGGTCGAGATCGTGAAGGCGAATATCGCCGTCGCCGTGCGCATCGTGCGCCCAGGGCTTCCGATCCAGCCCCGCGTGATACGGGTGCGGGCCGGGCAGCGCACCGACATCGGCCGGGTCATCTACGCGAACTCGATCACGCTCACGCCCGGCACCGTGACGGTCGACACGGAAGGCGATCACATCACGGTCCACGCCCTCACGCGCGAGGCGGCGGAAGGCGTGCTCACGGGCGAGATGGACCGGCGGGTAACCCGGGTCGAGGGGCGCGGATGATCCTCGCCGCCGTCCTCGCCGCGATCATCGTCACGATGGGCCTCGCCCTCGTGCGGGCGGGGAAGGGGCCCACGGTCTTCGACCGCATCCTCGCGCTGAACATGTTCGGCACGAAGACGGTGCTCCTGATCGCCGTGATCGGGTTCATCACGGGCCGGCCGGACTTCCTCGACCTCGGACTCGTCTACGCCCTCATCAACTTCATCGGCGTCATCGCGGTGCTCAGATTCTCGAAGTACGGCGATTTCGCGGACCCGGACCGGGAGAAGGCGTCGTGATGCCGGAATCCGCGTTCGAGATCGTGAGCGCCGTGCTCATGCTGACGGGCGCGCTCTTCGCCGTCATCGGCGGGATCGGGGTCGTTCGCCTGCCCGATTTCTTCTGCCGCATCCACGGAGCCGGGATCACGGACACGCTCGGGGCGGGGCTCATCCTCACCGGGCTCATGTTCCTCTCGCCCGGGTGGATCGTGACCGCAAAGCTGGTTTCGATTCTCGTCTTTCTCTGGATCACCAGTCCGACCTCCACGCACGCGCTGGCCAATGCCGCGCTGGAAACCGGGCTCCGACCGCGCGTCGACGAGGCGGAGGAGGCGTCATCGATTCCGTAGCCCTGGAAGTTCAGGTCGTGACGGCGCTGCTCCTCACGCTGCTCTGCGCGACGGCGGTCGCGGTGCTGCGGATGCGCGGGCTGTTCGCGGCCGTCATGCTGATGGGCATCTTCAGCTTCCTCGGCGCCGGCTGGATGCTCCTGCTCGATGCCCCCGACGTCGCCCTCACCGAGGCCGCCGTCGGCGCAGGGATCTCGACGATTCTCGCGCTCGCCACCCTGGCGCTCACCACGCGCAAGGCGAAGCGGCCGGTCCGGCCCTCGGCGTTGCCGCTGGCGGTGGTGACGATCACGGGGGCCGCGCTCCTGTACGGTACGCTGGACATGCCGAGGTTCGGCGATCCCGAGGCGCCGGCCAGCAACTATCCCCAGCCCTCTTACGTTGAGCGGACGGACCACGACATCCACATCCCGAACGTCGTCACCGCCGTGCTGGGCAGTTACCGCGGCTACGACACGCTCGGAGAAACGGTCGTCATCTTCACCGCCGGCATCGCGGTGCTCGTCCTCCTCCGCGGGAGCCGCAAACGCCGGCCCGCGGCGGACGGCGGGGAGGACGCCGCATGACCGATCACACCATCCTGCGCGTGGTCAGCAAGTTCGTGCTGCCGTACGTCCTTCTCTTTGCCCTGTACGTCCAGTTCCACGGCGACTACGGACCGGGCGGAGGATTCCAGGCCGGCGTCATCTTCGCGGCCGGGTTCGTGCTCTACGGGATGATCTACGGACTCACGGCCGTGCGCCGCGTGGCGCCGGAGCGCGTGATCGAAATCCTGATCGCGGTCGGCGTGCTCATCTTCGCCGGCACGGGCGTTCTGACGATGCTTCTGGGCGGCAACTTCCTCGAATACGGCGTCCTGACGCCGGCGTATCCGGCGTCGGGACAGCACTACGGGATCCTCGTCGTCGAACTCGGCGTCGGGGTGACGGTCGCCGCGGTGATCATCGCGATCTATTCGACCTTCGCGGGACGCGGGCGCCAGTGATCGAGTCCATCTTCGACTCCGCGCTCGGACTGTACAACTACTGGGTCGTCATCTTCCTGATGATGACGGGGTTCTACATCGTCATCTCGCGCGGGAACCTCATCAAGAAGGTCATCGGACTCAACATCTTCCAGGTTTCGGTCTTCCTCTTCTACATCACGGTCGGGAAGGTCAGCGGGGGCACGGCGCCGATCACGGCCGAGGGGTTCGAGGTTTACAGCAACCCGCTCCCCAGCGTCCTCATCCTCACCGCGATCGTCGTGGGCGTCGCCACGACCTCCGTCGCCCTCTCGCTCGTCGTCCGCATCCGTGAAGCGTACAACACGATCGAGGAGGACGAGATCTACGCGCAGGACGATCCTCGATGAACTGGCTGGCCTCGATGGTCGGAGATCAACTGCCGGTCCTGCAGGTCATCGTTCCGCTCCTGGCGGCGCCGCTCTGCATCATCCTGCGGCGGCGGTCGCTGGTTCTGCCTTTCGCGATCATCGTGTGCTGGGCGGCGTTCGGCGTCTCGGTCGCGTTGCTCCGCGAGGTGCTCGAGGTCGGCGCCATCACCTACGAACTGGGCGGCTGGGCCGCGCCGTGGGGAATCGAGTATCGCGTCGACGCCCTCGGCGCCTTCGTGCTGCTCTTCGTGTCGGGAATCGGCGCGCTCGTGCTCACCTACGCGCCGCGCAGTCTGATCGACGAGGTTCCCGCCGGCCGGCACTACCTCTTCTGCACGCTCTACCTGCTTTCCCTCACGGGCCTGCTCGGCATCGCGATTACCGGCGACCTCTTCAACGTCTTCGTCTTCCTCGAGATCGCGGCGCTCTCATCGTACGCCCTCATCGCCCTCGGAGGGCGCAGGCAGGCGCTGCCCGCAGCCTTCCAGTACCTGGTGATGGGCACGATCGGGGCCACGTTCATCCTCATCGGCATCGGTCTCATGTACCAGATGACCGGGACGCTGAACATGGTCGACATGGCCGACCGGCTGCCCGCCGTCGAGGGCATGCGGACCGCGCTCGTCGCCTTCGGCTTCCTCACCGTGGGCATTGCCCTGAAGATGGCGCTCTTCCCGCTCCACGTGTGGCTGCCCAACGCCTACGCGTACGCGCCGTCCGCCGTGAGCGCCTTCATTGCGGCGACCTCGACCAAGGTCTCCGTCTACATCCTTCTGCGCTTCATGTTCAGCGTGTTCGGGCTCGAATTCTCGTTCGAGCACCTCGGGCTGGGGCGCGCGCTCATGCCGCTCGCCCTGGCCGGGATCTTCGTGGCTTCCACGGTCGCGATCTTTCAGCGCAACATTAAGCGGATGCTCGCCTATTCGTCGGTAGCCCAGGTCGGATACATGGTCCTGGGGATCAGTTTCGCGACGGCGACCGGGCTCACCGGGGGCATCGTCCACCTGTTCAACCACGCGCTCATCAAGGGCGGGCTCTTCATGGCCATGGGGTGCATCATGCTGCGGCTGCACTCCGTCGACCTCGACGAGATGGCGGGGATCGGGCGAGCGATGCCTTGGACGATGGCCGCGTGGGCGCTCGGCGGTCTCGGCCTCATCGGGGTCCCGGCGACGGCCGGCTTCATCAGCAAGTGGTACCTGATCCAGGCGGCGCTGGAACAGGGCAGCGTCCTCGTCGCGGTCCTCCTGCTGCTGAGTTCGCTGCTCGCCCTCGTCTACGTGTGGCGCGTGGTGGAGACCGCCTTCTTCCGCGAACCGAGCGAGCGGGCGCGCGAGGCGCGCGAGGCGCCGCTCTCGATGCTCGTCCCGACGTGGGTGCTCCTCGGGGCGACGGTCTTCTTCGGCATCTATACGGCATACTCCGCCGGCGTGGCGGAGCAGGCGGCCGAAGCCGTGCTGCGGGGGCTCCCGTGAGCGGCATGGTTCCGATGTACTGGGCGCTGGTGATTCCCCTCGCCGGCGCCGTGCTCATCGCGACGGTCGGCCGCTGGCCCAACGTTCGGGAAGCCGTCACGCTCGCCACCGGCGTGGCGCTCTTCTGGTTCGTCGCATCGCTCCTGCCGCACGTCCTCGCCGGCGCGACCCCCGGGGTCCTGCTGGTGCGGCTGCTCCCCGGCGGCCTCTCCCTCGTGCTCCGCCTGGAGCCCCTCGGCATGCTCTTCGCCCTGGTGGCCTCCGGGCTCTGGATCGTCACGTCGCTGTACTCGATCGGCTACATGCGGGGACACGGGGAAGCGCACCAGACGCGATTCTACGTCTGCTTCGCGGTTTCCATCTGCGCCGCCATGGGCGTGGCGCTCGCGGGCAACCTGCTCACGCTGTTCCTGTTCTACGAGGTGTTGACGCTCTCGACCTACCCGCTCGTCTCGCACCACGGGACGCCGAAGGCGATGAAGGGCGCCCGCACGTATCTCGGGATCCTTGTCACCACTTCCGTCGCCTTTCTCCTCCTCGCGGTGGCGTGGACCTGGGTCCTCGCGGGCACGCTCGACTTCCGCGCCGGGGGGATCCTGGACGGCCGGGCGAGCGACGGTGTCCTCCTCGTCCTGCTGGCGCTCTTCGTGTTCGGGACGGGGAAGGCCGCCCTCATGCCGGTCCACCGCTGGCTTCCCGCGGCCATGGTCGCGCCGACGCCGGTGAGCGCGCTCCTGCACGCGGTCGCGGTCGTGAAGGCCGGCGTGTTCACGATCATGAAGGTCGTGATCTACGTCTTCGGCCTCGATCTGCTGAGCGCGTCGGGGATCAGCGTGTGGCTCATGTACGCCGCCGGCTTCACGGTCGTTGCGGGCTCGCTCGTCGCCATGGCGCAGGACAACCTCAAGCGGCGCCTCGCCTACTCCACGGTGAGCCAGCTCTCCTACATCGTCCTCGGGGCGGCGCTCGCGAACGCTTGGGGCGTGGTCGGCGGCAGCATGCACATCCTCATGCACGCCTTCGGCAAGATCACCCTCTTCTTCTGCGCCGGCGCGATCTACGTCGCGGCGCACAAGACGGAGATCAGCGACATGCGGGGGCTGGGCCGGGCGATGCCGATCACGATGGCGGCCTTCCTCATCGGGGCCCTCAGCGTCGTCGGCGTCCCGCCCCTCGGCGGAAGCTGGAGCAAGTGGTACCTGGCGCTCGGGGCGCTCGACGCCGGGCAGATCCTCTTCGTCGCGGTACTGATGGTCAGTTCACTGCTGAACATCGCGTACCTCGTCCCGATCCCCATCCGCGCGTTCTTCTCGAAGCCCGCCGATGGGTCGGACCCGCCCCGCTTCAAGGAGGCGCCGGCATTTTGCCTCGCGGCACTCTCGTTCACGGCGGTCGGCTGCATCGTCCTCTTCTTCCTCGCCGACGATGTGTATCGCCTGCTCGTCCCCCTGGGCGGAGGGTAGGCCATGGCCTCTGACACGCACGACGCGGGCGGACGGGTGAAGGACCGGGGCCGGCACTACTTCGACGATCCGAAGCGCTGGAAGCGCCTGATCGCGATCCTGATCGTCGTGTGCGGCGTGCTGTTTGCGCTCGATTTCGTGAACTTCCTGCAGCAGCGAATGGGGTGGTGGGAGTTGCGCCACCCGGAGCGCGACTGGGAGGGCCTGCCGTCCTTCTACGCCGTCTACGGCTTCCTCGCCTACACGGCGATCGTCTACACCGCCAAGCTGCTCCGGAAGGGCGTGATGCGGGACGAGGACTACTATGATCGGTAGCCTTCCTCCCGCCGCGGTCATGATCCTCGGGGCACTGCTCGTCCCCCTCCTCCGGGGCCGTGCGCGGACCGGCTGGGTCCTCCTCCTGCCCGCCGCGAGCCTCGCCGCCCTTCTTGCCCTGGGAGAAGGGGAGTTCGGGCAGGTCTCGATCTTCTCCTACGAGCTGACGCTCGTCCGGATCGACGGGCTGAGCCGGATCTTCGGATGGCTCTTCCACATCGCGGCCTTCATCGGGCTCATCTTCGCGCGGCGCGGAGGGAGCGCGCTCGAGGACGCTTCGGCATTGGTCTACGCGGGCGCCGCCATCGGAGCCGTCCAGGCCGGCGACCTGATCACGCTCTTCGTCTTCTGGGAGCTTCTGGCGCTGAGTTCCGTCTTCCTCGTGTGGGCGCGCGGCACGGAACGCTCCTACCGGGCGGGGATCCGCTACCTCATCGTCCAGGTCGGATCCGGCGTCGTCCTCCTGGCCGGGATCATCGCCCACGCGCGGGCCACGGGCTCCGTCGCCTTCGGCCACCTGGGGACGGGGACGCTGGGGACGGGGACGCTGGGCACGAACCTCATCCTGCTCGGAATCGGGATCAAGGCCGCCTTCCCGCTGCTCCACAACTGGCTCACGGACGCCTATCCCGAGGCGACCTACAGCGGCGCCGTCTTCCTGAGCGCGTTCACGACGAAGGTCGCCGTCTACGCCCTGGCGCGGGGATACCAGGGCGAGGATCTGCTGATCTGGGTCGGCGTCCTCATGACGATGTTCCCGATCTTCTACGCCGTGATCGAGAACGATCTGCGCCGGGTGCTCGGCTACAGCATGATCAACCAGATCGGCTTCATGGTGTGCGGCGTCGGGATCGGCACCGAGATGGCCGTGAACGGGGCGGTCGCGCACGCCTTCAACGATGTGCTCTTCAAGGGGCTCCTCTTCATGTCGACGGGGGCGCTGCTCTATCGCACGGGGACGACGAAGTGCAGCGAGCTGGGCGGACTCTACAAGAGCATGCCGAAGACGGCGGCGCTCTGCGTGATCGGCGCCGCCTCCATCTCCGCCTTCCCGCTCTTCAGCGGCTTCGTGAGCAAGTCGATGGTGATGGCGGCGGCGCTGGAGCAGAACCTCGACATCGTGTGGCTCTTCCTCCTCTTCGCCTCCGCCGGCGTGCTGCACCACGCGGGCATCAAGATTCCGTTCTACGGCTTCTTCGGGCCCGATTCCGGGATCCGCACGAAGGAGGCGCCGACGAGCATGCTCATCGCGATGGGGATGGCGGCCTTCCTGTGCGTCTTCAACGGGACGTTCCCGACCTGGTTCCTGTATCCGAACCTTCCGTACGCGGTTACGTACGAACCGTTCACGTCCGCGCACGTGATCAGCCAGCTGCAGCTGCTCTTCTTCGCCGTGCTCGCCTTCGTGTGGCTTCGGCTCTCCGACCGGGAGCCGCACGAGCTGCCCTCGACGAACCTGGATGCGGACTGGTTCTATCGCCGCTTCGGCAGGGGACTGGCGCTCGCCGGCGGTGGTGTCGCGTCGCGGCTGCGGGCTGCCATCGCGGCGCGCACCGTGGTCGCGGCCGGCGACGTGATCGGATCGGCCAGGCGCTACATGGGCCCGAGCGGCGTGTTGGGGCGTACCTGGCCCACCGGAGTCTCCGTCATATGGGTTGCGATCCTGCTCCTGGTGTTCCTGCTCCTCTACTACGCGACTACGCCCGTCACGAACGCCCTCCCGCCGCCATGACGGAGTCCGGCGCGGCGCGGACCGACGGGGCTCGGGATGCGGGCGCGCGGGCCCTGATCGAGTCCATCCTCGCCGACTCGGAGGCGATCGTCGCGCTCGGCGTCACGCTCGAGGAACTGGGCGACGACACCGCCGTCCTCCGGATGACCATGCGTCCCGACCTTACCCGAGACGGCACGATGTACCACGGCGGTCCGGTCGCCTCGCTGATCGACATCGCCGGGGACATGGTCGTCGCCGTGCGGGCCGGAGGCGGCGTCCCGACGATTTCGCTGCGGGTCGACTACCTGCGCCCCTGCACCGGCCCGTACCTGCTGGCCACGGCCCGTTTGCGGCGTCACGGCCGTACGATCTCGGTATCGGACGTCGACGTGCACGACGACCAGGGGCGCCTCTGCGCGGTCGGACGGGGGACCTACTCGTCGCTGGCGGGCTGATGCGGTGAGGGCGGTCCTCTACGACGCGCACGGCGACGCCGACGAACTCTACCTGGGCGAGGTCCAGGACCCCGAACCCGCTCCCGGCGAAGCCCTGGTCCGGATCCGCGCCTGCGGGCTCAACGGCTTCGACCCGATGATGCTCGGCGGCATGACGGGGCTGCGGGTGCCGCTCCCCATGACGCCGTGCGGCGACGCGGCGGGAGAGATCGCGGGCTTCGGGCCCGGGACGGAGGCGGCCGGACGGCGCGTGGGGGACCGCGTGCTGATCGACCCGCTGATCGAGAGCCGCGGCATGCTGGGCGAGAAGGCTCCGGGCGCGGCCGCCGAGTACCTTGCCGTCCCTCTCGGGAACCTCCTGCCGATTCCCGACGGCGTCTCGTTCGAGCAGGCCGCGGCGCTCCCGGTCGCCTACGGGACCGCCCTGCGCATGATCGAGGACCGCGCCCGGGTGCAGCCGGGCGAGACCGCGCTGATCCTGGGCGCGACGGGCGGCGTGGGCTGTGGCTGCGTCCAGCTCTGCAAGCGAATCGGGGCACGGATCATCGCGACCGGGGGCTCGCGCCGGAAGCTGGAACGGCTCCGTGCACTCGGCGCGGATCACGTGCTGCCCTCCGACTCCGCCGAACTGGTGAGGCGGGTGCGGGCGATCGCCGGGCGGCCCCGCTACCACGATCCCAACGCCGGCGGCGTGGACGTCGTGATCAACTACATCGGCGGGGCCTCGTGGGCCGCCAGCCTGAAGATGCTGCGCTTCCAGGGCCGCATGGTCACCTGCGGGGCCACCGCCGGCTACGACCCGCCGACGGACATCCGCTACATCTGGAGCTTCGAGCAGTCCGTCATCGGATCGGACGGGTGGAGCCGCGAGGGGCTCGCGCGCCTGCTCGACATGGTGGCGGGCGGCGACCTCGAGCCGGTCATCCACGCCGTCAGACCGGTCGACGAGATCCGCACCGCGATGCGCGAACTGATGGAGCGCGCCGTATTCGGAAAATCGATCCTGATCCCGTGAACTATCCGATCGCCCGCAAGATCCCGCGGGCGGTCCTGGACGCCGAAGCCGACCGGCTGGCGGCGCTCGCCGGCGCGCCGCTGCACCGCAAGCTCGGCGGCTACGCCCGCCTGGCCGGGCCGGGGTTCATGGGCGCGGCGCTCACGCTCGGCGCCGGCACGCTCACCTCCTCGATGCTGTCGGGCGCCACCTTCGGCTACCGGACCCTGTGGCTGATCTGGCTGAGCGCGGGGCTGGGCCTGTTCATGATGGCCGCGATGGCCCGCTTCACCTGCAGGGGCGGCTTCCGCGTCATCCCGGTACAGAACCGGCGCCACTCATGGGTCATCGGGTCGCTGATGACCGGCCTCGTCGGCACGGCCGCGGTCGCCGTGATCTTCAACTTCGGCCAGGTCGCGCTCGGCACCCATCTCATCGAGTCGCTGGCGCCGTTCGCCGGCTTCGCGTTCCCCGCCGAGTACAACTGGCTCCTCTACTGTGGGGTCACGAGCGCGCTCATCCTGAGCTATGGGCGCCGGGGAGGCCGGGGGACGCGGCTCGTCGAGGCGGTCATGAAGGGCGGCATCGCCGTCATGATCCTCGCCTTCGGAGCCGTCCTGCTGCTGGTGGGCGTCGACTGGGGCGCGGCGGGACGCGGCTTCTTCATCCCGTGGCTGCCCGGCGGGGGCGAGGGTCTGGACCTCTTCATCGCGTCGTCCGCGGCGGCCGTCGGCGTCATGGACTGGGTGTTCTTCCATTACGCGGGGCTCGGCCGGGGCTGGGGGCGGAGGCACGAATCGCTGGCCCGGTTCGATCTGATCGCCGGGCTCTTCCTCCCGTTCGTGGTCATCAACTTCCTGATGATCGGCGTGTTCGCGGCGACGCTGTTTCCGCAGGGGATCACGCCGGACTCGGCGCCCGAACTCGCGGCGGCGCTCATGCCGCTCCTCGGGCCCACCTGGTCGCAGATCCTCTTCTATGCGGGATTCCTGGCCGTGCCGATCACGACGACGGTCGGGATGAGTCTCGCCGGGGCGATGGCCATCCACGAGGCCTTCGGCTGGGAGCCCGACACGTCGTCGTGGCGCTGGAAGGTCAGCGCGCTGCTGCCGCAGGTCGCCTTCCTGGCCGCCTGGAACGCCCGCCCGGTCTGGCTCGTGATCGCGATCGCGGCGTTTCTCTCGCTGGCGAACAACGTCGTCGGATGGTCGATGTACCTGCTGCTGAACGACCGCGAACTCCTCGGCGCGGATCGCTGCCGGTCGTACCTGTGGAACCTCGGGATCCTGCTTCAGGTGACGCTCCTGAACGCGATCGCCGTCACGTACGTCTTCAACCGGCTGGGGTGGTGGTGATGGGCGCCGTCGACCGGCTACTCGAACGACGGGCCGGGCCGTGGTCCGGGCGGGTCTGGGGACTCGTCCTCAACCTGGTCGCGAACGCCGTGGCGCTGTGGGGCGTCTCGTCGGTCATGCGGACCGGCGACGGCTGGACGTGGGTCGCCGTCGGCTGCGCGGCCACGGTCGCCTGCATCGCCGTGCTCGCGCGCCCCTCGCGATCCCCGGGGTCGGAGGAGTGAGCGGCGCCGGGCGGAGCGACCGATCCCGCGGCCGCGATTCCAACCTCGGATACTGGCTCCGCGACGCCGCCGAGGCCTTCCCGGGCCGGGTCGCGCTCATCGACCTTTCGGGTCCCGTCCCCCGCGAAGTCACGTACGCCGAAATCGACGAGCGGATGGATCGCGTGGCGAACCTCCTCTCGGATGCCGGCATCGGGGCGGGCGACCGCTTCGTTCTGAGCGTCGGCAACCGCTTCGAGTTCGTCGAGATCCTCTTCGGTGGCATGCGCTGCGGAGCCGTCCCCGTTCCGCTCAACTTCAAGCTGTCGGAGGACTCGCTCGCGCACATCGTCCGGGACGCGGCCTGCCGGGCCGCCTTCGTCGAGACCGCGGTGACCGAGCGCTCGGTCGCGGTCGTCGAACGGTTGGGGATCGAGAGAAGGTGGGACGTCGGCGGCGACGGCATGGGGGGCGAGCGGGGAGGCGCCGGCTGGCTGGACTACGAGAGCGCCCTCGCGGAATCGTCGCCCCGGTTCGATCCCCCGCGGCTCGAAGCCCGCCACCCGGCGTTCCAGCCCTACACGTCGGGGTCGACGGGCAAGCCCAAGGGCGTCGTCCTCTCCCACGAGGGCCAACTCTGGTGGGTGCGCTGCCTGCGGAAGTACTGGCCGGCCGACCCCGGCGACCGGGCTCTCGTCGCCGTACCCCTCTACCACAAGAACGCGATGGCCGGGGCCATCAAGCCCCTGCTGCAGGCCGGGGCCTCGGTCGTGATTCTGCCCGGCTTCTCCCCGGAACCGTTTCTTCGGGCCCTCAGCGGGTACCGCTGTACGCAGGTGGGCGCCGTCCCCGCCGTGTTCGCGATGGTCCTGGATCGGATGGATCTGATCGAGAAGCTCGATTTCTCGGCGCTTCGGAAGGTCACGCTGGGCTCCGCTCCGGTGCAGCCCGAACTGATGGACGCGGTCGAGCGCGCGTTCGACATCGAAGTCGGCGAGAGCTACGGGCTCACCGAAGGCGGGCCGGTCATGATCGGACCTGGGCCCGACGGACGCCCGACCCCGAGGGGAAGCTGCGGCGCGGCGTGGCCCGAGGGAGAGATCAAGCTCGTGCGCGATGGCAGCGAAGATCCGGAGTACGGAGAGCTGTGGGTCCGGAATCCCGGCGTCACGACGGGCTATCACAATCTGCCCGAGGTGAACGCGGCCCGGATCCGGGACGGCTGGCTCGCCACGGGCGACCTCTTCTTCCGCGACGGGGAGGGCTTCTACTACTTCCGCGGCCGCACCGACGACATGTTCAACTCCGGCGGCGAGAACATCTATCCCAAGGAGGTGGAGGACCTGCTGCTCTCCCATCCCGATGTCCGCGACGCGACCGTCGTGCCCGTGCCCCACGCCCTCAAGGGTGCGGTCCCGGCCGCGGTGGTCCGGCTCGGAACCGAGGCGACCGTCACGGCCGAATCCCTCAAGCGGTACACGCTCGAGCGGGGACCCGCCTATGCGCACCCCCGTCGCATCGCGATCGTGGAGGAGATGCCGCTCACCGGCGTGGGGAAGGTCGACCGGGCGGCGATCCTCGGCGTGCTGGGACACGGCGGCGCGGGGTGAGCGAGCCGCTCGTCGTCGGGGCCAGGAGGTCGCCCCTCTCCCGGGCGCAAGCCGCCTGGGTGGGCGAACGGCTGCGCGAACGCTGGCCGGAGCTGTCCGTCGAATACCGGTTCATCTCCACCGCCGGGGACCGCGATCCCGGGACGCCGCTTCCGGAGATCGGGGGGAAGGGGCTGTTCACCGAAGACCTCGAACGCGCCCTCCGGAAAGGGGACATCGACGTCGCGGTGCATTCCCTGAAGGACCTGCCGACGGACCTCCCCGATGGATTGACGCTGGGCGCGGTCCCCTCCCGCGAAGATCCCCGCGACGTGCTCGTGGTCCGCGAATCGCCGGTTGCCGCGCCCCGGGACACGGGCGGACGCGACCTCCTCCGACGTCTGCCCTCCGGCGCGCGGGTCGGCACGTCGTCGCTGCGGCGCGCCGCGCAGTTGCGCGCCGCGCGGGCCGACCTCGAGTCGCGGGCGATCCGCGGGAATGTCGAAACGCGGCTCCGCAAGCTCGAAGACGGCCGCTTCGAGGCGCTGGTCCTGGCGGCGGCCGGGCTCCGGCGGCTCGGCCTGTGGCCCCGCGGCGCGCGTGTCCTCGATGAGGGCTGGCTGCCGGCCCCCGGCCAGGGTGCGCTCGGGCTCCAGTGCCGGGATGGGGAGGATGGAGCGGCCGCCCGCATCGGGGCGCTCGACGATCCGGCCGCCCGGGCGGAGGCGACCGCCGAGCGGGCGCTGCTTGCGGCGCTCGAAGGGGGGTGCCGGGTTCCCATCGCCGCCCGCGCGTCGCTGAGGGGGGAAGACCTCCGGCTCCGCGCGGCCGTCTACGACGTGGACGGCGGCCCGCCGGTCGAAGCGGCCGGAACGGGGGCCCGCGCTTCGGCCGGCGCACTCGGCCGCCGGCTGGCGGAACGGTTGCTGGAGGCGGGGGCGTCCGGCCTCGTGGAGCGGGCGCGCCGGCTCAGTCCGTGAGGCGGCGCGAACCGTCTCCCTGAAATCCGTACATGAGGGTCACGCATCCGGGCGTCGCCTGCGGGCAGTAATAGCTCAGGATCCGCAGCTTCGCGTAGCCGCCCTCCGCCGTCCGGATCACGTACGTCTCGTCCTTCGGTTCGAGGAGGTGGGAGAAGAACCCGTACCGGTACCAGCGTTCGAGTCCGGGCGTCGCCGGGCCGTCCTCCAGCGCACCCTCCGTGGTCGCGTAACCGGACGCCGGGGCCTCCGTGACGGTCTCCCACGGCGCGGCGATGGCGATCGCCCCGCCGGCCCCGGGGTATCCGGTGCCGCCGTTCACGACGACGTGGTACCGGTTGAGCGCGAGATCCCAGCCCGCGAGCGGACCGCCGACCGTGCTCCGCCTGTCGAAGTCGAAGTATACCCACCGCGAGCCGTCCCGGGCATCGACGGTGACGGTGTCCACGACGAACCCGTCGACGGGGGGGCGCGGGGCGACAGGCGTGGGAACGAAGGTGACGGGGTCGGGCCTCGCGAACGAACCGGCAACGACGATGACGAGGATGAACAGGAACACGGCCCCCGCGGCGTACAGTACGACCGGCCGACCTCCGTCCGCCCGGTCTTCTCCCCTTACCGTCCCCGGTGCCACGGGGACTCGTGCCGCGTTCCGCTCAGGAACCTGGCCAGGTTGGCGAGATAGTAGGCCAGCGCCGCCGCCGCGAGCGCGAAGATCACGCCGATCGCGAGCGCCCCGAGACTCCCGGCCCTCGCGAAGATCCGGAACTCCCACGCGGCGAAGACGGCGCAGAAGACGATGGCCGTTGCGATGAGAAAACGGTGAAACCCGATGATCGACATGGGATGTTCCGATTCACGGTGGACTTCGGTCCGTCTGTCGAACATCGTACGAAGGCGGGACGCGAGCCGAAACTTCGCCTGTTGACCCTCTGTCGGCCCGATTGGAGCTTCCACTCCCCATGAGTTCCGGATTCCGCACCTACCACGAAGTGGACGAACTGCGTTCGGATCTCCCCGATCAGATCGCGGCGGGGGACGAGCGCGTGTCCGTGCGGCTCGCTTCCGTCGCCCGCGTCATCGGGGTCATGAGCGGCAAGGGCGGAGTGGGGAAGAGCCTCGTCTCCGCCCTCCTCGCGACCGCCCTCGCCCAGCGCGGGGATCGCGTGGGCCTGGTCGATGCGGACCTCAACGGCCCCAGCGTGCCGCGCCTTCTCGGCATCGAACCCGAAGCCCTCGCCGAGTCCCCGGACGGATTCGCGCCGCCCTCCTCGCGCGCCGGGGTCCGCGTCATGTCGATGGCGTTCCTCACCGAGCCGGACCGCGCCCTCACGTGGCGCGAGCCCGCCGACGCCGGCTTCGTGTGGCGGGGCGCCCAGGAGCGGGGGGCCCTGCGGGAATTCCTGTCGGATGTCGCGTGGGGAGAGCTGGATGCGCTCCTCGTGGACCTGCCGCCGGGCACCCAGCGACTCGCCGAACTCCACGCGCTCGTCCCCGGACTGGCGGGCATCGTCGCGGTCACCATACCGAGCGCGGCTTCCCGCGATGCCGTGGCCCGTTCGCTCGATCTCGCCCGGAGACGCGGCCTCCCCATCCTGGGACTCGTGGAGAACCTGTCGGGGGTGCGCTGCGACGCCTGCGGAGCGCTCGCTCCGCTGCACGCCGGTGACGCCGGGGCCGAGCTGGCGGGCCGTTTTCGGGTCCCTCTGCTCGCGCGCCTCCCCTTCGACGCGGCGCTTGGGGCCGCGGCGGACGAGGGGCGGCTCGAGGGGTGGCTGGCCGGCGGAGGCGGAGCCGCGGATGCGCTCCGGAGGGTGGTCGACGTCCTTCGCGCGGGGCCCGCGGCGCGATGAAGTTCCTCTGCGTGGACTGCGACCGGCAGATGGCGTTCGACGAACGGGCGGTGCCCGGCGACGGGACGATGGCCGCCGTCTTCAGGTGTCCCGCGTGCGGGCGGAAGACGGCGATGCTCGCCAACCCCATGGAAACGCAACTCGTGAGTTCGCTCGGCGTGAAGGTGGGAGGCCGCACCGTACCGAACGAAAACTTCGAGGGCATCCGCGCCGGCGTAGACGAGGCGCGCGACGAAGCCTTGCCCGCACCGCCGTTGACGAACCCCGGACCCGTGCGCTGGAGCGTGGAAGCGGTCGAGCGGCTCGGCCACGTACCCTCCTTCGTGCGGGGGATGGTGAAGAAGATCTACAACGAATACGCCCGGGAGCGCGGGATCGAGGAGATGACGCCCGCCGTCATGGACCGGGCCCGATCCGATCTCGGACTGGAAGGCATGTAGCCGGTGGTGGCGGACGGCGGCGGAGGGACGGGGGATGCGCGTGAAGGCGCGGGGGCGCCGGACCCGTCCGTGGAACGGGAAGTTCACGGACTCCGCGCGGTCATCGACCGCGATCTGTGCGTCGGCTTCGGGGATTGCATCGAGGAAGCGCCGGAGGCCTTCGATCTCGACGAGGATGGGGTGGCGGTGTTCACCGGCCCGGAGCATGCCTCGCGGAGTCGGTTCATCGAGGCGTGCGCGTCCTGTCCGGTCGATGCGATCACCGTGCTGGAAGACGGGATCGAGATCGTTCCGTGAACCCCGGCGCAGGGGCGAAGCCGCCGTTGGTGGCGGCGGAGGCGGTCGCCTACCGCTACCCCGATGGGAGTCCCGCGCTTCGGGATCTCTCGCTCGAAGTCCGGGCGGAAGAACGCCTCGCGCTCCTCGGCCCGAACGGATCCGGCAAATCGACCCTCCTCCGCCTCCTCGGCGGCGACGGTGCACCGGGGATTCGGCGGGACCCCAGGGTCGACGATGCCGGACGGCGCTGGCTCGCCCCGGACCGGCCCGCCCTCCGCACGTGGCTCAGCGGGCGGGAAAACGCGGCCATCCTGCTCGAGCTCCACGGCGCCGGATCCGGTGAGGCGCGGGCCACGGCGGACGCATGGCTCGCCCGCTTCGGGCTCGAGGCGGACGCGGACCGCCCCGCGGGGGCCTATTCGAGCGGCATGCGGAGACGGCTTGCGCTCGCGACCGCGTTCGGTACCGCGGCCCCGCTCCTCCTCCTCGACGAACCGCTGGCCGGACTCGACCCCGGCGGTCGGGAGGCCTTCGCCGAGGCCCTCGCCGACCACCACGGCGCCGGCGGGACCGCGGTGCTTTCCGCCCATGATCCCGTCTTTGCCGCGGCGCACTGCGACCGCGTGGCGTTCATCGTCGACGGTCGCTGCGCGGTGGCGGATACCCCGGCCCGGCTCCTGGAGCGCGTCGGCGCCCGTCCCCGCGTGGAGATCCGGTTCGCCGCGGGGCAGGCGCTCGATCCCGACACCCTCGGCCCCGCCCCGGAGGCCGTGCGCGCGTCGTCCCGGAACGAGGGCGCCGTGATCCTCGAGGTCGACGACCCGAGCCGGGCCCTTCCCGAGACGCTGGCCTGGGTCCTGCGCGGCGGCGCCTCCGTCGCCTCGGTCGAGGTCCGGGAGCCCGATCTCGCGGACGCCTTCGCGACGCTCACGGGCCGCCGTCTGGAAGAGCGCGCCCGGTGACGATCTGGCGCCTGGCGTGGCGCACCGCCCTCCGCCGGCGGCGGTTGTTCCTGTGGAACGTCGCGGTCCCGCTCCTCCTCCTCACGCCCGTCGCCCTCAGCGCGGCCGCGGCGCCGCACCGGGTCGCCGTCTTCGGCGTATTCATCGTCTTCTTCGGAGCCTTCGGCTCGGCCATCCCCGCCGTGCGCGACGCCCGCGACGGCTGGCTCGATGAGATCCTCCGCGCCGGTTACTCCTCGCCCCGCTGGCTCCTCGAGCGCACCCTCGCCGGCACGACGATCGACGCGCTCCAACTCGCGCCCGCGGTCCTGGTCCTCCTGTGGTCGGCCGGCGGCGCCGGCGCGGGAGCCGTCGTCCTCCTGGCGGTCCTCGCGACGCTCTGGTTCGCGAACCTGCTCGGTCCCCTCGTGGCGGCCGCGGTGCGTTCGCTCGCCGAAGCGGCGCTCGCTTCCGCGGCGCTTTCCCTCCTCCTCCTGCACTTCGCCGGCTTCTTCCGGACCCCCGCTCCGGGCTGGACCTCCCTCGTCGCCGAGTGGAATCCGTACACGCCGCTGCGAGCCGCGCTCACGGCGGGCACCGGCGGGATGCCCATGGACGCCTCCGTCTGGCTCCGCAGCCTTCTCGTCGCGGCCGGCGTGACCTTCGGGGCCGCGGTTTTCGCCTCGGATTGGAGCCGCCGCCTCCGCTGGCCGCGAACTCCCTAGAGGGCGTTTGACTTTCCCCGTGGGCAGCCGCACCTTCTTGGCGCATAAGCGGGGTTCCGGACCTTCCGGCGGCCCCGACAACCTTGGATCAGCGTCGCCGAATTCCTCGTCCGTGGCCGATTCTCGCGGACTGCGTACATCCGGGCTTCGCACCCGGGCGAGGCTGGTGCGAGCAGCGTGAACCGGCCGCAGCACGCCGTCCAACGGAGCGCCATGTATCGAGAGGTATTCGTCCCGGTCGATAACTCGCGCGAGTCGGACTGGGCCGTGGACCGAGCCATCGAACTCTGCGCTCGCTCCGAAGGCCGCATCACCGGCTCTCATGTCTACGCCGCACGTCTCCACGACATCCGGTTCCGCCAGCTCGAGATCGGGCTCCCGGCCCAGTTCCAGGAACCGGCGGAGATCCGCAGGCAGCGCAAGATCCACGACAAGCTGATCGAGAAGGGGCTGCAGCTCATCTCCGACAGCTTCCTGGACCAGCTCCACCGCCGCTGCGCCGAGGCCGGGGTGACCCTCACGCGGCAGCTCCTCGAGGGCATCAACTACGAGGAGATCATCAACGAGGCGAACCGGGGCGGCGGACGTCTCCCGAGCCTCATCGGCTTCGACCCCAACATCGCCCACAACTACGACGGCAGCGACAAGCAGCGCACGGACGTCAAGCTGGGCGACGACGGCCGGCTCGTGGCCGAGGACGAAGAGCAGGAGGACAAGCTCGCGGGCACCTCCGGCCGCGACTACGACCTCGTCGCCATCGGCGCCCACGGTCTCGGGCGGCAGGAGCGGAGCCGTCTCGGCGGCGTCGTGGCGCGCTCTCTCCGCGGGATCGAGAAGGATGCGCTCATCGTCCGCGACGGGCGGCCCCTCGACGGCGGGAGGTGGCTCGTCGGCGTGGACGGGTCGGCCTACGCCTACAAGGGACTGCGGATCGCGCTCGACATGGCCCGCGAGTACGGCGCCAAGGTCTACATCGCGAGCGCCTTCGACGTGCAGTACCACCACGTCGTTTTTCACAACATCAAGGATGTGCTCTCCGTCCAGGCCTCGAAGGTGTTCAAGTTCGAGGAACAGGAAGAGCTCCATAACAACATCATCGACAAGGGCCTCCTCCGTCTCTGCAAGGCGAACATCAAGCGGGCCGAGGTGATGGCGAGCGAGTATCCCGAGGTCGAGATCGAGACCCAGGTGCTGGTCGGGAAGCCCTTCGACGTACTCCTCAAGTGGGCCGAGGAGATCGATCCATCCCTCATCGTCGTGGCCCGCCACGGCTCGCACCGCATCGAGGGCACGGACATCGGCTCGCAGGCCGACAACCTCGTCTCCCTCGCCGACACGAACATCCTCCTCATCGGCACCGGGAACGTCCGGCCCGAGGAGATCCCCTGGATCGAGGAGGATGGCGAAGCCGGGCTCGAGTGGGCGCCCGAAGCGGAGGTGAGGATCCTGCGCGTGCCGCCGTTCGCCCTCGGGATCGCGCGCAAGGCCGTAGAGGAGTTCGTCCTCGAACACTACGGCCCCGGAAGCCGTTACGCGGCCGCCTTCGTCCCGAATCCGAAGGACGAGAAGCAGTACCGGACGCCGCCGCCGCCGGCCGACGGAGACGCCGCGGCCGGCAATGGGGCGAGCGGCACCGCGCAGGTGGCGCGCGACGCGCTCGAGACCGGCGCGGCCCCCTCGATCGCGGAAGTCGGACAGGCCGCCAACGGGCGCGCGAACGCCGAGAAGACGGAACTCTGGAATCGCGATCAGCTGCCCGTCGTGACGAACGAACGGCTCGACGAGGCGATCAAGAAGCTCCTTCCGACCCACATGCAACTCGTGATGGGGATCGGCGACGCGGAGGAACTCGCGCTCGCCGAGGTGAAGGCGGACGAGGCGATGAAGCGGACCGTCGTGGAGACGAGCGACGCCGACGCCTTCGAGGCCCCGCTCCCCGTGATGGCGAAGTGCCCGGTCACGGACAACCAGATCCCTCGCGACCGCACGGCCGCCGACCCGATCGTCTGGACGCACGAGGCGTTCGAACGCCTGGGGCGCGTGCCGCTGATCGCGCGCCCCCTCGCCCGGAATACGGTGGAGCGCTTCGCCCGCGACCAGGGCATGTGGCGCGTCACCACCCTCGTGATGGACGAGAACAAGGACGCGATGATCGCGGCCGACGAGTTCGACCTCGACACGATGCTCGTGATGTTCAACGAGCTGAAGGCGAAGCAGGCGCGGGCCGAAGCCGCCGGCGTCGACGGCATGAGCGAGGAAATGAAGCGCTTCATCGAGGAGGCGAAGGCCTCCGGCGTGACGCGCTGTCCGATCCGCGACATCGAGCAGCAGGCGGCGGACTGTCCCGTCGACTTCAAGATGGTGTCGCCCGACGATGCCCGCGCGGCGGTCGAGAAGTTCGCGCGTACGGAACTCGGGGAAGAGTCGGGAGCGGACGTCCGTCCCGCTTCGGAGCAGGGACCGCGCGAGAAGTGACCGGGGCCCCGCTGGCCGCGGAAGCCGTCGCGAACCGGAGCCCCGCCGTGCCCGGTTCGCCCTGGGACGGCGCCCCCGCCGCCGCGTCTCCGCGGGCCGAACCCGATGTCGCCATCCCGCATGTGGTCGCCTGGAACCTGACGCGCCGCTGCAACCTCGCCTGCTCCCACTGCTACATCTCCGCCGGGTCGTGGCACGCGTCCGCCGAGGAACTCGATACCGCGGCCTGCTTCCGCGTCATCGACCAGATTCTCGAGACGAGTCCGTCCCCCCTCCTCATCCTCAGCGGGGGGGAGCCGCTCGTGCGCTCCGACCTTGAGGCGATCGCGGCCTACGCCTCCGAACGCGGCGCCACGGTGACCGTGGGCACGAACGGCACCGGGCTCACCGATGAACGCATCGCCTCCCTGAAGACGGCCGGCGTGCAGGGCGTCGCCCTGAGCGTCGACTCCCTCGACCCGCGCTATCACGACCGCTTCCGGCACGGCGAAGGCGCGCTCGAGGACACGCTCGCGGCCGTCGACCGCCTTGCGGAGCACCGCCTCGACTTCCTCATCCAGTTCACCGTCACGCGCGGGAACCGGGACGAACTCGATGCCATCGCCGCCTGGGCGGATGAGAAGGGCGCGGTCTGCCTCAACGTCTACTTCCTCGTCGAGACGGGCAGAGGAGAGGGAATGCGCGGCCTCGCCCCCGAAGAGAACGACGAGATCGTGGCCCGGCTGGCCGAACTCCAGCGAGACTACCGTGGGCGGCTCATGATCC
Source organism: Gemmatimonadales bacterium (assembly GCA_009840115.1). GTDB lineage: Bacteria > Gemmatimonadota > Gemmatimonadetes > Palauibacterales > Palauibacteraceae > Palauibacter > Palauibacter irciniicola. The sequence continues at coordinate 27,844 of VXOJ01000028.1, read as the reverse complement.
GCTCCAAGTGCCAGCCGCAGCTCATGCGGCACGTGTACGAGCGGGACCCGGATTCGCCGCTCCTGAACTACCGGACGCGCTGTCCCTGCGGCGTCCAGTACTGCCGCATCACGCCCGAGGGCAAGGTGACGCCTTGCCCGTACATGCCGGAGGTGGCCGGCGACCTCTCCGACGCGTCCTTCGGCGAGATCTGGCGCGAGGCGACCGTCTTCCGCCTGCTGCGCGACGGCGAACCGGGCGGGAAGTGCGGGCGCTGCGAGTACCGCGCGCTGTGTGGCGGCTGCCGCGCCCGCGCGTACGCGGTGGACGGGGATCTGCTCGGTCCCGATCCTTCCTGCGCCTACGAGCCGGCGCCCGGCATCGCGGACGCGATCGAGGCGCCCCGGCCGGTCACGTACGGCTCGGCGGTCGAGCGGAAGCTGCCGTGGAGCGCCGAGGCCTCCGCCCGGCTCAACGCCATCCCCAGCTTCGTGCGGGGCGTGGTGGCGGAACGGGTGGAGAAGTTCGCGCGCGAGCGCGGGCACGCGGAAGTGACGATCGACGCGATGACCGAGGTCCGCCGGGCCATGCCGGTGGACTTCTCGAAACGGATGCCCTTCTTCGCCCGGAGTCGGCGGAGCGCGGGACGGGGGGATAAGCGATGAAGCGCTGGTTGACCCGTGGCGTCGCGACCCGCGGCGTACTGCTCGCCGCCCTCGCACTGGCGGTCGCCCTCCCGCTCCTCGCGCAGGCGCCGGGACCCGACTACGGCGAGTTCAACTTCCTCGGGCTCGACCGCCGCGGCGCGGTCTGGATCGCGGCCCAGCTCCACCTGCTGTTCGCGGCCTTCGTGCTCGGCGTGCCCATGTTCGCCGTCGTCATCGAGGCGATCGGGATGTTCGGGGGGGATGAGAAGTACGACAAGCTCGCGAAGGAATTCACCCGCCTCCTGCTCGTGGCCTACAGCGCGACCGCGATCTGGGGCGCGATCCTCGTCTTCTTCCTCTCGACGCTCTACCCGCGCTTCTGGGCGTATCTGACCGCGATCTTCGCTCCGTCGATGTGGGTGTACGCGGGCCTCTTCTTCCTCGAATCGTTCACGCTCTACCTCTACTACTACGGGTGGGACGCGTGGAAGAAGGGCGCCGCGAAGAAGGCCCACTGGTGCCTGGGGATCATGCTCAACGTCTGGGGCACGATCGTCATGTTCATCGCGAACGGGTGGCTCACCTACATGATGAGCCCGCCCGAGGGACTCACGGCGGACACGGCCCCGCAGACCGTCCAGTTGTGGAGCGCGATCAACAACGCGACCTGGATGCCGATCAACATCCACCGGCTGCTGGCGAACGTGGTGTTCGGCGGCGCGATCGTCGGCGCCTACGCGGCGTACCGCTTCCTCACGAGCAAGACCGACGAGGAACGCGCGCACTACGACTGGATGGGCTACACCGGCAACCTGATCGCGATCGGCGCGCTCATCGTCCTCCCCTTCGCCGGCTACTGGCTCGGACGGGAGATCTACGAGTTCAGCCAGCAGATGGGCATCACGATGATGGGCGGCTTCATGAGCTGGCTCTGGATCATCCAGGCCTTCCTCATCGGCATCCTCTTCCTTGCGGGCAACTACTACCTGTGGATCGGGATGGGGCGGATTCCGGGGGCGGAACGGTTCCAGCCCTACATCAAGTGGATGCTGCTCGTGCTCGTCCTGGGCGTCATCGTGTGGGCGACGCCGAACACGATGATCGCCGACCGCGACGAGATCGCGGCCATGGGAGGGATCCGGCACCCGTTCCTGCAGGTGCTCGGCGTGATGAGCGCGAAGAACACGGCCGTCAACCTGATGATCCTGACGACGTTCCTCTCCTTCCTCATGTACCGGAGGGCGAACAAGGATCCGGTGGTGCCGTGGGCGCGCGCGGGGACGATGCTGCAGGGGGCGGCCTTCGCGCTGTGCGCGGTCATCGTCGTGTTCTACGGCGTGTACGGCTATTTCGTGACCGCGATCGTGCGGATCGGCTTCTCCGTCTACCAGGTGCTCGCGGTCCTGGCGACGATCCTGTTCGTCATCGGCATCGACATGGCGATGCTGCGGGGCGCCAAATCCCGGGGCGAGATCCGGTGGGGGCGGATGCCGGACCGGTCCCAGTACGCGCTCCTCATCCTCGCCGTCACGTTTACGTGGCTCATGGGGCTCATGGGCTTCGCGCGCAGCGGGATCCGGCAGCACTGGCACGTCTACGAAGTGATCCGGGATACGAGCGAGCAGGCGTTCACGCCGGCGCTCGGGCCCGCGGCCACGATCATCAGCATCTGCGTGCTCATCTTCTTCGCGCTCGTCGGCCTCATCTTCTGGCTCGGCGGCCTGGCCGAACGCTCCGTGTACCAGGAGGCCGAGGCGAAGGTGAAGGCCGGGCAGGAGGGGCGCGCCGCGCTCGGAGACCCGATGCCGGCGCCTTCCCTGGGCGACGTGGACTAGCGATGGCGTGGAGCGGGGACTCGAGGACGGTGGTGCGAGGACGGGAAGAATAGATGACGAACCTGAAGATCCTGTTCACGGTCGTGGCGACGCTGGCGGTGTTCACCTTCGTGGCGAACGTGATCCCGCAGGTGCAGTCGGCGGTCCCCCGGGAGATCGTGCTCAGCGCGGACATGCCGCCGGAGGAACTGGCGGCGATTGGCGAGGAGATCTACGCGGGGGCGGGCGGCTGCACCGCGTGCCACGGCCTCGGCACGCGCGCCCCGGACCTCCTCGGGGTGGTGGGCGGCGTGTGCGCGACGCGCGTCCCGGGGCAGAGTTGCAAGGACTACCTGTGGGAGTCTCTGGTCAACCCGATGGCCTACATCGTGGAGGGCTTCGACCCCATCATGATCGATCAGAGCATCCTTTCGTCTCAGGCCGAACTGTGGACGCTCGTCGCCTTCCTGGAATCGCAGGGCGGCGAGATCACGGTGAACGCGGACGACTTCGCCGCGGCGCTGGCGGCCGACGACGCGGCCGCGGCCGCTCCGCCGCCTCCCGTGGTCACCGACCCGAGCCAGGTCGACGCGGTCGCGCTGATCACGGCGCAGGGCTGTCTCGCCTGCCACGCCCTCGGCGGGGAGGGAGGCATGGTCGCTCCCCCCTTCGAGGAACTGCGGGGGCAGGATCCCGCCGTCGTCCTCGAGGGGATCGTGGATCCGATGGCGACGATCAACGAGGAATACTCGGCCTTCGCCGGGACGATGCCGACGATCTTCGGCGATCTCATGTCGCCGGTGGAACTCGACGTGCTGGTGAACTTCTTCGTGGGAGGCGCGGGGGCCGGCGCGGAGGCGCCCGGCGACGCGCCGGAAGTCCCGCCCGACAGCGCGGGAGGTAGCCGATGAAGCGTTACCTGTCCCATCCGTTCTGGCAGGGCGCGATCGTCATCGTCGTGTCCTACGTCGCGTTCGAGTGGGTGATCGGATACGTGCTGCCAGTGATCGGCGTGGCGAGCGCTCCCGTGCCGAGTTCGGTCATCCTGCAGTACATGCTGACGGTTCTGGTGGGCATCGTCCTCTACATGAGCGCGGACGAGGCGCGCTGGAAGAGCTTCAAGAAGCCGATCCACGAGACCATGGTCGCGCGCGACCGGAAGACGCTGCGGGGGATCCTCATGGTCGCGCTTCCGGTTCTCATCGGCTGGCTCGCCTATCAGAACGTGAGGCCGAGCTACGCCGCGCCGGCCACGTTGCGCTCCGTGCACCCCGCGCCGCCGAACCAGCTCACCTTCCGCGGCGAGACGATCGAACTCACGGGGCTCGAGAACCCGCTGCACGAGGAAGGCTCCATCGAGGAGCACCTGGCGGTCGGAAAGCGGATCTACGTGCGCAACTGCGTGCCCTGCCACGGCGACCTGCTCGACGGCCAGGGCCACTACGCGCCGGCCTTCAACCCGGTCCCCGCCGACTTCACGAGTTCGGGCAACCTCCCCCAGCTCACCGAGAGCTACGTGTTCTGGCGCATCGTCAAGGGCGGCCCCGGCCTCCCGCGCGAGGGGACCCCATGGGACTCGGCCATGCCGGCCTGGGAGACGATCCTCGAGCAGGACGAGATCTGGGCAACGATCCTCTATCTCTACGACCAGACCGGGTTCACGCCGCGCACGTGGGAGGAAGAAGGGGAAGGGGGCCACGAATGAGGGTGCTCCGACGCGGGACCCTTGGGACCCTCGGGACGCTCGCGCTTGGCGGGTTCGCCATCCTCGCCCTTTCCGCCGCGCCCCCGCTGTCGGCGCAGGAGGACGCGGCCGCCGCGGGCAAGGTCGTGTACGACCGCTGGTGCGCCGAGTGTCACGGCGAGACCGGGCAGGGAGACGGTTCCGCCGCCGCCTCGATGCTGCCCCGGCCACGGGACTTCACGCAGGCGCTCTACCAGATCCGGACGACCGGGAGCGGACAGCTCCCGACGGATGCGGACATCCGGTTCGCGATCGAGAACGGGCTCCCCGGTACGACGATGCCCGGCTGGCCCAACCTCACGGACGGGGAAATCGACGACCTCATCGTCTACCTGAAGAGCTTCTCGAGGTTCTTCGGCCAGGGTCCGGCCCCGGAACCGCTCGACTTCGGATCCGATCCCGGCGGCGGTCCCGCGGCGATTGAGGCGGGGGCGGCGGCCTACCTCACGATGCTGTGCGAGGAGTGCCACGGCCTGTCCGGCCGGGGCGACGGGACCTCGGCGCCGACGCTGGAGGACTGGCGGGGCCTCCCCATCCGCGCGGCCGACCTCACGGAGGCGTGGGTCCTGAACGGCGGCAGCAGCGTCGAGGACATGCACACCCGGATGTTGACCGGATTGGACGGCACGCCGATGCCGTCGGCGATCGACGCCATGAACTCGGGCGTCGTCTCGCCCGACGAGGTCTGGCAACTGGCGCACTACCTCGCCTCGCTCGGGCCGCGCGAGATGCCGCCGCTGCGCGAAGTGATCCGCGTGGGACGCGCCGAGGCGGGGCTCCCGGCCGACGGCGAAGAGGAAGCCTGGGCGGGCGTCGAGGCCTTCTACTTTCCGATGTCGGGCCAGGTCGTACAGCTGCCGCGCAACTTCGCGCCGGCGGTGGACGGGCTCTGGGTCCAGGGGCTCCACGACGGAAGCGACATCGCGCTGCGCGTGCAGTGGAACGACCCATCGAACAGCCCGGACCCGAACTGGGACGAGTGGCAGAACAAGATCACCGCCGCGCTCGACCTGGACGGCGCGGAACCGATCGCCCTCGACAGCGCCGGCGCGCCGACCGCGCGGCCCCCGGACGCGGTGCTCCTGCAGTTCCCCTTCGAACCGCCGGAGGGCACCGACCGGCCGTACTTCCTGATGGGGGACGCCCGGGAGCCGGTCTACCTGTGGACGTGGGATTCGGAGACCGGCGTCGGCGCGGGGCGCGGCCGCGGCCTCGACTCGGTCGAACCGCTCGGGGAGGACCCGGTAACGGGAGAAGCGACGTGGGAGGAGGGGCGCTGGACGCTCTATCTCCGCCGCTCGATCGAGGTCGAAAGCGACGGCCTCGACTTCGCCGAGGGGGCGCCGATGCCCATCGCGTTCCAGGCGTGGGACGGGTCCAGCGCCGAGGTCGGAAAGCGCAGTTCCGTGAGCACGTGGTACTACATTCTCCTCGAACCTCCGGCATCCAGCACGGTCGTCGTGACGCCCCTGCTGGCCATGCTCTTGACGGGGGCCTTCGGTCTCGTTCTCGTGCGCCGGGCCCAGGATCGCCGGAGAGATGGATGAAGCAACGGGGAAGGGCTCTCAACAGCCGATAGAGCAACAGCTTTCAGTACGGAGGTAAGTCAATGCGATCGCATTTCTGGAACCGTTCGGCCGCCTTGCTGGCCGTTGCCGCGATGGCCGCCTGTGGTGGCGGCGATGGCGGTTCGTCGGAAGCGGCGGATGACGCGGGCGAAGCGACGCCGGCCGCCGCCGCGGTGGATCCGTCCACGGTGGGGACGATCTCGGGCATGGCCAACTTCGGCGGGATGGTCCCGACGATGGAGGCCATCGACATGTCGGCCGAGGCGGAGTGCGCCGCCGGCTACGGCGCGGACGGGCCCATGGCCCAGAGCGTCCTCGTCTCCGAAGGTGGCCTCGCCAACGTGTTCGTCTACCTGAGCGAGGGCGTCTCCGGCGCGCCGGCTGCGTCCGGCGCCGCCACGCTCGACCAGGTGAACTGCCGCTACACGCCGCACGTGCTGGGCGTGCAGAGCGGCCAGGACATCGAGATCTCGAACAGCGACAACCTGCTCCACAACATCAACGCCACGCCGACCGAGAACCGCGGCTTCAACATCAGCCAGCCGCGGGCGGGGATCACGAGCACGCAGCGCTTCCAGGTGGCGGAAGTGATGGTGCCGGTCCGCTGCGACGTGCACGGCTGGATGCAGGCGTACATCGGCGTCGTCGATCACCCGTACTTCGCGGTCACGGGCGCCGACGGGAGCTACTCGATCGCCAACGTCCCGGCCGGCGACTACACGCTGACGGCGTGGCACGAGGAGTTCGGCACGCAGACGGCGAACGTGACCGTCACGGCGGGCGAGATGGCCGTGGCCACCTTCGACTACAACGCCGAGATGATGGGCGCCGAGGTCCCCATGGGCGACGCGCTCGTCCTCGAGCACGGTACGAACCGCATCCGGGTGGAGCGCACCCAGTAACTCCGGGGGCGGGGCCTGGCGGCTCGAACGGCCGCCCGGTCCCGCTCGCGTTCCCGTCACCCGAAGGGCTCACCTGGAAGGAGATCGCTCGTGGATTGGGCGCTGCCCCCGAACTATTCGACATTCGGCGTCGTGATCGACCAGCTGTTCTGGATCATCCTCGTCATCACCGGCATCGCGTTCCTTTTGGTGGAGGGCGGGATCGTCTGGTTCTGCATCAAGTACCGGGGACGCGAGGGAGCCAGGGCGCACTACACGCACGGATCGAACCGGCTGGAGATCATCTGGACGGTGATTCCCGCAATCATCATTGCGGTCCTCGGCGCGTATTCGGCCCTCGTGTGGGACGACATCAAGGGAAGTTCCAACCGCCCCGCGGACGCGCTCGAATTCCTCGTCGTCGGCAAGCAGTTCGAGTGGAACATCACCTACCCCGGAGTCGACGAGACGCTGGGAACGGCGGACGATTTCACCGTCCGCAACCAGTTTCACTTCCCGGTGAACGAGGACATCACGATCCTGCTCGAGTCCGAGGATGTGATCCACTCCTTCTTCATCCCGGAACTCCGCGTGAAGCAGGACGCGGTGCCCGGCATGACCATCCCGGTGTGGTTCGACGCGACCCAGACCGGGAACTTCGAGATCGCGTGCGCCGAACTGTGTGGCCTCGGCCACTACTACATGATGGCGAGCGTGACCGTGCACAGCGCGGCGGACTTCGACGCCTGGCAGGCCAGCCAGGCGCCGGCCGCCGCCCAGTGATCGAGAAAGGCTGATATGGCGACGATCGTAGCGGAGGCGACCGGGCAGGCGATCCTGCACGAGGAGCACGAGCAGTCCTTCCTGCGCAAGTACATCTTCTCGACCGACCACAAGGTCATCGCGATCCAGTTCCTGATCTACACGCTGTTCTTCCTCATGATCGGCGGGCTGCTCGCGATGCTCATGCGATACCAGATCGCGTGGCCGGCACGGGGCGAGCTGCCGCTGGGCGGGATCTTCCCCGAGAGCATGGTCGCGAGCGGGTACATCCTGCCGGAGTTCTACAACGCGCTCGTCACGATGCACGGCTCGGTGATGGTCTTCCTCGCCATCATGCCGATGCTCGTCGGGGTGTGGGCGAACTACCTCATCCCGCTGCAGCTGGGCACGCACGACATGGCGTTCCCGCGGCTCAACATGCTCTCCTTCTGGGCCATGGTGCCCGCGGGCATCCTCACGCTGGCCAGTTTCTTCGTCGTCGGAGGCGCGGCGGGGGCCGGCTGGACGCTCTACGCGCCGCTCAGCGCCCGCCCCGACCTTACCGGGGTCGGGCTGGGGCAGATCCTGTGGCTGGCGGCGCTCGTCTTCATCGGGCTCTCGTCGATTCTCGGGTCGGTGAACTACATCACGACGACGATCAACATGCGCGCCCCCGGCATGACGTGGATGCGCATGCCGCTGACCATCTGGTCGCTGTTCATCACGGCCATCCTCGCGCTGCTCGCGATGCCCGTCCTGTCCGCGGCCGGGATCATGCTCATCTTCGACCAGACGATCGGCACGAGCTTCTTCCTCCCGGAGGGCGGGGGACAGCCGCTCCTCTGGCAGCACCTGTTCTGGTTCTTCGGCCACCCGGAGGTCTACATCCTCATCCTCCCGGCCATGGGCTTCACGTCCGAGATCCTCTCCGTCGGATCGCGGAAGCCGGTGTTCGGCTACAAGGCGATGGTGCTGGCGCTCGTTTCGATCGCCTTCCTCGGCTTCATCGTGTGGGGCCACCACATGTTCCAGAGCGGGATGAACCCGATGCTGGGGCTCACCTTCACCGTTTCGACGCTCTTCATCGCCGTGCCCTCGGCGATCAAGACCTTCAACTGGATGGGCACGATGTGGCGCGGGAACCTCCAGCTCCACTCGGCCATGCTGTTCGCGATCGGGTTCGTGGCGATGTTCGCGATCGGAGGCCTGTCGGGCGTCTTCATGGCCTCCACGCCGGTCGATATCTACATCCACGACACGTACTTCATCGTGGCGCACATCCACTACGTGCTCTTCGGAGGAAGCCTGTTCGCGCTCTTCGGGGCGATCTACTTCTGGTACCCGAAGATGTTCGGCCGGATGATGAACGAGACGATGGGCAAGATCCATTTCTGGCTCACCTTCGTCTTCTTCAACCTGGTCTTCTTCCCGATGCACGGCGTGGGGATGGTGGGGATGATGCGGCGCATCTACGACTCCACCGGCTACGCGCACCTGCAGGGCATCGAGGACACGAACGCGATCATCACGTGGGCGGCGTTCGGGCTCTTCGCGTCCGGCTTCCTGTTCGCGTTCAACTTCTTCTGGAGTCTGAAGAAGGGGAGGAAGGCCGAGGCGAATCCGTGGAACGCGACGACGCTGGAGTGGCAAACGCCTTCGCCGCCCAAGCACGGCAACTGGGAGGAAATCCCGGTCGTCTACCACGGTCCGCACGAGTACAGCCACCCGGATGTGGAGGACAAGGACTGGCTGGCGCAGAACGAACGGCCGGATGTCGTGAGCCCGGCCGCCGGCAGCCACTAAATCGCACGGAAGGGAACTGACGAGATGGCACACGCCGCGACCGCAGGCCGGGTCCCCGAACGAGGGCTCGATGTCTACACCCAGAAGGTGGGAATGTGGGTGTTTCTGTGCTCGGAGGTGATGTTCTTCGCGGGCCTCATCGGCTCGTACGTCGTGCTCCGGTTCGGGGCCGCCGACACGTGGGCGGAACCCGGGGATGTGTTGAACGTCCCGGTGACCGCTTTCAACACCTTCCTCCTCATCTGCAGCTCGGTGACGATGGTGAAGGCGTTCGCGGCCGCGCAGGAGGGCGACCAGCGCGGGATCAAGCTCTATCTGCTGCTGACGACGCTGCTCGGGGCCACCTTCCTCGGCGTGCAGGTCTACGAGTACATCGAACTCGTGCTGCACAAGTCCTGGCAGGGGAGCCACGGGTTCACGCCGGCCGCGGGGCTGTACGGGGCCACGTTCTTCACCATGACGGGCTTTCACGGCTTCCACGTCCTGCTCGGCGTGATCTGCCTCGCGTGGGCCACGATCCGCGCCTGGCGCGGGCACTGGGGAGCGGACAACACGCACGGGATCGAGGTGCTCGGCCTCTACTGGCACTTCGTCGACCTCGTGTGGATCATCCTGTTCACGATCGTCTATCTCATCTAGGCGGCGTCCGGAAACTGGGGTCGGGAGATATGGAGCGAACGAATGAGTGAAGCCGGAGGACACGCGGCGAGCGCCGCGGACGACCACGCGCACGAGCATCCGAAGTACATGCTCATCTGGCTGTACCTCGCCATCCTGACGATCCTCGAGGTGCTGGTGGCCTTCCTGGCGATCCCGAAGTGGATGATCGTGGTGTCGCTGCTCATCATGGCCGTCTGGAAGGCGCTGCTCGTCGCGCTCTACTACATGCACCTGAAATTCGAACCCAACCGCCTGCGGCTGGTGGCGCTGGCGCCGCTTCCGGCGGTGGCCATCATGATCATCGCGATCATGATGGAGTACGTGTAGGCGCGACTCCGCCGTGGAGGCCGGTAGTCTTCTGAAGACCCGCGGGATCCCGCTGGGCGGGATATCGAGACGGGTGCACTCGATTCGCGCGACGCTTCCCTCGTACCTGGAGCTCACGAAGCCGCGCATCACGGCGCTCGTCGTCGCGAGCGCGGCCGCGGGTTTCCTGCTCGGCGCGGCGAGCTTCGACCTCGCCCTCTTTGCGCAGGCCATGGGTGGCGTGGCGCTCGTCGCCTCCGGGACGAGCGCGCTGAACCAGGTGCTGGAGCGGGATGTGGACGCGCTCATGGGGCGTACGCGCGCACGACCACTGCCTGCGGGCCGGATCGCGGCGCCCCCGGCCGCGGCCTTCTCCGGCGTCCTGGCCGCGGCGGGCATCGTCTGGCTGTGGATCGCGGTCAACCCGATGACCGCGGGCCTCGCGCTCGCCACCTTCATCTCCTACGACTTCGTCTACACACCGCTCAAGCGCGTGCACTCGCTCTCCACCGTCGTGGGCGCGGTGCCCGGCGCCCTGCCCATCCTCGGAGGCTGGACCGCCGCCACGGGGCAGTTCGGTCCCGGCGGCTGGGCGCTGTTCGCGATCCTCTTCGTCTGGCAGTTGCCGCACTTTCTCGCCCTGGCGTGGCTGCTCCGCGACGACTACGAGGCGGCGGGGCTTCGCATGCTCTCCGTCGGGGATTTCGAGGGCCGGCGGACGCGCCACCAGGCGTTGCTCTACGCGCTCACACTGATTCCGGTGAGCCTGCTCCCGAGCGTCCTCGGCCTCACGGGCGTCGCCTACTTTGCCGTGGCGCTGGGCCTCGGCGGGTTCTTCCTGTGGGCCGCATTCCGCTTCGCCCGTGCCGCGACGCCGGCGAACGCCCGGGGTTTGTTCCGGGCCTCGATCCTGTATCTTCCACTGCTGATGGCGGTGCTCGTCCTCGACAAGCTGTAGCAGCCGTGCCGAAACCCTTCGCCGTCCTCGCGGCGGCCCCGCAGATGCAGCATACGCCCGACGAACAGGCGGGATACGTCCTGATGTTCGTGTTCATGGCGGCGATGCCCTACCTGCTTCTCGTCGTGATCGGAGGCGGGATCTTCCGGGCGCGCCGCCGGCAACGCCAGCGGGAGGTCGAGAGAGCCCTGGAGGAGCAGCGCGAATGGGAGGCGGCCCAGGCCGTCGACCGGGACTCCGCGAGCTGACGCCATGGTGATGCTCAGGCGCAGGATCCGGGCCGGGCTCGTCGGAGGGCTGTTGGGCGGCTTCGTCCTCGCCGTGCTCTTCTACTTCTACGACCTCGGGCAGGGGACCCCGCTTCAGACTCCCGCCTTCCTCTGGGGGGCGATCATCAGCCGTGCCGAAGTCGAGGCGTCGGCCGGAATCATCGTGGGCTTCACCCTCATCCACTTCACCGCGTGGGCCGGGCTCGGAATGCTGGCCGCGGCGCTCGTTCAGTGGGCGGGCCTCCCGCGCAACGTGTTCATCGGCGCGCTGTACGGGCTCTTCGTGTGCTCGCTCGCGTTCTACCTCGGACTCATCCGGGCGCCCTCCGGGATCGTGATGTCCGCCCCGGGATGGCCAGCGGTCTTCTTCGGGAATGCGCTCGCAGGGGTCGTGATGTTCACCCACATGCACTGGGTGAGTTCCGAGCCCGGCATCGTGGGGATGATGAACTTCCTCCAGACGCACCGCGTCACGCGGCACGGGATCTACGCCGGGGTGCTCGGCGCGCTCGTCGTCGCATGCTGGTTCCTCATCATCGACTCCGTGCTCCGGCAGCCGCTCTATACGCCGGCGGCGCTGGCGACGGTGCTCTTCCGCGGCGCCCCGACGCCGGCCGCGGTGGAGATCTCTTTCGCGCCGGTTCTCGGCTACACGCTCGCCCACTTCGCGTTTTTCGTGCTGTTCGGCGTCGCGGTCTCCGGCCTCGCGAGACAGGTGTCCAGATTCCCGCCGCTGGCCCTCGGCATCATCGTGCTGTTCGTCATCTTCGAGGTCTTCTTCATCGCCATGGTCGCGATGCTGGGCGGCTGGATCCTGGAGGAACTCGCCTGGTGGTCGATCCTGGTCGGGAACATCCTCGCGGCGCTCGTCATGGGCGGATACCTGTGGAAGGTCTACCCGGCGTTCGCGGAAAGTCTCACGGCGGAGAGTCTTTGGGCGGACTGAACCGGCCGCCGATCCTCGTCGCCACGCGCAGTGCCCACAAACTCCGCGAGATCCGCGGGCTCCTCGCCGACCTTCCCGTGCGGTTGCTCGGCCCGGAGGACCTCGGCCTTCCCGAGCACGACGAAGAAGACGACCTCGAACCCTTCGACACCTTCGCGCGCAACGCGCTGTCCAAGGCGAAGTACTTTCACCGCCGGTCCGGCCTCCCCGTGCTCGCGGACGATTCCGGACTCTGCGTGGACGCGCTCGGAGGCGGCCCCGGCGTGCGGACCCGGCGCTTCGCTCCGCCCGACCGGGTTGCGCGCTGGGGGCGGGACGAAGCGAACAACCGCTGGCTGCTCGAACGGCTCGAGGGCGTGGGGAAAGACCGTCGCGGGGCGCACTATCGCTGCGCGGTCGCGCTTACCGACGATCTGCGCCACGAAGTCGTGGAGGGGATCGTACGCGGCCGGATCGCGCGCCGACCGGGCGGTTCGGAAGGCTTCGGCTACGACCCGCTCTTCGTGCCGGAAGGCCACGACCGCAGCTACGCGCAGCTGCCCGCGGTGGTGAAGACGGCGACGAGCCACCGTGCGCAGGCGATCCGGCGGGCCAGGGGATGGATCGAAAGGGAAGTCCTGCGGAACCGGGGCGGCGAGTGAAGCCCGAATCGGGGCGGCCGGATTTGAACCGGCGACCCCCTGCTCCCAAAGCAGGTGCGCTACCGGACTGCGCCACGCCCCGAAGTCCCGAAAGATGGACCGCCCGGCAGGTCGAAGCCACCCCGGCGCCGGAGCCGACGTGAAGTTCCGCGGGGTCTTCGCGCGCAGGGCCGGGGCGGGGAAGCTGTTCGCCATGATGGGGCTGGCGGCGCTCGTCCTCTTCGTGATCGGGATCCTGCGTCCCCTGCGCAGCGCCTTCGCCCTTTCGGGGCTCGCCGCGGGCGACTTCTACCAGGTGTACTTCATCAGCGCCGCGGTGGTGGTCGTCGCCCCGTTCTACAACTTCCTCTCGGACCGCATCTCGTGGCGCCGCCTCATCCCTCTGACGGCGGCGTTCTTCGCCCTCAGCATGGTCGCCTTCCGCCTCCTCTACCAGCCGGGGGAGGCGTGGTTCGGGCTTGTCTTCTACGGGTGGTACGACGTGCTGGCGGCCTCGCTCGTCACGCACTTCTACATCGCGACGCAGATCTTCTACAACGCGCGCGACGCGAAACGCGCCTACCCGATCGTCATCGCCTCGGGTTCGGCCGGGGCCACGCTCGGAGCGCTCCTCACGACGGTCTTCACCTCGGGCGGCGGGCCGTCCGAGAACCTGCTTCTGGTGGCGGGCGCCGCGCTCCTCGCGCTGGCGGGCGGCCTCGCTCTCGTCTGGTCGCGCGAGCCGCCGGAGCCGCCATCCGAGTATGCGCACGCGGAAGATCCCGAACTCGAGCGCAGCGACCTGCGGCGCATGGCCGCGCACCCGCAGGTGCGGCTCATCGCGGCCACCGTGCTCCTGACGATCGTCGTCAAGCAGTTCATCGACTACCAGTACAACACGCTCACGCGCGAGGTCTTCACCGACCTGGGCGCGATCGCCGGCTTCCTGGCCTTCGTCGATGTGCTCACGCAGTGGCTCCCGATCGTCGTACTCCTCGCGTTGCGTCCGGTCCTGCGGCGCTGGGGGGCCGGGGTGGCCGTCATCATCTTCCCCGTGGCCGTGATCCTCGCGACCGGGGCGCTCGCCGCCGCCGTGTGGCTGTCCGCCGCCGCGCTCGCCGTCGCCGTCGGGGCCCGGACGACGGAGAAGACGTTCCGCTATTCGGCCGAGCGCACGGGCCGCGAGATCCTCTACGTCCCCGTCCCGGAGGACATCAAGCTCAAAGCGAAGTCGTACATCGACGTGGCGGTGGAGAAGGGGCTGGGGAAGGCGCTTTCCGGCGTCCTCATCATGATCCCCTCGCTCGCCCTCGCCGGCCTCTCGATCATGGGCCGGCTCATCATCCTCGGCGTTGTCGGCGTGGTGCTGGCGGGCGTCCTTCTGTTCGCCTTCCTCAGGGTGCGGAAGTCGTACGTCGCGAGTCTCGCGCAATCCTTCGAGGGACGGTTCGCGAGCCTGCGCGGAACCTTCGTGTCGATGGAGGACGTGGGCGCGCTGGCGCTCGCGCGGGACGCGCTCGGGGACGAGCGGCCCCTGAAGGTCGCGTTCGCCTTCGACGTGCTGCGCGGCGCCACGCCGGAGGATATCGAAGCGCTCTCCCCGGAGCTGTACCACCTCCTCGAACATGAGAACCCCGGCCTTCGGGCGAGAGCGCTGCGATCGCTGGCGCGCGCCCCCGGCCTCTCGAACGAGGAGGCCGTGCGGGCCCGGCTCGAGGATCCGGATTCCGGCGTGCGCCGCGCCGCGGCCCGGCTCCTCGCCCTGAAGGCGGCGCCGCGGGCCCGCGATGTCCTCATCCCGCTCCTCGACTCGGAGTCGACGAACACCCGCTCGGCCGCCCTCGACTGCCTGTTCAGCGACTTCGGCGCCGAGCGGGCCGAGCGCATCGCGACCCCGCGCTTCGAACACCTGGTGCGGGAACATGAGCGGGGCGCGCTGGAAGGAGCCGGGGCCCGCGAACTGGCGATGGCGGGGGGGCTCGTTCCCGGTCATCCCGCGGTGGAGCGCGTCCTCCTCGAACTCATCTCCGATCCGCGCGAACAGGTCGCGGCGGCGGCCGTGCGCAGCGCGTCCCGGCTGCCGCAGCCGGCCCTCGCGCAGGCGGCCATCGCGTCGCTCGCGGTCCCCCGGACCCGGGGCGCGGCTCGCGACGGCCTCGCGGGGCGGGGAGAGGAAATCGTCAAACCCCTGCTTGCGGCGCTTTCCGACCCGGCGGCCGACCCCTGGGTCCGCCGGGGCGTGGCGAGCGTACTCGGCGAGATCGCGACGCCCGCGACGATCGATGCCCTCATCACTTCCTATCTGCTGCCGGAGACCGAGCAGGCGCTCGACGACCAAGCCCTCGTGTCGCTCCACCGGCTGCGCACGCGGCACGATCACCTCACGTTCCCGGCGGAGCGGGTGCTCGAAGCCGTGGAGCGCGAGGTCCGCGCGTCCCGGCGCTACGCCCGCGCCGCGACGGCGCTCGAGGGCGTGCCGGCGTCGATGCCCCGAACGCTCCTCCTCCGGGCGCTGGACGAGGCGAGGAGGGACCGGCGGGCGAGCGTCTTCCGGTGGCTCGGGCTCGTATATCCCGAACAGGCGATGCGGCGCAGCTACCTGGCCCTCGAGAGCGGACAGCCGCGCCGCCGGGCGAACGCGCTGGAATGGATCGAGACCACGGTCGGGCACCGCACGTTCTCCGACCTCAGGCCGGTGCTCGCGGAGGAGGCCCCGGAGGGGCCCGCGCGCGAGGCGGGAGAGGTCCTGCGGGAGTTGTGGGACGATGAGGACGCCTGGATCGCGAGGTGCGCGCTCTGGACGTCCTTCGAAACCGACCGCGGCGCGACGGGAAAGGCCCTCCGCGGTTTCACGTCGGCGGAACCGGCGCTGGCGCGGGTGGCCCGCCGGCTCGCGCGACGGGCGGAGACCCCCGCGCGCGAGCCGGGAAACGAACGAGACGAGGAAGAGATGGAACTGATCGAAAAGGTGTTTCGCCTGCAGAGCGTGGATCTCCTCTCCGGCGTGAAGAGCCGCCAACTCGCGCTCCTCGCCTCGATCGCGAGGGAGGTCGAGGTGCGGCCGGACGCCATCTTCATCCGCAGAGGGGAGCCGACGGACGCCCTCTATCTCGTGATCCACGGCGAAGTTTCGCTCGAGGGAGAGCGGGAGGGATCGATCTCCATCACGGACGGAGGGGCGTTCGGGACGTGGGCATTGATCGACGAACACCCGAGTCTCGTCGAGGCGCGCGCCGTCGAGCCCACCCGAGTGCTGCGCATCACGCGGGAGGACTTTCGGGACCTCCTCATCGACCACCCGGAACTCGGCCTCGACCTGCTCCGCGGGCTGGCGAGTCGCGTTCGCGGCCTGGCGATGACATGATCCGACATGGATGAGATCAAGCCGGACGGCGGCACCGTGATGGTCGTCGACGACGAGGACATGGTCGTGGACGCCATTCAGGGGTTCCTGGAGCTGGAGACGGACCACCTCGTGCTCCCCTTCACGTCCGCGCGCGACGCGCTCGCCCACCTGGAGAAGGAGCCGGTCCACGCGATCGTGGCCGACTTCATGATGCCGGACCTCGACGGGGTGCAGTTCCTGACGCGAGCTCGCGGGATGAGACCGGAGGCGACCCGGATCCTGCTCACGGGCTACGCCGACAAGGAGAACGCCATCCTCGCGATCAACGAGGCCGGACTCTACCAGTACCTCGAGAAGCCGTGGAACAACGACGCGCTTGCGCTGGCGATCCGCAACGGGGTCGAGCGGAGCCTCCTCTTCCGCGCGCTGACCGAACGCATGGCCGAACTCGAGGCGGCCAACGACGAACTCGCCGGACTCCGGCAGCGCTGGATACAGGCGTTCCTGTGAGCGAGCCGGGGCTCGGGCCGACGGCCCGGGAGATCACGCAGGCCCGACTCGCGACGCTCGGCATGCTGGTCGCGGGGATCGCGCACGAACTCAACACCCCGCTGGGCGCGCTGAACAGCAACCACCACGTCATCGAGCGCGCGCTCCTCAAACTCGGGGAGATCCTTGAGGACGAGGTCGTCACGCCGGACGAACTCGACGAGGTCCGGCGGGTCGTGCGGGCCACGGAATCGGTGCTGCGGACGAACGGCATCGCGGTGGAACGCATGGTGAGCCTCGTACGGAACCTGCGGAACTTCGGCCGGCCCACGACCTCCGAGCCTCGGCCCGTGGACCTTCACGAGGGCATCGAGGGCACGCTGGCGCTTCTTGGACACGAGCTGAGGGAGATCGAGGTCGTCCGCGACTTCGGGGATCTCCCGCTCGTCGTGTGCCATCCGAACCGGATCAACCAGGTGTTCATGAACCTCGTGCACAACGCGGCCCAGGCCATGCGCGACGGCGGCGTCCTCACGATCCGGACGCGCGCGGAAGGGGACCGCGTGCGCGTCCGGATCGCCGATACGGGCCGGGGCATCCCGCCGGACGTCATCGAGGAGATCTTCGAGCCCGGCTTCACGACCAAGGGCGAGCGGATCGGGATGGGGCTCGGGCTCACGATCACGCTCCAGATCGTACACCAGCACGGAGGAGACATCTCGGTCGACAGCGAACCGGGACGCGGGACGACGTTCGACGTGTACTTCCCGCTCCGGCAGCCCACGGGTCCCGCACGGAAGGAGGCTTCGGAATGATGCGACGCGCCGATCCGTTCCGCGCCCTGGTCCTCGTCGCGGCGGTGGTCGCCCTTGCGGCGCCGGCCCCGGCGGCGGCCCAGGACGCCAATTTCCTTCTCCCCATCGCCGAGATCGAACGGGTCCTCCGCGAGGGTGAAATGCAGGTCCTCGACGTACACCCGTCCCGAGGTCTTCCCGGCGAACGCACGTACCGGGTGACGCTGCAGTCCGGGGATCACGTGCTCCAGGTCAAGTACGCCCCGGCCCGCGAGGGCGCGGACGAGTTCAACAACCGGCCCCGCTACGAGCTGGCGGCTTACGACATCCAGGCCCTCTTCCTCGGCGAGCGGGAAATGGTCGTCCCTCCGACCACGATTCGTGCGTTCCCCATCGATGTCGTCCGGGCGACGGTCGCCCGGACGGGCGACGCGGCCACCCCTCCGGAACCGACGTTCGACGAGTGGCCGATGACGCTCGTCGCGCTCCAGTACTGGATGTTCAACGTCGACCTTCCCGACGAGTTGCCCGACGAAGACCGAATCGAGGAGGACGAGGTCTACGAGCGTCTGCTCGGGAACTTCAACCTGCTCACCTACATCATCCGCCACAGCGACTCGAACGAGGGGAACTTCGTGCAGTCGATGGATCCCGCGTGGCCGCGGGTGTTCAGCGTCGACAACGGCGTGGCGTTTGCCAGCGAGGAGAGCAACCGCGGCACGCAATGGCGCGATCTCCTCCTCGATCGCTACCCCGCATCCGCCATCGACCGGCTGCGCGCCCTCTCGCTCGAGGAGCTGCAGGCGCGACTCGGGGTCCTGGTGCAGCTCGAGCTGCGGGACGGGAACTTCGTGGAGGTGGAGCCGACGGAGAATCTCGACCCCGGCCGCGGCGTTCGGCGCGCTGCGGAGCGGATCCAGCTCGGCCTGACGGAGCGGGAGATAGGGGCCATTCACCGGCGCATCGTCCGTTTGCTGGAGCGGGTCGATGACGGCCGCTACGAGTTGATCCCCTGAGGTTTCGGCGTCGTATGTCCGGTCTGCTGTGCTGTGCCGCCGCCGCCACGGGGGCGGGGTGGATCGGTGCCTCCGCGCCCGTGGCCGGTAACGCGACGCCCCCGGCCGCGTCTCCCGCGCGAGCGGGGCAGCCCGGTTGGTACATCACGGGGGAGTACGGCCTCTACGTCGCGTTCGCGGACGTCGGCCTCGACGTGCGCTGGCTGACGGAGGAGGAGCGGCCCGGCCTGGTGCGGGCGATCGTCGAGGGGCGGGTGGTCGATGAGCAGGCGACGGAGCCGGGATACGCGCACGCGGCTCGCCTGCGGGTACGGGCGCCCGAAGTCACGCTCGAGTACGGAGCGGAACCCCGGGACGGTGCCGACGGGGCCGCGCCTCTTCACCGCACCCGGATCTGGGCGGAGCCCCCGACCCCGGAAGTCGACCTCGCCGGTCACGACTCCGTGTTCGTGTTCGGAGATGTGCACGGCGAGTTCGACCGCGTCATCTCGCTGCTCGGCCTGGCCGGGCTGATCGATGAGGAGTTGCGCTGGACCGGCGGCGACGCCGCGGTGGCCTTTCTCGGAGACCTGTTCGACCGGGGGAACGACGTGACCCGCCTCCTCTGGTTCGTCTACGGCCTGGAACGGGAGGCCATGGCGGCGGGCGGCCGCATCGTCACGCTCCTCGGAAACCATGAAGCGATGGTCCTGACCGGCGACCTCCGCTACGTGGCGCCGAAGGAGCAGACGATCGGCGAACTGCACGGCATGTCCTACGAGACGCTGTTCGATCCGGAGACGTCCGTCCTCGGAAGCTGGATCGCGGCCAAACCGGGGCTCGTCCGATTGGAGGACCTGCTGTTCGCGCACGGGGGCGTGAGTCCGGCATACGTCGACTCCTCGCTCGAGGAGTACCAGGACACGCTGGAGACCTTCATCGCGGAACCGCTGTTCACGAGATGGCGGGACGAAGCGTTCCTCCGCGAGTATGCGCGTGAAACCCGGCTTGACACCGCCCAGATCTACCGCCGGTACGACTTCTTCTTCGGGCCGGAGAGCGTGCTCTGGTATCGCGACCTCGTGCTCACCGACACGCTCGGGGGCCACCTCGATGCCGTGCTGGAGCGCTTCGGGGCCCGCATTCACGTCGTCGGACACACGCCCGTGCGCACGATCCGGGAGAGTTACGGGGGCAAACTCATTGCCGCGGACCTGCTCGACGCCGCGGCGGAGATGCTCCGCCTCGTCCGCCGGCGGGACGGCGGCTGGAACCGTACGGTCATCAGCCTGGACGGGGGCACCGTTACGCTCGACTCCGCGGCGAATCCCGACGCCTGACGTCGCGCTGCCGTCCGAAGGGGGCGGGGCTGTTGCCGCTACGCCTCGCGGAGAACTCCGTGCCGGAACTCGCCGCCGATCGCCGCTGCGACGCACGCGTTGGGCCGCAGGTGGTAGAGCCAGTGTTCCACGTCCGGGGCATCGATGACCGCGAAGTCCGCCGCGGCTCCCGGCTCCAGCGATCCCGTTTCGCCTTCGCGGCCGAGGGCCCGGGCCGCGTAGCGCGTCGCGCCCTTGAGCACTTCGGCGGGCGTCATGCGCTGCCGCGTGCACGCCAGCGTCATGGCGAAGGGAAGGTGCCAGGACGGAGCCGTGCCCGGGTTGAAGTCGCTGGCCACCGCCACCGCGACGCCGCCGTCGATGAGCGCCCGGGCCGGGGGCGGCGCCTGGTTCAGGTAGAGGTTTGCGAGAGGCAGCGTGACCCCGACGACGCCGGCCGCCGCGAGCGCCTCGATCCCGGCTTCCGACACGTACTCCAGGTGGTCCGCCGACACGGCCCGGAGCGACGCCGCGAGTTCGGCCCCGCCACCCCCGGAGAGCTGATCCACGTGGAGTTTCGGCCGTAACCCCAGTTCGCGTCCCCGCTGACAGATCCGCCGCGCCTCGTCGGCCGAGAAGGCCGAATCCTCCACGAACACATCGCAGAACTCGGCCAGCCCCTCCTCCGCCACGGCGGGCAGGATCCGCTCCGTGACGAGCTTCACGTAGCCCGGGCGGTCCGAGGACCATTCCGGTGGGACGACGTGCGCCGCGAGGCACGTCGCGACGATCCGCACCGGCCCCATCTCGTCGAGTCGCCGGTAGACCCGCAGGAGTCGGAGTTCCGTCTCGAGATCGAGTCCGTAACCGCTCTTCGCCTCGACCGTCGTGATGCCGAGGGACACCATGGCGGAAAGGAACTCGTGCGCCCGGGCGAGAAGCGCCTCCTCGTCGAGCGCGCGCGTGGCCCGCACGGTGGATGCGATCCCGCCGCCGGCTGCGGCGATCTCCAGGTAGTCGCGGCCCCGGAGCCGGTCGGAGAACTCGCCCGCCCGCCAGCCGCCGAAGGCGAGATGCGTGTGCGCGTCCACGAGGCCGGGAATGACGAGCCCTCCGCCGGCGTCCCTGGCGGGCTCCGCTTCGTACTCCGCCGGCAGCGCCTCGGCCGGCCCGGCCCAGTGTACGGTCCCATCGCGCCACACGAGCGCGGCGTCCCGGATGAGCCCGATGTCCTCCTGGCCCGCAGGGCTTGCGCAGGTGGCGAGGCAGCCGATGTTCGCGAGGCGCGGCATGGCGGAGCGCGGCTACTCGAGCATCGGAAGGTCGACCCCGCGCTCGCGGGCGGTGCGGATCGCCTCCGGATACCCCGCATCGGCGTGTCGCATGACCCCCGTCCCCGGGTCCGCCGTGAGCACGCGCTCCAGCCGCCGGCTTCCGGATTCGGTCCCGTCGGCGACGCACACCATGCCCGCGTGCGTGGAATACCCGATGCCCACCCCACCCCCGTTGTGGATCGAGACCCAGCTTGCGCCGCAGGCCGTATTGAGCATGGCGTTGAGCAGCGGCCAGTCGGCGATCGCGTCGGAGCCGTCCCGCATGCCCTCGGTCTCCCGGTTCGGCGAAGCCACGGAACCGGTGTCGAGGTGGTCGCGCCCGATCACGATGGGCGCCCGCACCCGTCCCGTCTTCACCAGCCAGTTGAAGCGCTCGCCCATCTCCGCCCGTTCGCCGTATTCGAGCCAGCAGATGCGGGAGGGGAGGCCCTGGAAGCGCACCCGTTCGCGCGCCTGGCGGATCCAGCGCCCCAGCGTCTCCTTCTCGGGGAACGTCTCGAGGACGGCGGCGTCCGTCGCCGCGATGTCCCCGGGGTCGCCGGAGAGGGCCGCCCAGCGGAAGGGGCCCGCGCCCCGGCAGAAGAGGGGTCGAATGAAGGCCGGCACGAAGCCGGGAATGTCGAAGGCCTCCGCCATCCCGCGCAGGTCCGCGACCTGGCCGCGCAGGTTGTTCCCGTAGTCGAACGCGACCGCTCCTCTCGCCCTGAGCGCGAGCATGGCCGACACGTGCGCCACCATCGAGTCGAGGACACGCTCGACGTAGCCTTCCGGGTCCGAAGCGCTCATGGCCTCGGCCGCTTCCACGGACAGCCCCGCGGGGATGTAGCCGAGGCGGAGATCGTGCGCCGAGGTCTGGTCCGTGAGCACGTCGGGAACGACGCCGCGCGCCGCGAGCGCCGGCAGGACCTCGGCGATGTTCCCGAGCAGGGCCACGGACAGCGCCTCCCGCCGGTCCATGGCGGCGGTGAGCCACTCCAGCGCCTCGTCGAGGTCCGTCGCCATGCGGTCGCAGTAGCCCGTCTCGAGCCGGCGGCGGATGCGGTCCTCCCGGACCTCGACGCCGAGGAAGGCCCCGCCGTTCATCGTCGCGGCGAGCGGCTGGGCGCCCCCCATCCCGCCCAGCCCGGCGGTCACCACGAGCCGTCCCGCGAGGGAGCCCCCGAAGTGCTGCCGCGCGAGTTCCGCGAACGTCTCGTACGTCCCCTGGAGGATCCCCTGCGTGCCGATGTAGATCCACGAACCCGCCGTCATCTGACCGTACATCGTGAGCCCCAGCGCATCGAGACGCCGGAACTCGTCGATATCCCCCCAGCGGGGCACGAGGTGGGCGTTCGCGATGAGGACGCGCGGCGCCTCGTCGTGGGTGCGGAATACACCGACCGGCTTTCCGCTCTGGACGAGGAGGGTCTCGTCGTTCTCAAGTCGCCGGAGCGTCTCCACGATCTTCGCGTATGCGGTCCAGTCGCGCGCCGCCTTGCCCGCGCCTCCGTACACGATGAGGTCGTCGGGACGCTCCGCCACGTCCGGGTCGAGGTTGTTCATGAGCATCCGGAGGGCCGCCTCCTGGTGCCATCCCCTGCAGGAGAGCGTCGTTCCCCTCGGCGCCCGGATCGGTCCGGCCGGTTTCATGCCTCTCCTCCCTCTTCGCCGTCTCCGGTCCCCGGCAGATCCAATATCTGCTCCGGCGCGAGGTCCGCGTCCAGCCGCGCGGAATCGAGGCCGCGGATGGCCCCGGCGGGCACCGGACCGATGAACTCGCACCCCGCGAGGGCCACGCCTTCCGCCCGCGCGCGCTCGGCGACGCGCTCGTACACCGGCTCGATCCCTGTCGCCGCGTATCGAGTCAGGTTCATGGACACCTGCGTCATCCCCCGTCGCCGGAGCGGGATTCCGAGCGCCCGCACGTGCCGGAGCCCGCCGTCCGATTCCCGGATCGCCGCCGCGATGCGCCGAGCCGGCCCCGGATCCGCCGTTTCGAGATTCACGTTGAAACGCACGAGCGGCTCTCGCACGCCGACGGCGACGGCGCCCAGCGACGGGTGAGGCGCCGGAGGGCCGAGATCCGGCCTCCATTCGGGGCTCGACAGTTTCGCGGCCAGACCTTCGAATTGCCCGGACCGGATGCGGGGCAGGGAAGTCCGCTCCGGCATCGTCGCGGCCCGTTCGTAGAAGAAGACCGGGACGCCGCGCCGCGCCGCCCACTCGCCGAAGGACCGGGACGCGTCGAGCGCATCGACCTCGGGACAGCCCGGGCCGCGCACGAAGGGAACGACGTCCAGCGCGCCGATGCGGGGATGCCGGCCCCGGTGCCGGCGGAGATCCACCTCCGCGTACACGGCCGCCGCGAGGGCGGTCGTCGCGTGAACGACCGCCGCCGGGGTTCCCCGGTAGGCGAGCACCATGCGGTGGTGGTCCGGATCGGCCGACCTGTGGAGGAGTTCGACGCCGTGGATTCCCTCGACCGCGGCCGCGAAGCGAGCCATCCTGCGCGGGTTGCGGCCCTCGCTCACGTTGGGCTCGCAGAGGAGCCAGGCGGAGCTCAGAGCGGCGCGGGGGCCCAGAGATCGCCCAGGGCGTCGGCGGCCGCCCGTTCCAGCGTCCCATCGTCGATGGCCGCCTCCAGGCACGCGACATCCGCCGCCAGGGAGCGGTCCTCGATGACGGGAGGGACGCACTTGCGGACCGCCTCGTAGACGGCCCGCGTGCCGGCCCCCAGCCGGTCCGGGCCCCGGCGTCGGAGGTAGACCGCCTGCGCGGCGCCGAGGAGTTCGATCGCGACCACCGTACGCGTGTTGGCCAGGATCTCATGCGCGTGCCGGGCCGCGTTGGCCCCCATGCTCACGTGGTCCTCCTGGTTCGCGCTCGTCGGGATCGAATCGACGGAGTCCGGATGCGCGAGCGTCTTGTTGTCGGAGACGAGCGCCGCCCCCGTGTACTGGAGCGACATCAGGCCCCCGTGCAGCCCCGGAGACTCCACGAGCATGGCGGGAAGCCCCGCGGAGAGCTCCGGCGTCAGCATGCGGAACATCCGGCGGTCCGACAGGCTCGCGACATCGGCAAGCGCGATCCCCAGCGTGTCGAGCCACAGCGCCGGCCCGGCGCCGTGAAAATTCCCGCCCGAGACGACCTCGCCCGCACCCTGCCCGGCGGCGGGAAAGACCAGCGGGTTGTCCGACACCGCGTTGAGCGACGCTTCCACCCGTCCCCACAGGAATCCGACCATGTCGTGAACCGGACCGACGACCTGGGGCGTGCAGCGCAGGCTGTAGGCGTCCTGTACGCGGTCGGCGTCCGCATCGACGAGCCCGCTCCCGGAGAGGAGCGCCCGGAGCCTCGCCGCGGTTCCGATCTGGCCCGGCTGGTTGTTCGCCTCGTGTAGCGCCGGGTTCAGCGCGGCCGAACGGGCCAGCAGCGCCTCCAGACTCAGCGCCGCCGCCAACTCCGCGTGCAGGAGCAAACGTCGCGCGTCGTGGATCTGCAGCGCCGCGCCCGCGACCATCATCGTCGTCCCGTTCGTCAGCGCCAGCCCCTCCTTGGCCTCCAGTCCGGGGCGGGGGATCCCCGCCGCCGCCATCGCGCTCGCCCCGTCCGTGCGGCGGCCCTCGAACCAGGCCTCACCGCTGAACGCCACGGGATCCCCGCCCCCGCCGGCGCCCGGCTCCGGGCCGGGCGCGCGGGTCGCGACCGCGGCCATGTGGGCGAGGGGGGCGAGATCGCCGCTCGCCCCGAGCGACCCCTTGCCCGGCACCACGGGCGTGACGCCCCGGTTCAACATTCGGACCAGTGTGTCGATGATCACCGGGCGCACGCCCGAAGCGCCGAGCGCGAGCGAGTTCGCCCGCACGAGCAGCATCGCCCGCACCCAGTCCTCCGGCAGCGGGGGCCCCGTCCCCGTCGCGCATTTGAGGATCACGTTCCACGACAGACGGGAAGCATCCGGCGCCGCGATGCGGGTTCCGGCGAGCGACCCGTAGCCGGTGGTGATCCCGTAGATCCGGGCCCCCGGCCGAGCCAGCGCCACCTCCACCGTGTGCCGGCTCGCCTCCACCCGCTCTCGCGTGTCCCCGTCGAGTTCCCGGACCTGCGAGCCCCCGCGCGCCACGGCGACGATGTCGGGAATCGTGAGCTCCCGGGAGAGCTTGACGGCTGCCGCGCTCATCGCGCCGCCACGGACGCGAGCAGCCCCTCGAACTCCCCTGCGGACATCCGTTTGCCGACCGTGAACGGACCGAACTCCGCGTACTCCGCGCTCGCCGCGTCGTAGCGCATCTCGCTGATGATGGCCTTGAACTCGAGCGGGTCCCCCGCCCACAGCGTCACGGCCCATTCCCAGTCGTCCAGACCCATCGATCCGCTGATCACCTGAACGATCCGGCCCGCGAAACGCCGCCCCAACCTCCCGTGCGCCGCCATCAGCCCCGCCCGCTCCTCCAGGGAAAGGGCGTACCAGTTCTGGCCCGGATTGCGCCGCTTGTCCATCGGGTAGGTGCACACGTACGGCATGTGCTCCGGCTGCCTCGGTTCGAGCCGGCGCCGCACGTACCCCTTCCGCCGCTCCTCCGCGAGGGCGTCCGCCAGCGCGGCGTCCCACGCCTCGCGGTCCTCCGGGTCGATGCGCCCGGAGAGTTCCCGGGTCAGCGAGTAGAGGCCCAGCTCCACCACCGACAGGTACTCCTCGCGGACGAGGACGTGATCGGCCCAGGCGGAGAGCTTCAATTCGCGCGCCGCTTCAATGAGGCGGTCGAACGTGTTCCGGAAATGGAGGATGAGAAAATCGATCCCGCTCCCGGCCACCCGGTAGACGCCGGACCAGCCCGGCTCCGCTCCGGCAGACCACTTCTCGGCCAGCCCGGCGAAGCTCTTCAGCGCCTCCCGGGCTTCCGCCGGATCCCTGGCCCTGAGACCGTTCCAGTCGAGTTCGATCGATTGATGAAGGACATACCACCCATCGAGGGAGGCGGGCGGGAGTTCGGAGGCATGCGGAAGGGAACGGCTCGTCACTTGAAGGGGCCGGCCAATCCCGGGAAACGGTACACGATGACGCCGCTGTCCGCCGCGTTGTCCACGTCCACATGCCCTTTCACGACCATTTCCCGCAGGGCTTCCTCCACCTCCTCGAAGCTCAGACCCGTGGCCAGGACGCCCTGCGTCACCGTCAGCAGGCCGCCGTTCGCCTGCGCGGCCTTCAGCAGGATCTGCTGCCGGGTGTCCGCCTTGGCGAGCTGCCGCGACGGGGCGGCCGGCTCGGCGGCCCGGGCGAGGCGCGGGTGCGGCAGATACCCGTCGCGGATGTTCGCCGTCCGCACGAGCCGTTTCATGCGGAAGAGGTCGAAGAACTGGCCGATGCCGAAGAGACCGAATGTGAGCAGCCAAATGATGCCCGTGGCATACATGCCGAGGTAGAAGCGGTGGATCCCGGCCGCTCCGACGAACAGGCAACACCAGAGGGCGAAGCCGACCCCGTTCGAGTACCGGTCGCCGGTGTCGGATGTCTGTTCCGCCGGCGGTTGGGGGGGAGCCGCGACGAGCGGCACCACGGCGTACGGAGGCGCCGGACCCTCGGGGCCGCCGCGGCCGGGTTCGTTGGGCTGTTCGGTCATCGCTCGCTCGTACGCGCCGGTCGCTCCGGAGGTTTCCCGGCAGCCCGTCGCAAGGCTGCCGGGCACAGAGAGGCACGTTACAACGGAGACCGCACCGCCGCACCCTAGCAGCCCGTGGCAAAAGCCCCGCTGTGTTCGAGCGGCGCTGCACCTCGCCTGAAGCGCGACGCCGATTGCGGGCGACTCGCAAGGGGGGCGCCTTTCCTCTAGATTGTCGCGCTCGCAGCCCCGCGACGGGGCGCGAACGACGCGGTGGGCGTAGCTCAGGTGGTCAGAGCGCCAGGTTGTGGCCCTGGAGGTCGCGGGTTCGAATCCCGTCGCTCACCCCTCCGCATTTTCGTCGTTTCCCGGGTCGATGTCCCGGCCCATCGCCGGACATTGACAAGCTGCCCGCCGTTGGGTAGCCTTGGGGTCCTCGCGGGAGGGCGTGCGCCCTTCCGCGATGCTTTTTGACAAGAAGGTGTGAGTGACTTGTGGGCCCGATCGAGAGCCATGGGCATCACTTCTCGTGGCTCGATGGGAAACCAAAGTGATTTCCGAACGTGAACCCCCGACGGTCTTGCGGCCGGACGGGGTGCTCTGCGTTCAACCAGGTCTCGAGTGTTGACCCGGCTCCGGCCGAGCGCACTCAAACCAAATTCTCATATGGAGAGTTTGATCCTGGCTCAGGACGAACGCTGGCGGCGTGCCTTACACATGCAAGTCGTGCGAGAACGGTTCCTTCGGGAACCTAGTAGAGCGGCGAACGGGTGAGTAATACGTGAGCGATCTGCCCGAGGGTGGGGGATACCCCAGGGAAACCTGGACCAATACCGCGTACAGCGTCGGGAGTGGGTGCCCGACGTGAAAGCCGGCCTCTTCTATGCTGGCGCCCTCGGATGAGCTCGCGGCCTATCAGCTTGTTGGTGGGGTAACGGCCTACCAAGGCTATGACGGGTAGCTGACGTGAGAGCGTGATCAGCCACATTGGGACTGAGACACGGCCCAGACTCCTACGGGAGGCAGCAGTG
>VXOJ01000045.1 GCA_009840115.1 Gemmatimonadales bacterium | reverse complement strand
TTTAACCCGCCTACAAAGGCACAGCCAAGTCCGACTTTATCCACGGACTGCTAGGATCAAGATCTGCGATCCCCCCTGCCCAGGAGCCGTCCCATGAAGCGCCGAGACTTCCTCGCCACCTCCGCCGCCGCCGCCGCCGGATCCAGCCTCATCGGGTGTCGGCCTCCCGAAACCGCAGGCGCCGCCACCGCCGCGAGCGGACAATGGGGCCCGGCGGGAGACTCGAACGTCCCGGGCCTGCTCGGACCCGCACACCGGGCCGTGTGGGGAGCACGGGGCGTGACGGCCGCCGCCGACTACTACGCCTCGCTCGCCGGTACCACGATCATGATGCAGGGCGGGAACGCGGTGGACGCCATCGTGGCTGCCTCCGCCATGCTGAACGTCTCCGAGCCGTACATGTCCGGGATCGGGGGCTTCGGCGGCTTCATGCTCATCTACCTGGCCGAGGAGAACCGCGTGGTCGGCCTCGACGCGCTCGGCAAGTCGCCGGCCGCCTCGTCGCCCGAGACGATGACGCTCGACGATTTCGCGGCGGGCTACAAGGCGCCCATCGTGCCCGGCGCCTTCAAGGGCTGGGCCGCCGTCCTGGAGCGCTACGGGACGATGAGTCTGGGCGACGTCTTCGAGCCCGCCATCCGGCTCGCCGAGGACGGCTTCGTCGTGTCGCGCTTCGACGAGATCCACACGAACGGCGCCGCCGCCGAGAAGCTGGGCCGGTTCCCCTCGACGACCCGCGTCATGTTCCCGAACGGCCGTCCGCCTCGCATGGGCGAGATCATCAGGCAGCCGGATCTCGCCGCCAGCATGCGACGCCTCGCGCGGGAAGGGGCGGACGACTTCTACAAGGGAGAGATCGGGGAGCGCGTCGTCTCCTTCCTCGCCGAGAACGGCGGCCACATGACGATGGGCGATCTGGAGTCGTACGACGTCACATGGAAGGAGCCGATCACGACGACCTTCCAGGGATACGATCTGTACGCGATGCCGCCGGGGTCGTGCGGGATGTCGATGTTCCAGGCACTCAACATCATGGACGGCTTCGATCTCGCGAACATGGACCTTTACAGTTCCGAGTTCGCGCACCTGTGGCTCGAGGCATACCGGCTCGCCCTCATTGACGACGACCGGTACAACACGGGGAAGGAGGACGTGGAGATCCCCGTCGACATGATCATCTCGAAGGAATACGCGGACGAGCAGCGGGCGAAGATCGACCCCGCGCGCATCGCCTCCTTCTCCGGGGCTCCGCTCCCGTTCTTCGGGACGACGAGCCTCTCCTCCGCGGACCGCTGGGGGAACGCGGTCGCCTTCACGCAGTCTCTCGTGAGCGGCTACGGGAGCGGCGTGATCGCGGGCGACACGGGGATCTTCCTCAACAACGGCCACACCTTCGGCTTCGTGCTCGAGGAAGGGCACGTGAACCATCTGGAGGGCGGCCAGAAGGCGAAGGGCGTGATGACGCCGTGCGTCGTCATGAAGGACGGCCACCTCGTCGCCGCCGTGGGCGCCGCCGGCGGATACACCATCCCGCAGACCGTCGGCCAGGTGATCACGAAGCTCACCGTCGGCGGGATGGACATGCAGCTCGCGATCGCGTCACCGCGCATGTGCCTCAACCGGGGTGGCGGGCGTACGCCGATCCCCGAGGACTCGGTCACGTATCTCGAGGCGGGTTTTCCGCCCGAGGTGTACGACGAACTCGAGGATCGCGGCCACTACCTGGCCGAGCCCGGGAACCCCGGCGGTGTGCAGGGCGTGTACCGCGATGCCGAGACCGGCGCCCTGGCCGGCGGATCCGACCCGCGCCGGGACGGCCACGCCATCGCCTGGTGACGGTGACGCCGCAGACGCGGCGAGGAGAGTCCGGCTCGCACCCCGGCCGCTGGTGAACGCCGCGACCGGGGTCTTGAGCGGGGGACAACTCGTGGTCTAGGATCAGGGTCCGCGAACCCCTCTGCCCAGGAGTCGAGCCATGAAGCGCCGAGACTTCCTCGCCACCTCCGCCGCGGCCGCCGCCGGATCCGGTCTGATCGCCTGCCGCGCCCCCGAGACGGCCGCCGCGCCCCCGGACGGGATCGGACAATGGGGCCCCGCCGGCGACTCGAACGTCCCCGGCCTGCTCGGCCCCGCGCACGGGACCGTGTGGGGCCGCCGTGGCGTGACGGCCGCCGCCGACTACTACGCCTCGCTCGCCGGCACGACGATCATGATGCAGGGCGGAAACGCGATCGACGCCATCGTCGCCGCCTCCGCCACGCTCAACGTCTCCGAGCCCTACATGTCCGGGCTCGGCGGCTTCGGCGGCTTCATGCTCATCTACCTGGCCGAGGAGAACCGGGTCGTCGGACTCGACGCCCTCGGCCGGGCGCCCGCGGCCTCCTCGGCGAGCACGATCACGCCGGATGACGTCGAGATGGGCTACCGGGCCCCGATCGTGCCCGGCGCCTTCAAGGGCTGGGCCGCCGTGCTCGAGCGCTACGGCACAATGAGCCTCGGCGACGTGTTCGAACCCGCGATCCAGCTTGCCGAGGACGGCTTCGTCATCTCGAAGTTCGATGCACTCCACACCAACGGGAGCGCGGACAAGCTCGGAAGGTTCCCGTCCAGCGCCCGTGTGATGTTCCCGAACGGCCGTCCGCCGCGGATGGGCGAGATCATCAGGCAGCCCGAACTCGCGGCGAGCATGCGCCGACTCGCGCGCGAAGGCGCCGACGACTTCTACATGGGCGAGATCGGAGACCGCATCGTCGCCTTCCTCGCCGAGAACGGTGGCCACATGACGAAGGCCGATCTCGAGGGCTACGAGGTCGGGTGGAGAGAGCCCATCACGACGACCTTCCAGGGACACGACCTGTACGCCATGCCGCCCGGGTCGTGCGGGATGACGATGTTCCAGGCGCTCAACATCATGGACGGCTTCGACCTCGCGAACATGGACCTCTACAGCTCCGAGTTCGCCCACCTGTGGCTCGAGGCGAACCGGCTCGCCCTCATCGACGACGAACGGTACAACACCGGGAACGAAGACGCGGAGATCCCGGTCGACATGCTCATCTCGAAGGAATACGCGGACGAACAGCGGGCGACGATCGATCCCGCTCGCATCGCCTCCTTCGCGGGCGCCCCGCTCCCGTTCTTCGGGACGACGAGCCTCTCTTCCGCCGACCGCTGGGGGAACGCCGTCGCCTTCACGCAGTCTCTCGTCGCCCTCTACGGGAGCGGCGTGATCGCGGGCGACACGGGGATCTTTCTCAACAACGGCCACATGTTCGGCTTCTCCCTCGAGGAAGGGCACGTCAACTACATCGCGGGGGGCCAGAAGGCGAAGGGCGTGATGACGCCGTGCGTCGTCATGAAGGACGGGAACCTCGTCGCGGCGGTCGGCGCCGCCGGCGGCTACACGATCCCGCAGACGGTGGGGCAGGTGATCACGAAGCTGACGGCCGGCGGGATGGACATGCAGCTCGCGATCGCATCGCCCCGCATGTGTCTCAACCGGGGCGGCGGTCTGACGCCGATTCCGGAGGATTCCGTCACCTACCTGGAGGCGGGTTTCCCACCGGACGTGTACGGGGACCTGGCGGATCGCGGCCACAATCTCGTCCAGCCCGGCAACCTCGGCGGTGTGCAGGGCGTGTACCGGGATGCGGAGACGGGCGCTCTCGCCGGCGGCTCGGATCCGCGCCGCGACGGCCACGCGATCGCCTGGTGAACCGGGAACGGCCGGCGTCCCTGGCCGCGGGGCTGGCGGCGCTGGCCGGGCTCGCCTGCGGGGATGGCGTTTCGACTTCCGCCGACCGCGCGGAAGGCGCCCCCGTGAGTGCGCTCACACGCAACCAGGCGCTTCACATCCCCATGCGCGACGGCGTTCGCATCGCCGTCGACGTGTGGCTGCCCGCTGGCATCCAGCCGGGGGATCGGCTCCCGGCCATGATGCGGGCGACCCGTTACTGGCGCGCCCGGGGCGAGGTCGGCGTCCCCCTCGAGGAGACATCGAACTTCGCCGAGGCGGAGCGCTGGAACCGGGCCGGGTACGCGCTTGTCCTCGTGGACGGGCGGGGAAGCGGGGCCTCGTTCGGGATCCGCCGCTTCGAACTCGCCGAGGACGAGGTCACGGACTACGGGGAGGTCGCGGACTGGATCGCGGACCAGCCCTGGTCGAACGGGCGCGTGGGCGCCTACGGGGTCTCCTACGCCGGGAACACGGCCGAGATGCTCGCGGTCAACCGCAACCCCGCCGTGAAGGCGATCGCGCCCCTCTTCAACGACTTCGACAACTTCGGCCACCTTATCTTCCCGGGCGGCGTGCTCACGGTCGGCTTCCTCGAGGACTGGTCGAACCGCACGCGCATGCAGGATCTGAACGACATCTGCGGCCTCTCCGACGCGATCGGGGCCGCCTGCGACGAGGTGCGGAGCCGGGTCACCGGCGTGAAACCGGTCGACGCGGACGTCGACGGATCGCTGCTCGCCGCTGCGGTGGCGGAGCACCAGGCCAATACCGTGCCCTTCGAGGCGGCGCTGGAGTACGAGTTCCGCGACGACCCGTTCGGCCCCTACGGCGAGACGAACGTCGGGCACCGCCGCAGCCCCTCCGGCCACCTCCCGCAGATCGACGAGTCCGGCGCCGCCATGTTCGTCCGCGTCGGCTGGCAGGACGCCGGGACCGTGAACGGCACGCTCGGCCGCTACAACACGATCTCGAACCCGCAGCAGGTGTTCATCGGCCCGTGGGACCACGGGGCGCGCAACGACACGGACCCCTTCAAGGCGGACGACACGCCCGTCGCCCCTGACGCCGACGCCCGGTTCGAGGAACTCGTCGCGTTCTTCGACGCCCACCTCAAGGAGGATGGATCCGGCGAGACGCCGACGGAGATCCACTACTACACGCTCGGCGCCGATCGCTGGACGCGGACGGAGACGTGGCCCCCGGAGGGCTTCGACGACGTGACGTGGTACTTCGGCGAGGGGGGCACGCTGTCGACGGAAGCTCCCGCCTCGGAAGCCGGGGGGGACCCCTACACCGTCGACTTCACCGCCACGACGGGCACCCGGAACCGCTGGTACACGAACGGCGGGGGCGGCGATGTCGTGTACGGCGACCGCCGCGCGGAGGATGAAAAGCTGCTGACCTACACGAGCGCGCCGCTACCGGTCGATACCGAAGTCACCGGCCACCCCGTCGTCACGGTGCACCTGGCGTCCACCGAGACGGACGGCGCCTTCATCGTCTACCTGGAGGATGTCGCTCCGGATGGCACCGTGCGGTACATCACCGAGGGACAGCTCCGCGGCGTCATGCGCGGGGTCACGGACGACCCGCCGCTGTACCGGAAGTACGGGCCGCACCGCAGCGAATCGCGCGCGGACGCCCTCCCGCTCGTGCCGGGGGAGGTCGCGGAACTGAGCTTCGACCTGTGGGCGACGTCGGTTCTGTTCCGGGCCGGCCACCGCATCCGGATCGCCCTCGCCGGCGCGGACGCGGACACCTTCCTCCGCTATCCGCGCGACGGCAATGTCCCGGAGTGGACGGTGCAGCGCAACGCGATCCACGCGTCCCGCATGGTCCTGCCGATGAGGCCCGCTAACCCGAATCGGTGACCAGTTCGAGCGTCGTCGTCGTTTCCATGGGGATGGCCATCCCACCGACCGCCATCTCGAGCTTCGTCAGGCTCTCCTGAAGGACGTACCGGCCCTCGGCGAGATCCACGACCATCGACCCGCTCAGTTCCCCGCTGATGCTCCCCGGCATCCCGCCCATGTCGATACTGGACTCCACGGGGCCGGAGAACGTGATCGTCGCCTGACCGTCCTCCAGGCTCGAGAGCGTGTACGTGAATTCCACGTCCGTGACCTGCGCGGGTCCGCCCACGGCCATGGGGACCGGTACGGTCTCCGTCCAGGAATCTCCCGCGGCGACCTCGGCCTCGGGTAGCCAGAAGAAGTTCGTGCCTTCGAACAGCGGCTCCCCGAACTCCTGGGCGTTGGAATCCCCAGCTTCGTCGGCGACGACGTTCTGCAGCCGTCCGCGCGGATCCATCTCGATCGTGAAGGCGCTCCCGGAGAGGTCCACCGAGTTGGCGCCCGGGATGGCCGAGGTCATCGAGGACGAGTCGATCACGGCGCCGGCCCGGATGCCCTCCTCCGTCGCGCTCAGGATCGTCTGCGTCATACGGGCGCGGAGCGTAAGAGCGGGTCCGGGAGGCATCATGGGGTTCTCCATGGTCATTTCCATGAAGAAGTCATACCGATTCTCCTGACCGTCGGGCGGGGCGAGTCGAAGGAGCGTCTGCCCGCTCACGGGGAGAGCGAACGCGAGGGAGATCATGGCGGCGGCGCCGACGCCGCGCAGGACTGGTTTCATGGGTCCTCCATTGAGGTTCACGGGTTCGGGACTTTCGGCGGGCGGTTCCGCGTCAACTGTCCGGCATCAGTTCGAGCGTGGTCGTCGTATTCACGGTCATCGACGTCCCGGCCACGCCCATTTCCATGTTCTGCCGGCTCGTCTGGCTCACATACCGGCCCTCGACCAGGTCGACGACCATCGTTCCGGACAGGGTCCCGGAGCCGCTCATCGCCATGCCCTGGAAGTCCATGTCCATGTCCATCGGCCCCTCGAACGAAAGGGTCGCGAGGCCGTCAGCGAGACTCACGAACGTGTAGGTGAATTCCATGTCCAGCGACATCGTTCCGCCGGTCCCCATCGGCATCTCGATCGGCGTCTCGACCATCCAGGCATCCCCCGGACTGACCTCCCCTTCAGGCAGCACGGAAAGGCCGGCTCCCTGCAGCATGCTCTCGACGCTCACCCCGGCATCTTCCGGCACGCCCTCGCTCTCCACGACTTGCAGGACGCCGCCGCGCGGGTCCATGTCGACGGTGAAGGACAGCCCGGAGAAGTCGGGCAGCATGTCGTCCATCCCCGGCATCGGCATCCCGAACGTGGTGCTGGCCGAATCGACCGCCCCGCGGACTCGAATGACCTCGCCGTCCACGCTCAGGATCGTCTGAATCTGTTGCCAGGCCATGGTCATGAGCGGCGCACCGGTCGAAGGCATCATGGGACTCTCCACGCTCGTTTCCATGGAGTAGGCGTAGCGGGAAACCTGACCCTCGGGCGGTGCCATCCGCAGCAGGAGCGGCGCTTCGAGCGGGATGGTTCGGATTGCGGGGGACGGGCCGCACGAGGTGAGGACGGCGGCGAAACCGAGCGTCGTGGCGGCGGCGAACCTGCGCCATCGTGAAGTCATGTAAGTCCTCCTGACGGTAAGGAGACAGGGACTCGGGAGTTCGCGCGATCGACGGCGCGATTCCCGCCCCGGCTCGGATGTTTCGTCCTCGGCCGCCAGGGTGCCCGCAACATGCGCGATCGGATCGGAGTGTGCCACCGGCGACGGGGACGATTTACCCTCCGCTACCCCCGAGTTGAGACGGAATTCATGGCCGCGGGGATACATGATGGCATGGCTCCGAAGATCCTCGAACTCCCGGCGAGCGAACGTCCGCGGGAGCGGCTTCGCCGCTTCAGCCCGGATGCGCTCTCGACGACGGAACTGCTCGCGGTCGTGCTCGGGGCGGGCGCGACGGGGCGTTCCGCCGTGGACGTCGCCGGCCGTCTGCTGGCCGACTTCGGCGGCTCGCTGAGGGAGATGGGGCGGGCGGAGCCGGCCGAACTCGAGCGGACCGGAGGGGTCGGCCCCGCCCGCTCGGCCGCCGTGGCCGCCGCGCTCGCGCTCGGGCGGCGACAGGCGGCGGAACCCGCCCGCGCCAGCGCGCGCATCCGCAGTCCGGCCGACGTGTTCGGACGCCTCGGTCCCCTGCTCCGTGACCGCCGGCAGGAAGAATTCTGGGTCATCTACCTGGATACGCAGAGCCAGGTGCTGCTCGAGCGGCGACTCACGGTGGGCCTCCTGAACAGCTCGCTCGTCCACCCGCGCGAAGTGTTCGCGCCGGCGATCGCCACGGCCGCGGCCTCCGTCATCCTCGCCCACAACCATCCCAGCGGCGAACCCGAACCGTCTCCCGAGGACATCGCGGTGACCTGCCAACTCGTCGAGAGCGGCCGGCTCCTCGGCATCCCCGTCCGCGACCACATCATCCTCGGCGACCGGGCCTACGTGAGCCTTCGCGAACGCGGCATCTGCTAGCGGTTCCCGGCCCGCCCCGCGCCGAACGCGCGCGCTACTGCTACCTTTACAGGTTGCCCGGGCCGTTGGATGGCGGGTGCGGTGTGGCGCCGCACCAGGGCGGTGACGTCTCAGGGACGGAGCGCGAAGCGTGGAGAGCAGTCTCAAGCGGGAAGTCGACCGGGCCGCGCCGGGAGCGGGCCCGCGCTCGCTGCTGCCCCCGGACTTCATGAAGGCGATCGAGGGCTACGAGGCCCGCCTCGACCTCGACCTGCTCGCCCTTGCGTTCCAGTACAGCCTGGAGAAACACGAAGGCCAGAAGCGCCGCTCGGGCGAGGACTACATCCGCCACTGCGTGGAGGTCGCCAAGATCCTCATCGAGATCCGGCTCGACACCGTGAGCATCGCCGCTTCGCTCCTCCACGATGTCGTGGAGGACACGGACACGACCGTGGACGAGATCCGGACGGAGTTCGGCGAGGAAATCGCCCTCATCGTGGACGGTCTCACGAAGATCTCGCTGTTCGCGTTCGGCTCCATGGCGGAGCGTCAGGTCGAGACCTACCGCAAGCTCCTCCTCTCCATGGCCCGCGACGCGCGCGTGATCATGGTCAAGCTCGCGGACCGTCTCCACAACATGCGGACGCTGGAGCACATGCCGGAGGGCGCGCGGCAGCGGATCGCGCTCGAAACCCGGGAGATCTACGCGCCGCTCGCCCACCGTCTCGGGGTCGCACGGCTGAAATGGGAACTCGAAGACCTCGCCTTCAAGTTTCTCGAGCCCGAGGGCTACAGGAAGCTCGTGAAGGAGGTCAACGCCACGCGGGACGAACGCGAGGCGCTGATCCGACGCATGGAGGAACCGCTCCGGGCCGAGCTGGACGCCGCCGGCATCGTTTGCGAAGTCACGGGGCGCCCCAAGCACCTCTGGTCGATCTACGGCAAGATGGTGAAGCGCGACAAGCCGTACGAAGAGGTGTACGACACGCTGGCGATGCGGCTCATCGTGGATTCGGTGCGCGACTGCTACCACGCGCTCGGCATCGTGCATAACAAGTGGACGCCGCTCACGGAGCGCTTCCACGACTTCATCGCCACGCCGAAGTCGAACATGTACCAGAGCCTGCACACGACGATCTTCGGCCCCGGCGGCGCGCTGTACGAGATCCAGATCCGCACGCACGAAATGCACCGCACCGCGGAGTACGGGATCGCGGCGCACTGGCGCTACAAGGAGGGCGCGTCCGGAGACGAGGTCGACGACGAACTCGCGTGGTTCCGGCAGGTCCTCGAGTGGCAGCAGGAGACGCGCGAGCCGGAGGAGTTCATGGAGTTCCTCCGCATCGACCTGTTCCAGGATGAGATCTTCGTCTTCACTCCGGCGGGAGACGTCAAGCAGTTGCCGAAGGGGGCCACGCCCATCGACTTCGCCTTCGCCGTTCACACCGAGGTCGGGCTTCGCTGCAAGGGCGCGAAGGTGAACGAACGGATCGCCCCGCTCAGCCGTCCGCTTCGGAACGGGGACACCGTACACATCCTCACCTCCGATTCGCAGACGCCGAGCCGGGACTGGCTGGGCTTCGTGCGGAGCAGCAAGGCCCGCCACGAGATCCGGCAGTGGATCCGCGACGAGGAGCAGGAGTCCGCCCTCCAGCTCGGGAAGGACATCATCCAGCGCGAGTGGAGGCGCCGCCGCCGCGGGAAGGTGGACGAGGCGGCCCTCAGGTCGGCGTGCGAGACGCTGGGGTACGACGGGCCCGATGCACTCCATGCGGCCGCCGGCCGCGGGGATGTGGGGCTCACGCGCGTGATGCGCGCCATCCTGCCGGAGGTCATCCCCGAAGTGCCTCAGAAGAGTCCGAGCCCGCTTCACAAGCTCGTGGACAAGGTCTGGGGCGGCGGAGGCCAGGGGATTCGGATCCAGGGGATGGAGAACCTGATGGTCCGGTACTCCCAGTGTTGCCAGCCGGTCCCCGGGGACAGGGTCATCGGCTATATCACCCGCGGCCGCGGCGTTTCCATCCACCGGCAGGATTGTCCGAACGTCCTGAATCTGTCCGACGCTCCCGAGCGCCGGGTGGAAATCGAGTGGCAGGCGCACGGCGAGCGCCGGTTCCTGGTCCGCATCGTCATGGAGGGGACGGATCGCCACGGCCTGTTCGCGGACATCGCCCGTGCGGTCAGCGACACGGGCACGAATATTCAGTCGGCCGACATCAAGGGGGTAGAGGGAGGGATGCGCGGACAGTTCGTCGTTGAAGTCGAGAACCTGACGCACCTGCAGAAAGTCATGCGCCAGGTTCAGGGCGTGAAGGGCGTGATCTCCGTCGAACGGAAGGAGTCCTTCGGGGAGAGCGGCCTCACCATCGAGTGACCCGCCGCTTCGAGACCATGCCCCGCTTCGACCTCCAGCTTCCGTTCGACCCGATGGGCGACCAGCCCACCGCGATCCGCGAGTTGGCCGAGGGCGTCCGCCGCGGCGACAAGTGGCAGACACTGCTCGGCGTGACCGGCAGCGGAAAGACGGTGACGCTGGCGGCGATGATTGCGGAGGTCAATCGCCCGACGCTGGTGATGAGCCACAACAAGACGCTCGCCGCCCAGTTGTACGGAGAGCTGCGACAGTTCTTTCCCCGCAATGCCGTCGAATATTTCATCTCCTACTACGACTATTACCAGCCCGAGGCCTATGTCCCCGCGACGGATACTTTCATAGAGAAAGATGCGTCGATCAACGAGGACATAGACCGGCTGCGGCTCCGCGCCACGTCCGCCCTCATGGAACGGCGGGATGTGATCGTCGTCGCCTCCGTGTCCGCGATCTACGGACTCGGCGATCCGGTCGGCTACCGGGAACTCATGCTCACGCTGCGCGAAGGGCAGGAGATATCCCGCCGGGAGATCCTCTCCGGACTCGTGCAGATCCAGTATTCGCGGAACGATCTCGATTTCGTGCGCGGCACGTTCCGGGTGCGGGGCGATGTGATCGAGATCCTGCCCGCGTACGAGGAGCAGGGGGTCAGGGTCGAGATGTGGGGCGATGCGATCGAGCGCATCTCGAAGATCGATCCCATGACCGGCGCGACCATCACGCGCCTGCCCGAGACGTCGATCTTCCCCGCCACGCACTACGCGACGCTCGGCCACCGGCTGGAGGAGGCCCGGCACGCGATCTACGTGGAGCTGGAGGAACGGCTGATGCACCTCCGGCAGGATGGCCGGCTCCTCGAAGCGCAGCGCCTGGAGCAGCGCACGCGGTTCGATCTCGAGATGCTGACGGAAGTGGGGTTCTGTCCCGGGATCGAGAACTACAGCCGTCACCTGGACGGCCGGGCGCCCGGCAGCCGTCCCTACTGTCTCCTCGACTATTTCCCGGATGACTATGTCGTGGTCGTCGACGAATCCCACGTGTCGATCCCGCAGATCGGCGGGATGTACGAGGGGGACCGCAGTCGAAAGACGACGCTGGTCGAGTTCGGATTCCGGCTTCCGTCCGCGCTGGACAACCGGCCGCTGTCGTTCCGGGAATGGGAAGATCTCGTGCCGCGCGCGATCTTCGTCAGCGCGACGCCCGGCGAGTACGAGTTGCGGAAGAGCGGCGGCGTCGTCGTGGAGCAGTTGATTCGGCCGACCGGATTGCTGGATCCGGAAGTGGAGGTACGGCCGGTCCGCGGGCAGGTGGACGACCTGCTCGGCGAGATTCGCCGGCGAACGGAACGGCGCGAGCGCGTGCTCGTGACGACGCTCACGAAGCGGATGGCGGAGGATCTGTCCGAGTTCCTCGCGGTGCGGGGCGTGCGGGTGCGCTACATGCACTCGGACATCGCGGCGATCGACCGCGTGAAGATCCTCCGCGACCTGCGGCTGGGGACGTTCGATGTCCTCGTCGGGATCAACCTGCTGCGCGAGGGCCTCGATCTGCCCGAGGTCTCCCTCGTCGCGATCCTCGACGCGGACAAGGAGGGCTTCCTCCGCTCGGACCGCTCGCTCGTGCAGACGATCGGCCGCGCGGCCCGGAACCTCGCGGGGAAGGCGATCCTGTACGCGGACAAGGTGACGGATTCGATGCGGCGCGCGATGGAGGAGACGGCGCGGCGACGCGAAGTGCAGGCGGAATACAACCGGGAGCACGGGATCGAGCCGCGCTCGATCGTGAAGTCGGTGAGGGAGATCAGATTCTCGACCGCGGTGGCCGATGCGCGGGAGGCGCAGCCCGCCGTGCACGAACGGGAAGGCTCCTACGAGGAACTGTCGCCGGAGGCTCTGGCCGAGACGATCGAGAAGGACATGCGCGCCGCGGCGGCCGCGCTCGACTTCGAGACGGCGGCCCGGCTGCGGGACGAACTGTTCGAGATTCGTGCCCGGATCGGCGACGGGAAGGCGACGCGGCCGCCGGGGTTGCCGATCTCCGCGGGGGATCCCGCATGAGGAGCGCCGTGCTGGACGAGGCGGGGCTCGTGCGCTGGGGGCGGGAGGTCGGGGCGGTCGCGGATCGCGAGGAGGTCTTCGTCGCGCTCACCGGACCGCTCGGCGCCGGGAAGACGCGGTTCACGCAGGCGGCGTGCGCCGGAGCGGGCGTGGACGAGGCGGTGACGAGCCCGACCTACACGCTCGTCCACTGGTATGCCGGCGACCGGGGTCCGGTCGGGCACGCGGACCTGTACCGCCTCCGCGATCCATCCGAACTCCTCGCCCTCGGGTGGGAGGAACTGGAAGCCCACGCCGGGGCGGTCTTCGTCGAGTGGGCGGAGCGGGCCGGGGAGGAGCTTCCGATGGACCGCTGGGAAGTTCGATTCGAGTTCAGCGGAGGGCCCGACAGCGCCGGAGGGGTCGACAGCGCCGGAGGGGTCGACAGCGCCGAAGGGGCCGCCGGACGCACCGGGGATGCGCGGCGGCGGGTGACGGCGCGCGCGCTGGGCCGCGTCCCGCCGGTTCCCGATCCGGGCCCGTACGCCGAGGGGGCGGAGTCATCCGCGTGCTGAGTCTGGCGCTGGAGACGAGTACGGGACTCGGCGGCATCGCGGTGGGCCGCGGCGACAGCCTGATTTCCGAATGCGCGCTGGCCGTCCGCGCGACGCACTCCGAGACCGTCCTCGACGAGGTGGATCGCATGCTCGCTCGCGCCCGGATCGGCGTCGACGACATCGAACGTGTGGTCGTCGGGGCGGGGCCCGGCTCCTTCACCGGCGTGCGGATCGCGGCTTCGCTGGCGAAGGGGTGGTGCCACGCGAGGGGAGTGCCGCTCTTCGCGTACTCGAGCCTTCGCGCCGTCGCCGCCTCCTCGGGGCGTGACCGCGTATGCGCGCTGTTCGACGCCCGCCGGGGGGAGGTGTACGGAGCCGCCTTCGCCAACGGTCCTCTGGAAGCCCCGGTGCGCGGGCCGGCCGCGTGCGATATCGACCGCTGGGTCGGGGGGCTGGAGGACTGCGGCTCATGGTCCTTTGCCGGGGAGGGGGCGATCCGGCACCGCGCGACGATCGAAGGCCGTGGCGGAAGGGTGCTCCCCCCGTTTCTCGGCGTACCGCGCGCGGGTGCGCTCCTGTGGCTGGCGGAGAGGCTTCCGGCCGGCCGCGTCGCGGACATCGACGGGTGGGAACCCCGGTACGTGCGGACTTCCGGAGCCGAACGCGAGGTCGGGCGCCGTGGCGGAGCCGGCTAGGCGGACCCTCACGATCCGGCGGCTCCTCGAGTCGGATCTCGGGCA
Organism: Gemmatimonadales bacterium; assembly: GCA_009840115.1. Taxonomy (GTDB): domain Bacteria; phylum Gemmatimonadota; class Gemmatimonadetes; order Palauibacterales; family Palauibacteraceae; genus Palauibacter; species Palauibacter irciniicola. Next base: position 5,910 of record VXOJ01000045.1, on the reverse strand, counting down.
GGTCACGGCGATCGAGGAGGCCTGTTTCGCCACGCCCTGGTCGGAACGGACGTTCCGGAACCTGCTCAGGCGCCCCGACGCGGTCCTCCTCTCCGCCGTGTACGGAGAGCGGCGCGTCGCGGGGTATGCCGCCGTGTGGTTCGTCGGGCGGGAGGCGGAACTGGGGGACCTCGCCGTGGCCCCGAACGACCGCCGGCGCGGCATCGGGGGCGAACTGGTGGACGCGGTTCTCAGCGAAGCACGGACCCGGGGGGTCCTCCGGATCTTCCTCGAGGTGCGGGAAGGAAACCGAAGCGCGCAGGATCTCTACCGAAGCCGGGGATTCGAGATCGTCGGACGGCGTCGCGGATACTACGCGGGCCCGAAGGAGGACGCTCTGGTCATGCGGCGGTTGCTGGTCCGTTGATCGTATCCTGTTACCTTGATCCTCTTCATCATCACCACCACCATGGACCTTCGAGTCGATCATCGGGGAGGCGGGAATGGCGCGCAGTCTGAACAAGGCGACACTCATCGGAAACCTGGGCGCGGACCCGGAAGTGCGGTCGACGAACACGGGTACGCGGGTGGCGACGCTCTCCGTCGCGACCAGCCGCCGGTGGACGACGCGCGCCGGCGACCAGCAGGAGAAGACGGAGTGGCATCGGGTGGTCTGCTGGGACCGCCTCGCCGAGATCTGCGAGCGCTACCTGCGCAAGGGCGACCGCGTCTACGTGGAGGGCCGGATCGAGTACCGGCAGTGGGAGGGGCAGGACGGCCAGACGCGGTATACGACGGAGATCCGGGCGCTCGAGATGATCATGCTCGGGAGCAGCGGCGGCGGCGGAGAGAGCTATTCGGCGACGGAACCCCGGCAGGAACGTTCGGATTTCTCGGAGTTCTCCAACCGATCCGTCGCGGGTGAGGACGATCTCCCCTTCTGAGGCGTCCGGCGTCGCGATCGCCGGATCTCGCCACGGCATGGATCCTCCGCTGCCGGAGACGTTGCCGCGTGCTCCCTCCGACGCGCTCATCGCGGTGGGACTCAGTCACCGGACGGCTCCCATCGACATCCGGGAACGTTTCGCGCTCGGAGACCGGCGGCGGGCGGAGTGGGTCGAGAATCTGACGGCCCGGCCGGGCGTCTCCGAGTGCGTCGTGCTTTCCACCTGCAACCGGACGGAATGCTACCTGGCGGGAAGCGACGCGGAAGCGCTCGATCGCCTTGGGCGCGACGCGCTGTGCCGGGTGTCGGATCTGGGGGCCGCGGGAGATTCGTACCTGGCGACGCTCGAAGGGGCGCGGGCCGTCCGCCACCTGTTCCGCGTGACCAGCGGACTGGAGTCGCTCATCGTCGGCGAACCGCAGATTCAGGGCCAGGTCCGGGGAGCCTACCGGGATGGACGTCCGATGGTGGGGCCCGTGCTGCACCGCCTGTTCCAGTCGGCCCTCGAGGTCGGCGGGCGTGTACGGGCCGACACGTCGATCGCGAGCGGCGTGACATCGATCCCCGGCGCGGCGGTCGGTCTCGCCCGGAAGGTGTTCGGGTCGCTCGACGACCGCAGCGTGCTCGTGCTCGGGACCGGTGAGATGGGAAGGCTCACCGTGCAGTGCCTCAAGCGCGAAGGGGCAGGGCGTGTGTTCCTCGCGAGCCGCGACCCGGCCCGGGCCGAGCGCGTGAGCCGGCCCCTCGAAGCGCTCGCGATGCGAAGGAGCGCGGCGCTCGAGGCGCTGGATCGCGTGGATCTCGTCATCGCCTGCACGGAGTCGGAGGCGGCCTTCCTTCGGGCGCCGCATGTCCGGAGCCCGCGAACGGGGCGGGCGCCGCTGGTGATTCTCGACATCGCCGTGCCTCGCAACGTCGATCCGCGCGTGGCCGGGATCCCCGATGTGTTCCTGTACAACATCGACGACCTGCGGCAGGTCGTGGATCGCGCCCGTGCGGCGCGCGAGCACGAGCGCGAGCGGGCGGAGGCGATCATCGAGCGGCACGTCGCAAAGTACCGGGCCTGGCGTCGAAGTCGTCGCGCCGACCCGGCCGTCCGGGCGCTGAGGGACACCGCTCGCCGGCTGGTAGCCGATGCCCTCGCCGCCCGCGCCGCGGCATCCGACACGGACGAGGCCCGGCGGCTGGCGAGCCAGGCCGCGCTCAACAAGGTTTTGCACGGGCCGACACGCGCCATCCGGTGGCTCGCCGAACGATCCGACGGCGAGGCGTGTCTTCGTCGGATGGAACCATGGCTGACAGGCCGTGGACCCCGCGTCGGCGCCGGGAGCGGTGAAGGGAGGACGGGGGGATGAGTCAGGACAAGGTGGAGGGGGGGCGCAGGTGATGACGGGCATGGTACAGGATCTTTCCGCTCGCGTGATCGATTCCCCCATCGACATGATCCTGGGCGCGACCCTGCCCACAAAAATCATCCTCACCGTGCTCGCCGCCTTCTCGCTCGTGTCCTGGGTGCTCATCATCTGGAAGTTCCGCGAGTTGCGCGCCGTGAACGCGCGGGCGGACGACTTCGTGTTCGCGATGGCCGGGGCCAACGGCCTCGTGGATCTCAACGACGCGCTGGCGGAACTCGACGATTCCCCCTTCAGAAGGGTGTTCCGGGAGGGGATCGCCTTCTTCTCCGAACTGCGCCCGGGCGCGCTCGACGCCACACACGTCGGCGAGGGGCTGAGCCCGACGCAGCTCGAAGCGCTGTGGCTGGTGCTCGAGAAGAGCCTCGCGGAGGCAAAGGATGAACTTGCGCACGGGCTGCCCTGGCTCGCGATCATCGGCTCGGTGAGTCCTCTCCTCGGCCTCATGGGAACCGTCGTCGGCGTGATGAACTCGTTCATCGGGATCACATCGCAGGGGTCCGCCAACATCGCGGCCGTCGCGCCGGGCATCGCGGAAGCGCTCACGACGACCGTCGCGGGGCTGGCGGTCGCGATTCCCGCGGTCATCGCGTACAACCACTATGCCTCCCGCCTGCGTCTCTTCGTGGGAGAACTGGAAGGATTCGCGAGCGAATTCGTGGGGACGCTCGCGCGCGAGGGGCGCCTGTGAGCCGGGACTCCGGCGGCCGGAGGATGAGGAGCGCGGGATGAAAAGGCGCTTTACACAGCAGGCCGACGGGATCGGCGTCGTGGCGGAGATCAACGTCACGAGCCTCGTCGATGTCGCGTTCACCCTCCTCATCATCTTCATGATCACGGCCCCCATTCTCCAGGGCGGCATCGAGATCGACCTGCCGGAGGGCATCTCCGCGCCTCTCAGCGCATCCGATGCGCTCGTCGTCTCGATCGACGCGGACGGGCAGATCTACCTGGATGACGTCCCGGTGACGTTCGAGGAGCTCGAGGCCTCGCTCGCGTTGGCTCTCGAGCGCTTCGAGTCGGACATGGTATATCTGAAGGCGGATGGCGATCTCGCCCTTCGGGAGGCGACTCGCGTGATGGGTCCGATTCAGGACGCCGGAGGCGTGCTGAACATCGTCACCGATCCGGACCCGAGGCGTCGCCGCCCATGAACCTGCACGGAGGGGCGGAAGCCGGGAGCGGTCGCGGACGCTGGCGCGCATGGCGGCGCGGAGGGCCGCAGCGCCACGGGCGTCCGCCCAGGCGGGCCGTGTACGGCTCGCTCTGCTTCCACGGAGGTCTCGCGGCCCTCGCCGTGTTCGGCGACGCGGTGATCCGCCCGGCTGAACTGCCCAGGACGTACCGGGTGAACATGGTCGCGTTCGCTCCGGAGGATGCGCCGATCCGCATCGATCCCTCGCCGCCCGAGGTCGCGGAGGAGGAGAACCGGCCGCCTCCGCCGGAGCCGACGCCCGACCCGGTGCCGCAGGTGGAGACGCCCACGGTGGAGGCCGAAGTTCAGGTCGAACGCGAGGCGGAGCCGGAGCCCGCGCGGACCGAGGAGGTCGGCGAGGAAGTTCTCAGTATCCGGATCGCCGGCGAAGCCTCGGCCTGGCCCGAATACGGGGAGAACATCATCCGGCAGATCCAGCGCCGGTGGCGGCCTCCCGTCGGCGCGCGCGAGCTTCGGGCCGAGGTCTACTTCATCATCCACCGGGACGGGCGGGTGACGGGGTTCGAGTGGGTGGCGAGATCCGGGAGCCTGGTCTTCGACACCCAGGCGATGGGGGCCGTGGAATCGGCGGGCCGTGACCGGGCCTTCGGCCCGCTCCCGGACGACTTTCCGGCGGACGCGCTCGCCGTCTCGTTCTTCTTCGATCCGAGCGCGCGCTGAATGGACGCACGTGGTGTTCTTCGACGACGCCGTACCGCCGGGCGGGGCCGCCGGGTCGCCGCCGCCGGGCTGATGCTGGCCGCCGCCGCGGCCGGAGCGCCGCTGGGGGGCCAGGAGGGCGGCGCGCTCCGTCTGGGCCTCACCTACGAAGCCGGCTATGTGCCGGGCATGGTCGTCGCACCCGTCTCCGCGAGCGCCGGATTCGACGACCTGGGCGCGGCGGTCGGCGAGATTCTTCGCACGGACCTCGACTTTTCCGACCGGTTCGACATCCTGGCGGTGCCCGACACGCTCGCCTTGAGCGGCCCTCCGAACTACGCGCTCTGGAACGAGCTCGGGGCCGTGTGGCTGGTCACCTCGGACATCTCCGTCGCGCCGGGGACACAGACCCCGCTGCTCAGGGTCAGTCTGCACGACGTCGTCTACGGAAACCTGGAGAACGTCCAGGCCTTCAGCCTGCCCTCCATGGATGCGGCCGACTTCCGAATGTCGGTCCACCGCATCTCCGACCGGATCGTCTTCTGGGCGACCGGAGGCCAGCGCGGCATCGCCGCGACCCGGATCGCCCTCCGCCGGAGGGATGGGGATGGATCGTCCTATCTGCTGCTCATCGACAGCGATGGCCGGAACCCGCAGCGGATCGAGACCGGAGGGCGTAACGTCTTTTCGCCCGCCTTCTCGCCGGACGCCACCCGCATCGCGTACACGATCCAGGATGAGACGGGGCACTTCTCGCTCGTCGAGCTGAATCTCATCACCGGCAGCCGCCGGACGGTGAGGTCCGGGAGGCTCATCCAGACGCCGAGCTGGACGCCGGACGGACGACTGGCGTACGCGGAAGCCATCGGCGGAACGACGCGCGTAGTGGTCGAGGGCGGCGGGCCGCTGACCGAAGGGCGGGCCCAGTCGCTGAATCCCAGCTTTTCGCCCGATGGGGCGTCGTTCGCGTACGAGGCCGATCCGGCCAACGAGCAGCAGGTATACGTCCGTGCCGTCTCGGGTGGCCCGGCCCGCCGCATCAGCATCTATCACCCGCGGGAGGATACCAACGCGGCGGGCCCGGACTGGTCGCCCAACGGCGACCGGATCGCGTATTCCGCCCTGAGCGACCGCCGCTGGCAGATCTTCACGGTAAACCCGGACGGCACCGACCGGCGCATGCTGACCCGGCGCGGCGAGAGCGAGGATCCCAGTTGGGCGCCCGATGGCCGTCACCTCGTCTTCTCATCGGTCGACTCGCAGGGCTCGACCGTCTGGATCCTCGATGTCTTCACGGGGAGGTCCCGGCCCCTGACGGCGGGACGGCTCGACGGTCTCCCGGACTGGTCGCCCCCGATCCCGGCGGGCTCGTGACCGCGCTCGACCTGCGGGTTGCGACTTGACGGGTCTGCGATAGGTTACGAATCCGTGTTGAAACCGGGATCGGGTCAGCGTTTTCAGCGCCGACGTTCGCCCTGTCCTCGCCGAATTCTCGTCCCGCGACTGGTAAACAAGGAGACCTCGATGCGACTGAGCCACCGATTCTCTCCCATTCTTCTCGTTGCGCTTCTGGCGACGGCGTGTAGCGGCAACCCGGAACCGGAGCCGGTGCCCCCGCCGCCGCCGCCCCCTCCGCCCCCGGGGGGGGGGCCGCGCGCGGCCCCCCGCGCCGCCCCCGCCCCGGGCTGCCGCCAGGCGAAGCGGGCCCAGGGGGGCGG
>VXOJ01000017.1 GCA_009840115.1 Gemmatimonadales bacterium | reverse complement strand
TGGAGAACGGGATGCGGAACTCCGCGAACCACCCTTCCCCGTTGCGGGTCGTACGGACGTCCCAGTGCGCGTTCCAGTCCTCGTTGAACGGCGGGAGGTCGCCCGTAAACTCGGCGTCGCCGGAGATCGAGCGGTCCTGGCGCACGCCGGCCGGGGTCGTGCCGAACCAGAGCGCGGTCTCGTAGTCGTTGTAGCTGTCGATCACGAAGGAGAACAGGTCATCGCCGCTGTAACTGTCTCGATAGAAAGTGTTTACGCGGATGCCGTCCGGGTTCGAGTCGTACATCCGCCCGGACACGTAGAGATACCGGTCATCGTGCGCGAGACGAATCTCGGTCCGCTCCGTCTGCTCCCCGCCGTGGGTGGGCGACATGATGAAGAGCGGGAGCGGATCGATCGTCTCCCACACGGGTTCGTTCACGACCCCGTCCACGTCGATCGCCTCGGAGATGCGGGCGATGGGGACCGGAGCGCGGGGCCGCAGCGCCTCCACGTCCACGGCATCCGCGGCATCGGCCTGGGCCGCGAGCCCCGGGGCCATGCACGCCGCCGCGACGGCGGCGCCGAACAGGGCCCGCGAGAGCCGGTCGGGGTGCCGCGGGCGGATCATTCGAGCAGTTCGGTGCCGCAGTGCTTGCAATGACGGGCATCCGGGTCGTGGCCGGACGTGGCGCAGCGCAGGCACATCCGCTCCATGGCGGCGCGCAGTCTCGCTTCACGGCCGCCCGTGATCTCGGCCGTCACGATGCCTGTCGGGACGGCGATCACGCCGTATCCCAGGATCATCAGGAGCGCGGCAAGCATCTGTCCCGGCGTGGTCTGCGGCGTGATGTCGCCGAACCCCACCGTCGTCACGGTGACGATGGCCCAGTAGACGCCGCGAGGGATGCTGCTGAAGCCGGACTCCGCGCCTTCGATCACGTACATCGCCGCGCCCACGACCGTCACTACGACGAGCACCGCGACGATGAAGACGGCGACCTTGTAGGCGCTCGAGCGCAACGCGCTGATCAGGAGTCGTTCTCCGCCGACGAACTGGGCGAGCTTCAGAACCCGGAACACGCGTAGCACCCGCAGCAGGCGGATGACGGCGAGCGCCTGTCCCCCCGGGATCAGCAGCCCGACGAAGTTCGGCAGGACGGCGAGCAGGTCGATGATCCCGAAGAAGGAACGGGCGTATTGGCCGGCCCGCTCCGCCGCGATGAGGCGGAGCACATATTCGACCGTGAACAGCAGCGTGAACACCCATTCGAGCGTCCACAGCGCGCCTCGAGCACGAACGTTGAAATCCTGCACGCTCTCCAGCATCACGACGACCACGCTGGCGAGGATGACGCCGATGAGGATGAGGTCGAAGAGGCGCCCGGCCCGCGTCAGGTTGCCGAAGATGATGCGGTGGGCTTCACACCTCCACCGCGGCCGCTTCGAGAAGACCGGATGATTGTCGTAGTCGATCGCCCGAGGCGGCGGTTCCCGCCGGGACGGGAAGTACGACATCGTCCGGTTTCTGGCCATCACAGCCTCCCGATGAGGGAGCGCAGACGCAGCGCCCACACGCGCCACACCGCCTCCCGCACGATCGCCCCCGACATCTTGCTCTGCCCGAGGCGCCGGTCCGTGAACACGATGGGGACCTCCCCTACACGGAACCCCTTCTTCCATGCGCGGAAGTTCATTTCAATCTGGAACGTGTACCCGGTCGACCCCACGCGGTCGAGGTCGATCGCCTCCAATACGCGGCGGGTGAAGCACTTGAAGCCGCTCGTGGAATCGGCGAGGCGCAGTCCCGTGGCGATGCGCGCGTACTTGTTCGCGTAGTAGCTGAGGAGCAGGCGCGACATGGGCCAGTTGATGACGTTCACTCCCGCAGTATAGCGGGATCCGACGACGACATCGAAGCGGCCGGTCGCGGCGATCATGTCGGGAATATAGCGCGCATCATGCGAGCCGTCGGCGTCCATCTCGAAGATCCATTCGAAATCCCGCTCCAGCGCCCAGCGGAAACCGGCGATGTAGGCGGTCCCGAGCCCCAGCTTCCCTTCCCTGTGCAGCACGTTCACGCGCGGCTCCGCCGCGGCGAGCGAGTCGACGAGGGCTCCCGTTCCGTCGGGCGAGGCGTCGTCGACGACGAGGACGGAAAGCCGGGGGTCCTGAGCCAGCGCGCCCTCGACGATCCCGGCGATGGAATCGACCTCGTTGTACGTAGGCAGGATGACGAGGCCCCGTTCGCCCCCCGTGGGGACGGTGGCGGCCGGATCCTCGTCGGAATCCGCGGAGGGAGTGGGGGACGTGTCCGGGCTCATTGCAGCCGGAAGTTACGTCTCCTCAGGAATTGCAGAAACCAATGGCGGCGTTTTCGAATACCGACCGTATCTCCTCAACGCCGAGCGCGCGTCCGAAGAACATCACTTCATCGATTTCGCCCGTAAACTCGAAGTCGAGTTCGCCGTCCTGGAACCCCTCCTCGCTTCGCCCGCCGATTCCGACGAACGCGTCGGTCACGTGGATGCTTTCGATGTCGCGGGTCCCCTGCTCGACCGCATCGACGTAGAGGGCGAGCCGGTCGCCGTCCCAGGTCATGGCAAGGTGCGTCCACTCGCCGGGGACGAGACGCGGTCCGTAGACTTTTTCGTCTCCCCGGTCTCGATCCCTCATGAACGTCCTCCACCTGCCGTTGTGATTGTCCAGTACCCATGACTCCATCCAGGGGTGTCCCTTGCCGATGATCGCCCCGCTGCCAGCCGTTTCGGCCCGTCCCGGCCTGGCCCACGCCATGACGGTGAACGGACCCTCCGGATTGAGGGTCGGAGCGTCGGATACGACGGCGAGGGCGTCCACGCCATCGAAGGAGAACGCTTCCCCGCCGGTGGCGCCGACGACGCCCCGGGCGTAGGTGGCTCCGCTCATGAGGGTCGCGTCCACGCCCCCGATGCGGTCGGCGCCGCTGCCCTCGGCCGACCACCAGTGCAGGATGCCTGCCGGAACGGCGCAGACGGCCAGTTCGAAGCTCTGCCGAGCCTCGGCGCCTTCCGGGTCCCGCGCGTTCACGGTCGCCGCCGCCACGCCCGGCGAAAGCCCGACCATGGCCAACTCGCTCCCGGAAACGGAGACCCACGCCACGCGGGCGTCGGATGACGAAGCGCCGTACGTGAGAGCATCGCCGTCCGCATCGCTGAAGTAACGGGAGACGTCCATCGTCGCCACGCTCCCCGCGGCGATCGTCCTCGAGCGGATCGCCCCCACAGGAATCGGCGGAGCGTTCGGGATGGGCGCCGAAACGGCCACGGAGAACGACAGATGGGCTTCCCCGCCCATCCCGTCGCTCGCGGTGACGGTGGCCGATGCGGCGCCCCGGGACACGGCGATGAGGATCAGGCGCGTGCCGGAGACCGCGGCTTCCGCGACGAGCGTGTCGGACGATGTGGCGCTGTACGTCAGCGGATCGCCTTCCGGATCGATAAAGTAACCGGAGAGATCGATGGTTTCCGTGCCGCCCGGGGCAAGCGCCCTTGAAGCAATCTCGCGCGCGGCCATCGGCGGCGAATTCGGCACCGTCACCGAGAATGACTGGTGGGCCTCTCCGCCCCTCCCATCGGCGGCGGTGACGGTGGCCGATGCCGCGCCCCGGGACACGGCGACGAGGATCAGCCGCTCGCCGGACACCGCGGCCTCCGCGACGAGCGTGTCGGACGATGCGGCGCTGTACGTCAGCGCGTCGCCATCCGGATCCCGGAAGAACGGCGAGAGGTTCACCGTGACGTTCATGCCGACGGCAAGGGACTGTGCCGGAATGGCGCCTGTGGTCTCGGGCGCCCGGTTCGGCGGGGGCACCGGGTCGGGATCCACGATCAGGCTGTCCCCGCCGCCGCAGCCGATCGCCGTGGCGATAGCCAGGATCGGTAGAAGGGCCATCTTGCTGACGTTAGCGGAAGGGGCCATGGCATCCTCAACAGGTTGGCGGCCCGTCGATGGTCGTTTGGCAGCCTGTCGGTCGCTGCGTAGCTTTGTGGTTCGTATCCTCAAACCGGTATCAGGTTCCCCGCCCGCGACTCGGCCGGCGGCCAAGCCGCTGCGGCATTCGAGGCGATCCCGCCGGGCCCGCCGCTCCCACAAATTTCGGGCGCGGGAGTCGTGCGAGAAAGGACCAGTCGGTAGCACCCGTGCTCCACGAGTCGCCGCTCCAGACGACACCGCCCCGAGACGCCGTCCGCCGAGCGGGGCTGCTCGCCTCCTGCGTCCGAGCGCTTCACCGCCGACTGCCCCGCCTCGTGGGCGGGGCCAGACGAATCGTGTACCGGACCCCGCTGCTGCGGAACGTCATGCTGCCGAGGTATCCGTACTGGGTGGATCCCGGGGTGCTGGCAGCGATGCTGGGCCTGATCGATGCCACGCGACGGACCGGGGCCGCCGTGGTGGAGATCGGCGTCGGCCGCGGAGACAGCTCCGTGTTCATCCTCGAACATCTCCTGACGACCCGCGACCCGCGCGAGCTGGTGCTCGTGGACACGTTCGACGGCTTCACTCCGGAGAGCATCGCGCACGAGACCGGTGAGCGGCGCAAGACAAGGTCGGAAATCTCGGACTATTCCTACCTCGACCACCGGGTGTTCGAACACGGCGTCGCGCGGCTGGGCTATTCGAACTACCGCATCGTCGAAGGCGACTGCGCGAAGGTAAACTGGGCCGAAATCACGGGTCCGGTCGGCGCGGTCCTGCTCGACGTGGACCTATACCTGCCCACGCGGGACGTGCTGGAGGCGATCTGGCCCCTTGTCGTCCCCGGAGGCGGGTTCGTCGTGGATGACTGCATCGAACCGAACTGGGCGGACGGCGCCCTCCAGGCGTATTCCGAATTCACGGACCGCCATGGCTTGCCGTTCATCAGGGTGGGGCGCAGCGGCGGCCTCATCGTCAAGCGGGCCGCCGAGGAATGACCCCCGTTCCGCGAATCCTGATCGTGATCGGGACCCGTCCGGAAGCGATCAAGATGGCGCCGGTGCATGACGCGCTCCGCCACCTCGAACCGGCGTTCGAGACGAAGATCGCGCTGAGCGGGCAACACCTCGACCTTGTGGAGCCGGCGCTCGACATCTTCGGCCTGGCGCCGGACTACCGGCTGAACGTGATGCGGGAAGGCCAGGACGTGGCGGATGTCGTGAGCCGCGTCCTCCGTGGCGTGCGCGGTATCCTGCGCGAGGCCGCGCCGGATGTCCTCCTCGTGCAGGGCGACACGGCGACGGTGTTCGCCGCTTCGCTGGCCGGTTTCCTCGAGAAGGTGAAGGTGGGGCACGTGGAGGCGGGGCTTCGGAGCCACGACCGCCACGCGCCCTTCCCCGAGGAGATCCTGCGCCGGCTCACGGATGTCGCGTCCGAGTACCATTTTGCCCCGACGATCCGGGCCCGCGACGAGTTGCTGCAAGAGAACACTTCCCCGGACTCGGTGTTCGTTACCGGGAACACGGTGGTCGACGCCCTGCTTTCCGTCGCCCGCCGCCAGCGCCCCGTGAGGGATCCTTCCCTGGCGGAGATCCAGTCACGGGTGCGGGGCGACGAGGCGCGGCTCGTCCTGTTGACCGCGCATCGCCGCGAGGCGTTCGGTCCTCCCCTCGCCGAGATCTTCCGGGCCGTGCGGGACGTGGTCGATGCACACCCCGATGTGTGCGTGCTCTATCCCGTCCACCCCAACCCGAACGTCCTCGTGCCGGCGCGTGAGTGGCTGGCGGACCACCCGCGCATTCACCTTACGGAACCGCTCGATTACCTGGACCTGGTAGCGGCGCTGGAAACCGCAGCGCTCGTGATGACCGATTCCGGCGGCATCCAGGAGGAGGCGCCGACGTTCGCCACCCCGGTCCTCGTGTTGCGGGATGTCACGGAGCGCCCGGAGGGAGTGGAGGCCGGAGTCGCCGAACTCGTCGGAACGGATCGCCGGCTCATCGCGGAGCGCGCGCGGGCGGCCCTGTCTCGCGAACCCGGTCTCGAACCGCCCCGCAACCCGTACGGGGACGGGCGCGCCGGCGAGCGGATCGCGGACATCCTGGCGGCGGACCTTCTCGGCCGGACGCGGCGATGCGAGGATTGGGCCGGATGAACATTCTCATGCACACCGTCTACTATGCGCCCGAGGTCGGAGGCCTGGAGAGCCACGTACACTTTCTCTGCCGCGCGCTGGCCGCACGAGGGCACACGGTGCGCGTGGTGACGTCCGCTTCGCTGCCCGGCCTGCCTGCGTCCGATACCATGGACGGTGTAGAGCTTCGGAGAACATGGCTTCCGGCGCGGAATACGCCCGGGTGGGCCGCGCACGCGGTGGGGTCGTTGCCGAGCTTCATCGAGTGGGCCCGGGAGGCGGATATCCTCCACGCGCAGGACATCGCGGCGGTCCCGCCCTGCCTCGTGGCGCGCGGCACCAGCGGGATGCCGATCGTCACCACCTACCACACGAGCCATTTCCTCCGGCGTGCGGACTCACCCCTTTGGCGCCCGATCTTTCGCGGGTTCCTGCGGGCGGCGGACCACAACCTCGCGGCGAGCCGGGAGATCGCGGACGTCGGCGAGTCGATCGCTCCGGGCGTGCACGTGGAGCCGCTGACGAACGGCGTGGATACCGTGACCTTCCAGCGCACCGGCGCGCCGGATCCGCGCCCGCCCGCCGAGCGACCCGCCCGCCTGATCGCCCCACGGCGCCTGTTCGAGAAGAACGGCGTCGAGTACTTCGTGCGGGCGCTCCCGCTCATCGCCGAACATGCCGCCGTCGAAGCGCTCATCGTCGGCGACGGCCCGGAACGGAATCGGCTCGAGGCGCTGGCACGCGAACTCGGGGTTTCGGACCGGGTGAACTTCCTCGGGGCCCGACCGCACGCCGAGATGCCTGGACTGCTGTCCTCGTGCGACCTCGCCGTCTTCCCTTCCCTCATGGAAGCGACATCCGTGGCCGCGCTCGAGGCGATGGCGTGTGAATTGCCGGTGGCGGCAACGAATGTCGGAGGTCTCCCGGAGATCGTGGACGTCGGCGTCGGAGGACTCTGCGAGCCCGCCGACCCGGTGAGTTTGGCGCGGCTGGTCGTGGGGCTGCTGACGGGTGGCCGACTGCCGGACCTGGGGGCCGAGGCACGACGGCGGGTCGTCTCGCAGTGGAGCAACGAACGCCTGGCGGATCGGCACGAAGAGGTCTACGCGGAACTTCTCTCCCGGCGCGCGCGCCAGACCTGAACGCCGTTGGCCACGAGCAGCGCGATCAGAACGGCGATGCCCGACCACAGGGACCACCCGAGCAGGCGGGATTCGTAGTACAGTTCCACCTGTGCCTGTCCGGCCGGCACCGGCACCGCCCGCAGCGTGTGGTACGCGCGCATGACCGGCACGCTCTCCCCGTTCACGCGGGCCTTCCACGCGGGATACCAGTTATCCGCGACCACAAGGAGGGCGGGCCGCTCGGCGACTACCTCGAGCCGAAGCTGATCGGGTCCGCGCTCCAGCCACCTCACTTCCCCGCCGACGGGCCCCTCCTGGAGCTCCAGCGGCGCAGCCTCCGCCAGAACCACTTCCCTCTCCGGGTCGAAGTCCGGCGACAGCATGTAGGGCACCGCCTCCTCGTCGGTCTTGACGACGGCGGAGCCCACGAGGCGAGCCCGCGGCAACCCCGCTTCCTCGAAGACGGACTCCACGGTCCGACCGTCCGGCGTTTGCGTGCGGCTGAGGACCGGTCCGGCGGGAGATTGCCCCATGGCGAGATCCGGCCAGAGGATGTAACGCACGTTCAGCAGGGCCCGGATTTTGCCGGACTGCAGGAGATTGAGCGGGAGCCCGGAACCGGCCATCCCGATCAGTTCACGGTACCGGGCGAGGTCGTTCGGGTGATGTCCGGCCGCCAGTTCGATCCCGTTCAGGACGGGATCGAGGTCCTGTCCCGCCCTGCGCAGGGACAGCATGCGGTAGGGCTCCTCGCTCCCCCTCTCGCGCTCCAGCACGGCCTGGATGTTCGCATCGGGGGTGGCCCATTGGTGGAAGTCCATCGTTTGAACGAAGACGCGGTCCACCCGCAGCGCGTCCGTGGCCACCAGCGCGACGAGTCCGACGACGAACAGGGTCGGTCGGAGGCGGGACCCGTGGTAGGCCCACGCCAGGATCGCGAGCACTCCAGCCAGCGCGAACGCGAGCCAGGCACCGGCTGTAATGTGCGGCGCGGCTGCCGCGAGCGCGGCCTGGCGCCCTTCGCCGATCCCGAAGACCGCCGTCCATGTGGAGGTCAGACCCCCGACGGAGGCGAGTAGCGCCAGCCCTCCCAGGAGGGCGGCGCCCCAGAGGAGTACGCGCTGCGGCTTGCCGGACGCCGGCGCCTCCGCCCGCGCGTCGCGGAGACGGTCGACGCCCAGGGCGGCCAGCGTCGCCACGGAGAATGCGAACAGGAACATCGCCGTGGACGGAGCCCGGAACATTCGGATGCCGGGCACGACTTCGTAGGCAATACGCCACACAGGCGTATGCGCGCCGAGCGCGAACAGGAGCACGACGCCGGCCAGACCCCCGAAGAACCAGCGCGTGCCGCGTCTGGCGCCGCCGGCAAAGGACACCGCCGCCAGCAGGAGAAGCACCAGGCCCGCGTACTCGGAGTTGAGCTTGAACGGATTCCGGCCCCAATAGGTGCCCGCGGCCCACGCGGCAGACCCATTCACGCTGCTGCCGACGAACTGCGGGATCACGAGCGAGGCCACTTCCTCGGGGTGGAGCGACCACGAACTCGACCACGCCTCGCCGGTGTCGCCCGCGAGTTCACCGGACGTGGCCGTGCGCCGGGAAAACTCGGACACGTAGTCGACGGCGGGAATGAGCTGTCCACCCGCGATGACCGCACCCACGACCGAAGCCAGCAGGAAGAGCCCGAAGCGACCGAGCGCCCGGCGGCTCCGCACGCCGGACAGACCTCCCGTTCTGTCGGAGGTCTCCTCCTCGCGCCCCGTCCCCTGCCGCAGGAAGCCGATCGTCCTGAAGATCGCGAACGCTCCGACGGCCGCGAACAGGAAATACGCCAACTGGAAGTGCGGCGTCAGGATGACGGCAGCCACGGTGAGCGCGATGCCGGTGAACGAACCCAGCCGCGGGCGGCGGAAATAGCGTTCCGTACAGAGAAACAGAAGCGGCGCCAGGGCGGTCACGAACAACTTCCCGTCCTGCCCGCCGTAGACGAGGCTCACCATCACCGGGGCCAGCATGTAGCCGACGCCGGATACGAGCGCCGCGCTCCGCGAGACGCCGAGGGCCCGGGTCCAACCGAACATGAAGAATCCCGCCGCGATCACGTGCAGGATGAGCTTCCAGCCCAACGACCGATACGTCTCGGTGAGGAGGAGGAGGATCAACGACGGTGGATAGAGCGCGTCGCCCGCGCTCAGCCCTGCGATATACGGAGTGCCTCCCAGCGCCTCGGGCTGCCAGAGGGGCACGCGGCCAAGTTCCCTGATGTCCTCCGCATAGAGGGCGCGCGCGTGGTATCCGCCGGAGAGCGTATCGGTACCCACCAACATCGCATCGCTGAAGATGAAGGATGCGAAGAGCACGATCCCGAGGCCGGGAAACAGAACCCAGGGAGCCCAACGCGGCACGACAGACGCGGGTTCGGCGTGCGCTCCTCCACTTCGGCGCTCGAGCGCCGTCTCGTGGCCCCGCCGCCGTTTACCGCTCGAACCCATTCATGACTCCCTCAATCATCGCTTTCTCCGGGCCTGCTCAACCCGCACTCAACGTACCGGCCGACCTGGGGCAACTCCACGGCTTCGCGCCTATCGCCGGCGGGCGCCCATCCCGATCAGCGCCGCGAACGCGAACCCGACGACCTCGGCCAGCGTGGACCAGAGCCTGGCGGCCAGGGCCAGCGCGGCCGCGGGTCCGATCGGCAGGCCCCCCGCAACCCCGAGCAGGCTCGCCATGGCCGCTTCGCGCACGACCATGCCGGCGGGCGCCAGGATGACCAGGTATCCGGCCACGTAAGCGGCCGCGAACACCGCGGTCGCCTCGAGGGGGCCCAGAGGGTTGGAGACGAGCATCCCTTCGAGCAGCAACCAGAAACCCAGGCCGTGCGGCAACCACAGCACGAGGCGCGCCAGGGTGGCCCGGAGGAGGAGGCGTCCCTGCACCGCGGGAGGCTCGGAGTCGGACGGTTCCCGCAACAGCCCGCGGCCCAGCCGGATCATGGCGCGAAGCACGGGCGGCGCGAGGGCGGCGCCGATGAGGAGAACGCCGAACACCGCCGACCACGGTCCGATGGCGCCGAAGACGCCCGGGCCGAGTACGGCCGCCCCGATGCCCGCGCCGGTGGCGAGCGTGCCCGCCTGCAGGACGAGCGCCACCGTGAGCGCGACCACCCCGGAATCGCCGCGCGCGCGGACATAGGCGACAAGACCCGTGGCCTGCCAGATCCTGCCCGGCAGGTATCGGGCGAGCTGCGACCCGAGCCACACGGAGACGCCTTCCCGCACGCCCATGCGGGCGCCGCAGGCGCGGAACACGGAAGCCCAGAGGACGGCGCCCGCCAGGAGGGCCAGGACTTCGTAGACAACCGCTCCCACCAGCCACGGCGTGCGAAGCCGCCAACCGACACCCTCCGCCCCGGCCACCGCCGCCCAGGCGTCCCAGCGACCGGACAGGGCGACGGCAACCGCAACAAGCGCGGCCAACAGGAAGAGAAACGCACCGACGACGACGACGGGACGCGGCGGCCCCACCCGCATCCCGTGATCCCCCGCCATCTCAGTCAGTGGATGCGGGCGCAGGCAGGAGACGGAAGATGTACGAGGGCGGATCGCCGTCCTCGTATACCAACTCAAACCGCGTCTGGTACGCCTGAATCGCGGGGACGAGATACCGCCCCGTCGTCCCGCTCACCTGATCCACGACCACGTAGTCCGCTCCCATCTCCTCGAGGCCACCGAGCACGACATCGGGATCGCTCGACAGAGGATAGGCGTCCCCCCGTCGGCGCGAATACCAGTAGAACAGGCGGGGCTTTCTGTTCGCGATGATCGCGTCTGGCTGGGTGTTCTCTCTGGCCCAGATGGCCGCCGCATAAAGGCTCGCCCATTGGGGCCCATCGCACGGCGCGCCAACGGCGTACGACGCCGCACACTCCAGGCGCCCAGGCGCCGTCCGGGCGATCCACGAAGTGCCGAACGCCGCCAGCACCGCGGGTACCGCCCACCAAAGCCAACGTCGTGGCGCCCGTGGCAGTCGCCACACTGCAGCGACGGCGAACGTCAGGATCACGGGTATGAGCGGGAGCAGAAAACGCCGGTCAGACCAGGCGGACGGCCAGGTCGCAATGATGCCCCCATAAAGCACGACAAACAGTTCGGGCCCCCGGGCTCGCTCACGCGCAAAGATCGCCCACCCAACGAGCGCTGCGAGGGCGACTCCCAACCCCAGTACCATCGAGACGCCGCCCGTACCCGCGCCGGGGCCGAACAGTGTCTCCGGCAGGATGCGGCTCGCGTAAGTCCAGGTGTTGCCGGCCACGCGGGTGACCAGCTCCGTGAACTCCAGGGTGCCGGATTCCGGCGTGTAGGGATCCCGCTGTAGCAGCACCTCGAGGTAGCTTGGTGCATCCGCCGCGGCGAACCGTTGATAGACAAGCCAGCTCGCCATGGCGGTCGCCCCTCCCACCGCCGACCACACCGCCTGTCGCCTCGAACCGGCCAACAGTCGCGCCATCGGAAGAGCCAGAAGCAGGGCCATGCCGGCGCTGCGCGTGGCGAATGCCGCACATGCAGCCAGTGTCATCAGCACCGCGCCCTGTCGACCCTCGCGTTGAGAGAACAGGAGGGCCGTGAGAACCAGCAGCGTGAATGGTGCCTCACTCAAGACGTAGTGACCGTATTCGAGCAGGGTCGGGTTCACCGAGAGAAGGGCCGCGGCCGCGACCGCCGGCCCTGCCCCTGAGTGCCGTCGGGCGAAATGCGCAGTGATCCACACGATCCCGGCCGTCAGCAACAGCATGGCGGCCTTCGCCAAATTCACGCCGCCAACCCAGCCGAGCACGGCAAGGAACATGGGGAAAAGCGGAGGATACCGCGCGTGGAGCGGAGTGCCGGGAAGGTACAGGTCTCGATACCCCTCCCCGGTCCGCAGTGCTTCACCGAGGATGAGGTAATGCGCATTGTCACCCCCGGTGAACAGGATCGGCTCGAACACCAGGACCCCGAGCACGAGATGCAGGGCCGCGAATCCAGCAGCGATGAACCGAAAGTTGCGGTCCAGGAAGGTGAGCTCTTCTACGGGGGAAGCTTCCGACCGGTTCGGGGTCACCTGGGCCTCGGCGAAATCACAGAGGCCTGCGGGCTATTGCCATCAGGTTCTTGCCGAGCGGCGGGCTCAGCCGACGTCCCAATAAACTCGTGACCGGCATCACGAATCGGTCATAGATGCCTACCTTCATTGGGCTCAGTTCCTGCCCGAGGATCCGGCACACCACAAACCACGCGAGCATCCCGACGACGTCCCGATAGGCAACGTGGACGGGCACGAAGCCGACGCGTTCAAGTTTCTGCACGAGGTTCTGTTTCCGGTATCGTCTATAGTGACCGAGAGTCCGGTCAAAACGGCTATAGAGTACCGGCAACGCCGGTACCCAGAGGCAAAGATGGCCGCCGGGACGAAGCGCCCTTCGCATCATCGTCAACTCCCCGATGTCGTCCCGGACGTGCTCCAGGACGTTCACGCTCACCACCGAATCCACCCCAGGTTCCTTCTCCGTTTCCATGAAGTCCGAAAGGAGGGAGTGGTGAACGCTCGCGTTCAGATTCCCCCGCAGGCGTTCCCGAAGGATCGCGCACATCCCGTCGCTCGGCTCCACCGCATACAGGTGCTCCGGCTGCCGCGTGAGGATCAGTTGCGAGATATTTCCGCTACCCGCACCGACCTCCAGGGTCCGGTTTCCGAGATACGGTGAGAAAATTCGAAGAATGTCGCGGTGGTATCGCACAGCCTCCGACATCGCCTCAAGATCTCTGCCGGGGTAGTCATGCGTGCGCGACGTGGCCCCGTCAGGGGTTGCCCATGCGCGCGAATCTCCACTCTCACTCCGCCTCATGCGACCTTCACGGGCTTCCGCCGCGCTTGAGGTCCTCGATCTCGTCGCGGAGTTGGGCCATCGTCTCCGCCAGGAAGCCGAGGATGAAGAGGAGGAGGCCTCCCACGACGAGGAGAACCACGAGCGTGAGGAGGGGGCGATACCCGAGGCCGAACCCGAAGCGCAGGACCAGCGCCGTCAGTCCCGTGACGCAGCCCGCCGCGATCAGCGCGAGGCCGCTCGTGCCGAAGAAGAGGAGCGGCTTGCGCCCGAACACGAGCTGGAACCAGACCGACACCATGTCCAGCATCCCGACAAGGATTCGCCGGCGCCCCGAGAACTTGGGTTCCCCGTGCCGGCGCGGGAGGAGGTCGATGTCCAGTTCGCCGAGCCGGTATCCCCGGGCATGGGCGAGCACGACGAAATAGCGGTGCCAGTCGTGCCGCAGCCTGAGACCCGTGAGGACGTCGGCCCGGAAGGCCTTCATCGAGTTGAGGTCGCGTACGGGCACCTTGAAAATCGCGCGCGCGAGCCGGTTGTAGATGGACGACGTGAAGCGCTTCTCGTAGCGCCCCACCTTGCGGCCCGCCACGAGGTCGTACCCCTCGTCGAGCTTCGCCGCGAAGCGCGGGATCTCCTCCGTGGAATGTTGCAGATCCGCGTCGAACAGGACGAGGTACTCACCGCGGGCGGCCTCCGCCGCCGTGAGCATCGCCTCCGTCTTCCCCCGGTTGACCCGATGCCGCAGCACGACGGCCCCACCGCCCAACCCCGCCCGCGCGGCCTCCTCCTCCGCGGCTTCGGCCGTCCCGTCGGCGGAACCGTCGTCGACGAGGACGACCTCCGCAGCGAGATCGTGCTTCGCGAACGTCGCCGCGAGTTCCGCGAACAGCTCGGGCATGTTCTCGGCTTCGTCGTACGCCGGGACGAGCACCGAGATTCTCGGATCGCTCATACGCGCCTGCGCAGCCGCGCCGAGAGGATCCCGAGCCGGTCTCGGTACTTCGCCACCGTGCGGCGCGCGATCCGGACGCCCCCCTCCTGCAGGCGGGCGGTGATCTCGTGGTCGCTGAGCGGCGCCGTGGGGTCCTCCTCCGCCACCAGATTGCGGATCCGGGCCCGCACACCCTCCGACGACAGGTCTTCCCCCTCGAGCGTCGAATAGCCGCCCGAAAAGAAGAACTTGAGCGGATAGAGTCCGCGCGGCGTCTGCACGTACTTGCCGTTCGTCACGCGAGAGACGGTGGACTCGTGCATCTCGATGTGTTTCGCCACGTCGCGAAGCGTGAGCGGGCGCAGGTGTTCGACCCCCTTCTCGAAGAAGTCGTGCTGCCGCTCGACGATGAAGGCCATCACCTTCAGCATCGTCTGCCGGCGCTGCTCGATCGCCTGGATCAGCCACCGGGCGCTGTTGAGCCGCTCCGAGATGAACGCCTTGCCTGCCGCCTCGAACCGGGAGCGATCTGCGGCCACGTCGCGGTAGACGGGCGAGAGCTTCAACCGCGGCAGCGACGTGTCGGCATGCGAGACGCGGTACCGCCCTTCGACCTTCTCTACCGTGAGGTCCGGGATCACGTAGGATTCAGAGGCATCCGCGTACCTCAGACCCGGCTTGGGATCCAGCTTCGCGATCTCGTCCGCCGCCGCCTGCACCTCGCGCGGCTCGACTCCGTACGCTTCCGCCAACTCCGGCCACCGGCGCTGCGCGAGGTCATCGAAGTGTCCGACAACGATCCGGCAGGCCAGCGACCCCTCCCTCCCCCGGTCCCGCAACTGCAGCAGGAGCGTCTCGCGCAGGTCCCGCGCCGCGACGCCGCTCGGTTCGAAGGACTGGATCCGGGCGAGCATCTCCTCCACCTCCGCCCGCGAGACCTCCTCCAGCGCCTCGACGATCCGGTCGAGCGGGCAGGAGAGGAATCCGTCGCGGTCCACGTTGCCGATGATCTCTTCACCGATCCGCAACTGACGCTCGCCGAGACGGAGCAGGTTCAACTGCTCGTGGAGGTGATCCCAGAGGGTCTGCGCGGCGGCCGGCGTGGGCGCGTTGTACTCCGGCTCCCCGTATTCCTCGCGCCGCCCGCCCGCATCGAAGTCGTCGAGGAGGAGGTCCTCCCAATCCACGTCCTCCGCCTCTTCCCCGGAGTCTTCTCCCGCGTCATCGGCGAGGGACTCGGGCAGGTCATCGACGGGGTCGTCCGGCTCGTCTCCGGGTTCCACGAGGTCGAGGAACGGGTTGTCGACGAGCGCCTCTCGCAGGTGGCTCTGGAGGTCGAGCAGCGGCATGTGCAGAAGGTCCATCGCCCGGTAGAGGCGAGGCTGCGCCTTCTGTTCCTGCCGCAGGTCGAGGCCCGCGGCGAGACTCGGCCGTCCCGATGCCATGTTCAGAGCCTGAAGTCCTCCCCGAGGTACAGTTGCCGGGCTTCCGGGTCGTTCACGAGATGGTCCGCCTCGCCCTGCACCAGGATCTTCCCTTCGAACAGGAGATACGCGCGATCCGTGATCGACAGCGTTTCGCGCACGTTGTGGTCGGTGATGAGAACCCCCAGACCCTTTTCCCTGAGGCCCCGCACGATCCGCTGGATGTCGTCGATCGCGATCGGATCGACCCCGGTGAAGGGTTCATCGAGCAGCAGGAACTTGGGGCGGGTCGCCAACGCCCGGGTGATCTCCAGCCGCCGCCGCTCTCCCCCGGAGAGCGAATAGGCCTTGTTCGCCCGAAGGTGCTTGATGGACAGTTCGTCGAGCAACTCCTCCAGCCGGTCGCGCCGCTCCTGCCGCGACATCTTCAGCGTCTCGAGGATCGCCATCACGTTCTGTTCGACCGTGAGCTTCTGGAAGATCGACGCTTCCTGGGGAAGATAGCCGATGCCGGCGCGCGCCCGCCGGTACATGGGCCAGCTCGTGAGTTCGTCGCTGTCGAGGTAGACGCGCCCCTCGTCGGCCTTGAGCAGGCCGACGATCATGTAGAACGTCGTCGTCTTCCCCGCGCCGTTGGGGCCGAGCAATCCGACGACCTCTCCCTGCCGCACCTCGATCTCCACCTGGTTCACGACGCAGCGGCGCTTGAAGGAGCGGACGAGGCCTTCGGCCCGAAGTACACTGCTCAACGGGACCTCCGAGGTCTGAGGGCCGGAAACGCACCGGACGTCATGCGCCGCTCCCGTCCCGGTTGGCGGTTACGCGCGGCGAGCTGCACATCGCTCAAGGGCTGCCCGCGCCGGTGTACGGTGTCCGGGGGTGCGCCGACCGTATCGGGCGGCGCCGCCGTGCTGTCGGGCCGGACTTCCGACGTGTCCGCTGGCGCGCCGAGCGAATCGGCGGCGGCTGACGCGCTGTCGGCCACGGCTGACGCGCTGTCGGCCACGGCTGCGCTGTCCGCTGGCGACGGTGTCCCGAACGCCTCGCGCGGTTCCAGGTAGGCGCCGATCGCGTGTTCTCCCTCGACTCCCGCGGGCTCTCCCGCCTCGAAGTCGATCTGGATTCGCCGCGCCACGATATAGTTCAGCGACGGTCGCCTGCTCGTCGTCGAGTCCCGAACCATCCGGTAGAAGGCGCTGGCATTCCCGTCGAGCACGAGTTGCTGCATGAAGGGGTCCGGTGCGGGCGCCGAGTCCGTGACCGCGGCTTCGGAGCGCTCGAAGATCGCGACGAGCGTATCGCCACGCGCCCAGTTCGCGGAGCCGTCGGTCGCCAGTTCGATGCCCGCCGGCTCATCGCCCTCCTCGGCGACTTCGGTGGTGTCCGCGACGGTGGTGCCTGCTCCGGCGGTGTCCGCAACGGTACCTGCGGCGGTGGTGTCTGCTGCAGCGTCTGCGGCAGCCGCGGTTTCCGTCCCGGCGGCTGCGGCCGTGCTGTCCGCAGTGACCTGGGCGGAGTCCGCCGGGGGAGCCTCCACCGCAGTGTCCTGGGCAGCCGCCGCCGAGTCGGCGGCCGTCGCATCACTGGCTGTCGAATCGGCGGCTGTCGAGTCGGCGGCGGTCGAATCGGCCGGTTCCGGCTCGGGCGGCACCGCCCAGGACGAGTCGCGCTGGACCGCGACCGCACCGCCGATCGCATAGGCCGTGTCGATCTGGCTCCCGTACATCACGAAGTGGATCGAGTCGCCGAGAAGCTCGTGGCTGCCGGAGAGCGCCCGACTCACGCCCTCCCCGTGCGCCTGCACCTGCTCCACCACGCGATTCGCCAGGTCGATGTCGATCAGTTCCGCCGCCACCTCGAACCTCTCTCCCGACGCATAGCCGTCCCCGATGGCGCGGATTTCTTCGAGTTCCTGGTTCTGGGAGACGAACCGTATCGAGTCGCCCTCCAGCCGGATTCCCTCGGCCTCGAGCCACGGCTCGCCCCACAGGACGCCGAGGCCATCGGCACGCGTGAGCATGGCGCTGTCCGCCTGGGCGTTCAGGTCGCTCCGCTCTACGACCGCATCCCCGTAGAAGCGGGCCTCGTCCTCGCCGGCGAAGATGGCCAACTCCGATTCGACCGTGAACGGCTCCGGCGACTCGGTGTTCGCCGGATAAAACGTAACGGTCGGGCGTCCGGGCGCGGTCGTGACGGCGTCGACGCCGGAGACGGCGCGCAGAAACTCCACGCGGGGGCCGAGGAGGGTAGAGCGATCCGTCAGACGGACGAGTTCCACGTCTTCTTCGGCGATGATGAAATCGGAGAGCTGAAAGTACAGGAGGCGTTCCGACTTCAGCGTCCTTATCGAATCCTCGTAGACGACCGCGCCAAGGAGTTCGACCTGCCGGGGGCCGTCGCGCTTTATCGCGCTGTCCGCCTCCATCGTGGCGTTTCCGCAGGTCCACAGGTATCGGCCGCTGAGCACCGTGACGTGGGCACCGGTCGGGTCGCGGTTCGTGACGCTCCTCGTGTCGGCTTCGAGCGGTTGCCACCGGAGACTGCACCGGTCGAGCGCCGACCCGACGCCGGCCTGCGGCTCCTGCGCGGCGAGCGGGCAGGTGAGCCATGCAGTGATCGCGAGGCCGCCCGCAAGCCCGATGCGTGCCCGACTCACCGGCGCGCCGTCGCCGTCGTATCGGGTGGCGCCCCGAGGCTGTCCGGCGGGGCCACCGTCGCGGTCGTGTCGGGCGGCGCCTCCACGCTGTCCGGTGGGGTTACTGCCGCCGTGGTGTCGGGGGGCGCCTCCGCGCTGTCCGGCGGGGTGACCGCCGCGGTCGTGTCGGGCGGCGCCGTCACGCTGTCCGGCGGGGCCGCCGCCGCGGTATCGGCGGGCATCTCCGCAATGTCCGGCGGGACGGCCTCCGGGTCGATCTCCGCCGCCGGATCCACTTCCCCGCGCGCCGGATCGATCTCCGCCCGCGGGTCGAGCTCCGCCGCCATCGAGTCGCCCGGCGCCGGTTCGCCGGCGACCGGCTCCCCGGCTGCCGGCTCCGCTCCGCCCTCCGTCGTTTCCCCGGCCGGGACTGCGGGCAGGGGGACCGACTCCGAGAGGGCCATCCCGGGCTGCATCTCCCCCTCCTGGTTCAGGACGATGACCGAGTCGAGCGCGGGATCCGACTCGAACCCCGTCCCCGCGAGCGTCAGACCCTCCATCCTGTTCAGCAGCCGGAAGGCGGTATCGCCGGTCAGGCGGCCGTCGAGATTCTGATAGCCGAGCCGCTCCGTCTCGAGACGCTGGCCGTCCACCCGGTCCTCCACGACCACGTTCCCTTCGGCGTCGAGATCGCCCGTGAGTTGATAGAAGATCCCGAACTCCGCGGTGACGTCGGTCGATTCCCGTCCGTTTGGATCGAAGAACGTCAGCGTCATCCGCCGCAGGTGAATCTCGTTCTCCGCGCGCCATTCCGCCGTGTCGGCTTCCACGAGGGCGCGGCGGACTCCATCGCGCGTGACGAACGTCCGCATCCCCCGCACGGCGGTGTCCACCCCATCGGGGAGCGGTTCGCTCGCCGTCGGGGGCCCATCGTCGGAGCCGCACGCGGCGAGAATGGGCAGCACCGAAACCCAGGCGAACAGACCGAGCGCGCCCGGGCGCCCCGTGCGCTCCCCGTTTTCAACCCGCAAACCGTCCTCCTTCCCGGAACTCCGTCACCAGCCCGTCCCATTCCCCCCGGGCGACGAGCAGGGCCTCCGCGAATTCGCGCACCGCCCCTTCCCCGCCGGGTACCGTCCCCACCCACCGCGCGGCGGCCCGGACTTCGGGCACCGCGCCGACGACCGCGGCCGGCAGCCGCACCCGTTCCATGACCGCCAGGTCCGTAAGATCGTCGCCAAGGTGCGCCGCCTGGTCCCACGTGCAACCGCGTCGCGCGAGCATACCCCGAAGCGCCGAAAGCTTTCCCTTTCGGGAACCGAGCGAAACCTCGGCGATGTCCAGCTCCCGCGCCCGGAGGCGGACGGCAGCCGACCGCTTGCCGCTGAGGAACGCGACGACGAGTCCCGCCCGCTGCATCATCCGGATCGCCAGACCATCGAGGGCGTGAAAGCGACGCAGCTCCCCCGGGGCGCCGAGGTCCGAGCCCGCGCCCACCCAGATCGAACCGTCCGTGAGCACGCCGTCCACGTCGAGGGAAACGAAACGGACGGACTCCGCCAGCCGGCGATCCATCGGGGGTCTCGGGTTCATGGGGACCGGGCTCTCAGACCGCCACGGCCTCACGCACGCGCAGCGCCCGGTCCACGACGCGCTCGAGTTCGGCGAGCGGCAGCATGTTCGACCCATCGGAGGGGGCCGCCGCGGGATCCGGGTGCACCTCGATGAAGAGGCCGTCCGCCCCGGCCGCGACGGCCGCCGCCGCCAACCGTCCGATGTGTTCCGGCTCCCCGCCGCTCCTCGCCTCCTCTCCGCCCGGCAACTGCACGGCGTGGGACGCGTCGAACACCGTCGGACAGCCGGTCGCCTCGCGCATGAGGGCGAAGCTCCGCATATCGACGACCCAGCGCCCGTAGCCGAAGGCGAACCCGCGTTCCGTCACCGCCATCTCACGCGCACCCCCCTGTCGGAGCTTCCCGATCACGCCCTCGACATCCCCCGGGGCCATCCACTGTCCCTTCTTCACGTTCACCGGCCGTCCCGTGGCCGCCGCCGCCCGCAGCAGATCCGTCTGCCGGCAGAGGAAGGCGGGAATCTGGAGCGCGTCCACGACCGCCGCCGCGGGCGCCGCCTGTTCGGGGAGGTGAATGTCGGTGAGCAGCGGGAGTCCGGTGCGGTCTCGCACCCGGACCAGCGCCGCCAGCCCTTCGTCGAGACCCGGTCCCCGGGCCGACGACGCGGAACTCCGGTTCGCCTTGTCGAACGAGCCCTTGAACGTCACCGGCAGGTCGAGCCGTCTCCCGAGTGCCGCCAGGTGATCCGCGACCTCGAAGTTGAGGGCGTCGTCCTCGAGCACGCAGGGCCCGGCGATGAGAAAGAGCGATGTGCGCCGGCGGCCCGAAAAAAAAGAGGGACGCCCAGCGTTCATCTCCCGACCGTGACCCCGCTCGTCCGGTCCGCCGCCGGGTCCGCCCACTCCTCGGCAGCCCCGTTCTGCCCGGCGGAGTCGCGGGGTGTTCCCCGGAGCACGTCCCGCCGCGTCACCGCCGCCTCGACGAACGCCGCGAAGAGCGGGTGCGCCTTCGTCGGCCGCGACTTGAGTTCCGGGTGAAACTGCGTGGCGAGGAAGTAGGGATGTTCGGGAAGTTCGAGCATCTCGACGAGTCCCCCGTCGGGCGACATGCCGCTGAAGACCAGCCCCTTCGCTCCCAGCGTCTCTCGATAGGCCGGGTTGACCTCATACCGGTGGCGGTGCCGCTCGGAGATCTCGTCGGCGCCGTAAACGCCATGCACCCGGGATCCCGGCTGAAGCAGGCACGGGTAGGCTCCGAGCCGCATGGTGCCGCCCATGTCCGTCACCTGGTGCTGCGAGTCCAGGAGCGAGATCACGGGATCGCTCGTCCCCGGGTCGAACTCGGTCGAGTGGGCCGTCGGGAGACCGCATACGTTGCGCGCGAACTCGATGATGGCGCACTGCAGGCCCAGACAGATCCCGAAATAGGGGATCTCCCGCTCCCGGACGAACCGGATCGTGTCGATCATCCCGTCGATGCCGCGCTCCCCGAAGCCGCCCGGGATGAGCACCCCGTGGAAGCCTTCGAGGAAGTCGGTCCCCCGCGCCTCCACGTCCTCCGCGGACCGCCACTCGACATCCATCTCGACGTCGTTCACCGCGCCGCCGTGGATGAACGCCTCCGCGATCGACTTGTACGAATCCACGAGTTCCGTGTACTTCCCCACCACGCAGATCCGGACCCGGCCGTTCGACGGGTTCTTGATCCGGTCCACCATCGCCTTCCAGCTGTCGAGGTTCGGCGGAGGCGTGTCGAACCCGAACTGCTCGCAGATGCGGTCGTCCACCTCCTGCGCGCGATAGGCGAGCGGGAGTTCGTAGATCGTCGATACGTCGCGCGACTCGATGACCCGGTTCACGTCGACGTTGCAGAAGCGGGCGATCTTCTGCTTGATCCCATCGTCGAGGTCGTGTTCGGTCCGGCACACGAGCAGGTCGGGCTGGATTCCGATGCTCAGGAGTTCCCGCACCGAGTGCTGCGTCGGCTTTGTCTTCAGTTCGCCGGATGCGTTGATCCAGGGGACGAGCGTGAGGTGGATGAAGAGGGAATGCTCGCGGCCCACATCCTGCCGGAACTGCCGGATCGCCTCCAGGAAGGGGAGCGACTCGATGTCGCCGACGGTCCCGCCGATCTCCGTGATCACGACATCGTGATCCGGACCCAGGCGCCGCGCCGCCGTCTTGATCTCGTCGGTCACGTGCGGGATGACCTGGACCGTGACGCCGAGGAAGTCGCCCCGGCGCTCCTTCGTGATGATGTCCTGATAGACGCGGCCCGTCGTGACGTTGTTCGCCTGCGAGAGCGACTCGTCGATGAACCGTTCGTAGTGGCCGAGGTCGAGGTCGGTCTCCGCCCCGTCGTCCGTGACGTAGACCTCGCCGTGCTGGAACGGCGACATCGTCCCCGGGTCGACGTTCAGGTACGGGTCGAACTTCTGGATCGTCACGCGCAGGCCACGTTCGACGAGCAGGCGCCCGATCGAGGCCGCCGTGATGCCCTTCCCCAGCGCGGAGACGACCCCTCCCGTGATGAATATGTACTTCGTCGGCGACTTGTCGTCCCTCATCCCCGCACCTCCTTGCTGGACAATACTCGTTCCGCCCGCGCGATATCCGCGGGAAGATCGACTCCCGGCTCGGTCCACGGACCGAGTTCGACGTGGATCCGCATGCCCGCCTCGAGCGCCCTCAACTGTTCCAGCCGCTCGGCACGTTCGAGCGCGGACTCGGGCAGGGCCGCCCACCGCTTGAGCGCCGAGCGCCGGCAGGCGTACACGCCGATGTGGCGCAGCCGCGCGCGGGTGCCGAACTCCGGCGACGCGTCCCGCGAGAACGGGATCGGGCTGCGGCTGAAGTAGAGCGCCCTCCCGTCGGCGGCCCGGGCGACCTTGACCACGGCCGGGGACCGCCACTCCTCATCCCCGCGGATCGGCGCCGCGATCGTCGCGACTTCCCGCGCGCTCCGCACCGCGCCCTCGATCGCCCCGCCGTCCACGAACGGCTCGTCCGCCTGGAAGTTCACGACGACGTCATCCTCCGCCGCGCCGAGAAGGTCGGCGGCTTCATCCACGCGGTCCGTGCCGGACGGGTGATCCGACCGCGTGCGGACGACCTCCGCATCGAACCCCCGCGCGCATTCCTCGATCTCGTCGCTGTCCGTCGCGATCACGACCCTGTCGAAGGCGCGGATCGCCGAGGCGGCGCGCCAGCACCACTCAAGGAGCGTGCGGCCGGCCAGCGGCTGGAGGGGCTTCCTGGAGATACGGGTGCTGGAGATACGGGCGGGAAGGACGCAGATCACGCCCATCGCTGGGAGGGCCGGGAGACGGTCCGGAGCGGCATCGCGAAAAGCTAGGCCCGCGCTCCAGGGTTGTCAAAAGCGCCGAGGGCCTTCGGCGGGCGCCGCGGCCCGTCCCGAGCGGCCCGTGAAATCAGCGCGGCGGCGGCATGCGCGCGGGGCGCGCGGAACGGCGGGTGCGGACATCCACGAAGGCGATGAAACCGGGATCGCCGGGCTCCGCCGTGGAACCGGCGGCGGCCCCCAATTCGAGCCGGAAATCCCACATCCGCAGTGCCAGCCCGCCCTGGATCGAACCGTACAGATCGAAGCCATCGTTTTCCGAACCCACGCCCCCGACGCTGCCGCGCGCGAAGGCGTCCACGCCCCCGAGCGCCGGGTCGCCAACGAGGGGGATGTTGTACGCCGCCTCGGCGTAGAGCAGGCGAGCGTCTCGCAGCCCGCGCAGCGGCATGGTCGGCAGCGTTCCGATCCCCCCGATCATCGAGTAGCGCTGCATGGGCAGACGTCCGCTCACGTCGAAGCGCCCGATGCCGAAGGCTTCGACGGCATGCCCCGACGCCAGCACCCGACGAGCGGAGACGCGCCCCTCCACCAGCAGGAAGTCGAACTTCCGGATGGGACCCAGTCCGGCGACGAGGTGGCCTATTTCGTCTTCAAACCCGGCCTCGACGCCGAGACCCATGGCGGTTCGGCCGTCTCGGGTCTCCGATACCCACTCGAAGCCGAGGCGCCCGAACCACAGGCTTCCCTCGTTGACCTGAAGGTGAGGATCGTAGTCCGGCAGCGACGGGAACGGCCCCGGCGGCTCTTCGCCAAAGAGGATCGTCACCTGGCGGAAGCGAAAGTCCTCCGCCTGCTCGCGTCCCACCGCGGCGACGACGCGCCAGCGGGGCGCATCTTCCCACACGGGCGGCTCCGGCGAGGTCCATTCCAGTTCCAGGCCGATCTCCTGCGAGTCGTAGTGGCTGCGGACGTCGCCGCCAGACACGAAGTGCGCGAGGCTGTTGTACCACGTCGGCCGGATCCATTCCTCGTTGCTGACCACGGCGCTGGTCGCGAACAGCCCCAGTCGGACGCGTTCGCCGAGGTGCCAGGAGTTGTGGAGGCGGTAGTCCACATCCTCGCGGGCCGGGATCCATGTCATCCCGACCGCCAGTTCGGGCCGGGCGGGGGCGGCGGAGAGGCGGGCCAGCGCGCCGACCGGGAAGGCGAGGCCGTTCACGCGGTCGTAGGTGGGGAGATGGAAACCGTAGGTGCCGTCGAACTCGAAGGCGGGTTCGGGCTCGACTTCGGAGATGATCTCGTAGCCGCCCCGCGTGGGCCGGACGCGCAGCGGCTCGTTCGGACGATAGGTGACGGCACCCTCGACTTCCGCCACGTCCGAGTCGTAGAACCCACCCCCGAGCACCAGCACGTCGCCGGCGATGGACGCGCCGGAGCGCAGGAAGAGGTCGCCGTCGACGACATGGAGATCGCCCTCGATCCGCCCCGCGATACGCGCCGTGCCTTCGAGCAGGAGGACGGCTCCCCGCACCGTATCTCCCCGCGCCAGGACCGTGTCCCTCGTCCACACCGCGAAGCCGCCGGCGTCGAGGAAGGCCGCCAGCGCCGCCTGCGCCTCCGACCGCGGCTCCTCGGCCAGCCACACCTCCTGCCCGCTCCCCGGGGCCGGCAGCCCGGCCGCCGGCGCCGCGGCGAGCGCGACCGCAAGCACGAGGCGTTTCATTGTCCGGCCCTCACCACCGTCCGCCAGCGGTCCCAG
Organism: Gemmatimonadales bacterium; assembly: GCA_009840115.1. Taxonomy (GTDB): domain Bacteria; phylum Gemmatimonadota; class Gemmatimonadetes; order Palauibacterales; family Palauibacteraceae; genus Palauibacter; species Palauibacter irciniicola. The sequence continues at coordinate 68,854 of VXOJ01000017.1, read as the reverse complement.
GCGATCACCTCCTCGCGCGGCAGCCGCTCCGGCAGTTCCGCCAGCCCGTCGTGATACCCGAGGCAGAAGAGGGCCACGATCGGCACGTGCTCCGGAACGCCCAGGATCTCGCGGACGTCGCCCTCCCGGAAGCCGTAGACCCAGCTCGACTGCACGCCGAGATCCGCCGCCGCCAGCATCATCGTCTGCGTGGCGGAAGCGAGGTCCATGGCGAAGCTCGGACGCCCCGTGCCGCTCACGTGCGAGTGGATCCGCGCGCAGCAGGCGACGACGACGGGCGCCGTCATCACGTGGGGATGGTTGAAGGCGGCCGCCGCGATCCTGTGGCGTGCCAGCGCCTCCTGCACGACGACGAAGCGCCACGGCTGCGCCTCCCGCGCGGACGACGCGTAGCGCGCCGCCTCCAGCACCGCCTCCACGACCTCGGGTTCGACGAGATGGTCGCGGAAGCGCCGGACGGGACGCCGGTTGCGCGAGAGATGGAGGAGGCGGGTCAACCTCATCGACGCCGCTCAGCCACGCGGATGGTGGCTGCGGTGCACCTGCCGCAGGAGCGACCGGTCCGCATGCGTGTAGATCTCGGTCGTCGAGATGTCTGCATGTCCGAGCATCTCCTGGACCGACGCGAGGTCGGCGCCTCCCTCCAGCAGGTGAGTCGCGAAGCTGTGGCGCAGCGTATGGGGCGTCACGCGCTTCAGGATGCCGGCACGCTCGACGCGGCGGCGAAGGATCTTCAAGACGCCCATCCGGCTCAGCGGACGCCCCCGCGCATTGAGGAAAACGCAACCTTCGGAGTGTCCCCGGTCGAGTTCGGGCCTCAGTGCTTCAAGGTATCGGCCCACCGCCGAACATGCATACGCGCCGATCGGAACGATTCGCTCCTTCCCGCCCTTCCCGCGCACGCGCACAAGGGCTTCCTCAAGGTCGACATCTCTCCCCTTCAACGACAGGAGTTCCGACACGCGGAGCCCGCAGCCGTAGAGGATCTCGAGCATGGCGTTATCCCGCGGCACCGTACGGCCCTCCGGGTCGCCCGCCGCGACCAGCGCCTCGATCTCGTGGACGGACAGCACGTCCGGGAGAGGGCGGCCCGCGCGCGGCGCTTCGAGGCGCTCGCTCGGATCGGCCTCGAGGGCGCCCTCGACGATGAGGAAGCGGAAGTAGCCGCGCAGCGCGTATACGCTCCGCGCGACGCTCGATGCCGCCAGTCCCTCGTCGGCCAACCATGCGACATGGTCGCGCAGCAGACCGTACGTGACCCCGGCCGGCTCCGCCACGCCCTCCGATGCCGCGAAGGCCGCGAAACGCCGGGCCTCGCGGAGGTACGCGTCGATGGTGCGCGTAGAGAGTCCCCGCTCGAAGCCGAGGTGGTCCCGGAAAGGCTCGATGTGGAAGGCGCGCTCGATGTCCGGACCTTCTCCCGTCATGGCGACGCGTCCGACGCGCCGTCATCGCGCCGGCTTCGGATCCACCAGCCGATGATGGCGCCGATGAGGACGGCGGCCACGAGCAGGAGCCAGGCGTTGACCTGTCCGAGCAGCTCCATGAGGCGGTCCACGTTGCGCGAGGCGAACATGCCTCCCGCCAGCATGAGCCCGTTCCAGAGCAGCGACGCGGCGACGACCGGGGCCATCGCCCGCACCCAGCCCAGCCCCGTGAACCCCGCGAAGGTAGGGGCGACCACGCGCAGGACCGGCAGGCAGCGGGCGAAAAAGATGGCCCACAGCCCGTGACGCTCGTAGAAGCGGGACAGACGCTCGAACTGGTGCGGGCGGAGGAGGCGCCGGCCCCAGCGCGTCTCGAAGGCGCCCCGGCCGCGCCGCCGCGCGAGTCCGAACACGACCATCGCGCCGCCCGAGTTTGCGATCCACGCGCAGAGCAGGACGGGGAGGGGCTGCAACGATCCCCTGTCCGCGAGCACGGCGCCGAGCACCACGAACGTGTCGGATGGGACGGGCGGGAAGATGTTCTCCAGGGCGGAGCCCGCGGTGATGAGCGCGTAGGCGGTGACCGCCGGGAGGGCGAGGAGGAAGTCGAGGAGGGGTTGAACGCCGGGAACCTCAGGCACCGTCCCCCGCAGCCGCGGTCACCGTCGCGACCGCGATGGCGGCGAGGCCCTCGCCCCGTCCGATCCACCCCATCCCCTCGTTCGACTTGCCCTTGATCGACACGCCGGCCGCCCCCGTGCCCAGAGCCTCGCCGAGCCGCTCCCGCATGGCCGCGGCGTGCGGCGAGATGCGGGGCCGCTCGGCGATGACGGTCGCGTCGACGTTCACCACCCGGAATCCCTCGCCGCGCAGGCGGCGCACCGCCGAGGCGAGGAGTTCGATGGAGTCGGCGCCGGCGTACGCGGGGTCCGTATCCGGGAAGAGCACGCCGATGTCCCCGAGGCCCGCGGCGCCCAGGACCGCATCCGTGATCGCGTGCGCGACCGCGTCTCCATCGGAGTGTCCCTTCAGTCCGGGGGCATCGGGGATCGTCACGCCCCCCAGCACGAGAGGCCGCGCCTCATCGAAGCGGTGGGAATCGTACCCGACGCCGGTCCGCACCGAACGAACCTCCGCGGCGGGGCTAGTCCCGCCCCGTGCCCAGGATGCGGAGGGCGAGGTGGGCCGCGTTCTTCGCGTTGTCGATGCCCACCGCGGCGACGGGGACGCCCGGCGGCATCTGCGCGCACGAAAGGAGCGCGTCGAGCCCTCCGAGCGTGCCCGCGGAGACGGGGACGCCGATCACCGGGAGGGAGGTGTGCGCCGCCACGACGCCGGGAAGCGCCGCCGACAGGCCCGCCCCGCAGATCACGACGGAATGGCCGGCCGCCGCCGCGCCCTCCGCCAACTCCGCGGTCCGCTTCGGCTGCCGGTGGGCCGAACTCACCTCGACCTGCACCTCGACCCCGTGCTCGCGAAGGATCGCCACGCCCTTGTCCATCGTGGGCATGTCCGATTCCGACCCCATCATCACCAGTACCGAACTCATCGTATCCTCCCGGCCGATCCGCCGCGGGCGCCGCCCGCGCGGAAGGCCGCTAGCGTCCTAGTCGTCGTTCCAGCGCCGGACGGCCAGACAGACGTTGTGGCCGCCGAACCCGAAAGAATTCGAGAGCGCGACCTCGACCTCGCGTTCCAGCACGCCTCCGTGGGCGTATTCGAGATCGCACTCGGGATCCGCTTCCTCGAAGTTGATCGTGGGCGGGATGATTCCGCGCAGGCAGACGAGAGCGGAGATCGCCCCCTCTATGGCCCCGGCCGCCCCGAGCGTGTGCCCCGTCATCGACTTCGTCGAACCCACGACGATCGAATACGCGTGGTCGCCCAGGACGTCCTTGATCGCCTTCGTCTCGGACACGTCGTTCGCGGGCGTCGACGTGCCGTGGGCGTTGATGTACCCGACGTCCGCCGGGTCGAGTCCCGCGTCGTCGAGCGCCTGCTCCATGGCGAGCCGCGCCCCCGAGCCATCCGGCGCCGGCGCCGTCATGTGGTAGGCATCCGCGCTCTGTCCGAAGCCCGCCACCTCCCCGAGGATCGTCGCCCCGCGTGCCTTCGCGTGCTCGAGTTCCTCGAGGATGAACATCCCCGCGCCCTCCCCGAGCACGAACCCGTCGCGGTGCGCGTCGAAGGGGCGCGAGGCCCGCTTCGGATCGTCGTTGCGCGTCGACATCGCCCGCATGTTCGCGAAGCCGGCGACCGCGAGCGGCGTGATGGTGGACTCGCTGCCCCCCGTGATCATCACGTCGGCCTCGCCGTTCCGGATCGAGCGGAAGGCCAGCCCGACGGAATGGCCGCTGGAGGCGCAGGCCGAGACGGTCGCATAGTTGGGGCCCTGCGCCCCGTACCGCATCGACACCATCCCCGAAGCCATGTCCGGGATGAACATGGGGATGAAGAAGGGGGAGACGCGCCGGGGTCCGCCGGCGAGGAGCTTCTCGTGCTGGGCCTCGAGCAGCGGAAGCCCGCCGATCCCGACGCCGATGAGCACGCCGACCCGATCCGGGGGAAGCTCTCCGAATCCATCCGCGAACCCGGCCTCGGTCACGGCCTGCTCCGCCGCGGCCATCGAGAAGTGGAGGAACCGGTCCGCCCGTCGGGCGTCCTTCCGGTCCATGTACTGCGCCGGGTCGAAGTCCTTCACCTCGCAGGCGAAGCGGACCGACTGGTCGGATGCGTCGAACTGGGTGATGGGCCCCGCGCCGCTCACGCCGCGGAGGAGCGCGTCCCAGGTCGAGTCGGGATCGAGTCCGATCGGGGTGACGAGGCCGATCCCCGTGATCGCTACACGTCTTCTCATGAAATGAAAGGCCTGCGGGCGCCGGCCGCCCGTACGAAGCCTCCCTAGACCTTCTCGTTCAGATACGCGATGGCCTCCGCGACCGTCTGCATCCTCTCCGCGTCCTCATCCGGGATCTCGATCCCGAACTCCTCCTCGAAAGCCATCACGAGTTCGACGGTATCGAGCGAGTCGGCGCCCAGATCATCGACGAAGTTCGCGTCGTCCACCACCTTCTCCTGCTCCACGCCGAGTTCCTGCGCGATGATCTCCCGCACGCGTGCCGCGTTGTCCATGATTGCGTGTTCTCCTTGTAATGAAGGGGACCGACCCGCGGCCCCTGTTTCCCGACGCTACGACTGCATGACCATCCCGCCGTCGACGACGATCACCTGCCCGGTAACGTACGAAGCCCCGGGACCGACGAGAAATCGCACCACCGTGGCGACATCTTCCGGGGACCCCGGCCGGCCGAGGGGAATCCTCTCCGACATGGCTTTTTGAACGCTTTCGGGCAGTCCCGAGGTCATGTCGGTCGAGATGAACCCGGGGGCGACCGCGTTGGCCCGCACGCCGCGACTCGCAAGCTCCTGAGCGACGCTTCGGGTGAGCGAGATCAGGGCGGCTTTGGCCGCCGCATAGTTGGACTGGCCGCGGTTTCCCGTCAAGCCCACGACGCTGGAGATGTTCACGATGTTTCCGGCGCGCCGCTTCATCATGCCGCGGGCGACGGCCCGCATGAGATAGAAGGCCCCCGACAGGTTCGTGTCGAGCACGGACCGCCAGTCCTCGTCCTTGAGGCGGAGGAGGATGTTGTCGCGCGTGATCCCGGCGTTGTTCACGAGGATCGTCGCGGCGCCGAGCGTCTCGGACACGTCCGCGACGAGTCGCTTGCACGCCTCCGGGTCGGAGACGTCGCAGCCGAAGCCCGCGTGGCCCTCGCCGGGCAGGCCCTCGGCCACGGCCCGGGCGCGGTCCGCCCCGGTGCCGATCACGGCGACGCACGCGCCCGCGCGGGCCAGTTCCTCCGCGATCGCGGTCCCGATGCCGCGCGTCGCCCCCGTGACGATCGCGATCTCCCCCGTGAGTTCACTCATGCAGGCACCCTTCAGTCCGAAGATCCGAGGTAGGCGTCCACGGACGGCGAGTCTCCGACCGCGGTCACGCGCAGGCTTCGATCGATGCGGCGGGCGAGGCCCGAGAGCACGTTTCCGGGTCCGACCTCGAGCCAGCGCGCGGTCCCCGTCTCGCGGATGCGGTCGATCCCCTCCATCCACCGGACGGGCGACGTGAGCTGCAGGATGAGGGTTCTCCGCGCCTCCCCGGATTCCGTCACGGGCGTCGCCGTGGCGTTGGAGACGATGGGAAACGAGGGATCGCGCCAATCCGTCCCCTCGAGTGCCGCCGCCAGCCCTTCGGCCGCCGTCGCCATGAGGGGCGAATGGAACGCGCCGCTCACGTTGAGCGGGAGGACGCGGCGCGCGCCGGCCTCCGAAGCGAGCCGACCCGCCGCGGCCACGGTCTCGACATCGCCGCTGATGACGACCTGGCCCGGCGCGTTGAGATTCGCGGGCACGGCGATCCCCCCGGCCGCCCCCGCCCGCTCGCAGGCGTCGGCCACGGATTCCGCGTCCAACCCGAGTACGGCGGCCATCGTGCCCGGCCGGTCCGCGCCCGAGGCCCCCATGAGCCGTCCGCGCTCGCGCACGATCCGGAGGCCGTCCTCGAAGCCGAAGGCGTCGGACACGAGGTACGCCGACAGTTCGCCGAGCGAATGTCCCGCCCCGATGCCCGCTTCCCCGGCGCGCGCGGCGATGAGGTGCCAGATGGCGAAGGAGTGCAGCATGATTGCCGGTTGCGCGTTCTCGGTCGCCCGAAGCTCCTCCTCGGGCCCCTCCCAGCAGATCCGGCTCAGCGGCATGCCGAGCGTATCGTCCGCGCGCTCGTAGAGTTCCCGCACCGACCCGTCGTCTTCCGCCAGGTCCCGCCCCATGCCCACGTACTGGGCGCCCTGTCCCGGAAAGAGGAGCGCGACCCTGCTCACGCGCCGCTCTCCTGCGGCATCCGGGCGAGGGAGGTGCGCGTGACGGAGGTGAAGCCCGAAGCGGCGCAGTCGGCCGCCGTGCGAATCCCGTTCATGATGGCGCGCGAGGGGGAAGTCCCGTGACAGATGACCGTGACTCCGTCCACGCCGAACAGGGGCGCGCCGCCGTACTCGGCGTAGTCGAGAAAGCGCAGCGCCTCGCCGAGTTCGCCCCCTTCGCCCACGCCGGCGTTGCGGAAGATCCCGAGCACGAACTCGGCGATCGACTCGTAGAACTTGAGCAGCACGTTGCCGACGAAACCGCCGCACACGAGCACGTCGCAGGCCCCGGTCACGATCTGGTGTCCCTCCACGTTGCCGACGAAATGGAGCTCCGGGTCGGCGGAGAGGAGCCCGTGGGCCGTCGCGATCGCGCCTCCTCCCTTCTCTCCCTCCACGCCGATGTTGAGGAGGCCGACCCGCGGCCGCCCGACCGAAAGCGTCCGGCGCAGATAGGTCGAGCCCAGGTGCGCGAACTGGTGCAGTTGCCGCGGACGGACGTCCACGTTCGCGCCTACGTCCATGACGAGCACGCGCCCGGTCGCGGTCGGGAAGAGGGCGCCCACGGGCGGGCGGTCCACGCCGGGGAGCAAGCCGAGCGTGAGCACCGAAGCCACGACGGTGGCTCCCGTCGGCCCGGCGGACACGAAGCCGTCGGCCCTCCCGTCGCGCACGGCCTCGAGGCCGCGGACCACGGTGCTGTCGGCCTTCCGCCGCACGGCGAGGGCGGGCGGTTCCGCCGGGCCGATGAACTCCTCCGCCGCGAGCCACGCCACCCGGTCGCGCGGGAAGCGGCTTCGTGCTTCGCGCAGGAGATCGCCGGGCCCCACGAGCAGGAGGGAAAGATCGTCCGGCCACGCGTCGAGCGCCGCCGCGGCGGCCTGCAGCGTGGCTTCCGGCGCGGCGTCTCCGCCCAGCAGATCGAGCGCTACCCGCATCACGGGCTGCTCGCCCGACTCATCTACCCGGCCCGGCCGCCGGAGGGCGGCGGCCGCGCTCGGGGGCTTCAAAAGTCGTCGACCTGAACGACCTCGCGGTCCGCGTAGTAGCCGCAGGTCGGGCAGACGCGATGCGGTCGCTTCGGATCCCCGCACTTGGGACACGCCTGGCGCGCGTTGTCCGGCGCCCTGTAGTGCGTGCGCCGCTTGCGCTTGCGCTGCTTCGACGTCCGTCTCTTGGGAACAGCCATATCGTCAACTCACTCCTGGCCATCGAATGGAACTCCGCGACGTTCGAACGGAGCGTGGTAACTGGCGCTTTTCGCCCCCGAATGTCAAGGAATTTCGCCCTCCGGGGCCCCCTCCGAAGCGCCCTCCGAGGCGTCCGCCGAACCTCCTCCCAGTCCCTCCAGCGCGGCCCAGCGCGCGTCGGGTTCAGGCGGCGGGCAGCGGCACGGCTGTTCCGCGACCCGCGCGCCGCACGCCGGGCAGAGCCCCGGGCACTCGGGCGAGCACTCCACCCAGGCGGGCGCCTGGACCCACAACTCCTCGCGGATCGGCCCCGCCAGGTCCAGTTCGCCCGACTCGGCGTCCAGCACCCAGACCCCCTCTTCGCCCGGCGTGACCCGGGCGGGCGGGCGGTATAGCGCGTCCCACCTGGCGCGCACACGGACCCGGGTCGGATCGAGGCAGCGGCGGCACTCGACCGTGGCCCGCGCGCCGAGCGTGCCCCGGGCGCGAACCGAGGCCCCATCCGCCTTCCGGATTTCGACCTCGATGTCGACGTACTCGAAGGGGAGCGGCAACGCGCCGAGCGATTCGTCCGGCGTCTCGACGCGAAACGCCCGCTCGATGGGGCCGGCGTCGAGGCCCGCAAGTCCGATTCGCGCAGATTCCGCCGGGTCCGGCGGCGGCGATGCGCGACGCGGGCTCACGCGCTCTCGATGAGGTCGACCTGTCCGAAGAAAAAGCCGAGTTCCGCCCTCGCGTTCTCGTCCGAGTCGGAGCCGTGGATCGCGTTGCGCTCCTTGCTCTCCGCGTACAGCGCGCGCACGGTGCCCGGCGCGGCCTCCGCCGGGTCCGTGGCGCCGATGACCTCGCGCAGGTAGGGCACCGCGCGGTCGTGTTCGAGCGCGAGCGCCATGCAGGGCCCCGACGTCATGAACTCCACGAGCGCCCCGAAGAAGGGCCGCTCCCGGTGCACGGCATAGAAGGCTTCGGCTCCGGCGCGCCGGAGCCGCAGAACCCGTGACCCCCGTATGCGAAAGCCCGCGTCCTCGAGCGCCGCGAGGACCCTGCCGGCCTTCCCGGACCCGAACGCATCGGGCTTGATGATCGCGAGCGTCATCGTCTGCACGGCTTCACTCCCCTTTCGTTTCTTCGGCTTCCGTTTCTTCCGCCTCGCCCGCCGCGTCCCGAAGAAGGAGCCTTCGGATGATGTCACCGCGCGTCAGGAACCCGACGAGCTCGCCTTCGCGGACGACGGGAAAACGTTCGATCTCCCTGTCCAGCATCAGGCGAACCACGTTGGCCAGCGGTTCGTCCTCCTTCACGCACATCACGGCCCGTTCCATGATGTCTCGCACCTCGCCGGCGTGGACGCTTCCCGTCGTCGGCCGGCCCGCCTCCGCCCGCTCGAGCGCGGGCAGGAGGCGGCTGATCAACAGGCGGTCCGTGAGCATCCCGAGCACATGGCCCTCGTCGTCGATGACCGGCATCGCGCGGAGCCGGCGGCGCGCGAGCATGTCCGCCGCCGCCTCCACCGTCATGCCGGGAGGGACCGTGGTCACGTCGCGGGTCATGATCTCCCGTACCTTCATTGTCGCCTCCCGCCGGTTCTGCGTCGCCGCGTCCCGCCCCCGACCCGCCCTAGCGGTCGCGGATCAGACCCACCAGGTCGGCGGGCCGCCGGGCGACGCCGATCCCGTGGCTCTCGAAGGCGCGGATCTTCTCCTCCGCCGTCCCCTCGGAGCCCGAGATGATCGCGCCCGCGTGCCCCATGCGCCGGCCGGGAGGTGCCGTCTGGCCCGCGATGAACCCGACGACGGGCTTGCTCATCTCCCGCGACACGTACTCCGCCGCCACCTGCTCGTCCGTCCCGCCGATCTCCCCGATCACCGCGACGGCCTCCGTCTCCGGGTCCGCCTCGAACGCCGCCAGACAATCGACGAAGTCCGTGCCGATGAGCGGGTCGCCCCCGATCCCGACGCAGGCGGACTGTCCGATGCCGGCCCGCGTGAGCTGGAAGATGACCTCGTACGTGAGCGTGCCGGAACGGCTCACGATCCCGACCGGCCCCTCGCGCACGATCTGGCCCGGGAGAATCCCGACCTTGCAGCGGCCGGGGACGATGAGCCCCGGGCAGTTGGGGCCGATGAGACGCGCGCCCTTCTCCCGCACGTACGGCAGCACGCGCAGCATGTCCCCGACGGGCACGCCCTCGGTGATGCACACGATGAGCGCGATCCCCGCGTCCGCCGCCTCGAACACCGCGTCCGCCGCGAAGCGCGCGGGCACGTAGATGACGCTCGTGTTCGCCTCCGCCTCGGCCACCACCTCCTCCACGGTGTCGAACACGGGCACGGCGTCGTCGAACGACCGGCCGCCCTTCCCCGGCGTCACGCCGGCCACGACGCGCGTGCCGTACTCCATCATCTGCCGCGTGTGGAACGAGCCGTCGCGCCCCGTGATTCCCTGGACCACGAGCCTCGTATCGTCCCCGATGAAGATCCCCATCAGCGGCCGCCCTCCGTGGCGCCGCCCGCGCGGCGCACGGCGGTCTCCACCGCCCGGTCCATGTCCACCATCGCCTCGAACCCCCGCGCAGCGAGGATCGCGACGCCCTCCTCCTCGTTCGTTCCCGTCAGGCGGATCGTGATCGGCACCCCGAGTTCCATGCGGTCCGTCGCCTCCACGATCCCGTTCGCGACGTCGTCGCAGCGCGTGATGCCGCCGAAGATGTTGAACAGAATCGACTTCACGTTCGGGTCCGCGGTGATGAGTTCGAGCGCCGCCACGACCTTGTCGGGATTCGAGGAGCCCCCGATGTCGAGGAAGTTCGCCGGCTCGCCGCCGTAGTACTTGACCAGGTCCATCGTGGCCATCGCGAGGCCGGCCCCGTTCACGCAGCACCCGACGTTGCCGTCGAGCGGGATGTAGGAGAGTTGGGCCTCCCGCGCCCGCACCTCGGCCGGATTCTCCGCCTCCGTGTCGCGAAGCGCGGCGATGTCGGGAAGCCGGAAGAGGGCGTTGTCGTCGATGTTCATCTTCGCGTCGATCGCCTTCACCTCTCCGGCCGGGTTCACGATCATCGGGTTGATTTCCGCCAGCATGGCGCCGCTCGCCCGGTACGCCTCGTAGAGCTTCGCGATGATGGACGAAGCCTGCCGCGCCGCGCCCGCGTCGTCGTAGAGGTGATGGCCGAGCAGGGCCGCCTGGTGGGCGAGGAGCCCGTAGCGCGGGTCCACGGCGACCTTCCGGATCGCCCCGGGCATCGTCGCGGCGACCTCCTCGATGTCGACACCGCCCTCCGAGGAGACCATGATCGTGTCCGCCTGGCGCGCCCGGTCGAGCACGATGCCGACATAGGCCTCGGAGGCGATGTCCTCGGCCGGCGCGACGAGGACCCGCCGCACCTCGATTCCCTTGATCTCCATCCCGAGGATGGCGTGGGCGCTGTCGCGCGCCTCGGCCGGGGTCGCGGCGAGCTTGACGCCTCCCGCCTTGCCGCGGCCTCCGGCGTGGACCTGGGCCTTGACGACCACTTGTCCGCCGAAGCGTTCGGCCGCCGCCGCGGCTTCGTCCGCGGTCGCGGCGACCTCGGCCTCCGGCACGGGGATGCCGTGCCGCGCGAAGATCGCCCGCGCCTGGAATTCGTGAATGTTCATAGGATCGTCGTCATGCTCCGAATTTCGCGTCAAACCGCCGGCAGGTCGACCCCCTGACCGGCCAGGAACGTCCGCGCCACGCCCGCGATCTCGCGCAGGCGCTCCTCCGTGTCCGCCTCCACGCGCGCCACGACGGCCGGCTGGGTGTTGCTCGCCCGGATCAGCAGCCACCCGCCGTCAAACAGGACGCGCACGCCGTCGATGTCGATGACCTCGTACCGTTCGCGGAAGAAGCGGACCGCCTCCGCCACGAGGCCGAACTTCCGCTCTTCCGGACAGTCCAGGCGCAGTTCGGGCGTCGCCGGATAGCTCGGAATCTCCGCCGCCAACTCCGACAGCCGGCGTCCCGAGCGGGACACGAGACCCGCGAGGCGGGCCGCCGCGTAGATCGCGTCGTCCGTGCCGAAGAACCTGTCCGCAAAGCAGATATGCCCGCTCATCTCACCCGCGATCGGAGATCCCCCGGCCCGCATGCGCTCCTTGATGAGCGAGTGTCCCGTCTTCCACATCACGGGGACGCCGCCGTGGGCCCGGATGACCCGGGGCAGCGCCTGCGAGCACTTCACGTCGAACACGACCTCGGCCCCCGGCCGTTCCGCGAGCACTTCCTTCGCGAACAGAAGCAGCAGGTGGTCGCCCCGGATGATCCTCCCCTCTTCGGTCACGGCGCCGATCCGGTCCGCGTCCCCGTCGAGTCCCACGCCGAGGTCCGCGCCGGTCGCGGGCACGCGCGCGATGAGGTCCCGGATATATTCGTCCACCGTCGGGTCCGGGTGGTGGTTCGGGAAGGTCCCGTCCGACTCGCAGTAGAGGCCGTCCACGTCGATGCCCGCAGCGGTCAGGGCGCGCACCGCGATGACGCTCCCCACCCCGTTCCCGCAGTCGAGCACCATGCGCACGTCGCCCTCGACGCGTCCCCGCGCGGCGATCTCCTCCACGTAGCGGTCGAGGATCTCCGCCTCCCGCATCTCCCCGCGGCCCGACACGAAGGCCTCCGCCTCGATCCGGTCGCGGAGGGCACGGATCGCCGGGCCGTAGAGCGCCGCGCCGTCCCGCACCATCTTGATGCCGTTGTATTCGGGCGGGTTGTGGGATCCGGTGATCTGAATCGCCCCGTCCGTCCCGAACTCGATCGCCGCGAAATAGAGGGTCGGCGTGGGGACCGTGCCGACCGTCGTCACGTCGACGCCGGCCGCGCACAGGCCGCGGCACAGGGCGGCTGTGAGCGCCGGAGACGAAGGCCGGTTGTCGTGGCCGACGACGACGCGCGGCGCCGGGCGGTCCGCGAGTTCCGTCCCGAAGGCGCGCCCCACGAGTTCGGCCGCCGTCTCCGTCAGGTCGTCCCCGACGATCCCGCGAATGTCGTATTCGCGGAAGATTCCGGAGTGGATGGGCATTACGGCGACGGCGGGTCCTCGGCCTGGACGACCATGCCCGGCGCGGGCGCGTCCGCGGGCACATCCGCGAGGGCCTCGCGGGCCCGGTCGATGATGCGTCCCGGGAAGAGGCCGCCGAGGAGGATCAGCGCCACGCACGTCCCGATCGCGAGGTTGAACCCCGGCCTGGGCGGCGGCGGCGTGTGGGCGTCCTCGGGCGCCGCCTCGAAGTACATCTTCCACACCACGCGGAGGTAGTAGTAGTAGGCGACGAGGCTCGTCAGCACGAGCGTGACCGCCAGCGCAATCTCCCCCGCATCCACCGCGGCGCGAAGCAGGTACAGCTTGCCGACGAAGCCCGCCGTGGGCGGGAAGCCGGCCAGCGAGAGGAGGAAGACGAGGAGCGCCGCCCCGAGCACCGGACGCCGCCAGCCCAGCCCCCGGTAGTCCTGCACGCGCTGGTTCCGGTCGCCCCGTCCCGCCACGTGGAAGACGATGGCGAAGCTCCCCGCGGTCACCACGGTGTACGCCGCGAGATAGAAGATCGAGGCGGACCGCCCCAGTTCGGAGGCCGCGACCACGCCGACGAGGAGGTACCCGGCGTGCGCCACCGAGGAGTAGGCCAGCATCCGCTTCACGTCCTGCTGCGAGAGCGCGATGAGGTTGGGCACGATCATGGTCAGGATCGCGAGCCACCACACGGCGCCCTTCCACACCTCGGCCGCGCCCCCGAGATCCACGGTCAGCACGCGCAGGAGCGCGACGAAGGCGGCCGCCTTGACCCCCGTCGCCATGAACGACGTGACCGGCGTCGGCGCGCCGTCGTAGGCGTCCGGGGCCCACATGTGGAAGGGGACGGCGGCGATCTTGAACGCGAAGCCGATGAGCAGGAGGCCGATGCCGGCGACGAGGAGCAGATCCCCCCCGGCCGGCGCGGCCGCGATGCGCTCGGCGGCGGTGGCCAGGCGCGTCGTCCCCGTGGCCCCGTAGAGGAGCGCCATCCCGTACACGACGAAGGCGCTCGCGAAGGCGCCGACGATGAAGTACTTGAGGCTCGCCTCGGAGGAGCGCGGGTTCTTCCGCACGAAGCCCGTGAGGATGTAGACGGAGATCGACATCAGCTCGAGGCCGACGAAAAGGAGGATGAGGTCGCGCGCCGCGACGAGCACCATCATCCCGACGAGGGCCAGGAGAATCAGGGCGTGGAACTCCGGCGACCGCAGCCCCTCCCGGCTCAGGTAGTCGCGCGAGAGCGACACCACGAGCAGGGCTCCGCCGCACAGAATCGTGTCCGCCGCCACGCGGAAGCCGTCGAGCGCGATCATCGCGTCCGGCGGGGCGGAAGCGTCCATGAGCCACAGGCTCGCGATGAACGCGCCCGCGATCGAGTACAGCGTGACGAGGCAGTCGACGGACATGCGCCCATCGCCGGCCCCGCCTCCCGCGGCACCGTCCGCGCCCGCGCCACCCCCGCTCGCGCGCGCGAAGGCGTCGTGCATGAGGATGAACATCGCCGCCAGCGACAGGATGACCTCCGGCAGGAGCGCGACCCAGTGATTCACGTCACTCCCCTCCCCCGCCCTGCGCGGCCACGGCCTCGACGCTGGCCGACCGCGTCTCCACGTGCTCGATGAGCGCCTCGACGGACGCCCGCGTCCGGTTCAGGAAGGGGCCCGGCCACACGCCGATGAGCAGGATGAGCGCGAGGAGCGGTGCGAGGATCAGCCGCTCGCGGCGGTTCACGTCGGTGAGCGCGAGGTTCTCCTCCCGGTCGAGCCGGTTGAAGAGGACCCGCTGCACCATGGGCAGCATGTAGCAGGCCGCGAAGATCACGCCCGTCGTCGCGATCGCCGCGATCCACGGGTGCGTCCGGAACGTCCCCACGAGGATGAGGAACTCGCCCACGAAGCCGTTCGTCCCCGGCAGCCCGACGGACGACAGCGCGACGACGACGAGCGCGAAGGCGAACACCGGCATCACCTTCGCGATGCCGCCGAAGTCCGCGATCTGCCGCGAGTGGCGCCGCTCGTACAGCATCCCGATGAGGAGGAAGAGCGCCCCCGTGGAAATCCCGTGGTTCACCATCTGGAGGATGCCGCCCTCGATCCCCTGCGTCGTGAGCCCGAACACGCCGAGCACGACGAAGCCGAGGTGGGCGACCGACGTGTAGGCGATGAGCTTCTTCGCGTCCGGCTGCACCGCCGCCACCCAGGCCGCGTACAGGATCCCGATCAGCCCCAGCACGAGCATCGCGTTCACGACCACGGGGTCCGTCGCCGCGGCCGGGAAGAACGGGAGGCCGAAGCGCAGGAACCCGTACACGCCCATCTTGAGCAGCACCCCCGCCAGGATCACCGAGCCCGCCGTCGGCGCCTCCACGTGCGCGTCCGGCAGCCAGGTGTGGAACGGGAACAGCGGCACCTTGATCGCGAACGCGAGCGCGAACCCGCCGAAGAGCCACAGTTGCGCGCGCCGCGCGAGTTCGAGCGACACGAGGTCCTCGTAGGCGAAGCTCCACGCCCCCGAGCCGTCCTGGAAGATCCACGCCATGGTCACGATCGCGACCAGCATGAGCAGCGAGCCCACCGCCGTGTAGAGGAAGAACTTCACGGCGGAATAGATCCGGCGCTTCCCGCCCCAGACCCCGATGAGGAAGTACATCGGGATCAGCATGATCTCCCAGAACACGTAGAACAGGAAGAGATCGAGCGCGACGAAGACGCCGATCATCCCCGTCGTGAGGAAGAGGAGCATCGCGTAGAAGGCGCGCTCGCGGGTCCGGATGTGGGCGAACGACCCCGCCACCGCGAGCGGCATCGTGAACGTCGTGAGCAGGATCATGAGGATGGAGATCCCGTCCAGGCCCACCGCGTATGAGATCCCCCACGCCTCGATCCACGGGATGGAGACGAGATTCTGGAATCCGGGCTCCGCCGTGTCGAAGGTCCAGAAGAGCGGCAGCGAGAGCGCGAACAGGACGAGCGTCGTCGCGAGGGCGACGGTCTTCGCGCGCGCCTCCGGCGCCACGAGGCAGGCCGCCCCGCCGATGAGGGGGAGGACCACGAGCGCGGTCAGGATCCAGTGCCCCTCGTAGAAGGCCGTCACGAGAGCACCCCGAGGACGAGGAGGGCGCCGAGCATGAAGGCGACGAGGTAGGTCGTCACGCGGCCCGTCTGGAGCTGGCCCCCGGCCCAGCCGAGGAGGCGGGCGGCGCGCCCCGCGCCGTTCACGGCGCCGTCGATGATCCCCGCGTCCACGATCCGCCAGCAGGCGCGCCACAGGGCGAGCGAGGGGCGGACGATGGCGCGGTCGTACAGTTCATCCACGTACCACTTGTCGTGGAGCACGCGGGCAAATCCCGTCGGCGCCACCGCCTCCGCCTCCGTCGGCACCGGCTTCGGCGACAGGACGCGGACGGTTCCGACGACGGCCGCGATCGCGATCGCCGCGGAGATCACGGCCCACAGCGCCTCGCCGCCCCCGACAGGCGACCGGTATTCCGGGGCGAAGCCGTGCGCCTCCTTGACGGCGATCGCCGGCGCGAACACCGGCTCCAGCCAGTGGTGCAGCCACTCGACGGTCGGGAGCAGCGGCAGCGCCTCGGGGATGTTCGCCCACCCGCCCACGACCGAGAGGACCGCGAGAACCGCGAGCGGCGCCCACATGACGGCGGGCACCTCGTGCAGCTTCCGCCCGGCCTCCGCGGCGCCCTCGTGGCCGAAGGTCCGGTTCCCTCCGTGAAAGGTCATCACCATGAGCCGGGCCATGTACACGGCCGTGAGCAGCGCCGTGGCCAGCGCCACGCCCCACAGGATCGGGTACCCGTACGCCCCGGAGTACCAGATGATCTCGTCCTTCGAGAAGAATCCGGCCAAGGGCGGCACGCCCGCGATCGCGAGCGTCGCGACCCACATGAAGACGAAGGTGCGGGGCATGAATTTTCGCAGCCCGCCGTAGTTCCGCATGTCGTTCGGGTCGCCGTGCCCGTCTCCGTCCCCGTGCTCATCCCCGTGCGCCCACGCGTGGTGCACGGCGTGGATCACGGCCCCGGCGCCGAGGAAGAGGAGCGCCTTGAAGAAGGCGTGCGTCATGAGGTGGAAGACGCCGGCCGTGAACGCCCCGATCCCGACGGCGAGGAACATGTAGCCGAGCTGGGAGATCGTGGAATAGGCGAGCACCTTCTTGATGTCGTACTGCCGGATCGCGATCGAGGCCGCGAACAGCGCCGTCCCCGCCCCGACCGCCGCCACCACGCCCTGGGACACCGGCGAGAGCGCGAACAGGACGCTGGTGCGCGCGATGAGATAGACCCCCGCCGTGACCATCGTCGCCGCGTGAATGAGCGCCGAGACCGGCGTCGGACCCGCCATCGCGTCCGGGAGCCAGGTGTGGAGCGGGATCTGGGCCGACTTCCCCGTGCAGCCGAGGAAGAGGAGGAGCGTGATGCCGGTGACGAGCGCGCCGCCGTACGCGAGCGTCCCGTCCGCCGCCGCGAGGACGGGAATGAAGTCCAGCGTCCCGAAGGCGACGAAAACGAGGAACATGGCGACGAGGAAACCCGCGTCGCCGATGCGGTTCATGATGAACGCCTTCTTCCCGGCGTTCGCGTAGTCCCGGTTCTCGTACCAGAAGCCGATGAGCAGGTACGAGCACAGCCCGACGCCCTCCCAACCCACGAACATGAGCGGGAAGCTGGCCCCGAGGACGAGGACGAGCATGAAGAAGACGAACAGGTTGAGATACGAGAAGTAGCGCGAATAGCCGGGATCGTCGCGCATGTAGCCGACGGAATAGATGTGGATCAGGCTCCCGACCCCTGTCACGATCATGCACATCAGCATCGAGAGCTGGTCGAACTGGAGGTCGACCCCGATGCGGAGATCCCCGGACACGATCCAGTTCCACAGGCTGACGACTTCCGCGCCGTGCAGGTCCGCGCCGCTCATCGCGATGAAGTTCACGAGGACGACGGCGAAGCTCCCGAGCAGCGCGGCGGGGCCGACGATCGTCGGGATGCGCTTGTCGTCGCGCCACAGGAAGGCCCCCGCCCCGTTCACCGCCGCTCCGAGCAGCGGGAGGGCGAGGATGAGCCACGGGAGCACGGGCTGGAAGCTCACCACTTCAGGAGCCGGAAGCGGTCGAGGTCCACGACTTCATAGTGCCGGAAGATCGCGATGATGATCGCGAGCCCCACGGCGGCCTCCGCCGCGGCCACGGCCATGACGAAGAAGACGAAGATCTGGCCCTCGATCCCGTGCATGCGCGCGAAGGCGACGAGCGACAGGTTCGCGGCGTTCAGCATGAGTTCTATGCACATGAACACGATGATCGCGTTGCGCCGCAGCAGGACCCCGATGACGCCGATCGAGAACAGGATCGCGCTCACGAAGAGGGCGATGAGCCCGTTGAGGCCGAGCGCGGCCGCCATGCCCGCCTCGTTCACGTCCGCTCCCTGCGGGCGAGCAGGATCGTCCCCACGATGGACACGAGCAGGAGGACGCCGGTGACCTCGAGCACGATCGTGTACTCCGTGAACAGCGGCCGGGCCACGACGCCGACGACGCCCTGCTCCGCCGCCGCCTCGCGCAGCGCGCTGCCCGCGATCTCGACGACCGGCCGGGCGTCCGTGCCGCCCACGAAGAGGCGCGTGAGGACGCCGAGGAAGGCGATGGAGATCGAGCCGCCGATGAGCCCTCCCACCGGCCCCCGCAGGTCGCGCCAGTCCGCGTGCCCCAGGTTCAGGAGCATGAGGACGAAGAGGAACAGGACCATGATGGCCCCGCCGTACAGGATCACGTTGATCGCCGCGATGTAGTGCGCGTCCAGCATGAGGAACATGCCCGACGTGGCGAAGAACACGCCCACCAGGAAGATCACGGCGGACACGGGATTCCGGCGCGTGACCATGATCACCGCGCCCAGAATCGCGCTCGCCGCGAAGGCCTGGAAGAGGAAGTCCTGGATCATCGCGCCATCACTGCGACGCCGGGTCCTGAGGATCCCACAGCGCGGTCACGGGGTGCTCCTGCTCGACGAGGCGCTCGAGGTCGTACACCCAGCGCTCGCGCGAGTACTCCGCGTTCTCGTAGTGCACGCCCAGGTGGATCGCCTCCACCGGGCACACCTCCTGGCAGTAGCCGCAGAAGATGCAGCGGAACTCGTCGATCTCGTAGATCGCCGCGTAGCGCTCCCCGTTCTCGTCCTCCGCCGGCACGAGCTTGATGCAGTTCACGGGGCACACGGTCGGGCACAGGCCGCAGGCCACGCACTTCGCCCGTCCGTCCTCGTGCACCGCCATGCGGTGCGTTCCGCGCGTCCGCGGCGCGAGTTCCCACTTCTCGTCCGGGTACTGCTGCGTCTTCTTGTTCGGGCTCAGGAGGTGCCGCATCGTGATCGACATCCCCTTCGCCGCCGCCCGCACGTATGAACTCTCGGCCCGCGGCCGCTCCACAACCTTCACGTCTCCAGGCATCCTACCCTCCCTGGCCCGCGGCTTCGCCGCCGGCCGACTTCGCCCCCTTCGCCCCGCCGCGGATCAGCGTCCCCCGGTCCATGGCGAAGAAGAGCACCCCCGCGAGCGCAAGGTTCACGAGGAAGAGAACGAACGCGTACCACCCGCCGGCCGGGATCCCGACCGCCTCGATGCCGAGGATGACGAAGGCGATGACGAGGATGTAGACCGTCACCGCTTCGAGCATGAACTTCCAGCCCAGATCCATGAGCTGGTCGTAGCGGAAGCGCGGCAGCGTCCACCGAATCCACACGAAGACGAGCACGAGCAGGGACGTCTTCACGCCGAAGGCGCCGAGCGTGAGCAGCGTCTTCCACCACGTCGGCTCCCCGATCACCGTGCCATCGGAGAGAACGCGGATGTTGTCCCCCTGCCAGAACGGGATGTCCCATCCGCCGAGGAAGAAGACCGTGACGAGCGCGGCGACCGTGATCACGTGCGCGAACTCGCCGATCATGAACATCGAGAACTTCATCGCCGAATATTCCGTGTGGTATCCGGTGATGAGCTCGGCCTCCGCTTCGGGCATGTCGAAGGGAAGGCGGTTCGTCTCCGCGAGCCCCGAGACGAAGAAGAAGAAGAGGCCGACGAGGAGCGGAAACACGAACCACGTCGCGTAGGTCGCGGGCCCCGCGGTGAACGTCTGCTGCATGGAGACGATCTCGGGGGCGCGCACATCTCCCGTGAGCAGGATGAGCGGTACGAGGCTGAGCGCGAGCGCCACTTCGTAGCTCACCATCTGCGCGGAGCCGCGCAGGCCGCCGAGCAGCGAGTACTTCGAGCCGGAGGCCCAGCCGCCCATGGCGACGCCGTACACGCCGATCGAGCCGATCGCGAGCACGTAGAGGAAGCCGATCGGCACGTCCGCCACGATCATCTCCACGAGCCCCCACTGCGTGGGCAGCGGCGAGGCGAAGGGGATGACGGCGAAGAGGATCGTGGCCGGCAGGATCGCGAGAACGGGCGCGAGGAGGAAGAAGGGCCGGATCGCCTGCTCCGGCATCGTCTCTTCCTTGAGGAGGTTCTTGAGCCCGTCGGCGATGACCTGGAGGAGTCCCCACGGGCCGACGCGGTTGGGGCCGCTCCGGTCCTGCATGAAGCCGCACACCTTGCGCTCGAAGATCGTCGCGAACATGACCGCGAGCATGAGCACCGAGAAGAAGAGGACGACCTTCCCCACGGTGGCGAGGGCGAACGCGCCGCCCGTGACCGGGCTCACCGATTCGCCTCGGCGGCCGGGGCGCCCTTGAGCCCGATCCCGTCCCACGTGAGGCCCGCGAAGGGCGGAGCCTCCGCCGCCATGCGCTCGAACGCGGTGCGCACGTCGTTGACGGCCTCGCCGTCTCCCAGGCGGGCGAGCACGCGGCTCAGCACCATCCAGCCCGGGCGGGCCAGGCCGGGCGGCCGCAGCGCCTGGTGGAAGCGCTGCACGCGGCCCTCGAAGTTCGTGAACGTGCCGTCCATCTCCGCGAAGGTCGCGATCGGCAGCACCGCGTCCGCGTTGCGCGCCGCGCCGGGGAGCCGCGTGCCGACGTAGAGGAAGAAGCCGGCCGAGGCGCCGAAGTCGTCGGGGGCCCCCTCGAGGAGGTCATCGAGCACGACGAGCGCCCGGCCCGCCGAGCCGCCGCCCGCCGAGCCGTCCGCCGCGGCGCCGTTCCGGAGCGCGTCCACGCGGCGCCCGCCGAAGATCCCGGCGCCCGCGACGTTCGCGGCGCGATCCGCCCGCAGCTTCAGCGTCGGCACCGTGGGCAATTCGGCGGTCTCGCCCTGCTCGACCTGGAAGGTGGCATCCGCGACCGCGAGCCGGTCCAGGAGCCGCCGGACGTAGAACAGATTCTCGTTCGAGGCGTCCGGGGACACGACCGCGCTTCCTCCCGGCGAGCCGAGCGCGGCGATCTTCTCCGCCACCCAGTCGAGCGCCGTCGCCCAGTCGACCGGCCGGAGGTCGCCGCGGTCGCCATCGCCGCCCCCGTCGCGGATGAGGGGGACCTCGGCGCGCACGCCGCGGTTCGTCATCACGAGGTGATTGCGCCCGTAGTCGCACATCCACCAGGAGTTGACCGCCGCGTTGTGCCGCGGCTTCACGCGCACGATCTGGTTCTCCTTCGTGTCGATCGTGACGTTGCAGCCGGTCGGACACCCCGGGCACACGCTCGCCGTCGCGTCCATGTCCCAGGACCGCGCCTTGAACACGAAGTCCTCGTGCACGAGCGCGCCCACCGGGCACACGTCGACGATGTTCCCCTGGAAGGGGTTGTCGAGTTCGCGCCCGGGGAAGGTGTCGATGTAGGCCTTGTCGCCGCGCTGGGCGACGATGAGCGAATCGTCCTCGGCGACGTCGCGCATGAAGCGGACGCAGCGCGTGCAGATGACGCAGCGGTCCGCGAAGTAGAGGATGTCGTCGGAGATGCGGTCCCGCCCCATGATCCGCTTGGGCTCGTCGACCCGGCTCTCGAGCTGGTTCGTGACGTAGGCGTAGTCCTGGAGCATGCACTGCCCCGCGGCGTCGCAGATCGGGCAGTCGAGCGGGTGGTTGACGAGCAGGAACTCGATGACCGACTGGCGGGCGGTGCGCGCCGTGTCGCTCGCCGTGTTCACGACCATGTCGTCGGCCGCCTGCAGCGTGCACGAGGGCTCGAGCTTGGGGCGTCCCTCGACCTCCACGAGACACATGCGGCACTGCGCCGGCCGGGAGGGGATCCCCGGATGGTAGCAGTAGCGCGGCACGACGACGCCCACGTGTTCCGCCGCCTCGATGACGCGGGTGCCGCTCGGGACCGTGACCTCGACCCCGTCGATCGTGAGCGTGACCGTCGCCTTCGCGCCGTTCTCAGCCATGCCTCACCCCGCCGCGACCAGAGAAGGCTTCATCAGCGCCTCGTAGTCGGCGCGGAACTTGTCGAGCGAGGACTCGAGCGGGAACACGACGCTGTCCGCGAGCACGCAGATCGTGCGTCCCGTCATCTGCTCGCACAGCTCGTACAGCGTGTCGATGTCGCTCGGGCGGCCATCGCCCGCCTCGATGCGCTGCAGGATGCGGACGACCCACGACGTGCCCTCGCGGCACTGCACGCACTGGCCGCACGACTCGTGCGCGTAGAACTGCGCGATCCGCCGCATGGCCGCGACGATGTCGGTGTCCTCGTCCATCACGATCGGCGAGGCGGTGCCGAGGGCGCTGCCCGCCTCCGCGAGCCCCTCGTACGTCGTCGCGCAGTCCAGTTCGTCTCCGCTCAGGAACGCCGTGGACGACCCGCCCGGGATCACGGCCTTCACCGGCTTGCCCGAGGGCGTGCCGCCGCAGGCGTCGAAGATGATGTCGCTCAGCGGGAGCCCGAGCGCGAACTCGTAGTTGCCGGGGCGCACGAGGTGGCCCGAGCAGCTCCACAGTTTGGTGCCGGGCGACTGCTCGCTCCCCCACTGCCGGTACCAGTCCGCGCCGTTCTCGAGGATCATGGGGACCGCCGCGAGCGTCTCGACGTTGTTCACCGTCGTCGGCATCCCGAACGCTCCGGCCTGCGCCGGGAAGGGCGGCTTGGCCCAGGGTTCCGCGCGGTTCCCCATGAGCGAGTTCATGAGGCCGGTCTCCTCGCCGGCGATGTACGCCCCTGCCCCGGCGTGGATCGTCACGTCGCAGGACCACGACGAGCCCAGGATTCCCTCCCCCGCGAGACCGGCTTCGTACGCCTCGACGACCGCGGCGTTCAGCACCTGCGTTTCCTCGAAGAACTCGCCCCGCACGTAGATGTAGGCGTGCTCGGCCCCGATCGCGCGCGACGCGATGAGGCAGCCCTCAATGAGGAGGTGCGGCGTCCAGCGGATGACCTCGCGATCCTTGAAGGCGCCCGGCTCGGACTCGTCCGCGTTGCAGCACAGGTAGTGCGGCTTGCCGTCGTCCTTCGGCATGAAGCTCCACTTGAGCCCCGTCGGGAAGCCGGCGCCGCCGCGCCCGCGGAGGCCGGAGTCCTTCACGACCTCGGTGATCTCGGCGGGCGACATGTCGAGGGAGCGCCGGAGCGCCTCGTAGCCGCCCCGGGCGCGCCAGCCGTCGAGCGTGCGCGCCTCGGCCTCGCCCTGGTGGCGCGACAGCCGCGTCGTGACCTCGAGGTCGCTCCGGTGGGGAAAGCTCATGCGCCGTCCCCCGCCTCCGACCCGCCGTCGCGTGATCCGCGCAGGCCGGCCACGATCTCGGGCACGCGCTCCGGCGTCACGTCCTCGAGGTAGCGGTCGTTGACCTGCACGACGGTCGCGAACCCGCACGCGCCGAGACATTCCGCCTCGATCACGGTGAACTCCCCATCCTCGGAGATCTCGCCCTCCCGCGTCCCCGTCTCGGCGAGGAAGCCGCGCAGCACCTCCTCGGCCCGGTTCAGGTGGCAGGAGATGTTCGTGCACACCTGGACGAAGTGACGTCCGACCGGGTGCTTGCTGTACATCGTGTAGAAGGTCGCGATCGAGTGGACGTAGGCCGGGGTCAGGTCCAGCGCCTCGGCGACCTCGACCATGTCCGCGGGCTCGATCCACCCCTTCACCGACTGCACGAAGCCGAGCATGGGGAGGAGCGCGGCCTGCTTCGTCGGATAGCGGGAAAGGGCCGCCTCCAGCCGGTGCTTCCCCTCCGCCGTCTCGAAGATGGGACCGTCGAACGTCTCCCTCGCCGTCAACTGGAAGGGCTGCGCGCCGACGACCGCGGGGTGGATGCGCCGGCTCACCGGTCGATCTCTCCGAGCACGACGTCGAGCGAGGCGTTGATCGCGACGACATCCGCGACGAGTTCGTCCTTCACGAGTTCCGGGAGCGACGCGATGTTGATGAACGACGGGCCGCGGAAACGGCAGCGCACGGGCTTCGTGCCGCCGTCGGAGATGATCCCGAACCCCAGTTCCCCCTTCGAGCTTTCGATGGAGTACCACGTCTCGCCGGCCGGCACGCGGACGCCCTCCATCACGAGCTTGAAGTGCGAGATCATCGTGTCGATCGACCCCATCGCCTCGCCCTTCGGGGGGAGGACGATCCGGTAGTCGTCGATGTTGATCGGGCCGCCGGGGAGCCCGTCCAGCGCCTGTTCGATGATGCGGACGCTCTGCCGCATCTCCTCCACCCGCACGAGATAGCGGTCGTAGACGTCGCCCTCGGTCCCCACGGGCACGTCGAAGTCGTACTCCTCGTAGCCGAGGTAGGGGCGCGCCTTCCGCACGTCGTAGGCCACGCCGCTCGCGCGCAGGGTGGGTCCGGTGACGCCGTAGCTCACGGCCTTCTCCGCGGAGAGGACGCCGATGTCCATGGTGCGACCCTGCCAGATCGCGTTGCGCGACAGGAGCCGCTCGACCTCGTCCAGCGTCTCCGGGAAGGTCGCCGCGAAGTCCCGCGCCGCCGCCGTCCAGCCCACGGGCAGGTCCGCCATCATCCCGCCGACGCGCGTGACGGAGGTCGTGATCCGGCCCCCCGTGTACGCCTCGTGCAGGTTGTAGATCCGCTCGCGCTCCTGGAAGGTGTAGAGGAAGACGGAGAAGGCGCCGATATCGATCGCCGTCGTGCCCAGCCACAGGAGGTGGCCGAGGATGCGGTTCAACTCGCCGAGGATGACGCGGACGACGCGGCACCGCTCCGTGATCTCGACGTCGAGGAGCGCTTCGACCGCTCCGGCGAAGCCGATGTTGTAGAGCATCGGCGCGAGGTAGTCCATGCGGTCCGTGTAGGGGACGCACTGGTTCCACTCGCGGTATTCGCACGTCTTCTCGAAGCCCGTGTGCAGGTATCCGATGTGGGGGGAGCAGCGCACGATGCGCTCGCCGTCGAGCTGGAGGACGAGCCGGAGGACGCCGTGCGTGGCCGGGTGCTGCGGCCCCATGTTGATGAGGATGGGCGCGCCCTCGAGCGCGTCCTCGGGCTGCTCCTCCGGGCTCACGTCGCGGATGCCGCCGGGCGCACCCCCCTCCGCCGCGCCCTCCGACGGATCCCGCACCTCTCCCTCCTCGGTGACGGCGTAGCCCGCCAGCTCCAGCTCCTCGACAGCGTACATGTCGATGAGGTCGCGGGAGAGCGCGCGGCTCACCTGCGCGGAGCGGCTGAAGCGGCCGCGGAGCGGGAAGTCCTTCCGGAGCGGGAACCCCTCCTCGTAGTTCTCCGGCATGAGGATGCGGCGCAGGTCCGGATGGCCGCGGAAGCTCACGCCGTACATGTCCCACACCTCGCGTTCGAGCCAGTCCGCGGCGAGCCACTGGTCGGTGACGCTGTCCAGTTCGAGGTCGTGCATCGGCACTTCGCACGCGACTCGGAGCTGGCGGCCGTGCGCCATGGACCAGAGCTGGTACCACACCTGGATCGGGGCCCCGATCCCCGCGTGCGCCCCCATGAGGTCCGCGAGCAGATCGTACGCCTGGTCGGGCGTCTCACGGAGGAAGCGGAGCGCCTCGGCGTTGATGGCGGGATCGATCCACACGACGGGATAGCCGACTGCGTCGCTCTCCACGCGCCTGACGCCCTCCCCGAAGCGTTCGCGAAGGGCGCGGACCGAGGGATGGCTCGCCGCTTCCCCGTCGAGGGACGAGCCCCGCACCATGCGCGGAGGCGCGGTCGTCGTTGCGGTCGTCAACGGCGGAGCGCTCCGCTCAATCCCGGTGTTCCAGGCGGCGTTCGCGCCGGTCGCGGGAGCGCGCCAGCGCGGAGGTCGGGCCGAGCCCGCTCATCCGGTTCTGGTTCGTCGAGTTGCCGAACGGCTGGGCCACGAGTTCGATCGTTTCCGGGGGCAGGTTCGGGCGTCCGACCGCCTCCGGCGCCTCGTCCCGCGCCCGGGGATCGGCCAGCGACTCTCCCTTGATCTTCTCCTGGATCATGAGGAGTCCGTAGATGAGCCCTTCCGGCCGTGGCGGGCAGCCCGGGACGTAGACGTCGACCGGCACGATCGTGTCGATGCCCTGGACGATCGTGTAGTTGTCGAACATCCCGCCGGAACTCGCGCACGCGCCCATGGACACGCACCACTTGGGCTGCGGCATCTGGTCCCACACCCGGCGCAGGACCGGGGCCAGCTTGTAGGTGACCCGGCCGGCGACGATCATCAGGTCCGCCTGCCGCGGGCTGAACGACATGCGCTCCATCCCGAAGCGGCCGATGTCGTACTTGCTCGCGGCGGAGGCCATCATCTCGATCGCGCAGCAGGCGGTCCCGAACGGCATGGGCCACAGCGAGTTGCGGCGCGCCCAGTTGACGACGTAGTCGAGCTTCGTCGTCATCCAGTTGTGCGGAATGCCGGTGTCGAGTTCGCCGGGGTTGGCGTCCGGGTGCGCGCCGGGCGGAAGCGTATCGAGGGTTCTCATCGTGTCTGCCCGCCCGGTCCCGGGTTCAGTCCCATTCGAGGGCCCCCTTCTTCCACGCGTACACGAGTCCGACGCCGAGCACGGAGAGGAACGCCGTGATCTCCACGAACCCGACCATCCCCAGATCCCGGAAGATCGCGGCCCACGGAATGAGGAAGAGCGTCTCGATATCGAGGACGATGAAGAGCATCGCCACGATGTAGAAATTGACCGAGAACCGCTCCCGCGTCGTCCCGAGCGGGGGAATCCCCGACTCGTACGGGCTCGCCTTCACCGGAGTCGGTCGCCGGGAGCCCACGAAATGCGATACGCCCATCATCGCGGCCGCGTTCAGCACGCCGACCAACGCGAGGATCAGGATGCCGAGATATGGGTCGAGCAAGGGGGTTCGCTCCTCTCGTGCGAGCTTGTGAATTTCTTCACTTTCCCGCGCCGCGAAGGTATCGCGGAGGGGTATGAGCGGCAAGCGGTATTTGGCCTCGGAAAGCAGAGGGAGCGAGTGAGTCGAAAGCGGCCTGTGGTGCGGAATGTGACGATCGGCGACGGCACCGTGCGCGTGACCGTTCTGGGCGCGGGGCGCCCCGTCCTCTTCCTGCACGGGATCAGCGCCCACGGGCGGGCGTGGCGGCCCGTCGCCGAACGCTTCGCCGAGGCACATCAGGGGTGGGAATGCTGGCTTCTCGACCTGCCTGGCCGGGGCGCCTCGGACGCGCGGGCGGAACTCTCCTACACGCTGGATGACGAGGTGCGGCGGGTTCGCGCGGTGGTGCGGGCGCTGTCGCCGGACGGCCCCCGGCCGCGACTCGTCGCGGGACACTCGCAGGGGGCGGCCATCGCGCTCGCACTCGCGGAGGCGGAACCGGACATCGGCGGTCTCCTGCTCTCGAACCCGGTCACGCCGGAAATCCGGAGTCCGGCCATCCTGCGGCTGCTGCGGTCATCCGCGGTGCGGCGGGGGGTCGGAAGCCTCCTCGCGCCGCTTTACGCGCCGCTGGGGCACCTGGTCCTGAAGCGGGCGTGCGGCCCCGCCTTCCGGGCCCCCTCGGAGCTGGTCGCCGCCTACGCGCGGCCGTGGGCGAGCCCGGCGCGCGCCCGCACGCTCCTGCGCATCCTCGCCGACTGGCATCCGGCGGAACTCGAGGATCGCATGCCCCGCCGCCCCGTCGCCGCCCACGTCGTGACGGGCGCCCACGACCCGAGGATCCCCGTCGAAGCGGCGAGGCGCCTGGCCGCCCGCCTCGACTGCGGCTTCACCCTGTCCCCCGACGGCGGCCATGTCCTGACCGAACAACACCCCCGCCTCCTGACCCGCCTCCTCGCCGAACTCGCCACCGGGTTCACGCCATAGTCCCCTCGCCGAGGAGTCAGAGCTTCGGCGGGGTGACTCCGGTCTGGCCCTGGTACTTTCCGGCCTTGTCCGCGTAGCTGACCTCGCAGACCTCGTCGGACTCGAAGAAGAGGACCTGGGCGATCCCCTCGTTCGCGTACACGCGGGCCGGGAGCGGCGTCGTGTTCGAGATCTCGAGCGTCACGTGCCCCTCCCACTCCGGTTCGAAGGGCGTGACGTTCACGATGAGGCCGCAGCGCGCGTAGGTGCTCTTCCCCACGCAGATCGTGAGGATGTTGCGCGGAATCCGGAAGTACTCGATCGAGCGCGCGAGGGCGAAGGAGTTCGGGGGGATGATGCAGACGTCGCCCGAGTACTCGAGGAAGGAGCGCTCGTCGAACTTCTTGGGGTCGACGACCGGGAAGAGCGCGTTGTGGAAGATCCGGAATTCGTCGGCGACCCGCATGTCGTAGCCGTAGCTGCTGACGCCGTAGGAGATGACGCCGTCGCGCACCTGGCGGTCGGCGAAGGGTTCGATCATCCCATGACCGCGCGCCATGCGCCGAATCCAGCCGTCACTCTTGATCGCCATCGGACCTCTCGGTTGGGGGCACGGCCGCTCGCGGCCCAACTTCTATCGAGTGAACCTACGCGCACGTCAAGGGGGCGCGGAGCGGAGCGGGTGCGTCAGGGGTGGGTGAGGGCGAGCCAGGCCGCCCAGATCCAGGCGGCGATGAGGGCGGCGCCGCCGATGGGCGTGATCGCGCCGAGCCAGCCGATTCCGGACAGGGCGAGGGCGTAGAGCGTTCCGCTGAACACCGCGATGCCACACAGCATGAGCAGGCCGGGACAGTGCCACGCCGCATCCGGCCAGCGGGCCGCCGCGAGGCCGAGGAGGATGAGCCCCAGGGCGTGCAGCATGTGGTAGCGTGCCGCCGTGTCGAAGATCGCGAGGGCATCGGCCGAGAGGCGGCCTTCGAGCGAGTGCGCGCCGAACGCTCCGGCGGCGACTCCGAGGCCCGCCAGCAGGCACCCGGCCGCGAGGAGTTTGCGGTGCGGGGAAGCGGCGCCGGTCAAGCGAAGACGGTCAGTCGAACATCGGGGCCGCGCCCGCGCCCGCCCTCCGCGCCGCCTCCCCGGCGATCGTCTCCATGACCCGGTCCCAGCGCTCCGGACTGATCTCGGCCAGCGTGGCTTCGAGGAGGGCCGCCAGTTCGGCCCCTTCCTCGCGCCGCATGGGGGAATCGCCGTCTTCGAGTTCGAGCCGCCTGCGCAGGTCGGTCGCCCGTTCGAGCAGATCCCTGTGCCGGAGTCGTTCCTCGTAGTTCGTCATCCGCCGACCTGACTCAGGGCGGCGAGCCCGCCGCTGCCGGCCGCCGTTCCCAGTTCCAGGTAGTGGCGCTTCGGCTTCCCGGCGAGCGCCTCCGCCACCGCGCCCTCGATGCGGCCCGTCTCGCGCAGCGGACCCTTCAGGTCGACCTCGTGGTCGCCGAACAGGCAGGTCCGCAGCTTCCCGTCGGCGGTCAGCCGCATGCGGTTGCAGCGTTCGCAGTAGTTGTGGGAGAGGGGTGTGATCGCGCCCACGGTTCCGGCGCCGCCCGGGAAGCGGTAGTACACGGCGGGCCCGTTCCCCCGCGGCCCCGGGTCCGGCAGGAGGTCCTCGATCGAGCGGATCTTCTCGAGCACCTCATCGGTCGAGATGAACCGGTCGGTGAGGTGCAGGTTCTCCCCCACCGGCATGAGTTCGATGAAGCGTACGTGCCACGGCCGCTCCCGCGTGATCTCGGCGAAGTCGACGACTTCGTGGTCGTTGAGGCCCCGCATGATGACGCAGTTGATCTTGATCGGAGCGAAGCCCGCCTCCTCGGCGGCCCGGAGGCCTTCCATCGTCTCGTCAAAGCGCCGCGCCGGCCGCCGGGCGATCTCCTCGAACCCGTCCCGGTCGAGCGTGTCCAGGCTGACGTTCACCCGCGCGACCCCCGCTTCCCGGAGGGCCGTCGCGAAACGCGGCAGGAGGATGGCGTTCGTGGAGAGGGAGATGTCGTCGATGCCGGGGACCGCGGCGATCATGCGCACGAGATCCGGCAGATCCTTGCGGACGAGCGGCTCGCCGCCCGTGATCCGCACCCGTTCCAGCCCGAGCGCGGCCATCTGGCGCACGATCTCGGCGATCTCCTCGTACGCGAGCATTTCGGGCTTGGGGATCCAGGCGAGCCCCTCCTCCGGCATGCAGTACGTGCAGCGCAGGTTGCAGCGGTCCGTGACCGAGATCCGAAGGTACCGGATTCGGCGGCCGAATTGATCTTTCATGAGCGGTGAGTGTGCGGGGACCCCGCGCAGCCGTGGTGGCCGCGCGGAATCCCCGCCGGCGGACAGCTAGCCGATGACCGTGACGCCTTCCTGCATCATCATGTTGTCGTCGTCGTCGCCACAATCTCCGGCAAACGAGACCGTCGCGATCATCGCGACGACCAGCAGGTTGCGGACCATCTTAAACATGGCGTCCTCCTCGATTTGGGCGCCCGGGCCCGAGGCCGGCTGCCTCGAAGTCCGTCGGACGGCCCCTGACCAGACCTCCCTACTCGAACCGCGCGGCGCCGGCCGGGGCTTCCGCCTCCATGGCCGGGGCTCCCACCCAGTGGGACTCGCCGTCCTCGTAGTGCTCGTGCTTCCAGATCGGCAGTCTGACCTTGATCGTTTCGATAATCCACCGCGACGCCCGGTAGCCGTCGTCGCGGTGGGCCGACGTGACCGCGATCGCCACGCTGACCTCACCCAGCCCGAGATCGCCCACGCGGTGGGCCGCGGCGACGGAGCCCACGTCGAACCGCTCCAGCGCCTCGTGGCAGATGGCCGACAGCTCCCGCTCCGCCATCTCTCCGTACGCGTCGTACGCGAGGCGCGACACCGCGCGACCGCGGTTCGTGCGGCGAACCCGCCCCTGAAAAAAGAGCAGCGCGCCGTCCTCCACGGATCCGATCTCCCGTACAATATCCTCGAATTGCGCGAAGTCGTCCAGACTTTCGCGGGTGATCCATGTCCGCACGCGGCCGTTTGCCGCCTTCGACATCGGCTCAGCCCCCCGCAACAGGGGGGATGAGCGCGACCTCGTCTCCGTCGGACAGGGTCGTGCCGGCCTCCGCGTAACTATGGTTGACGGCGACGACGACCCTCTCCGGGAGCCAGTCGAGCCCGCCCGGTCCGCGCAGGGTCTCGACGAGGTCGCCCACGGTGCTGTCCGCCGCGAGTTCCGCCGATCCCTCCCTGCGCGCGGCGAGTTCGCCGTACACGCCGAAGAAGAGCGTGCGCACCGAGATCCGGTCCATCAGGAGCGCCTGTTCATGCGCGCGCGTTCGCGAGCGCGAGGTGGGCGAGGAGCCTGGGCACGATCCCCTCTTCGCGCAGCGTCGTCACCCGGATCCGCGTCCCGTCGGACCCGGCGGGATCCGGGAAGGCGGCAACCGAGAGGTTGCCCCTGAAGGTGCAGAACGCAATGTGCGTGTCGCTCTCGGTGTCGACCCAGGCATCGACCATCCGGTCGTCCCCGAGAAAGAAGTCTCGCGTGGCGGCCAGCACGTCCGCCGGGGCCAGCGCGCTTCCGGTCTCTGTCGTCATGGACTCTCCCCGCGTACCATCCAGCAGCCGAAAGATAGGGGCCCCGCAGCCCTCTCTCAAATCCGACCCACCCCTTCGACAAGAGCGCCCGAACGTGCCCGCAACGCAGTTTTCCCCGAACGTCGCCCGGCTCGAGGCATCGGCCACACTGGTGCTGGCCGCCCGCGCCCGGAAGCTGAGGGCGGCGGGAGTTCCGGTCGTGGACCTCTCGGCCGGCGAGCCGCAGTACCCCGCCCCGCCCTTCGCGGCCCACGCGGGCATTCGGGCCGTGGAGGAGGGGAAGACGGGATATCCCCCCACCTCCGGCCTGCCCGAACTGCGCGAGGCGATCGCGCGCTATCTCCGCGAGACGACGGAGGCCGAGGCCGTGGATCCGGACTCCGTGATCGTGAGCGCGGGCGTGAAGCAGTCGCTGTTCAACTGCTGCTATGCCCTCTTCGGCGCTGGCGAGGAGGTGCTGGTGCCCTCCCCCTTCTGGCCGAGCTACACAACGATCGTCCGGCTCGCGGGGGCGGAGCCGGTCATCGCGGAGACGACGTGGGAAGGCGGGTTCGTGCCGGCCGTCGAGGACCTCGAGGCGGCCCGCACGACGCGGACGCGGGGGCTCATGCTCAACAGCCCGGGAAACCCGACCGGGGCCGTCATCCCGCCCGGCCTGCTGCGCGAGATCATGGCGTGGGCGGAGCGGCACGGGATCTGGGTGCTCTCCGACGAGATCTACCGGCGGCTCGCCTACGGGGCTCCGTCTTCGTCCGTGTTCGACATTGCGGAGCGCGGGGAGAGGACGATCCTGCTCGACGGCGTCTCGAAGGCGTTCTGCATGCCGGGGTTCCGGATAGGGTATGCCGTGGGGCCGCGGGAGGTCGTCCGGAAGATGGCGGACCTGCAGGGACAGACAACCTCCGGGGCGGTCGGCCCCTCCCAGTACGCCGCCGCGGCCGCGCTCGGCGAGAGCCTTCCCCGCGAGGCGTTCGTCTCGGAACTCCTGTCCAGGCTCTCCGGACTCAGGGAACTCGGGCTGTCGAGATTCACGGAGATGGACGGGATCGAGGCGTTCGCGCCGGACGGCGCGCTGTACTTCTACGGACGGCTCACCGACCGTGGCGCCACGTCGCTGGACGTCGCCGAGCGGCTGCTCGCCGATGCGAAGGTCGCGTGCATGCCCGGAGAACCGTTCGGCTCTCCGGGGCACCTGCGCTTCAACTTCGCGGTGGAGCGGGACGTCCTGGAGGAGGGACTGGAGCGGATCGCCGGCTTCTTCGGCTGACCCGCCCGCATTACCTCACTCTCTGCTAGTCCCCGAGGCTCGACGCCACCTCGTCGCGCAGCAGACGCGAGGGCTTGAAGACGGGCACCTTCCTCGGCGGCACGCGGACGGGATCTCCCGTGCGCGGATTGCGCGCCATGCGGGTCCGGCGTTCCCGGACCTTGAAGGTGCCGAAGCCGCGAATCTCGATGTGGTTGCCTTGTACGACGGCGCCCTTGACGGCGTTCAGAAACGCGTTGACCACCGCGGCGCAGTCCCGCTTCGTCACGCCAGGGCCGATGGCCTCGTGGACCTGTTCGATGAGATCCGCCTTCGTCATCTCCCTCTCCTCCGAGCGTTGTGCAACCGTTCAAGAATGGTTCTCCGCTCCGGGATGGGAGCGGCTTATCTCAGTTCAAAGAGGAGTCTCGGCGCGCTTGGGCGCAGAGGCGCCAGCGATCCGATCCACGCTCGCGCATCGCCCAGACTCAGCCCGCCGATCAGGTCCCACAGGCCGACCCTCGGTTCGCGCGGCCGCACGACTCTCGGATCCGCGCCCAGACCCGCCATCCGGCCTGCGAGGTCGACCGTCTCGGGCAGGGTCATCAGGCCGTCGACGAGTCCCAGTTCGTTCGCCTGCCGGCCCGTGAACACCCGGCCGTCCGCCAACCCGCGAACGGTCTCCCGATCGAGATCCCGGTTGTCGGACACCACCTCGACGAACTGCTCGTGGACGTCGCTCACAAGTTCCTCGAGGATCTCGCGGTCCTCGGGAGAAAGGGAGCGCCCGTAGCCGCCCAGATCCTTGTGCTCCGCGCTCGCCACGACTTCCCAGTCGACGCCGACCTTGCGGAACAACTCCTCTGCGTTGGGGAATTCCATGATGACGCCGATGGATCCCGTCATCGTGCCGGGCAGCGCGTACACGCTGTCGGCCCCGACCGCGGCGTAGTATCCGCCGGAGGCTCCCACATCGCCCATCCAGGCGAGGACGGGCCGGTCGTCGTCGTCCCGCAGATCGCGAATGGCTTCGAAGATGCTCTGCGAGGCCCCGACGGTGCCGCCCGGGGACTCGATCTCGATCACGAAGGCGCGCACGCCGGGGTCTTCGCGAAAGCCGTCGAGCGTCCGGGTGAAGGCCGCTTCGTCCGTGATCACGCCCCGCAGCGGGACGACCGCCACGCGCCCCCCGGCGAGAAACGACGTATTCCCCACCGTCCACCAGATGGAGAGGATCGCGCCCACGCCGAAGATGCCCAGGAGCGCGAGGAGGGCGATCACCGTGTTCCGCTTGTCGTAGGTCACGTCGCGCGACGGTCCATGAGTGTGGGTCCGTGGCTGGAGGCCCGACGCAACCTAGACCACACGTCGTCAACGTTCAACGGACCGCGCACGGTCAACCCGGGGCGGAGCTTCCGTGATTCCGCATCGTCTCGACGAAGCGGTTGAACAGATACCGGCTGTCGTGGGGTCCCGGGGCCGACTCGGGATGGTACTGCACCGCGAATACCGGCCGCTCCCGGTGGACCAGCCCTTCCACCGTGCCGTCGTTCAGATTCCGGTGCGTGATCTCGAGATCGTCGCCGCCCTCGATCCGTCCGTCCTTTTCGAGTACCGAGAAGCCGTGGTTCTGCGAGGTGATCTCCACGGCGCCCGTGGCATGGTTGATCACGGGGTGATTCCCGCCGCGGTGCCCGTAGGGCAGCTTGTAGTTCGTGCCCCCGAAGGCGCGCGCTATGAGCTGGTGTCCGAGGCAGATGCCGAACAGCGGGACCCCGGCGTCGCTCAGCGTGCGGATGCGCTCGACGGCGCCCGGCACCGCCTCCGGATCGCCGGGCCCGTTCGAGACGAAGACCCCGTCCGGGCGGGCGGAGAGCAGCGCCTCGGCGTCCGTGTCGCACGGGACGACGCGCACGCGGTATCCCTCGCGACGGAAGAGGTCGAGGCTTCGCGTCTTTACCCCATAGTCGAGGCAAAGCACGAGGCCGCGCTCGGCCACCCCGTCGAGGGGGCCGAGTTCGTACGGTTCGGGCGTCGAGACGGCGGTCGCGAGGTCGCGGCCGGACATCTCCGGCTCGGCGGCCAGCCGCTCGGCGGCCTGTTGCGGCGACACCCCATCGTGCGCCATGACCGCCCGCATCGCGCCCGCATCCCGGATATGGCGCGTCAGCGCGCGCGTGTCCGCGCCGACCAGGGTCGGAATCCCGTGCGAGGCGAGGTACTCGGGCAGCGTGGAATCGGCCGGCCCGGACCCGATCTCGTGCGACAGGTGCCTCACGACGAAGCCCGCGACCCAGGGCCGCCGCGATTGAACGTCGGGATCGCGGATGCCGTAGACCCCCTGCATGGGCGCGGTCATGACGACGATCTGCGCGGCAAAGGAAGGATCGGTGAGCACCTCGTGATACCCCGTCATCACCGTCGTGAAGACGGCTTCGCCGGCGGTCTCGGTCTCGGGGCCCACGTAGGCGCCGCCGAAACGGCGGCCATCTTCGAGCAGGAGGTATCCGGGGCGTGCTTGCGTCTCGCTCAAGTCGCGCGTCCAATGTGGCGGTTGAAGGTGCGGGGACCCGGGCAGCGGCCCGCGGCCCGCGTGCCGGGCGAACCCAAGCCGCGGGAGGCGCGTTGACCACCGACTCCGGACCCGGGCGGGAGAGCAGGACCGACGCTCCGCTCGTTCATATCTTCGCCGACGAGTCCTGCCTCGGCAACCAGTTCGAGAATCGCCGGAATCCGGGGGCGGCCGCCGGTCTCATCGAACGGTTCGACGAGCGCGGCGGCTGGTATCGGCGGGACTTCGCCCACTTCGATCCGGACACGACGAACAACCGGATGGCGATCGTCTCCGGCATCGTCGGGCTGGGCGCCCTGCGGCGGGCGTGCCGCGTCGTCTTTACGAGCGACAGCCAGTATCTCGTCCGAGGAATGAAGGAGTGGGTGCACGGCTGGGCCCGCCGCGGCTGGCGCCGGAAGGGCGGGCCGATCGAGAACCTCGATCTGTGGCGGGAACTCGTGCGGGCCGCCGCGCGGCACCGCGTGGAGTGGCGCTGGACCCGGGGACACGCCGACGACGTGAAGAACGCCTACGCGGACCACCTGGCGGTGACGGCGGCGCGGGAGCGGCGCGGCATCGACGGACTCGTCCCATCCGGGTTCGAGAGCTGGCTCGCCGAAGCGCAGGAGAAGGAGCGGTACGTCGAGTTTCTGGATCTGCCGAGCGACGCTTTCGCCGAGGATCCTCGCCCGCCCGACTAGGAGCCGGGGTCCTCTTCCTCGCCTTCCTCCGACCCGGGTGCGGCGGCTTCATCGGAGGGGGCTGCGCCTTCTCCGAGGTCGGGCGACACCTCCAGGAGCGAAGCGGGCGCTTCGGGGAGGCTCTGCTGGCCGGGAAGTCCCTGACGCAGGATCGATTCGGGGGCCGCGTCCGGACGGGCGGAGAGCACCGTCAGCACGAGGGCGAGGAAGAGGAAACTCCCCCCGCCGTACCAGCTCGCCTTCGTCAGCGCGTTGGCCGCCTGGCGTCCTCCCATGAAGGAATCCGTGGAGGACGAGGCCCCGCCAAAGGAGGCGGCGAGCCCGCCGCCCTTCGCGGACTGGAGGAGGATCATCACGCACAGCACGAGTGCGATCAGCGAAATCAATACGATCAGGAACGGGAACATCGTCTACCTGCCATTGGTTGGATCGGGCCGTAAAACTAGAGCCGCCGGCAAGATGGGGCCAGTTTTTCCGGTTATCTGCCCGCCGCGCAGATCGCGGCCCAGCTGTCGGGATCGAGGCTCGCGCCGCCCACGAGCACGCCGTCCACCCCGGGGGCGGCCAGGAGCGCTTCGATGTTG
Source organism: Gemmatimonadales bacterium (assembly GCA_009840115.1). Taxonomy (GTDB): domain Bacteria; phylum Gemmatimonadota; class Gemmatimonadetes; order Palauibacterales; family Palauibacteraceae; genus Palauibacter; species Palauibacter irciniicola. Next base: position 32,450 of record VXOJ01000017.1, on the reverse strand, counting down.
GCCGGCTTGACGCTCCCTCCGTACAGGATCGCGGCGCGCTCCGCGTCGCATCCTTCCGCCCGCGCCAGTTGGTCCCGGACGATGGCGTGCGCCTCCTCGGCGTCGGCCGGGCTCGCCGTCCGTCCGGTGCCGATCGCCCACACGGGTTCGTAGGCGTAGACGAGACGGGCCCGGCCGTCGGGGTCGAGGGGGCGGAGGGCTTCCCGAATCTGCGTTTCCAGCACCGTCGCGAGCCGTCCGGCCTCCCGCTCCTCGAGCGTCTCGCCCACGCACAGGACGGGACGGAGTCCGGCCTCCAGCAGGCGGACCAGCTTGCGCCCCACGTCCGCGTCGGTATCGCCGAACTCCCGCCGGCGTTCCGAGTGGCCGGCCAGCCCCCAGGTGGCGCCGGTCGCCGGGACCATGGCGGCCGAGATGCCGCTGGTGTGGGCGCCCTCCACCTCCGTGTGCACATCCTGCACGCCGAACTCGAGGTCCGGACGCCCGGAGGCCGCGGCGGCGAAGGCCGCCAGGCTGATGGCGGGAGGAAACACAATGACCGTCGCATCGCCGCGCGGCCGATGGCGCCCGGCGAACCGTTCCACGAACGCCCCGGTCTCGGCCGGGCCATGGCTCATCTTCCAGTTCGCGGCGAACACGGGGGTGTGCGGCTGACTCACGAACGCCTCCTTTCGGTGAGGGCGTCGAGGCCGGGTAGACGGCCGCTCGACAGGTACTCGAGGGCCGCTCCGCCCCCGGTGCAGACGTGCGACACGCGGTCGGAAAGCCCGGCGCGGCGGATGGCCGCGGCGGAGTCGCCGCCCCCGATGACGGTGAACCCGCCCGCCGCCGTCGCCTCCGCTGCGGCCTCCGCGATAGCGAACGTGCCCGCCGCGAACCGAGGGTCTTCGAACAGCCCCATGGGACCGTTCCAGAAGAAGGCGGCGCACCCCCGCAACGCCTCGGCGTAGCGGGCGCGAGACTCGGGTCCGATGTCCAGGGCGGCCATCTCCGGCCCGATCGCGTCGACCCCGACGCCCTCGACACTCTCCCCGTCCCCGTTCGACCGGTCGAGGACCATCACGTCCGTGGGCAGCCGGATCCGCTCCCTTCCCGCGGCCAGGATCGAGCGGGCGAGATCCAGCGCCGCCTCCTCGACGAGCGAGGCTCCGGTCTCGGCCCCCTGCGCGCGGAGGAACGTGTTCGCCATGGCGCCGCCCACGAGGATGAGGTCGGCGCGTTCCAGGAAGCGGCGCAGGAGTTCGATCTTGTCGCCGATCTTGGCCCCTCCGAAGGCGACGACGAACGGCCGGCGCGGCTGCTCGAGCGCGCCCAGCGCCTCCAGTTCGCGCTCGACGAGCAAGCCCGCCGCGGAAGGACTCAGGAGGGCCGGCACGCCCGTCGTCGAGGCGTGCGCGCGGTGCAGCGTGCCGAACGCGTCGTTGACGAAGAAGTCGCCGAGCCGGGCGAGACGGCCAGCGAGCGCCGCGTCGTTCTCCGTCTCCCCGGGCAGGAAACGCGTGTTCTCCACGAGGAGCACCTGTCCGGCCTTCAGCCCGCGGCTGGCGCGGAGCGCGTCCTCGCCGTCGCACGGCGCGGAGAAGAGGACTCCGGTCCCGAGGAGGCCGGCGAGCGCGGAGGCCACGGGCGACAGCGAGAGCGCGGGGTCCGGCCGCCCCCCCGGCCGGCCGAGGTGCGAGAGCAGCACCGGCCGGGCCTCCCGCCGCAGCAACCACCGGAGGGTCGGCAGCGACGCCTCAATGCGCGTCGCATCGGCGACCCGCCCGGCGTCGAGCGGCACGTTGTAGTCCACCCGCACGAGCCCCCGCTTCCCGGCCAGGTCGGCCGGGAGGTCGCGCAGCGCTCTGGTCACGAGGGGACCGGCCGGGGCCGCTCAGGCCCCGACGGCGGCGGGCAGACGCTCTCCGACGAAGCTCGCCAGGTCCACGAGGCGGTTCGAATACCCCCACTCGTTGTCGTACCACGAGATGACCTTGACGAGCGTGCCGTCCATGACGGACGTCGACTTCGCGTCGACGATGGCGCTGGCCGGGTGTCCCGTGAAGTCGACGGAGACGAGCGGCTCCTCGGTGTATTCGAGTACGCCGTCGAGCGGCCCTTCCGCGGCCTCGCGGAACGCCGCGTTGATCTCGCCGGCCGACGTGTCCCGCGACACGGTGGCCACGAGGTCCACGATCGACACGTCCGGCGTCGGCACGCGCATCGCCATGCCGTCGAGCTTCCCCCTGACCTGCGGGAGGACGAGGCCCACGGCCTTCGCCGCGCCCGTCGTCGTGGGGATGATCGAAAGCGCGGCGGCGCGGGCGCGCCGGAGGTCCTTGTGCGGGAGGTCGAGGAGCTGCTGGCCGTTCGTGTACGCGTGGACCGTCGTCATGAGGCCGCGCTCGAAGCCGAAGCGATCGAGCAGGACCTTCACGACCGGAGCGATGCAGTTGGTCGTGCAGCTCGCGTTCGAGATCACGTCGTGACGCGCCGGGTCGTATTCGTCCGCGTTCACGCCCAGCACCAGGGTGATGTCCGGCTCGATGCCCGGCGCGGAGATGAGGACCTTCTTCGCCCCGGCGCTCAGGTGCCGGGTCGCATCTTCCCGCTTGCGGAAGATCCCGGTGGATTCGATGACGATGTCCACGTCGAGTTCCCGCCACGGGAGGTCGGCCGGGTCGCGTTCGGACAAGACGCCCACGCGCTCGTCCCCCAGCACGAGTTCTGCTCCGTCCACGCGGACCTCGCCGGGAAAGCGCCCGTGCACGGAGTCGTACTTGAACAGATGGGCGAGCGTCGCCCCATCCGTGAGATCGTTTATCGCGACGAAGTCAAGGTCCCCGCGCGGGTTCTGGAGCGCCGCGCGGAGGATGTTCCGGCCGATGCGGCCGAAACCGTTGATGGCAACCCTCACACTCATTCGGATTCCTCTCGGGAAGGATTAAGGGGGAGCAAAGTCCGGGCAAAACTAACGGTGGCGACGCTGCGGAATCCAGCCTCGGCCAGCGTCTCGGCGCAGGCGATCGCGGTGGCTCCGGTCGTGAGCACATCGTCGACGATGATGGCGCTCCGGCGCCCGTCCGGGAGGCCGGCACGCAACCGGAAGCGACCCTGTACGTTCGCGCGGCGCAGCGCCCCGCCGACGCCCGCCTGACGGCTGCCCCCCGGACGGCGGTCGAGGAACGGGCCCAGCGACCCGACGCCGCGGTCGGCCAGCGCGCGGGCCAGCTCCCCGGCCTGGTTGAAGCCCCGTTCCCGCCGCCGAGCCGGCGTGAGCGGCACCGGGATCAGCCAGGTCGCGCCTTCGCCGAGCCGGGACGCCATCACCTCGGCGGCCGGAGCCATGCGCGCGGCCATCCACGGGGCGAGGGAGCGCCAGCGGTCGTACTTCAGCGCACGCACCGTCCGGGCGGCGAGGCCCTCGAAGGCGAAGGGGGCGTCGGCCGCCACCAGGACCTCGGGCCACTCCTCGCACGTGCCGCACCGCACGAGCTCGCCGGCCGCGGCGGCGATGTTGCCGAGCGGCTGGGCGCAGCGGCGGCAGCGGGGACTCGCCAGTCGAGGGAGCCGGGACCGGCACAGGGCGCACAGCGGCGGGCCATCGGGCGCGACGCCGCGGCGACACCCCACGCACGCCGCGGGCACGAGAGCATCGAAGGCCGCGGCGGCGGCTCGGCCCAGGAGGCGGAGCCGGCCGGCGCGCGCCACCGCCCTCACGCGGCGTTCGATCCGTCCCCTGGTTCCGACGCCGTCCGCGACGCGAGTTCCGCCACGGCCGCCTCTCGCATCGCATCGAACGGGGCCTCGCGGCCGGGGAACCAGCGTTCGAGGGAGAGCGCCGCCTGGCCCACGAGCATGTCGAGCCCGCCGGCGGCCGGGATTCCGAGGGCACGCGCGTGTCGAACCCACGCCGTCCCGCCCGCTGCATACACCATGTCGAAGGCGGCGCCGAACCGGACCCGGTCCGCGCTCCGGTCCAGGTCGAGGGGGAGCGGATCCCCGGGCGAAAGCCCGAGGCTCGTCGAGTTCAGCACGAGGTCGTACGCCGCGCCGGAGCGCGGCCCCGCGACGACGCGCACGGCATCCACCGAGCCGTCGGCGTCGGTCGCGCGGGCCAGTGCCCGATCGCGCAGCGCGCGTGCCCGAGCCGGGGTCCGGTTGAGGATTTCGACGGACGATGCGCCGCCTTCGAGCAGCGCGTGGACCGCCGCCCGGGCCGCGCCGCCGGCGCCCAGCAGAAGGACGCGCGCGCCCCCGGGGTGGAGCCCGAGGCGGGAAAGGGCCCCCTGGAGCCCGCCGACGTCCGTGTTGTCGCCGGCGAGTTCGCCATCCGGTCGCCGCCACCAGCAGTTGCACGCCCCGGTCGCCCGCACCGCGGCGCTCGGCCGCGCGAGCGCCCGGGCGGCTCGGAGCTTGTGGGGGAGCGTCACGTTTCCGCCCGCCAGATCCGCGCTCCGCATCGCCGACCCGACCTCGTCGGGAGCGGTCCGCCGGGCCACGTATTCCGCGTCGAGTCCGAGGATCTCGAAGGCCGCGCGGTGCATGGCGGGCGAGATCGAGTGCCGCACGGGATCCCCGAGGAGCGCGAAGCGGAGCGTCACGACCCGGACCCTTCGCGCCCTCCCCGTTCTTCGCCGAGCGCGTCGAAGAGCCCCTGCATGGCCCGCGTCAGCAACTCCCGGGTCGCCTCGTACGTGTCGAGATCTCCGCCGTACGGGTCCGGGACGCCGCTCCCCCTCCACTCGTCATCCGCAGACAGGAAATCCGTCATGACGCGGATGGCCGCATGCGGAGCCAGGCGCGCGGCCCCCCGGGCATGGGAGGCCTCCATGCCGATGACCAAGTCGGCCCACTCGACCAGTTCGAGCGAGAGTTCCCGTGAGACGTGCCCCCCGAGGTCGAGTCCGTGGGCGGCGGCGACCGCGATTCCGGGACCCGAGGCCGGCTGGCCGGGAAACGCGAAGGTGCCCGCTGATGCGCAGCAGACCTCCGCCCACCCGCGCGCGTCCGCTTCCGCCCGCGCGATCACCTCCGCCAGCGGGCTGCGGCAGATGTTGCCGGTGCAGACGAAGAGGAGGTTCACGTGGGCCACCTCCCGACAGCGTGCGGGGACCCGGGAGGGTGGGCCGAGAGGACCCGGGCGACCTCCGTCGCCGGCACGGCCCCTTCCCGCAGAACCTCGACCGCTTCCCCCGCCGCACGCACGAGCGTTGACGGGGTCGACCCGCTGGCGAGGTCGCCGGCGTCGAGCCAGCCGACGGCACCGTGCTCCGGCCCGATCCCCGACAACGCGGCGCGGGCCGCGCAGCGGGTCCGCGCCGGCGCCTCCCCGGTAACGTTCAGGCTCGTGGACGTCAGCAGCCCGCCGGCCCGGTCGAGGAGGCGTCGCACGACCGGATGGGGGTCGACGCGCACGGCGACGCCGGTATCGGTCCCGTCCTCCAGCACCAGGGTGAGCGGCCCCGGCCAGAAGGCGTCGGCGAGCCGGCGCGCGGCCTCCGGCCACCGTGCCCCCGGCAGCGCCCGCCGGAGCGTCTCGGGGCTCGCGGCGAGCCGGATCAGCGGCCCCGGCGGCCGACGCTTGATCGCGGCGATCCGCGCGTCGACATCCGGCCACGGCCGCCCGCCCAGCCCGTACACCGTCGAAGTCGGGTGCGCCACCACGCCTCCGGCATCGAGCAGCGCCGCGGCCCGGTCCAGCGCCTCATCCCCCGTAGCCAGCGCCCGGCCCGGCCCGGCGGTCCCCGAAGCGCTCGTCCACTCGCGCCATTTCACCACGTCGAACCCGTTCCCGCACCCGTCCATGACACTAGTTCCCCGCAGCGATCAACCCGGTCTCAACCATGGCGCGCGCGAGCGCCAGGTCGCGCGCGGTCGTGATCTTCAGGTTCGCCGGATCCCCTTCCACCGTGGAAACGTCGATGCCGAGCCGCTCGCACAGCAGCGCGTCGTCCGTCATGGCTGCGGCGTCCTGCGCTTCCCACGCGCCGGCATCGTCGAGCGCGTGGGTACGGTTCAGAACCGCGACCGGAAACCCCTGAGGGGTCTGTACGCGGCGGAGCCGGTCGCGCGGCACCGTCTCCTCGATCCAGCCTCCCTCGTCTACCCGCTTCACCGTGTCCTCGACGGCGATCGCCGGCACGACCGGCCCGTTCCGGGCCCCGTCCACGACGCGGGACACGAGTTCGGCCGACACGAACGGACGCGCCCCATCGTGCACGAGCACGGTCTCGACGTCTCCCGCAAGCGCCTCTACGCCCGCACGCACGGAATCGGCCCGAAACACCCCGCCCGGCACGACGAGAGCCCCCTCCGGAAGCCAGGCCGGGGGCGAGGCCGCCCTCGGCGGCGACAGCACGACCACGACCCTGTCGACGTCGGGATGGTTCATGAGCGTCCGCACCGACCAGGCGAGCACCGGCATGCCGCAGAGGTCGACGAACTGCTTCGGCCGCGACGCGCCGAAGCGATGTCCCTGCCCCGCCGCGACGACGACGGCCCCGACGCCGCGGGCGGCCGCCGGGCCTGCCGCCGGCACTAGTCGGGTTCCGGACGGCGGCTCACGGATTCGAACGCCGTGAAGGCCTTGTGGAAATAGAGTTCGACGGTGCCGGTGGGCCCGTTGCGCTGCTTGCCCACGATGAGTTCGGCCTTCCCCGCCAATCCCCGTTCCTCCACCTCTTCCGGCTTGCGGTGCATCTCCTCGCGGAAGATGAAGAGGACGACATCCGCATCCTGTTCGATCGCGCCCGACTCCCGCAGGTCGGAGAGCCTTGGACGGTTCCCTTCGCGCTGTTCTGGCGCCCGCGAGAGCTGCGAGAGCGCGAGGAGCGGCACGCCGACCTCCTTCGCGATCGCCTTCAGCGACCGTGAAATCGCGCTGATTTCCTGTTGGCGGTTCTCGATCCGCGCTCCGCCGGACATCAGCTGCAGGTAGTCGAGCACGACGAGCCCGACGCCGACTTCGGCGTGGAGACGCCGCACCTTGGCGCGGAGTTCGATGGGGGAGATGGCGGGCGTATCGTCGATCCAGATCGGGGCCGTGTTCAGGTGCCCGGCCCCGCTCGCCAGCCGCGTGAAGTCGTCGGAATTCAATCGCCCGGTCCGGATCCGGCTCGAATCCACCTTGGACTCCGCGCTCAGCATCCTCTGGACGAGCGACTCTCTCGACATTTCGAGCGAGAAGATCGCCACCGGGACGTCCTCGCCGATCGCCGTATGCTGGGCGATGTTCAGCGCGAGGGCCGTCTTGCCCATCGAGGGGCGCCCGGCGAGGACGACGAGGTCGGCCGGCTGGAACCCCGCCGTCATGCGGTCGAGATCGGTGAACCCGGACGCGACGCCGGTGATCGTGCCCGGGTTGCGCACGAGTTCGTCGATCCGGTCCATCGTCGAGCGCAGGACTTCCTTGATGCGGACGAAGGTCCCGCGCTGCTCCGCCTGCGAGATCTCGAAGATCCTCTGCTCCGCGCGGTCGAGCGTCTCGTCGACTTCGCCCGATCCCGCCTCGTAGGCGTCCTGGATGATCTCGGTGGCGCTGGAGATGAGCCGCCGGAGCACCGTCTTGTCGCGGAGAATCCGACAGTGGTGGCCGACGTTGGCCGCGGTGGGGACCGCGTCCACGAGTCTCGCGAGGTAGGCCATCCCGCCGACGGCGTCGAGTTCCGCGGCCGTCTGCAGTTCGTCCGCGAGCGTGACGGCGTCGATCACGTCGCCGCGCCCGTACAGGCGCACCATGGCGCGGAAGATCCGGCGGTTGCCTTCCCGGTGGAAGGCGGAATCGTCGATCTGTTCGAGGGCGACGGCCACGGCGTCGCCGTCGATGAGCATCGCCCCGAGGACCGAGATCTCGGCCTCCTCGGACCAGGGCGTGCGCCGGGCCTCGATCGCGTCGCCGGGGAGACTGATCGCCGTGTCAATCATTTCGGGCCCCGCGATCTCCGACGCCGTCGAGCATGCGGCGCACGATCTGCAGATCCTCCCACGTCGGCCGTATCCAGCCCGGGTTCCGGAGCAGCGCCGCCGGGTGGTACGTGGCGACGACGGGATACCCGGAATAGCGGTGCACAGTGCCGCGGAGCCGCCCCAGCGCGGACTTCGTTTCGAGCAGCGTGCGCGCGGCGAAGGCGCCGAAGGCGATGATCACCTCGGGTTCGATGAGCGCGAGCTGCCTCAGGAGATAGGGAGAGCAGGCCGCGACCTCCTCGGGGAGCGGATCGCGGTTCCGGGGGGGCCGGGACTTCAGCACGTTGCAGATGTAGACGGATTTCCGCGGAAGCCCGATCGACAGCAGCAGGCGGTCGAGCAGGCCGCCGGCGCGGCCGACAAAGGGGCGGCCGGTCTCATCCTCGCGCGCCCCGGGCGCCTCCCCGACGCACACGACGCGGGCGTCCGCCGCGCCCTCGCCGAACACCGGGTTCTTTCGCGATTCGTGGAGCGTGCAGCGAGTGCAGGAGGCGACGAGCGCGGCCAGGGTTTCCAGATCCGGCGCCTCCGCGATCTGCGGGCCCGTTACGATCTCCGGCCCCGTCGCCGCGGGGTCCGGGCCCCGATCCGGGGGGCCGGCGGCGTGCGCCCGCACCGGGCGCCGGGCGGAAGCCAGGCCGCGGATGACCTCTTCGCGCGTCGCATGTTCGAGCATGAGCGCGTTCCCTTCCGCGGAGAGCGTCTGCTCGAGGAAGGCGCGAGCGAGCGTCCGGGCGTCGGCGTCCGGCGGGCTCACCCCGCCGCCGCCGGGATCGAGGCCTCGACCCGGTCGAGCAGCGCGTCCGCCAACTCGGTCTTCTTCGCCAAAGGCAACTCCTCGACCTGGCCACTCCGGTCGATCAACGTGATGCGGTTCGTCTCGGACTCGAATCCGGCGCCCGGCTCCACGGCCGAGTTCACCGCGACGAGGTGCATGCCCTTCCGCGCGAGTTTCTCTCGTCCACGGGCCAGGAGGTCCTCCGTCTCGAGCGCGAAACCCAGAGTAAAGATTCCCTCCCGTTCGCGGAACGCCCGCGTCTCCAGCAGCAGGTCCGGTCCCGCCCGGAGCGTGAGTTCGAACCCCTTCCCGGCCCCGCTCTTCCTGATCTTCGAGTCCGCCGCCCGGGCCGGCTCGAAATCGCCGACGGCGGCGGCCATCAACAGGATGTCGGCATCGGTCAACGCGGTCTCCAGGGCGGCGAGCATCTCGCCGGCCGTATCGACCTCCACCACATCGGGCCCCGTGGGTCGCGGCAGGCGACTGGGTCCGCTGATGAGGGTGACGTCGCCCCCGCGCCGCCACGCGGCCTGGGCGAGCGCGAAGCCCATGCGGCCCGACGAGCGGTTCGTGATGAAGCGGACGGGGTCCAGCGCGGCCCTCGTCGGCCCCGCCGTCGCGACGACCTTCCGGCCGCGCAGACCGGTCGCCGTTTCGAGCGCCCGCCCGATGCGCGGCAGTATCTCCTCCGGCTCCAGCAGCCGCCCCGGCCCGCTTTCCCCCTCCGCGAGCGGACCATCGGCCGGCCCCGCGATCCCGTAGCCGACCCCGGCCAGCCGCGCGACGTTCGCCTGCGTGATCGGATGCTCCCACATCCGCGTGTTCATCGCGGGGCAGACGATGACCGGCGCGCGCGAGGCCAGCACGGCGGTCGTCGCCAGGTCGTCCGCGGCCCCGGCCGCGAGCCTGGAGATGAGGTTGGCCGTCGCAGGCGCGACGACGATGGCATCGGCCTCGAGCCCGAGATCGAGGTGCGCCATGGGCCGGTCCCACAGCGACGCGTGGACCGGACGGCCCGTAATCCCCTCGAAGGTGACGCGTCCGATGAAACGCTCGGCCGACGCGGTGAGGATGACCTCGACCCCGGCCCCGGCCTCGATCAGGCGGCGGGCGAGGATCGCACTCTTGTACGCGGCGATCCCGCCGGATACGACGAGCAGCACGCGACGACCATCAAAGGGCCGCACGGGCTAGCAGTCCGGCAGGGGTTTCGCCACGGGCTGCTGCTAGGGAATCAGGGTGGGGCGCGCCCGGACCAGCCGGTATTGCAGCTTCTTCTCCTCCGAGGTCAGCGCGTCCGCGGCGACCGTGGTCAGCTTCTCCGCGCCGTACGGCGAGCGTTCGAGCGGGAGGGCGTTGAGTTCGCGCGCATACTTCGCGGCGACGAGCACGCCCAGATACTTGTTGGTCGCCGCCTTCGCCACGGCGTCCGGGGTAAACACCTTCATTCTATTTCTCCCTCGACCCTCACGGTCCAGCGGGTTTCGTCGCATTCCGTGCCGCGGTCCGTCGCCGAACCGCGCCCAGCCATGAATCTACCACATGCGTCACAGGGCAACCAACTCCCCGATGATGCGTCTCACGTACCGCCACTCCGCCGCTCCGAGCCGGCGGCCGGGCACGAGTCCCTCCGCCACCACCGCCGACACCTCGTCGACCGCGTCCTCGATGCGGTCGTTGACGACCAGCCGGTCGAACTCCGCCGCGGCCTCCAGCTCCGATCGCGCGTTCCCGAGCCGGCGCCGGAGCTGCTCCGCGCTCTCGCTGCCCCGCCCCCTGAGCTGCCGCGCAATCCGCTCGCCGGTGGGCGGGACGATGAAGATGGAGAGAACTTCCGCGACGGTCTGCCACACCTGGCGAGCCCCCTGTACGTCGATGTCCAGCAGGAGATGGGCGCCCGCTTCCCGCGCGCGGCCGAGGTTGTCGCTCGGCGTACCGTACCGTTCGCCGTGGACCGTTGCGTATTCGAGCATGGCCCCCGAGTCCACCAGCGCCTCGAACCGGCTGCGCGAGACGAAGCGGTAGTCCACGCCGTCCCGTTCGCCCGCGCGCGGCGCCCGCGTCGTCATCGAGACCGAGAACACGAATCCGGGAGAGCCGGCTCCCGCGAGCAACCGATCCCGAATCGTCGTCTTCCCCGCTCCGGAGGGTCCGGAGAGAATGACGGGAAAGAGGGAACGGGACCCGGATTCGGCGGGGCTCACTCGACGTTCTCCACCTGTTCCCGGAGCCGCTCGATCTCGTTCTTCGCTTCCACCACGAGTCTCGAGATTCGGGAGTCGTTCGCCTTCGCGCCCAGCGTGTTGAACTCGCGCTGCAACTCCTGAACGAGAAAGCCGAGCCGCCGCCCCACCGGCTCGTCGACCGGGGCCTCGAGGAACTCCTCGAAGGCCTCCACGTGCGACCGGGCCCGCACGAGTTCCTCGCTGATCTCCCAGCGGTCGGCGATGAGCGCGATTTCGCGCAGCAACCGGTCCTCATCGAGGCTCTTCCCGGCCAGGTCCGCGACCGCGTCACGGAGCCGGCGTCGCTCGCGCTCGAGCCGCTCCGGCGCCAACGCCTCGGCACCATCGATGGCCTTCCCGAGCCCCGCCAGCCGTCCCCGAAGGTCGACCTCGAGCCGAGCCCCCTCGCGGTCCCGCATCTCCACCAGCAGGTCGAGCGCCTCCGCCGCCGCCTGCTTCACATCGTCCGTCTCCGGCACGAACTCGGCGCCCTCGCCGCCCGCCCTCCGGAAAATCCCGCCCACGCCCAGCAGCGAAGCCATGTCCGGTTCGCCGGACACCCCGAAGTCGTCCCGAAGCCGTCGGCACGCCTCGAGCACCTCCCGCACGCGCGCCTCGTCCAGGCTCGCGCCGCCCGCCTCGGGCGTGCCCTCCACGCGGACGAAGAGGTCCAGGCGGCCGCGGCGCGCGCGGGATTCCGCGAGGGCGCGAAGGTCACCCTCCGAGCGCTCCACCCCGGGCGGCGCCTTCACCACCACCTTCAGCCCGCGCGAATTCACGGAGCGCGCTTCGACGGTGACCGTCCCGGTCTCCCGCGTCACGGTCGCCGAGCCGTAGCCGGTCATGCTGCGAATCACTTCGATCTCTCCCGCCGCGGCGCCCGCGCGGTCAATTGAAGAAGTCCCAACGAAGTCCGTATACGTTGAGCTGCCGCGGGAACCCCGCCCCCTGAAAATCGCCGAGTCGAGCCGCCCCCAGGTTGCCGAAACGCCAGAAAAAACGAAAGTCGGCGATCTTGAACATCAGGTGCCCGCCCATCCAGCTGTCCGCCTCCAGCATCACCGGGTCGGGCGAGCCGGGGACGGGGACCAGCCGCTCCCCGCGGCGGTCGATGTGCAGGGACAGCCATATCCGGAGGTTCTCATCGAAAAAGGTGTCGGTCAGGTACAGCTCCGTGCGGAACAGGCGGTCGGGCAGGAAGAGGGTCTCGGCCCCGCGGGAGTCGAACTTTCGCCACGAAGCGCGGAGGCGGATCGGCTCCACGCCGCGAAGCAGCACGCCGAGGGGCACGACCGGCCCGTCGAAGCGCACCTCCAGCGACGTGATGTCCACCTCCCCCGAGTCCGCGACGACGAGCCGGTCGAAGGGGGCGCCGAAGCCGACCTGTCGGTCCAGCCACTGCTCCGAGTAGCGGCCGCCGAGGTTGAACGGCCCGATCTCGAAGGCCGCGGAGGCGCCGCGGGAATCGAACCGCAGGCTGTCGGCGAGCGGGAATTCCGCTGTCCCGAGGCTGTCGAGCCCGGGATGCTGCGGGAAGCCGACGCCCCGGGTTCCCTCCGCGGTGAAGGCCCGCAACTCGATCGGAAACAGGAGCGTGTCCCGGAAGGCGATCCCCGCCCGCCAGGACTCCGTCGGAAACTCGTTCCAGCTCGCGAGTTCCGCCCCACCCTCGAGCGCGAAGGGGCCGATGGGTTGCCAGGCGGAGAGATCCGCGAGGCGCGAGGCGTAGGCGTCGCGCCCGGCGAAACGGAGGCCCATCGAGATCCCTCCCGAGCCGGGCCGGGCCGAGAACCGCAGGCCGACGCCATCCGCGCCCCGCTGCGGCGGCGAAACGCTGTCCGGGAGGTTTTCGACGACATCCGTGAAGCTCGTGGCCTGTCCGTAGGCTTCGACCTGGGCCCGCTCCCCGAGGTTCGCCCGCGTCCGGAGCACGAATTCCCGGCGCGAGAAATTGAGCGTGTCGAGCCCGGTGCGCTCGATGGTCTCCGAACGATACGCGAACTGAACCCCGAAATCGTTCGAGCGCGGCATCCACGAGAAGCGGCCCTGCACCGCGAAGCGGTCCTGGTCGTTCTGCCGGTCCCGGACATCGTACCGCTCGAAGGAGGCTTCGACGTTGGACGCGCCGCCCAGCGAGTTGGCGAAGACGGCGTCGAGGATCTCGGAGCGCGGATCCCCGGTGATCCCGCTCACCCGCGAGTAGGCCTGGACCCCGTCGTGGCGGATGAGGTCGACGTCGATGACGAGGCCGTCCGCGCCGCGATACACGCGCACCCGGTCGACGTAGTTCAACGATACGCGACGGAGGTCCGCCTGGGTTCGGGAGAGGGGGAGGACTTCGCGGCCGTCGATGTAGAGGGTCGCGAGCCCCGGTCCGAAGCCGCCGTCGAACACGTGGTGCGGCCCCTGGTAGAACTCGCCGCGAACGCCCGTAATGCCCGGAACGTGCTCGAGCAGGAGTTCAATGAGGGTGAACGAGGGGGACGAGTGCACGCACTCCCGGTCGCAGTCGAAGATCTCGTGCGTGGGGCCGCGCAGGCCCGTCAGCCGCCCCGGAAAGCTCTGCGCCCGCTGCCGCAGGCTGTCGGCGAACGCGGCGAGGACGGAATCGGGCACGACCTCCAGGCTGTCCGAAACCGGCGGCAGGCTGTCCGGGACGGGCGGGTCCTGGGCATGCGCCGCGGAGACGCCCCCGGCCGCGAGCAGCAGCGCGCCCAGCAGCCCGTGGCGAACCCCTGCGCCGGCGCCCGGGGCGCCGACGAAGATCTTCGTCACTCTCGCTCGCGGACGCGCAGCCATTCGTGGACGAGCCGGACCCCGACCCCGGTGGCTCCCTTCGGCTGCCAGCCGCGGGCCTCCTTCGCCCACGCCGTACCCGCGATGTCGAGGTGGGCCCAGGGCACGTCGTCCGACACGAACTCGCGCAGGAACCAGCCCGCGGTGATCGTGCCCGCGCCGCGACCGCCGATGTTCTTGATGTCGGCGATATCGGAGTCGAGTTGCGCCCGATACGCCTTCCACAGCGGCAGGGGCCACGTCCGTTCCCCCGTCGCCTCGCCGGCCTCCGACAGCTCGTCCGCGATCCTCCCGTCGTTCGCGAGCACCGCCACCGCGTGGTGGCCGAGGGCGATGACGCAGGCGCCGGTCAGCGTGGCCATGTCGACGATCGCCACCGGATCGAGCCGCTGCGCGTAGGTCAGGGCGTCCGAAAGGATGAGGCGGCCCTCCGCGTCCGTGTTGATGACCTCGATCGACTTGCCCGAAAGGCCGCGGATCACGTCGCCCGGCTTCACCGCATCCCCCGCCGGGAGGTTCTCCGTCGCGGGCACGAGGCCGATCACGCGCTGCGGGATATCGAGGCGCGCCGCCGCGATGAGGACGCCGAACACGGCCGCCGCGCCCGCCATGTCGTACTTCATGTCCTCCATCCCCGAGGCGGGCTTGAGCGAGATGCCTCCCGCATCGAAGGTCACGCCCTTGCCGACGACGATGACGGGATCGCCGCCCGACCCCTCGTGCTCCATCTCGATGAAGCGCGGCTCCTCGACGGACCCTCGGGCCACGGTGAGGAGGCCGCCGAATCCTTCCTCCTCCAGCTGCGCCCGGTCCCGCACCTCGACCCGGAAGCCGTGTTCCTCCGCCAGCCGCTCCGCCTCCGCCGCGAGGTAGCGCGGGGTCGCCACGTTGCCCGGCAGGGTCACGAGTTCGCGCGTCGCGTTCTGCGCCTCGGCGAGCACACGGCCCCGCCGCACGGCGGCCGCGACCTCGCGGTCGGCCTCGCTCCCCGAGATGAGGACCCGCTCTTCGGGCGCGGCGGTGCGGCCTTCCGCATCGCGGAGCCCGTCGTAACGCCAGTCACCCAGCGCAAGCCCCTCGGCAGACGCCTGCCACACGGTCCCGTCCGCCGTCTCCGGCACGCGGAACCCGACGGACCCGAGGCCGCGCTCGCGCGCCGCCCTGACCCCGGCTCCCGCCGCCCGCCGGCACGACTCGGCCCGCGGCCGCGCTCCGGCGTCGAGGCGAACGACGAAGACATCCGGCGCCTCCGCCGCCCCGAGCCGCGCCCAGCCCGACGCTTCCCCGGAGCGGCCGTGGCCCTCCAGCCACGCCGCCGCCGGGCCTTCCCACCACTCTCCCGTCGACTCCGCGTCATCGAACCACGGGACCACGAGAGCGTCCAGTTCCCGTTCGACGGGGATCCCCGAGCGTATCTCCACCGACACCTTCCTTGTCTCGACCCTTGTCTCAACGAAAGAAGCGGGCTCGGCAGCCCTCTGAAGGCCTGCGGCCCGCTTCCGTTGGCGTGTTGGCCGGCGCCGGACGCGGCGGGTTTCCGGCCCTTTCCGCGACTTCGGCTCAGCGCTCGTCCATCGGCACCCAGCGCAGGTCCATCTCACCCACATACTCCGCACGCGGCCGAATGAGCCGGTTGTCGGCGTGCTGCTCCATCACGTGCGCCGTCCAGCCGCCCATCCGCCCCATCGCGAAGAGCGGCGTGTAGAGGTCGATCGGAATGCCCAGCGCGTAGTAGACCGTCGCGCAGTAGAAGTCGACATTCGGATTGATCCCCTTCTCGGAGATCATCCGGTCCTCCAGGCCGCGGGACATCTCGTAGAACTTCCCGAGACCCGCCTGCTGCGTGAGCACGCGGGACATCTCGCGCAGGTGCGTCGCCCGCGGATCCTCCGTCTTGTAGACCCGGTGGCCGAAGCCCATAATCTTCCGCTTCTCGGCGAAGGCCCGGTCGAGCCACGGTCCGACGTTCTCCGTCTCGCCGATCTCGAGCAGCGTGTGCATGGCCCTCGCGTTCGCCCCGCCGTGCAGCTCGCCCTTCAGCGCCCCGACGCCCCCGGTCACGGCCGAGTGCATGTCCCCGAGGGTGGCGGCGATAACGCGGCAGGCGAAGGTCGACGCGTTGAACCCGTGGTCGAGGTACAGAAGCAGCGTCCGGTCGAGCGCATCAACGGCTTCCTCCGTGCCGGGCTCGCCGTTCGCCATCCGCACGAAGTCGGCGGACAGCGAGAGCGACGGGTCGGGCTCCAGCGGCTCCAGCCCCTGCCGAATGCGGTGTATCGCCGCGATGATCGTCGGGGTCCGCGCCACGAGCCGCTCCGCCTTGCGCCGGTTCGCCGCCCTCGAGTTGTCCTCCGCGTCCGGATCGTACACGCCCTCGAGGGAGACCCCGGTCCGCAGCGCGGCCATCGGCACGGTCTCCGCCGGGAGATCCTTCAGCCCGTCTATCGTTCTCGGATCCAGCGCCCGCTGCGCGGCAAGCGCCGCCTCGAACTCGTCGAGTTCCGAACGCCCGGGCAGCCGCCCGTTCCAGAGCAGGAACACGCTTTCCGGGAACGAGACGTTCGGCGCGAGTTCGTGGATGTTGTAGCCCCGATAGACGAGGATGCCTTTGAGTCCGTCAATGAAGCTGAGGTGGGTCTGCGAGGCGACGACGCCTTCCAGTCCTTTCCCGGC
This sequence comes from Gemmatimonadales bacterium, assembly GCA_009840115.1. Classification (GTDB taxonomy): domain Bacteria; phylum Gemmatimonadota; class Gemmatimonadetes; order Palauibacterales; family Palauibacteraceae; genus Palauibacter; species Palauibacter irciniicola. The sequence continues at coordinate 16,031 of VXOJ01000017.1, read as the reverse complement.
GGCGGCGGTCATTCTGTCACGAGGCCTTTCGGTATGGCGCGGAGGCTTCCGCGCGGGCGGTCAGCAGCCCGTGGCAAAAGCCCCGACGCAGGGTTTTGCCACGGACCGCTATCGGATAGCGGGATCGAGTTTTGCCTTCTTGAAGTGCTTCTTGAGATCATCGAGACTGAGCTGCTCGAACGAACCCTGCGGGAGCCGAAGCCGCCGCTGCGTCTGGTACGGATCGGAGAAACAGACGAACACGACCGCCTCGAAATCGTCGGGCGGAGCCTTCTCGTTCGGGTCGGGCCAAAAAACCTCGCGGGAAGCGAGCCATGCTTTCCACCGGCGGCCGTCGTCATCCTGGAAGGTCTTTGTCATTTCCACCTCTGGCGGCCGGCACGCGTCGCTCGCGAACGGGCGACGGGACGTTTCCGGCCTGGATACGCATTCATCGCAGCCAAGAAAGATAGCGTGCGATCACGGCATCGGGAAGAAGTTCGCGTCTCGGAGGGACCGGCGAATGCGGTCGGATTCGGTCAGCCCGGCGGGACCTCCCGGTCCGGCGCATCGGGCGCGGGGAGCCGGCATGCGAACGCGAAACCGCCACCCATGAGAAGACCCACGAGCAGCCCGAGCAGAATCGTCACGAGGACGTAGTACAGTGTGATTGTCATGGGGGAAGAATGTCGGATCGGACCGCGGATGTCCAGCGCTCGCGGGCCGCGGCAAAACTCCGCGTCAGCGCCGGGAGCGGCGCAGGCGGCGGAGGACGCGCTGCTGGAAGGCGATCCGTTCCATGACCCGGTCGACGATCTGTTGCGCGTTCTTCCGCGAGCGGCCCTCGGCGGCCAGGTCGTCGTACCGCACGGGCCGGCCCACGTAGATCGAAACCCGCTGTCCGATCCGCGGCAGGCGGGAACCGATGGGAAGGACGCGATCCAGTCCGTCCAGCGTGATCGGGACGACGTGCGGGCGGGTTTGGAGGATGACCATACCCGCGCCGGCCCGCCCGCGTCCGACCCGCCCGTTCCGTGAGCGCGTCCCCTCGGGGAAGAGCGTCAGGATTCCGGCTCGAAGCACGTTTGCGGAGCGGATCATCGCGCTGAGGTCGCGGCGGCCGCGCCGCACCGGGATGCACTGGAACTGGTGGAACACCCAGCCGAAAAACGGGTTCCTGAAGAAGTTCTCCGCGGCGGCCGCATTCCAGGGCGCGAGGTGGGGCCTGAATGTCTTTTCGGGAAAGAACAGGTAATAGGCGATCGGAAACGAGTCGATCATCGATTGGTGATTCGAGAGGACGAGCGTGTTCGGGAGGTGGGGGACGCGTCGCCGTCCATAGACCCGCGTTCGGTTGAGTAGACCGAAGAGGAGGAAGACGCAGGGGGGCGCCACGATGTTCGTAATGAACCATCGCGTGACCGGCGTCAGCCACCGCGTGATGGGGCCCGGGGCCCAGTCCGGGGGCGATGCGCTCGCCCGTTTCGGGTTCTCGCGATCCATTATCGCCTGAGAGTAGGTTGCCTCGGAATCGGCGGGAAGGCCGGACGGTCGAGACGCCCGCGAACCACGGAGATCTGGAGCCAGCGCGCGTGCAAGCGATGGACCTTGCCATCATCGGAGGAGGGCCGGTCGGGCTCGAGGCCGCGGCCCGGGCGGCCCGCGCGGGACTCGCGACGGTCCTGTTCGAGGCGGGCGAGGTGGCGGACCACGTCCGCGCCTGGGGCTGGCTGCGACTCTTCTCCCCCTTCGAGTGGAATGCCGGACCGGCGGGGATCGAAGTCCTGCGCGACCGGGGGCACGTACTGCCGGCGGCGGAGGCGCTGCTCACGGGCGCGGAGTTGCGGACGCACTATCTGCTGCCCCTGGCCGCGGCCCTGCGGTCGGGCGTGGAGGTCCGCGAGGGCGCGCGCGTGCGGGATGTCGCCCGGGCGGACCGGCTGAAGGGCGAGGCGCTCGGCGATGCCGCCCGGGCCGAGGAGCCCTTCCGGCTGCTCGTGGAGGAGAAAGGGGCCGAGACCGAGGTGTTCGCCCGGGCCGTGTTCGACTGCTCCGGGACGTACGGGCAGCCCAACTGGGCGGGTCCGGCCGGCACACCCGCCATCGGCGAGCGGTCCGCGCGGCGCGCGATCGAATACCGCATCCCCGATGTGCTCGGCGCCCAGCGCCGGCGCTATTCCGCGCGGCGCACGCTGCTCCTCGGAAGCGGTCATTCCGCCGCCACGACCGCGTGCGGCCTCGGGGCGCTGGCCCGGGCCGTGCCGGGGACGCGGTTCACCTGGGCCAGTCGCGAGGCGCACGGCGTCCCGCTGCGGGCGATCCCGGACGATCCGCTCCCGGAGCGGGTGAAGCTCACGCGCCGCGCCAACGCGATCGCCGCCGAACCGCCCCCGGGTTGCGAGTGGCTCTCGAGGAGCCGGCTGCTCGCCGTCCGGCAGGCCGATTCGCGGGGGCTCGAGGTCGACCTGGACGTCGATGGGCACGTTCGGCGCGACCGCTTCGACCGGGTCGTGGCGAACGTCGGCTACGAGCCCGACGACGGCCTGTATCGCCAGCTCCAGGTGCATGCCTGCTACGCGTCCCTCGGCCCGATGGGCGTCTCCGCCGCGCTCCTCGCCGCTCAGGGCCCGCCGGACGACGCGCCGGCGGACTGCTGTATCGGGGCGGACGCGCTCGGACCGGACACGCTGCGCAACCCCGAACCCGACTTCTTCATCCTGGGCGCCAAGAGCTTCGGCAAGAACTCCGCCTTCCTCATGCGGACGGGGTACGAGCAGGTCGCCGACGCATTCTCGCTGCTCGGCTGGAACACCGCGCGCGCGACCGGAGCACGCTGATCCGGCAGGCCGGGCCGGCCCGCGAGGCTCACATCCTCTTGTAGGCCGGACCGCTGCCGCCCTCCCGCGGCGTCCAGCGGGGACCGAGGACGTCCGTCGCCTTGCAGTCGATGCAGTTCGGCGCGTTCACGACCAGGCGGTCCCCGTCGCGCTCGTACACGCCCGCCGGACAGAGGCTCGCGTACAGTTCCGCCATCACCGGAGAAACCTCCGTTCCGGCCACCGCACCCACCACCAGGTGCGAAGGGACGTCGTCCCGGGTCGCGTTCCCGGAGCGGAAGACCGCGTCGACCTTGGCGACGGCGTGCTCGCCGTCGTACGCGGACTCGAGCCCCAGCCGCTTGCGACGAGGGCCCGCCGCGTCCGGCTCGCTCGGGATCCGGCCGCCGGGAAACGTCCCGCCTGTCACCTGCATGAGCCCCGCCCTGACGCCTCCGGCGAAGAAGCCGGACTTGAAGGCGAGCCGCTGGTTCCGGTTGCGGTACAACGGGTCCTGGATGAGGCTCTCCCTCAGTGCCGCGTCGTAGGACGCGAGTCGGCCCCCGGGAACGGCGCCTTCCACGCCGTCCGCCCCATCGCTCTGGTCCATCCCTGCGCCCCGGTCCGACAGAGCCCGGCCGATCGCGTCCGCCGCGAGGACGCCCGAGCGCATCGCGTAGTGGATGCCCTTGAGGGAGGCGACGTCGACGAGTCCCGCGGCATCCCCCGCGATGAGCAGGCCGTCCCCGCTCAGCCGATCCGGGATGGCGTGGTATCCGCCTTCGGGAATCGTCTTCGCTCCCCACTCCACGATTTCGCCGCCGTCCAGGATCTCGCGCACGAACGGGTGCTGCTTGAAGCGCTGCAGCAGCGCGTGCACATCGAGGTCGACGTAGGGCGCGTCCAGACCCACGACGAGGCCCAGCGACACGAGGTTCTCGCCCATGGGGTAGATGAAGCTGCCCCCGAACGCATCCCTCGGCAGCGGCCAGCCCATGGTATGCGTGACCGCGTCGGGCGGCTGCGCGACCTCCCACAGTTCCTTGACGCCGAGCGCGAAGATCTGGGGGTTCGCGGAGCCGACCCCTTCCCGCTCGAGCCAGGCCTGGCTCAGGGGCCCGCGGGTTCCTTCGGCGAGGACGGTGACCCGCGCGGAGAGGTCCGTCGCCGGCATGTACCCGCCCGCCGGGTTCCCTTCCCGGTCGAGACCGGCGGGCGTCGTGCGGACGCCCACCACCTGCCCACCGCGCACGAGGAGCGCATCGGCGGGGAATCCCGTGAACACGTTCACCCCCAGTTCCTCCGCCTGCCCTCCCAGCCAGCGCACGACCTCGCAGATGGAGGCCACGTGGTGGCCGTGGTTCCGCATCGAGGGAGGGGTCGGGAGCCGGATCCTTCCGCGCTCCGTGAGGAGCAGCACCCGGTCGCCCGCCACGCGGCCCCGCAGGGGAAGCTCCGTCTCGTCGAGGTCCGGGAAGAGCGTGTGAAAGGCCTCCGGGTTCACGACGGCCCCGGAGAGGCAGTGCTCCCCGAGTTCACCCGACTTCTCGAGGACGCCGATCTCGAGGTCGGCGAGCGGCCCGCCCTCCGCGCGGTCGCGCGCCGCCAGTTGCGCCAGCCGGATCGCTCCCGCGAGCCCGGCCGGACCTCCGCCCACGAAGAGGACATCGAGCGGCACCGCCTCCGGGTCGGGATCCTCCTCGACGATGAGGCGCCCCCGCGGCAGCGGTGGCTGCGCGGAAGCGGGAATCAGCGGCTTCACCGCGGCGTCCCGAGGACCCCCGCCTCGCGGAGCCATTCCAGCGTGGGGTCGAGCGGGAGCGATTCGATCGTCCGTCCCCCGTGCCCCGTGACGGATGTCGCCCTGAACAGGGAGTTGATGACGGCTTCGTCCGTCGCCTCGACCACCGCCTCGAACACGCGCGACAGCGCGCCGCCGCCTCGAACGGCCTCCCCCTCCCCCGTCGAGAAGGCGATCGCGTAGTCTCCGGAGCCGTGCGACATGTACGATCCCGTGCGGGCGAGCCCCATGAACGAGCGATCGGCCACCCGGTCGAGTTCGCGGTGGGCCAGCGGCAGGTCCGTCGCGATCACGATCATCACGGACCCGTCGCCATCTCCCTGGTCGCGGGCGCCGCGCAGGCCGGCCGCCGCGAGCTTCTCTCCCACGCGCACGCCGTCGATGCGCAGCGAACCCCCGAAGTTGCTCTGCACGAGCACGCCGACATTCACGACCCGCCCGCCGATCTCGACCCGCCGGGACGAGGTCCCGATGCCGCCCTTCCAGCCGAAGGCGATCGTCCCCGTCCCCGCCCCGACCGTTCCCTCCTCCACCGGGCCGCCCGCCGCCGTCCGCAGCGCCTCGCGCACGTGCTCGGGCCGGATCGGGCGGACGCGGATGTCGCTCAGGTACCCGTCGTTCGTCTCGCCGACGACCGGGTTCATCGAGCGCACGTCGCGGTTCGCCGGGAGCGAAAGGAGGGTATCGAGGAGCGCGTCCGCCGCGCGGAACACGCTCAGCGTCCCGGTGAGGAGGATCGGCGTCTCGAGTTCGCCGAGTTCGTTGACCTGGCTCAGCCCCACCAGCTTCCCGAACCCGTTGCCGACCGCGATCGCCGCCCGCACCCGCCGCTCGAACACGTTGTCCCCGTGCGGGAGAATCGCCGTGACCCCCGTGCGGATCGAGTCGCCCACCCACACCGTGCGGTGGCCCACGCGCACCCCGGGCACGTCCGTGATCGCATTCAGCGGCCCCGTCGGCAGGCGCCCGATGAGGACGCCCGCCTCACGTGCCCGCGGCCGCTCCGCGCCGGCCGGCCGCGCCTCCTGGCCGGTGGCGTCCGCGGGCGGCAACACCGTCATCGCCGCGAGAACGAGCGCCGCCGCAGATCCCGCCAGATTGGCAGCGCGGCTAATTCTCACTGCTGATGGTCGCCCGCTCGATGTAGTCCAGTTCGGTGAACTCCGCCTCAAGGTAGACGTTCCCCTCCTCCTGGATACGCCCCTGGCTCGGTCCGTTCCCGCCGGGCGCCCCTTCCCCGTACCCGGAGTAGAGCGCGTCTACGACGTCCATGCCCGAAATGATCTCGCCGATGGCGGCAAATCCCATCCCATCGAGCCGCGAGTTGTCGCCGAAGTTGATGAAGAGCTGCGTACTGCGGCTGTTCGGCATGGACGTCTGCGCGAAGCTTATCCGCCCGCGCGTATTCCCCATGACCACCGGATCGTCCTGGATGTTCGCGTCCCGCCACCCGGACTGGATTGCCGGGTCTCCGTTGATCCCGAACTGCGCCATGAAGCCCGCGATCACGCGGAAGAACCTCACGTCGTCGAAGAACCCGTTCTCCACCAGGTTGTAGAAGCGGTCCACGCCGTTGGGAGCCCACTCGCGGTGCGCCTCCACCACGAACGTGCCCTTCGTCGTCTCGAAACGAGCCTGAAAAGTCTCCGGAGCCGTCATGTTCACCTCTGCCGATCCCGGGTCCCGAAGGAATTCGCTCGGTCCTCCGCCCGGTTCACAGGCGGTCCCCGCCAGCAGACACCCGAGGAGCAGCCAACCCGGCCTGAAACCGGACCTGGACAGACGCGACCGTGCCATTCTCGACCCCCGTCAGCTTTCGTGTTCCCGTGCGCCCCCCGGACCGTTGCCGTGGCCTCCCGGCGGGCGTGCCGTCAGATACGGCGTGCCACGATGTAACGATATGCCACCGGAATTGCGACGAGCACGAATAACGTACTCGAAATCAACCCGCCGATGGTCGCGAGCGCGAGCGCGTTCCAGATGTTCTGATCCTGGGAGGGGGCGAAGAGGACGAGCGGCAGGAGTCCGAACACCGTCGTGAGCGTCGTCATGAGGATGGGGCGCACGCGCTCCAGCGTTCCCTGCACGATCGCCGCCGCCGTCGGCATGCGTTTGCGCACCTCGCCGATGTGGTAGACCACAAGGATGGCGTTGTTCACCACGATGCCGCCCATCATGATCGTGCCGATGAACGCGGTGCGGGTGAAGGTCGCATCGGTGTAGAAGAAGATGAGGAAGACGCCGATGAGGGCGAAGGGCAGCGAGAAGAGCACGACGAACGGCGCCAGGAGCGACTCGAACAGACCGGCCGTCACCATGTAGATGAGGAGGATGGAGAAGGCGAGGACGACCCACATCTGCGTCGTCTCCTCCGTCGTCCAGCCCCCGTAGCGCGATTTCTCGATCCGGTATCCCGGCGGGAGTTCCATCGCGTCCACCACCGCGTCGCGGACGACATCGCCGAACCGTACCGGCCCCCGGAACTCCCACGCCACGGTCCGCTCGTACTGCTGGTCTTCCCGCCGGATGCTGGCCAGGACCTGCCGGCGCCCCACCTCCGCGACGTTGGCGAGCCGGAGTTCCTCGCGGGAGGAGATCGGCACGCGCAGATCGCTCAGGTCATGGAAGTCGAACTCGCGATACCCGTCCACCTTTACGGCGTACTGCACCTCCTCGCCGCCCACGCGGATCCGGCTCACGGCCGGCCGGCCCTGAATGTTGCTCGACACGTAGTTGAGCAACTGCTGCACCGGGAGGTTGTAGGCCGCCAGCGCCTCCCGATCCGGCTCCACGTAGTACTCGAATTCCCGGTCGCGCTGATACCAGTTGCCGCTCGCGTTCGGGTCTACGTCGCGGATCCGGGAGAATCGCGTCAGACGCGACGCGATCTCCTCGGCGATCTCCTGCACCGTCAGGTAGTTGTACCCGAGCACCTGCAGGCTGTAGTTGGGCGGACTCGAGCCGCCGCCGTAGAAACTGGGACCGTATCCCCGCACGAAGACGTCGACGCCCGAGAACCCGTAGCTGTACGCCGTCATCTGGTCCTTGATGGCCACCGGGATCGACGTGTGCTCGAGTCCGTCGGGGAATTCCGCGCGCATGTACGCGTAGTTGGGCCGGACCTGCGCCTCGAAGCGTTCGACTTCATCGATGGTGGCGAGCTTCGCCTCGAAGGAGCGCACAAGTTCGTCCGTGCGTTCCAGCCCCGCGCCGCGCGGGAAGCTGATCGTGATCGTGATCCCGCTTCCGCCCCCTCCGAATCCGCTCCAGTAGCTCCCCCTGCTCACGTGCTCGTCGAACAGGTACCAGCTCCCCGCGAGACTCCCGAGGCAGACGAGTGCGACGAGGACGGGATGCCGAAGCGCGAACCCGAGGAGCGACCGGTATCCCGCGATGTAGAACGGTTCGGACTGTCGGGTCGGCGCTGCCGCGGCGTCCCCCGTCGTCAGGGCCGAATCGACCACGGCCCCGGCGGAATCCCGCATGCGGGAGACGCGCGAGGCGAGCGCCGGGACGAAGGTGAACGCCACGAAGAGGCTCGCGATGATCGAGAAGCCCACGGCGAACGTGAGCGGCAGGTAGTAGACCCGCAGCTCTCCCTGCAGGAAGAGGAAGGGGACGAGCACGATCGCGGTCGTCAGCGTTGCGGCGAGCACGGGCAGGACGACCTGGCGCGCCCCGCGGCTCGCGGCATCGGATGGGCCCGCCCCCGCCCTACGGTGACGCTCCACGTTTTCGAGCACGACGATGCCGTTGTCGACGACGAGGCCGAACCCCCACGCGAGCCCCCACAGCGTGAGCAGGTTCAGCGAGAATCCGCCGATGTAGAGGAAGTTCACCGCCGTCAGGACGCTGAATCCGATCGTCGCGAACACGACGAGGACGGCGCCGAGCGACCGCAGGAAGAGCGTGAGCACGATGAAGATCACGATGGCGGCGGCGATGGCGCGGAGCCGGAGCTCCGTGAGCTGCTCGCGGATGTTCTCGCTCTGATCCCGCAGCAACTCGAGCCCCACGCCCGCCGGCAGCGTCGAACCCAGTTCGGTCATCGCGGCCTTCACGTCGTCCGCGATCTGGATCACGTTCGTGCCCGACTGGCGGTACACGCTGATCGAGATCGTGGGCTGCGAGTTGATGCGCCAGAAGAACAGCGGGTCTTCCGTCTGGTCGCGCACCTGCCCGAGATCGCCCACGCGCACGGGCCCATCCGGCCGGGTGAGGACGATCATGTCCGCGATGTCCGACACCTCGAGCGCCCGGGTGCGCACGGCGATGGCGAACTGCCGCCCATCGAGTTCGACCGACCCCGGAGCCTTCGGCTCTGAGAGTTCGACGATCCGGCGGCTGACCTCCTCCGGCCGCAGCCCGAGCGCCTCCAGCCGGCCCCGGTCGAGCTCGACCGCGATCTCGCGGCGCTCGGCCCCCCGCACGTCCACCGCGGACACGCCCGGCAACCCCCGCACGAAGGGCGCGATCTCCTCCTCGGCGATCTCGCCCAGGCGCGCGAAGGTGTAGGGGCCGGTCAGCGAGAAGGTGAGAAGCTGCTCCTCTTCCTCGGCAAATTCCTGCGGGACGTACTCGGAGAGGAGGGGCACCACGCCCTCGGGCAGCTCGTCCCGGATCGAGTTGATCCGTTCGCCGAGCTCGAGGCGGGCGAACTCCATCCGCGTATCGCGCTCGAATTCGACTTCGATCCGGGCGCTGGACCCCGTCCCGCGCTGATCGGCGGAGGATTCCGAGACGACCTTCTCCACCCCGCCGACCTGCTGGATGACGGTTTCGAGCGGCGCGGTCACGAACGCTTCCAGCGCCTCGGGCGAGGCGCCGTCCCAGGTGGCGGTGACCGTGAGACGGGGGAACTCGACCTCGGGCAGGTCCTCGACCGGGATGAGCCGGAAGCTCGTCACGCCGAGCGCGAAGAGCGCGATGTAGATCGCGGCGGTCGCCACCGGTCGGCGGATGGCCAGATCGATCATGGTTCCACACTCCCTCTCGCCATGCCTGGAGCCGCCGGTCCGGAGCCGCCGCCGAGGCCATACCCCGGCGTCGGCCGGAGCGCGGACGGGTCGCGGCGCTCGGGCCGCGGGCCCGGGTCGGGCCCCACGGACACGGAGGGCTCGACGAGGACCGAATATACGACCGGCACGACGATGAGCGTGAGGAAGGTCGCGGAGATGAGGCCGCCGATCACCGCGACGGCCAGCGGGGCGCGGAGGTCGGCCCCGGCCCCGAGCCCGGCGGCGAGAGGGAGGAGCCCGACCACGGTCGTGATGGTCGTCATCACGATGGGGCGGAGCCGCAGCCGGCCCGCTTCGAGGATCGCGGCCCGCTTCGCGAGCCCCGCTCGTCTCCGCTGGTTGATGAAGTCGACCTTGACGATCGCGTCATTGACGACAATGCCGATGAGGATCACGAACCCGATACCGCTCATCGCGTTGAGGCCGTCCCCGGCGATCCAGAGCGCCGTCACCGCCCCGATCGCCGCCAGCGGCACCGCGGTGAGGACGACGAGCGGCTGCACGAGCGACTCGAACTGGGCGGCCATGATGAGGAAGACGAGGGCCAGCGCGAGCGCGAAGGCGAAGGTGAGCGAGCGGAAGCTGTCCTGCATCTCCTCGTTCTCGCCGCCGACGCGCACGGTCGTGAGCGCCGGCCGCGGGATGTCCGCGATCGCGGCCTCCACCTCCCGCACGGCCGTCCGGAGTCCGCCCTCGGCCACGTCCGCGAGCACCTGGATCGTGCGGTTCTGATCCTCGCGCCGGATTTCGACCGGACCGAACCCCTGCCGGACCGTCACGAGTTCCCCGATCGGCACGCCCTGCAGCCGAAGCCCGAGCACCCGGTCGAGTTCCCGCCGGGCGGTCTCCGGGATCGTGACCCGGATGTCGACCTTGTCCGCGAATACCGAGTACGCGTTGTTCGTCTCCGACCCCCGGAGGTAGTCCTCGATCGCCGTCGCGACCGAAGTCACGGTGATCTGGTGACGGGCCGCCACCTCCCGATTGACTTCGATGACGAGTTCCGGCTGCGTGCGAAGGAAGTCCAGCCGGACATCGGCCAGCGTCGAGACGCCCTCGAGCCGGGTCTCGACCGCCTCGGCGACCGGCACGAGTTCATCCAGTTCCCCGCTCTGCACCTTCACCGCGAGGTCGGCCTCCCCGATCGCCAGCGCCCTGCCGAGCGATGTGGCCCGTCCGGTCTCGATCGTCACGAAGGCCGGATCCACCCCGCTCCCCGCGAGCCGCGCCCGCAGTTCGGCGATGGCTTCGCTCGTCGGCCGGGACGACCCGGCGAGCTGGACGTCGAGCGCCGCGTTGTTAAGTCCGGTCAGGTCGCGCGCCGCGAGTTCGCTGCCCCGGCTGCGGCCCACCCGGGTGAAGATGCCCGAGACGTCCGCCATGTCGAGCAGGAGCCGCTCCACCTCGCCCGCCGTCTCGTCCGTCGTCCGGATCGGCGTCCCCTGGGGGAGGTTGAGTTCGACCCAGAACTGCTGCTCGTCCACGCGCGGCATGAGTCCCCGCGGGAGGGATCCGGCGAGCATGACGGCGCCGGCCAGCGCGACGACGGCGATCGAGAGGACTTCCAGCCGGTGCGCCAGGGCCCACTCGAGCGTCCGCTCGTACCGACCCGCGAAACGGAGGAACGCGCGCTCGAAGGCCCGCAGGAAGGGGCCGAAGAGCAGGCCCAGGACTCTGCCGCCGCCGGTCGCGACATCGACGCCCGTGAGCTTGACCGAGCGCCCCACGTAGGCGACCCCGCCCCCGACGCCTCGCACGCCCGCGACGGCGCCCGCCCGCACGGCTCGGCCGACCCGGCGCACGCGCCCCGGCCGTTCGGCTTCCGGCGCATCGGGCGCCGACGGGAACGTCTCGCCATCGAAGCCCGCCGTCTCCGCTCCGCGCCTCCCGCGGGCCACCTGGGCGGCGAGCACCGGGAGCAGCGTGAGCGCCACTAGCAGCGAGGCGAGGAGGGAGAACGTCACCGCGAGCGAAAGGTCGCCGAAGAGGGCGCCCGCCACGCCCTCCACGTACAGCACCGGTCCGAATACGGCGATCGTCGTGAGCGTCGACGCCGTGATCGCCGCCGCCACCTCCCGGGCGCCCCGCCCGGCCGACTCCCGCGCGCTCCCGCCCGACTCCTCGCGGTGCCGGAAGATGTTCTCGAGCACGACGATGGAGTTGTCGACGAGCAGGCCGACCCCGAGCGCGAGGCCGCCGAGCGACATGATGTTGAGACTGACATCGAACGCGTAGCAGAGCGCGAAGGCCGCCATGACCGAGATCGGGATGGCGAGCCCGATGGCCAGCGGATACCTCGGATCGCGCAGGAAGAGGAAGAGGACGAGGAAGGCCAGCGCCCCGCCGAGCAGCAGGGCGGAGACGACGTTCGAGATCGCGTCCCGGATGAAGGCCGCCTGACTGGAGGCGATCTCGATCGAGATCCCGGAGAACTCCTCCCGCAACTGATCCAGCGTCTCACGCACGCCGTCCGCCACGCGGACCGTGTTCGTCCCCGCCTCCTTGAACACCTGGAGCCCGATCGCGGGTTCCCCGTTGAAGCGCGCGATCGTCTCGAGGTCCGCGATCGTGTCGACCACGGTGGCGACATCGACCAATCGGACGGGACGGGCCCCGACGCCCCGCGGCCGCGCGATGACGACGTCGAGCAGTTCCTCGACCTCCCGGAACTGGCCCAGCGTGCGCAGGCTGTACTCGAACCGGCCCCGCTGGATCGTGCCGCCGGGCGCATTGTAGTTCGCCTGGTCGAGCGCGTTCGAGATTTCGCTGAGCGAGACCTCGTGCACGTCCAGGTATTCCGGGTCCACGATGACCCGCAGCTCCCGCTCGGGTCCGCCCGTCAGCCCCGCCAGCGAGACGCCGTCCAGCTGCTCCAGGCGCCGCTTGAAGACGACTTCGGAGAGATCGCGCAGGCTGCGGAGGTCAGCCCCGCTCACCGCGAGGGTCATGATCGGATCGCTCGTCGGATCCGATCTCAGGATCGTGGGCCGCTCCGAGCCTTCCGGGAGCCTCTCCGTCAGATTGTCCAGCTTCTCCCGGGTGTGGAGGGTCGCGAACTCCATGTCCGTGCCCCAGGCGAACTGGAGCTGGACGAGCGACTGCCCCTCGCGCGATCGCGACGAGATGCGGCGCGCCCCCGGGATCGAGTACAACTGTTGTTCGATGGGTTCCGTGATGAAGCGCTCGACCTCCGCGGGGCCCGCATCCGAGTACGTCGTCCACACGGAGAGCGTCGGGAAGGCGACATCCGGCAGGAGGTCGATGGGCAGACGGAGGAACGACACCACGCCCAGCACGGCGATGCCCACATAGAGCATCGCCGTCGCCACCGGCCGCCGAAGCGAAACGTCGGGAAGCGCCAAGGTCAGCCGCCTCGCATGCGGCGGAGTTTCGTCACGGGGTGCCGGGCCCGCTCTCGAGGTACTCGGCGAGACTGGACCACGTGATCCGGTAGTCGTACTGCCGCTGGATCAGATCGGTCTCCGCTCTCTGCACGGCGTCGATCGCCTGCTGGAGTTCGGTGAAGCTCACGGTCCCGAGCCGGTAACGCTCCTGTTGCATCTCGAGCCGCTCGCGCGAGATCGCGTACACGCGCTCGAGCAGACCCAGCGTCTGAGCCAGCTGTGAGATGTCGTCGCCGTAACGCCGCACATCGCGCTCGATCTCCAGCCGCCGGCGCCGCAGATCCTCCTCGGCCTGCCGCCGGGCGGCAGACGCCTGGGCGTTCTCCCGTTCACGCTGGAAGCCGTCGAAGAGGCTCCAGGATGCCGTGATACTGAAACCGTGACTCGTGTCGGCCGGGTCGAACTGCCAGAACGAGTCCTCGGGACCGAAGTTCTCGCTGCGGCTCCATCCCAGATTCACGCTGACCTGCGGCAGGTAGCGGGTGCGCGCGGTCCACAACGACGCGGCCGCGGCGGCGCGCTCCGCATCGAGCGCCGCCAGCTCGGGGTCGGAGGTCACGGCGGTCCGAACGATGAAATCGATGTCCGGGATGCCCTCGGGCATGCCGTCGTCGCCCGTGAGCACGAGGCCGTCGCCCGCGTCGGGCGGCAGGCCCATCGACACCACGAGCTGGCGCAGTCCGGCGCGCAACTGGTTTTCCTCGGCGGCGAGGGCAATCCGTGCGTTCAACAGGTTCCCTTCCGCGGCGAGCAGATCCGTCCGTTCCACCGCCGCGATCTCGTACCGCCGGCTGGCGATCTCGAGTTCGAGTTCCCGGTCCGCGATCTGGGTTCGCGTGAGCTCCAGCAGTTCCTGCCGCCGCAGGGCCTCGAGGAAATCGCGGCGCACCGTCAGCACGACCTCGCGCTGCCGGTCGTCGTAGTATCGCTGCGCGGCGCGAAGATTTGCCGCGGACCGCGAGATCTCGGAGAAACGCCGTCCGCGATCCAGGACGACCCAGCTCATCCCCAGTTGCTGCCTCGCGTTCTGGCTCGAAGACGTGAGGACCCCCGGAAGCGTCTCCGACAGCCCCTCCTCGCCGACGAACGTGGTCCGCGAGAAACTCGACCGGCCGAGGTCGGCGTTCACGCTGGCCGTCGGGAGGAACGCTCCCCAGGCGGCCAATCGGTCGGCGCCCGCCCGATCCGCCTGCGTACGGGATATCCGCAGGACCGGGCTCTCGCTGAGGGCGATCCGAATCGCTCTCGTGATATCGATCGTGTCCGGGAGCGACGGATTCTGCGCAACGGAGGGCGCCGGGGCCGCGAAACCTGCAGCCGCCAGCACGGCGGCGAGCGCGGCCGCCTCACGGAAGCGGGGCCGGCGTCCCCCGGCTCCGCGCCTCACCGCGAACCGCCCGTGGAGCCGCTCGCGGAGTTGTCCGGTGTGTCGTCCGGGGCGGGTTCCATCGGCGTAACGAGTTCTCCGTGGTTCTCGATCCGCACCTGGGCGTCGTGCGTGAGCGTGGCGTGACCGTCGACGAGCACGACTTCCCCGCCCGCGGGCACGAAGGTGTCGTCTCCGTCCGGACTGGGGATGATCTCGACCTGCGTGTCGTTCTCAAGGCCGAGCGTCACGTACTCCCACTGGGCGCGTCCCGTCTCCGAGCCCGGGGCTCCCGGCTCGAACACGAACACCACCTGCCGCCGGCTCCGCTCGACCACCGCTTCCTTCGGCACGAACGTCCGGTCCGCGAGTTGACGGCCGGCGATCCGCACGTTCCCCGGCATGCCCGGCACGATTCGAGCCTCGGGATTCGACAGGCGCACGGTGACGCGCGCCGTCTGCGTCTCGGGATCGACCAGCGGGTTCACGCTCACGACGCGCCCCTCGAAGATCTCTCCCCGGAGCGCGGGGAACGTCGCCGTCGCCTGTCGCCCCACCTCCACGAGCGGGAGTTCGGAATGCAGGACCTCGGCATCGATGTCGATCTCGGAAAGGTCGACGATGGTCGCGATCGAATCGCCCGTCCTGACGCGGCTCCCGTGCGCGACGGCGAGGTTCGCCACGAGGCCTGCGAAGGGGGCGACGATCCGCGTCTTTTCCAGTTCGTAGCGCGCTTCCGCGAGTTGCGCCTCGTAGTCCGGGAGGCTCACCCGGATGCGGGCCTGCTCGGCGCGGGCCAGCCGGACCGAGTCCGGCAGCTCGTCATCGAAGAGCACCCGGTCCAGATACTCCGCCTGCGCGCGCGCCACGCCGGCCTCCGCCCGCTGCGCCTGGAGTTCGTAGAGCGTCGGGTCGATCCGCGCCAGGAGCTGGCCGGCCCGCACGTGCACGCCCTCCTGCACCGGCACCGCCGTCACCGGCCCCTGGACTTCCGCATGGAGCGGGGCCCGGCGCAGGGATGCGGCCCGTCCGCTCGCGGTGACCCAGAGCACGAAGGTGTCGCGCTGGATGACGGCCCCTTCGACGGGAAGGAAAATGTCCGTGGCGAAGGCGGCCGCGGAGGCCGTCCCCCGCACCGCCTCGGCCACGGAGTCCGCCGCGGCGTCGCCGAAGCTCTGCGGCTCGTCCTCCCCGTCCTCGTTCAGCCGCATGAAGATGCCGACGACGGCCGCGCCCGCGACGAGCAGGACGATCAACGTGACCCAATGACGTGCCTTCATAAGCCTCGCACCGCTTTGTTCGGTTCGCGTAGTCGACCGGTCGGAGTGGTCGCGGCAAGCTCAATCTATCGAAAGACTGTCAACCGGCTATCAACCGTCAGAGGTCGAGGCTTTGACACGGGAACGTGTCCCGACCGTTGTACGGCACCCCGAGGTGGCCCGCCTACCCTGCCGGGAGAACCTGGACGGACGGGGGCGTTCGGTCAACTAGTTCAATAGTAGAACGGGAAGTGCGAGAGGGGTGGTGGTGGGGGCGGCGCGGGTCCAAACGGCGGGGGGGGGGCCTAGCGGGGGGACGGCCGCCACCGGAGTAAGCTCCCGGCAATAATGTGGGAGTGGGGGCGGACCGCCGAGCAGGTGAGTAAAA